>NZ_JBITGI010000011.1:0-354466 GCF_044456945.1 Streptomyces sp. NPDC050759 | reverse complement strand
TAGCGGTGGGGGATGGTGTGGGGTGGGTCGTGGGTGACGTGGGGTTGGCCGTGGGTGGTGGGGAAGTGGGAGCGGAGTGTTTCGTGGCGGGTGATGAGGTGGTGGAGGGCGGTCTGCAGGGCGGTGGTGTCCAGGGGGCCGTGGATGCGGTAGACGGTGTCGGCGGTGGTGTAGGCGATGGTGTCGGGGTGGAGTTGTTCCTGGAACCACAGCCGTTCCTGGGCGTATGACAGCGGTGCCGGGCCCTCCCCCTTCCCCCGACGCACCAACGGGACGGCCGCTGAACCGGCTTCCTGCACGGAGCCCTTGCCCTGCAGCCGCCGCATCAGCAGTTCGGCCTGGGCCGCGGACAGCCGCGGAGCTCGCTCTGTGGTCATGAGGCGGGCCGCTCCCCTCGCGCGCGGCGCACACTGAGCGGTGTGATGTCCGGCCAGATCTCGCGGATGTGGTCGAGGCACTCCTGCTTGTCGCCGGTGAAGCCGGTCTCGGTCCAGCCTGCCGGGACGTCCCGTCCCACGGGCCAGATGGAGTGCTGTTCCTCCGCGTTGACCACGACGGCGAACGCGGCAAAAGCGTCACTCATGGTGTGCCTTTCCTTCCGGAGATGTGTGTGCGGTCGCGGATGGGGCGGTGGCACGTCCGCGCGGGCTCCCCGCGGCCATCAGCCAGCACCCGACGGCGGCGGAGGCCGCGGCGGTGGACCACAGGAGGAAGCGGTAACCCGTCAGTTCCTCCAGTACGGCGCCCGCGAGCCGGGAGACCGCCAGGGGAACGAAGATCATCATGCTGACGGCGGCGGCGGTCCGTCCCTGAAGCGGTTCCGGGGTCTGACGTTGCATGAGCGTCAGCGCGCCGATGAGAAGACAGGGCACGCCCATGCCCTGCAGGAACATGCCCGGCAGGATCAGGAGCAGGGTCGGCGCGACCAGCAGCGCCACCCCCACGGCGTTGGCGACCATCGCCAGAGCGACGAAGCGCACCTCGCCCAACCGGTGGATCAACTGCACGGCGACCAGGCTGATCAGAATGGAGCCCACGCCCTGCACCCCCACCAGGAACCCCAGATAGGCCGGCTGCCGGTGCAGCCCGTCCTCCACCACTCCGAACAGCGCGGTCTGGGTGAACCCCAGGGCCAGCAGTGCGACGGCGCTGCCGAGTACCACCCGGCGCAGCCCGGCGGCCCGCAGCAGGTGGCGGAAGCCGGCCAGGATCCCGTGTCCCGCCGACACCCCGTGCGGGTCCGCCGGTTCGGCCGTCGGCTCCGCACGCTCGTCGACGCGCAGCAGTCGGAACAGCACACAGGCCAGGCCTGAGGCGAGCGCCGCCACGGCGGCGACCGGCCCGCCTCCGATCCAGGCGAACAGGCTGACCCCCAGAGCGGGGGCCAGCACCTTCATGCTCTCCTGGATGCACTGCAACAGGCTGTTGGCGGCGCCGAGTAGCGACTCGGGCAGCATCGTGACGAACAGACCGCTCTCCGCCACCGTCATCACGGCGAGCGCGGCGCCGTACACGAAGGTCACCAGATAGACGAGCCAGACCTGGGACGCGTCGTGCACCAGCAGCAGCACGGGGGTGACCGCGGCGGCCACGGCGTTCGCGACCACCATGATCGTGCGGCGTCGGATCCGGTCGGCCAGCAGTCCGAAGAAGGGGTAGAACACCGCCGGGATCGACACGAAGAAGGTGACAAGCCCCGCGGCGCCGCTGTCACCGGTGAGTGTCTTGACCCACACCCCGCCGACGAGCACCAGCATGTTCGCGCCGATGAACGCCAACGTCAGTGCGGAGAAGAAGAGTTGGGCACTCCGCAGCCGCAACAGGGACAGAATGCCCGGTCGTCGGCCCGCCGTCGGTGTGCTCGAAGTGGCGACAGTCATGCGACCGAGCCTCACCCCGCGTCCGAGGGCCGGGCAACCGATCCGGACCGGGACGCGTGGACTTCGTGCAATCCGAAGTGACAGCCGGTCACCGCCGAGAAGAACGGCGCTACTTCGTTCAATCGGCGTTGTTGGCGTGCAAGGCGGTGTCTGAAGCTGAGTCCGGCCTTCACGGTCGTACGTGGCCACGGGACGCCGTATCCGAACCGATCCACCGACAAGGAGCCGCAGTGGACGTCATCGAGCGCTTCGAAGCGTGTGCGTCACAACACCCCGACGCCACCGCGCTCATCGGCCCGGACGGGGAGCGGATCTCGTACGACCGCCTCGACGCGGAGGCCGACGGGCTCGCGGCCGCGCTCCTGGAGGCCGGCGTCGGGCCCGAGTCCGTGGTCGGGCTGTGCATGACCCGGCGGCCGCCCGCCGTCGCCGTGATGCTGGCGGTCCTCAAGGCGGGGGCGGCCTTCCTGCCCCTCGACGCCTCCCACCCGGCGGACCGGATCGCCACCATGGTGCGGACCGCGGCCGCTCACTGTGTCGTGACCGAACGGGAGGTGGCATCCGCCCTGCGGCAGTGCCCGGCCCCGCTGCCCGTGCTGTTCCACGACGAGCTGGAGTCCACCGCGCGGCCGCTGCCGTCGAAAGAACGGGCGTTGCCGGCGGAGAGCCTGCGATGCGTGATCTTCACCTCGGGATCGACGGGACGGCCCAAGGGCATCGGCATGGGCTCCACCACCATCGAGACCGTGGCCGACTGGGCTCTGCGGAGCGCCGACGGACCCACCGTGTGCCTTCAGTTCTCCTCGCCCGCCTTCGACATGTCGCTGCAGGAGATCTTCGGCACCCTGCTGGGCGGCGGCACCCTCGTCCTGATCAGTGAGGAGGACCGGCGGGATCCCGGAGAAATGCTGCGCACCATGGCCCGCGAAAGGGTCCGGCGCCTGTACACGTCGCCCGCCCATCTGCGGCAACTGGCCCGCGCCCATACGGCCGGTGCCGCCGACCACGGTCCACTCGCGCTGCGCGAGATCATCTCCGCGGGCGAGCCGCTGCATGTCACCGAGGAGATACGCACCTTCATGCGGGCGCTGGGGGACGACGCCGTGCTGGAGAACCAGTACGGCCCCTCGGAAACGCATCAGGCCACCGCGTACACCCTCACCGGCGATCCCGGGACATGGCCGGAGCACCCCCCGCTCGGGCGTCCCGTCCCGGGAGTGCGCGTACACCTCGTGGACGAGTTCCTCGCCCCCGTCCCGCAGGGAGCGACGGGGGAGATCTGCATAGCCGGAGCGGGCGTCACGCGCGGTTATCTGAACGCGCCCGACGGGACCGCCGAGCGCTTCCTCCCGGCCCTTCGCGGTACGGCCCCCGGAGAACGGATGTACCGGACGGGGGACCTGGCCCGCTGGAACGACAACGGCGACCTGGAGTTCCTGGGCCGGGTCGACAACCAGGTGAAGATCCGCGGCCACCGGGTCGAGCCGGGAGAGGTGGACGCCGTGCTTCTCGCCCTTCCCGACGTCCGCGAAACGGTGACGGTCGCCGTGCCGGGCCCGGACGGGGTCCGCCAACTGGTGTCCTACGTCGTACCGCGCGTCCCGACTCCCAACCCCGGAGGGATACGGCGGGCCGTCGCCGCCCGGCTGCCGGAATACATGGTGCCCACTGCCGTGGTGCTCCTCGAGCGGCTCCCCCTCAACACCAACGGGAAGGTCGACCGCGGGGCCCTGCCGGACCCGGCGGACGCCCGCACCCCGTACGCGTCCACCACTGCGTACGCGGCGCCGCAGTTGCCCCACGAGATCCTCATCCACGACATCTGGGCCCAGGCGCTGGAACGAGACCGGATCGGTGTCGACGACACCTTTCTCGATCTCGGGGGGACCTCCCTGGTGGCGATGCAGATCGTCTCCCGTGTCCGGGAGACCTTCGGCGTAGGCGTCCCGGTCCGGGTCATCTTCGACTCCCCGACGATCCGCACGCTCGCCCAGGCAGTGGAACAGGCCGTCATCGCCGACATCACCGCCGCCACGCACCAGACCACCGAATAGGCAGCACCTCTGTCACCCGCGGAGGACAACTGCCTTGTCCTGCGCACTACTTCCCCACCACGCAGCACACCAGTCACCCGCATACTCGCAGAGGAGTGGAAGCGCTATGCCCGCACCGGCGCTGAACGGCGAAACCGGACGCGTTGTGCGCAACGCACTGTGGCGCTACTTGCCGGAGATACAGACCGTGGCCAAGAACGTCACGGTGGAACGCACGACGCAGCCCGCGGTCCCCCTGGACTTCAGCGTGACGGACCGCGCGGCCTTCGAACGCTTCACGGACGTGTCCGACATCGCGCTCACCCAGCTCGACGAGGGAACCCACCTCCTCGATCTGATGCGCAATCCGGGCACCCGCACGACGAAGACGATCGCCTCGCTGCTGATGATTGCCCGCGCGGTCAGCCATATCCGTCGCACCGGGGAGCGCGTCCTGCTCCTCACCCCCACGTCGGGAAACAAGGGAACAGCGCTGCGGGACGCGGTGGCCCGCGCCCACGCGTCCGGCCTGGCGACCCCCGACGAACTACGCATCGTGATGCTGGCCCCCGAGGCCTCCCGGTCCAAACTCCGCGACTGCGCACTGACCACCGACGCGCAGACCCGCCGCGGCAACCCCGTGGTGCTCGCCCGCGTCGATCGCCCCGCAGACGTCAAACTGCTCAGCAACGCGGTCGCCGAGCAGCACGCGGACGAGCTGCTGACCCGTACCGGCTTCCGGCTCTGGTACACCCTGGACCTCGACAACTACCGCATCGCCGACGCGGTGCGGGCCTTCGTCGAGCACGACCTGATGCCGCTCACCGAGAACTCGGCGCCGCGCACCCATGTGCACGCGGTCTCCAGCGCCTTCGGACTGCTCGGCTACCACCTGGGCCACCGACTGCTCACCGAGGGACTGCGGGCCGGTGACCCCGGTCCGGCCCGGCACCCGGCGTTCTTCCTGGTCCAGCAGCCGGCCACGCCGGACATGGTCGTCAGCCTGCTGGGCACCGACATGCCGGACTACGCGTACGACAACGCGGCCGGCGCATGGCGGCAGAACGTGTCACCGGCGTTCCCCGCCGTCACCGACGACCCCGCCGAAGCCATCGACGCGACCTTCTACACCAAGCAGCCGGTGACCTCCGCCCAGATCAACGGGATCGTCGCGGAACACGGCGGCGGGGGAGTCGTGGTCTCCCGCCGCGAGTGCCTGGACCGCCTGGACCAGGTCCGGGAACTCGCCGCCCGCGCCGGCGTGCACATCGACCCGGACACCACGCTGATCCGTGAGTGGTCCCTGGTCAAGGCGCTCACCGGGACGCTGGTCGCGAGGGAACGCGGGCTTCTGCGCGCGGACGAAGAGGTCGTGGTGCACGCCTCCGGCTTCTACACCGACTCCATGATCCCTCCGATGAGGGACGAGCACATCGAACGGGTGGCGACCGTGGACGAGATGGTCCGTCTCGTGTTCGCCGCCGCGCGCGACTGACCCTGGCCGACCATCCTCCCCACGTCGAAAGGCAGCAGGAAATGTTCCGCACGATGCTCAAGTCGAAGATCCACCGGGCCACCGTCACCCAGTGCGACCTCCACTACGTCGGCTCCCTCACCGTCGACGCCGACCTCATGGAGGCGGCCGACCTCCTGCCGGGCGAACTCGTCCACGTCGTGGACATCAACAACGGCAACCGGCTGGAGACCTACGTGATCGAGGGGCCGCGGGGCACCGGCGTGATCGGGGTGAACGGTGCCGCGGCCCGTCTCGTGCAGCAGGGCGACCTGGTGATCATCATCGCGTACGGCATGGTCGCCGAGGACCAGGTGCACGACACCAAGCCCCATGTGGTGTTCGTGGACACGGACAACCACGTGGTCAGTCTCGATCCGGCGCTCGCGTCGGCACCGGACGGGCACGGGCTCCGGGCCGGCGACGAGGTGGAGGCCGGGTGATCCCCCGGGCCTGGCGGTACGCCTGGCACAACAGCGCCGACCGGCGGATCGTGCGGGCACACGGCTGGGCGGACACGGCCGTCACGGCCCGGCCCGGGATCACCTACTCCACTGCGTCGGCCGCCGGGGACGACCCGCTTGTGCTCGCGTACGCCGGACTGACGGACGGGCTCAGCCATGTGCTGCCGTTCCTGGAGGAGCGTCGTGGCACCGAGGGCCGACGGCTGCGACGCCGCGTCCGCTGGGCCGAACTGACCGCCGCACGGCCGACGGCGGCCGCGGACCTCCTCGCCGTCGGAGCCGGCCGCGACCGGCTCACGGCGCACACCGTCACGCCGCTCCGCCACAGCCTGCTGCTGCCCTTCCGGATCAACCTGACGGTTCCGGTCCCCCCGGATGCGAAGGACGTGCTGCCCGGGGTCTCCCGCAAGGCGCGCCAACAGCATGCCCGGGAGGTCCGATCCCGCTCCCGGACACTCGAAGTGGTCTCCTCCGACGCGGATCTCGTGTCCTTCTACCACCGCATGCACCTGCCGACCATGCGGAGCCGGCACGGCGGCGCCGCCCGCTCGGTGGACCTCGGCACCGCCCGGCGGTGCCTGTTCCGGCAGGGCGTCCTGTTCCACCTGTGCGAGCAGGGCACGCCGGTCGCCGGGATGCTCTGCCGGCTGGAGGGCGACGTACTGGTGCTCAGACTGGCGGGGGTGCTGGACGGCTCCGGGAGCCCCTACCGGTCCGGCACCTACATGTCCCTGTACATCATGATCATCGAGTGGGCCGCCCGGAACGGGATCACCCACGTCGACCTCTCGGGCTGTGAACCGTTCCTGAGCAAGGGGATCTTCCAGTTCAAACGGAAACTCCACCCCGAGGTCGGGATTCCCGGCAATCACTTCGCCGGCAAACGGCTGCTGCTGCGGGTGCTCCAGGACCGTCCCGTCGTACGGGACTTCCTCGTGGCCAACCCGCTGCTCGCCCTCGACGCCCGGGACCGGCTCGAAGCGGTCTACTTCCACGACCGCGAACGTCCGCCCCGGCTGGACCTGCGCTGGGAATGCCCGGGCATCGCCGGTCACCGGCTGGAGGACCTTGACTCCTTCCTCGCCGGCCTGCCCACCGGACCGGCGACGACCAGGGCCTCGTCCGCCGACCCCGCGCGCCACCTGACTGCATCCGACCGGAAGGGAGGCCTGTGATGTGCGGCATCGCCGGCTGGATCGACTTCGACCGAGATCTCACCGTCGCCGGGGAGACGGTGCGGGCCATGACTGACTCCCTGCAGCGGCGGGGCCCCGACGCCCAGGGCGTCTGGCTCTCGGCGAACGCCGCCCTCGGCCACCGTCGGCTGGCGGTGATCGACATCGAGGGCGGGGGCCAGCCCATGGTGACCGGCCGCCGCGGCCAGGACGGCCCGGTGGTCCTGACGTACAGCGGTGAGCTCTACAACTACCGCGAGCTGCGGGAGGAACTGCGTTCCCTGGGGCACCGCTTCGGCACGGATTCCGACACGGAGGTGGCCCTGCACGCCTACCTGGAGTGGGGAGCCGCCTGCCCGGACCGGATGACCGGCATGTACGCGTTCGCGGTCTGGGACTCCGACCGCGAGGAGCTCCTTCTCGTGCGCGACCGGCTCGGCGTCAAACCCCTCTACTACCACGCCTACCCCGGCGGCCTGCTCTTCGGATCCGAGCCCAAGGCGATCCTGGCCAATCCGCTGTTCCGGCCGCGCACCAGCGAACAGAAGCTCCCGCTGCTCTTCAACCCCCGGCTCGCCCTGCCCGGCGAGACACCGTTCACCGACCTGCGGCAGGTGCAGCCCGGGCACCTGGTGCGGATGGACCGCTCGGGCGCGCACGAGACACCGTACTGGCGACTGGTCAGCAGGGAGCACCTCGACGACCAGACGACCACGGTGCGCACGGTGCGCGAGCTCCTGGCAGATGTCGTCTCGCATCAACTCGTGGCGGACGTCCCCCTGTGCGCACTGCTGTCAGGGGGGCTCGACTCCACGGCCATCAGCGCGCTCGCCGCCGCCGGGCGGCCCGGGACGCTGCGCACCTTCTCGGTCGACTTCCAGGACGCGGAGCGGGACTTCCGTCCGACGACGCTGCGGCCCGAGCGGGACACACCGTTCGCCCTGGAGGCCGCCCGCCACATCGGAACGGACCACACGGCCGTCACACTCGACCCGGGTGGGCTGCCGGACGTGGTTCCCGCGACGCTGGCCGCCCGCGACCTGCCCAGTCTCGGGCAGTTCGACGCGTCGATGTACCTGCTGTTCCAGGAGATACGGAAACACTCGACCGTGGCGCTCTCCGGCGAGGCGGCGGACGAGGTCTTCGGCGGCTACCCCTGGTTCTTCGACCAGCAGACCGTCTGGGGCGACACGTTCCCCTGGCTCGGCAACGCCCCCAGGCTGACCGACTGCCTCGCCCCCGATCTCCGCGCCCGCATCCGCCCGCAGGACGACGAACACGACCGCTACGCCACCCTGCGCGCCCGCGTGCCCCGGCTGCCGGGGGAGAGCGGCCTGCAGGCGCGTATGCGGGAGGTCCTCTTCCTCAGTCTTCAGGGACCGCTGCTCTACCTCCTGGACCGCAAGGACCGGATGAGCATGGCGCTCGGCCTGGAGGTGAGGGTCCCGTTCTGCGACCACACACTGCTGGAGTACGTCTGGAACGTGCCCTGGAAGATGAAGATCGCGGACGGCCGCGAGAAGAGCCTGCTGCGCCAGGCCGTCGGCGACCTGGTGCCGCAGAGCGTCCTGCGACGAAACAAGAGCGCTTACCCCGCGACCTTCTCTCCGGAGCACGCCGCCGGTGTCCGCGCCGCGCTGGACCGACTGCTCGCGGACTCCTCCTCACCGCTGACGGGCATGCTGGACACGGGGAAGGTGCGGGCCCTCGCGGACAGCGGGACCACGATGATGACCATGGCCGACCCGCTGCACTTCCTGCTGCCGCTGATCGAGGTCGACCGCTGGCTGCGCACGTACAAGGTCGAGCTGACCGCATGACGACGGTCGGCGAGGCAAGGCGCGACGCCACGCTCACTACGCTGGCGGCGGAGTTCTGGAGATGGCGCACCAGCACCCAGCCGGACTCCTACGACGACATTCCCCGCGTGCCGCGGCCCCCGGGATGGCTGCCCGACTGGTCCGCGGCCGCCGTCGACCGACGCCGCCGCGCCCTGCGGGAGTTCGGCGCACGCCACCGACGACTCGACCTGACCGGCGCACCGGTGGCCGTCCAGGTCGACGGCCGGCTGCTCGGCTCGGCACTGGCCCGTGTGCAGTGGGAACTCGAACTGCTCCAGGGCTGGCGGCGCGATCCCTGTTTCTACGTCGACCAGAGCCTGGTCCCCGTCTACCACCTGCTGCTTCCGCCGCCGCCCTTCGACGAGGTGCGCGCCGCGGAGATCGTACGTCTGCTGGATCATGTGCCGCGGACACTGCGGTCGGCCGAACGGAACCTGGCCGGACACGCCGCGCCGGCCTTCACCCAGGCCGCGCTGCACCTGCTCGAAGACGCCGGTCGCCGGGTGGGGGAGGCCGCGGCGGCGCTCGGCCCGGAACTGCCGGGCGGATACACCGCGCCGCTCCGCACGGCCGCGGAAGGCGCCCGCCGAGCCCTCGACCGGTACCAGGAGTGGCTGTCGCGGCAACGGCTGGAGCACGGCGACGAGACGTCCCTCGGCATCGCCGTCGGCGCGGACGCTCTCCGCTTCTTCCTGCACCGGGTCGCCCTCCTCCCGTACCCGGTCGATCGTCTGCGTGAGCTGGCCAAGCTGGAATACGACCGGGCGACGGCGGCCGAGGCGCAGGTGCGCGCCCGCGGCCACACCGGGCACGAGTCACCCCTGCTGCCCAGTGCAGCGGCGCAGATCGCCCGGCAGCGGGACGACGAGAGGGAAGTGCGAGGGTTCCTGTCCCGTACCGGTCTCCTCGAACTGCCCGCCGGTCTGCGCCACTACCGCAACGCGCCCATGCCGGACTACCTGGAACCGCTCAGCGGGCTCGGAGTACCGCACCACACCGGTACGGCACCCGGCGAGGACGCCCTGCGCTACATCCGTGAACCCCACTCCGCCCTGCCCTACTTCCAGCTGGCCGAAGCCCGCGATCCGCGACTCGGTGTCGCGCACGAGGGAGTGCACGCGTGGCAGCTGGCCCTCGCGCACCAGCACACCGACCCCCTGCGGCGCCACTACTACGACTCGGTGCCGCACGAGGGAACCGCCTTCTACACCGAGGAACTGCTCCTCACCGCGGGCCTGTTCGACGACAGCCCGGACAGCGTGCTCTTCCTCTACGGAGCCATGCGGCTGCGAGCCCTGCGCGTCGAGGTCGACACCGGGCTCGCGCTCGGTCTGTGCTCCGTGGAGCAGGCCGCGGACAGGCTCGCCCGGGCGGTGCCCATGGACCGGCGCACCGCGTGGGAAGAGGCCGTGTTCTTCGCCGGACGTCCCGGTCAGGGTCTCAGCTACCAGGTCGGCAAGACGCAGATCCGTGAGTTGCTGTCCGCGTGTGCCGAGCGGCAGGGGCCGGGTTTCAGCCTGCCGGACTTCCACCGCAGGCTCTGGCACGAGAGCGCCGTGCCCTTCGCGCTCCAGCGCTGGGAACTGCTCGGCCTGCGGGACCAGGTGGACGAGGCGGAGCGGCTCGCCGGGGGCGAGGGGCCGGGAGGCTGAGCCGGAATTCCTCGTGCGTGGAGTGGGGCTCCAGCTCGCGTCCACCGGGCTCTCGCACGCTGAGGGCAGCCGACCGGGATCTCCCCGGCACGTCTCGCACCGGCGGTGAGCGGACATGAGTGTTGACAGGCCAGAGCACGCGGTGACCTTCGCGGCGCAATTCCGCAGGACGGCACCCGGTGACGTACGGACGCCGAGAGCCGACCCGATGACGTTCGACACGAGCGCGGATCTCCTGGGCCGGATTCTGGACCTCGCGCTCATGGGCGCAGAGCCCGACTACCGGTACACCACGTCCACGTAGAACGCGCTGGTCAGAGCCTCTCGCCCTAGCATTCGATGATGTTCACCGCGAGCCCGCCCCGGGCCGTCTCCTTGCTCGCGCGACGCGCTGGTCATTTGGTGGCCAAGCGTGCAGCGAAGGTGCAGATGGATCCCCAGCCCGCCTTGCAGCCGCAGGCCTGCAGCCGGAGGTCTCCGTAAGGGGCTTCACGTCGACTGTGATGTTGGTCTCGCTATCGCGGAGCGTGTGCAAGGGTGCGACTCGGTAAGAGGCCGGCAAGGCCCCTCTCACAAGCTGTACACAAGTTCCACTCTGATTCCCTCGACGATCGGATGGCTACCGACCGTAACTACCGTGGGCATAAAGACGTGTCGTGGGAAGCGCTGGCATGCCTATGGTGGCGTCTGCTCCTGGAGGGACCTGACCAGTCCGCTTGTCCGGGAGTGTCCGGCGTGTCCGCGGGGGGAGCGCCCAATACTGCGTGATGCCCCATGTGCGGGTTTGACGTGTCCCTCCTAGGCGTGCGCCTGCAGCAGTCGCCCCCTAAAAGAGAGGGATACGCGTGTTACGTAGATCTGAACGGAAGCAGGGCAGACGCCCGAGATGGCTGGCCAGTTTGGCGACTCCGGTCGTCCCGCTCGCCTCCCTGGCTCTTCTCGCCACCGTGGCGGTACAGCCGGCTTCGGCCATCGGCCAGGATCCCCGTACCAGTTCGGCCGTCGACTCCTACGACGGGTTCGACGCCAAGGCCGCGGAACAGTTGCGCGGGGATCAGTGTGTGGGCGTCGACGCCCTGCGCAAGGGCGGCCCCAACCTGTTCGCCCTGGCACAGGGCGCCATCGGGCTGCCGCCCGATCAGCTGCATCAGAAGCTCAACCGGGACCTCTACGACACCAAGGATCCCCTGCACACGGCTTTCTCCGCCGACGAGGACAACAGCTCTCAGTGGCAGAACAAGGTCTTGGACCAAGGGCATGCGTTCACCACCGCCGTAACGGGCTTGCGTGACTACCCTGGTGAGCCGCAGGGAGCAACCGAGATCTACGACCGGATCGGGTTGCTCCCGTGGATCTACCAGTCGTGGGGCAAGGCGATCGACCTCTTCTCGCCGTTCTATGAGCCCTCACCCACCGCAGACGACGACACGAAGACTGCCGCGCTGACGATCGGCGACCAGCTGTACACCTCCGGGGGCACTCCGGAGGAACAGCAGGCGTGGGCGCTGTGGAAGAAGAACTCCGGCAAGATCGAACCCAACACACTGTTCGTTCCCCGGGTGTTCGCGGACGACGCCCGCATCTTCCTGTCCTCGGGTGGTTTCCCCAGGACGGCTCCGGCCCCGGACACGCCTGAGTTCCGTATCGCAGTCGAGGATCTGAAATCCCGTTTCGCTGCCTGCGGATGGCACGATCCGATCGACCCGAACCGGGTGCTCGGCAAGGAGGTGGCGCAGGCAACCACCGAATGGCAGCAGGAGATCGTCTCCCAGGCCGCACAGCGCCGGCAGATCCTGGATGCGTCCAGCACCGCCACGAAGGCGCTGCAGGACGGCTCGTTCGCACTGGGCAAGATGCTGGGGCAGTCGTGGATCGCGGACTACTCCACCCGCTGGCTGGACTACTACACCGAGGGCGGCTTCAACTGGATCGGCGACGGCCAGTTGGAGATCCAGGTGCCGGGCGCTGCCGGCAAGTGCCTCGATGTCGCGGGCGGCGGCAAGATCAACGGCACCCCGGTGCAGGTCTACACCTGTAACGGCGGGGCCTCCCAGAAGTGGCAGCGGTGGGCCTCCTACGAGGGCGGCTACACCCTGCAGAACCCGAACTCGGGCAAGTGCCTGGAGGTGCTGAACGGCAGCAACGCCGATGGCACGAAGGTCCAGATCCGCGACTGCGGCAGCACCAAGGCTCAGCAGTGGAAGTTCGACGTGCGCAGCGCCGGTCCGCTTCTGAACGCGGCGTCCGGCAAGTGTCTGCACCTGCCGACGTTCGACAACAGCAAGGACGCTGTGTCGTCGACGTGCAACGGCTCCGCGGCGCAGAAGTTCCGGATCGTCGCCAAGACCCACACCGGCACCGCACCGGCGAAGGCCGACGTGGACAAGGCCAAGGCCAACATCACTGCTGCGCAGACAGAGGCGAAGAAGCAGCTCGCCGTAGTCAAGACGCAGCTGACCACCGCACAGAAGGCCGCGACCACGTCGGACACCGCGCTCCAGGCCGCCTACGGCATCGCCGACACCAACGGTGCCCCGCGGGGACGTGGTCTGCTGGTCGGCCTGCAGAAGGCACAGGTCACCAAGGGAGCGGCCGCCGCGCTGCAGGCGTTGGAGAAGGCCGGCGAGACCGCCGAGGCGGCGACCCGTGCCGCGGCCGGGGACAGTGCGACCATCACGCAGCGCGCGTTGGCGCAGGCGGCGCAGTCGAAGGCGGAGTTCCGCAAGGAGGCCGCCGCGGCGGCGGAGTTGCAGGCCAAAGCCGCGGCGGACGCGGCCAGGATGCACCGGGACAACGCCAAGAAGGACAAGGAGACCGCGGAGGCCAAGCTTGCGGTCGCGGTAAAGGCGGAGGGCGACGCGAAGGCGGCCGCCGCCGACGCGCACGCCAAGCGGCTCGCGGCGGAGGCCGAGGAGAAGACGGCCAAGGCGGAGAAGGAGACCGCCGCAGCCAAGCAGGCCGAGGCGGCACAGCACAAGCAGAACGCACAGGCCGAGGCGGCGAAGGCGAAGGACGCCAAGGACCAGGCGGAGACCGCGGAGAATACCGCGGAGAGCAAGCGCGACGACGCGGTAGCGGCCAGGGACCGCGCCAAGGAGATGCGCGACGACGCATGGGACGCCGAAGAGAAGGCGGACGCGGCCCGCGCGAAGGCCGACGCGAAGCAGGCCTACGCGGAGTCCCTCGACTCCGGTGACGCGGCCGACGCCGCTCGCGCCGCGGCGAACGAGGCGGACACGGCAGCCGACAACGCCGAGGCCGCGGCGGGCAGGGCCCGTTCGGAGGCGGATGCCGCCACGCAGGCCGCGGCTGACGCGGACGCCGCGGCGACGCGTGCCGAGGCGGCCGCGAAGCGCGCCCGCTCCGACGCTGATGCCGCCCAGGCGGCAAAGCTGAGGGCGGATGCGGCCGTCAGGACGGCCACGAGCGCCGCTGCGGACGCGATCGCGGCTTCGCAGCATGCCGCGTCCGAAGCGAAGACGGCGGTGGCGCTGGCCGACGAGGCCGAGCAGCACGCCAAGGACGCCAAGTCCCAGGCCGACGGCGCCAAAGCGGAGGCCGGCAAGGCGGTGGCCGCCGCGGCGAAGGCGGCCGGGTTCGCGCATGTCACCGCGCAGGCGGCCGTGGACGCCGGCAAGGCGGCCCAGCAGGTCGCCGTTCCCGCCAACGACGCCGTGGAGCTCGGCTCGCCGTATGTCGACACCGACTCCGCCGCAGGCCTGGTCGTACTGACCGGGCAGGGTGCGAAGTCGATCGCCGAGCAGCAGCAGGCCGTCGCAGACGCGCACGCCAAGAACGCCGCCGCCGAGGCCGACGCTGCGAAGAACCTCGCCGACCAGGCCAAGGGCGACGCCAAGGAGGCGTACACCCACGCGGCGAGCGCCGCCAAGTACGCGGCCGATGCCCGCACCTACTCCAAGGAGGCCCTGGGCTACGCGGCCGACGCCGCGAAGGCCGCTGCGGCGGCGCAGGCCTCGCTGGCCCGCACCATCGAGTACGACCGGCAGGCCGCCGACGACGCGGCAGCCGCCGACAAGGCGGCCGGCAACGCCGAGGGCTACGCCAAGGACGCCCGCGACTCCGCCGACGCAGCGGCACTCGACGCCGAAGCCGCCCGCTCCGCGGCCGCCCAGGCCGAACAGGACGCCAAGGAGGCCAGAGCGGCCGCCGACCGCGCGGACGCGGCGGCGACGGAGGCGGAACAGGCGGCGAAGGACGCCGACAAGTACGCCAAGGAAGCCCAGGACGCCGCTGACCGCACCGAACGGGAGGACGCCAATAAGGAGGTGTCCCAAGGGGTCGCCACGGGCATTCCCGGTGTGTTCGCCGTTCCGGACGAGTCCACCGTCGAGATCGTCAGCTCAAAGCAGATCGGCACCTGCCCGGGAATGCCGGAGGCGGCCTTCCAAGGCTGCAACGCGAAGTACGACCTGGTCGTCACCTACGAGGCGGACTTCTACCTGTGCACTGACGACCAAGCCCAGGCCACGGCCGACGGGTGCCCGAAGCCGGCGTGGCAGTTCCTCCAGCGGGCGACACTGAAGAACATCAAGATTGACGGCTGGACTCACCAGTTCTCTGGCAAGGACATCGTCCGCGCCGGATGGCAGAGCCTCTTCGGCGACGTGGCCGGATCGATCCTGTTCTCCTTCTTCGCCGAAGACCTGATGGACTGCTGGCACGGCGACAAGACCGCCTGTGCCTGGAGCGTCGCCATATACGTTCCATTCGAAGGGCTGCTCGCCCCGATCTCACGCGCTGTCAAGGCACTCGACGCCGCGGCCAGGACAGGCATCGGCTTCGAAGACGCCTTCAAGGCACTACGCAGCCTGGACGGTCTGTCGCCGCTGGCAAAAGAAGGAATCGGCGCAAGGACCCTCCAACAGCTGTACGAGACGTGCACGAAGCGCACCAGGGCGGCATTCTCACTCTCCGCGGGCAGCGCGTGCACGAAGATCATCCCGTACGCCAGCTCCGAACTGGCTGTTGTTGCCTACAAGTTCCGGGTATCCAGCGGACTCAGGTACAAGTTCGGACGGAACGTGGCGGTTGCAAGGGTTCCAGGATGGGCCAAGGCCACTGGCGCGAAGGATGACTTCGTCGTCTTTGCAAATATCCCCCGGGGGCTTCACTCCGAGGAATTGATCATCCAAAAGCTGGAAGAAAAGGGGTTCAACAAGAATCAGATCGAGGAACTCTACAGCGAACGCAGCCCTTGCGAGGCCATATGCTCTCCTCTGATGGAAGGCATCCCGGTAACCTACTCAACTCCGGACGGACCTGGCGCAGGCCAAATGATCAAGTATATGCTCGACAAGTTCGAGCGTGGAAAGTTTGCGAGCTCCAGCCAAACAAGTCCGTCTGAGTAACGCATGAAGGGGGCCGGAAAGCTGAACTCTCTGGCCCCCTTATGTGTACCGGAGGATGAGACTCCCAGTACCCGTATCATCGAAGATGACCTCACCAGGAGATTCCCAGTGACGTATATAGACCCCGAGAGTCGAGCCAAGGCTAAGGCAGACGGTCACCCGTACGCTTCGGAGGAAATCATCGCCGCTGGGTACGATCTGGCAGGCCGGGTCTGCCGAGAACTGCACCGCGCCGGTCTTCCGGCTCATGTCGAGCGTCCGGAAGGGCAGAAACAGCCCGGCGTCTGGGTGGAAGTCGACATCCAGGGTGAGTACGCAGGAGGCCTCTACGTCCGTTGGAGCGCCCCAGAGCTGGCAGAGGCTGGCATGCGGGCAGTGGCAGAACGGCAGGACCCGACGGCGCCGGAGTGGAAGCACTACGCCGAGGTCGTTCTTCTTATGCGGACGGCGTTGATCGGGATTCTGCGGCTGGCCGGCTTCTCCGTCGTGCGCGCCGAGGAGGTCGACGACCTGGCCGAGGGTGATGTGTACGTTCACGCCGATACGCCCTCGTCTTCGTGAGCACTCTGGGTAGGAGGCACTCGGCGTAGTGCTTGAGGTGGGGCCTGACCCGCCGGGACAGCAAGGCCTCCAACATCATCGTCCGCTCCAACGGCAAGGCGACGGTCGTCGACTTCCGCACCACCAAGGGCAGGAATAGATGTGGAGCTCACGCTCAAACCGTCGACGTGCGCCGAACTGGGCCAGCAGCAGGCCGCCCTTGAGGATGAAGTGTTCCCGGCCAAGAGGCGAAACGACCAAGCGGTAAAGGAATCGTTCGAGGACGTACTCGACCATGATTTCGTCTGTGGACCGGCTGTTGCGGCGAGCCAGGTTGGGCAGGTCGTTGTAGACGCGGCCGGCTGTGATGTCACGCGCGCCCGTTGGCTATCAGGCGAGCACCGCCTCTACGGCAGGACGAATGACGGAGAGGGCATCCAACTCGCGCGCGATGTGCTGGAGTTCGCCGACCCCGCTGCGTCCGTCTCGGCGCAGGTAGCGGCCGAGCGCCGACAGGGCGAGGGTCTCGCCGACACGGTTGCGGTGGCGCATCGCGTCGACGACGCTGCGGGCTGCGTTGTATACGGGGATGGTCTCTCCCGGGGCTGCTTCGAACCGCTCGACTCCGAGGGCGAAGGTCTTCGAGGCGTACTGCGCCACCACGGTCGGCGGGTAGGAAATCGTGGGGCGGCGTGTACCGCGCGGCACGGCGATGTGCACTGCTGCGGGGATGTCGTCGATCAGCTCGTGCAGGGCCAGGGCGGACTCACCACACACGGCAGCGTGAGGAGCCCGCGCGCACGCGGCCAGTAGGTCTGAATGTGCGGTCTCCGGGGCGTCTGCCCGCCGGTACACCCCACGGGACAGTTCGTTTATCTCCCCCTCCGCCACCAAGGACGCCAGATCACGAGGGGAGAGCAGGGCCTGACGTGCCTGCGCCGTCGTGAACGTGGGGGGCAGGTCGGCCAGCCGCTGCTCCAGGCGCGAGTTCTCCGCAGCACTCATGTATCGAATGGTACCCCTCTGCCGGTCTCAAGGGATCGATTTGATACATCCTGGCGACAGTCGGCGGTCAGGGCGGATTGGAAGAGAGATCCCGGATGTCACGAAACCCCAGGTCGGACGCCCATCCCGTGGGATTTCCCGGGGACTTTCACGTCTGTCCCAGCGACATTCCGGGGACTTTCCGCCGCGTAAGCGGGGAAGGCCCCGACAGCGCTGAAAGACACGAACGCGCTGGTCAGGGCCCATCCCCTCAACACTCGATGATGTTGACCGCCAGCCCGCCCCGGGCCGTCTCCTTGTACTTGACGCTCATGTCGGCCCCGGTCTCCTTCATCGTCTTGATGACCTTGTCGAGGGACACCTTGTGCGAGCCGTCCCCCCGCAGGGCCATCTTGGCCGCCGTGACCGCCTTGACCGCGGCCATGCCGTTGCGTTCGATGCAGGGGATCTGGACCAGCCCGCCGACCGGGTCGCACGTCAGGCCCAGGTTGTGCTCCATGCCGATCTCGGCGGCGTTCTCGACCTGTTCGGGGGAGCCGCCGAGGACCTCGGCGAGGGCGCCCGCGGCCATTGAGCAGGCCGAGCCGACCTCGCCCTGGCAGCCGACCTCGGCACCGGAGATGGACGCGTTCTCCTTGAAGAGCATGCCGATGGCGCCGGCGGCCAGCATGAACCGGACGACGCCCTCGTCGTCGGCGCCGGGCACGAAGTTCATGTAGTAGTGGAGCACCGCGGGGATGATGCCCGCGGCCCCGTTGGTCGGGGCGGTCACCACCCGTCCGCCCGCCGCGTTCTCCTCGTTCACCGCCATCGCGTACAGCGTGATCCACTCCATCGCGTGCGCCAACGGGTCGCCCTCCGCGCGGAGTTGGCGGGCGGTGACGGAGGCCCTGCGGCGCACCTTGAGCCCGCCCGGCAGGATGCCCTCGCGGGTCATGCCACGCTGCACGCAGGCCCGCATGACCTCCCAGATCTCCAGCAGCCCGGTGCGGATCTCGTCCTCGGTGCGCCAGGCGCGTTCGTTCTCCAGCATCAGGGCGGAGATCGACAGGCCGGTCTCCTTCGCCAGCCGCAGCAGCTCGTCGCCGGTGCGGAAGGGGTACTTCAGCACCGTGTCGTCCAGCTTGATCCGGTCCGCGCCCATGGCGTCCTCGTCGACGACGAACCCGCCGCCCACCGAGTAGTACGTCTTCGACATGAGCTCGGCGCCCGAGGCGTCGTACGCCCACACCGTCATGCCGTTCGCGTGATAGGGGAGTGTCTTGCGGCGGTGCAGGACCAGGTCGTCGTCGAAGGAGAACGGGATCTCACGCTCGCCGAGCAGCCTCAGGACGCCCGCGGCCTTGATCTCCGCCACCCGGTCGTCCGCGTTCTCCACGTCCACCGTGCGCGGGGAGTCCCCCTCCAGGCCGAGCAGCACCGCCTTCGGGGTGCCGTGGCCGTGACCGGTCGCGCCCAGGGAGCCGTAGAGCTCGCAGCGCACCGAGGCGACGGAGGGCAGCAGTTCCTCGTTGCGCAGGCGGCGGGCGAACATGCGGGCCGCGCGCATCGGGCCGACCGTGTGGGAGCTGGACGGGCCGATGCCGATCGAGAACAGGTCGAAGACCGAGATGGCCACGGGCACTCCTTCAAAAGGGGTGGGGGCACACGTCGTCGGGTGCCCCCACCGTGGAACTACTTGTTCAGGCCGGCGTACAGCGGGTGCTTGTCGGCGAGGGCCTTCACCCGGGCCTTGAGCGACTCCACGTCGTACGACGGCTTCAGCGCCGAAGCGATGACGTCCGCGACCTCGGCGAAGTCCTCGGCGGTGAAGCCGCGGGTGGCGAGGGCGGGCGTGCCGATCCGCAGCCCCGACGTCACCATCGGCGGGCGCGGGTCGTTGGGGACGGCGTTGCGGTTGACCGTGATGCCGACCTCGTGGAGACGGTCCTCGGCCTGCCGGCCGTCCAGTTCGGACTCGCGCAGGTCGACGAGGATGAGGTGGACGTCGGTGCCGCCGGAGAGCACGTCGACCCCGGCCTCCCGGGCGTCGTCGGCCGTCAGACGCTCGGCGAGGATGCGCGCACCGTCCACCGTACGCCGCTGGCGCTCCTTGAACTCCTCCGAGGCCGCAACCTTGAAGGACACCGCCTTCGCCGCGATCACATGCTCCAGGGGACCGCCCTGGAAGCCCGGGAAGACGGAGGAGTTCAGCTTCTTCGCGAACTCCTTCTTCGCGAGGATGATCCCGCCGCGCGGTCCGCCGAGCGTCTTGTGGGTGGTGGAGGTGACCACGTCCGCGTACGCGACGGGGTTGGGGTGCAGCCCCGCCGCCACCAGGCCGGCGAAGTGCGCCATGTCGACCCACAGATACGCCTCGACCTCGTCGGCGATCCGGCGGAACTCCGCGAAGTCCAGCTGCCGCGGGTACGCCGACCATCCGGCGATGATCACCTTGGGCCGGTGCTCCTTGGCGAGCTTCTCCAGCTCGGCCATGTCGACGAGACCCGCCTCGTCCACGTGGTAGGCGACGACGTTGAACTGCTTGCCGGAGAAGTTCAGCCGCATCCCGTGGGTCAGGTGACCGCCGTGCGCCAGGTCCAGGCCCAGGATCGTGTCGCCGGGCTGGGCCAGCGCGAACAGGGCGGCCTGGTTCGCGGAGGCACCGGAGTGGGGCTGCACGTTGGCGTACTCGGCGCCGAACAGCTCCTTCACACGGTCGATCGCGATCTGCTCGGCCACGTCGACGTGCTCACAGCCGCCGTAGTAGCGACGGCCGGGATAGCCCTCGGCGTACTTGTTGGTGAGGACCGAGCCCTGCGCCTCCATGACGGCGAGCGGAGCGAAGTTCTCCGACGCGATCATCTCGAGGGTGGACTGCTGACGGTCCAGCTCGGCGTCGACCGCGGCGGCGATCTCCGGGTCGAGCTCGTGCAGGGGCGTGTTCAGTGCGGACATCGGGTGCGGACTCCTCAGCCGGCGGAAAAGGCGGTGTACTCGTCGGCGGAGAGCAGGTCGGCCGGCTCCTCCGCGACGCGCACCTTGAACAGCCAGCCGCCCTCGAAGGGGGCGGAGTTCACCAGCGCCGGGTCGCTCACGACGTCCTCGTTGACCTCGGTGACCTCACCGGAGACCGGCGAGTACAGGTCGCTGACCGACTTGGTCGACTCCAGCTCGCCGCAGGTCTCGCCCGCGGTCACCGTGTCACCGACCTCCGGGAGCTGGACGAAGACGACATCGCCGAGCGCGTTGGCCGCGTGCTCGGTGATGCCGACCGTCGAGACGCCGTCCTCGGCGCCCGACAGCCACTCGTGCTCCTTGCTGTAGCGCAGCTGCTGCGGGTTGCTCATGGTCTGAATTCTCCTGTACGCGGGGGAGTGCTGATGAAGGGGGGACTGCGGAAGACGTGCGTGAGCAGCGACTCTGTGCTCAGCATCACCTACGACGGCTGTTTCCGGCGCTTGCTTCCGGCGCTTGCTTCTGGCGCTTACTTCTGACGCTTGTAGAACGGCAGCGCCACGACCTCGTACGGCTCGTGACTGCCCCGGATGTCCACACCGACACCCTTCGTGCCCGGCGTCGCGTGCGCGGGGTCGACGTACGCCATCGCGATCGGCCTGCCCAGCGTGGGGGAGGGGGCGCCGGAGGTGACCTCGCCGATCACCTCGCCGCCCGCGACGACCGGGTACCCGGCACGCGGGACCCGACGGCCCTCGGCGACGAGTCCGACGAGGACGCGCGGCGGGTTCTCCGCGGCACGGGTGGCCGCCTCGGCCAGCGCCTCCCGCCCGACGAAGTCCCCCTCCTTCTCGAACTTCACGACCCGCCCGAGCCCGGCGTCGAAGGGCGTCAGCTCCCGCGAGAGCTCGTGCCCGTACAGCGGCATGCCCGCCTCCAGGCGCAGCGTGTCCCGGCAGGACAGCCCGCAGGGGACGAGCCCGACGCCCTCGCCCGCCTTGGTCAGCGCCTGCCACAGCTCGACCGCGTGCTCCGGCGCCACGAACAGCTCGAAGCCGTCCTCGCCGGTGTACCCGGTGCGGGCGATCAGCGCGGGCGCCCCGGCGACCGTGCCGGGCAGACCGGCGTAGTACTTCAGGCCGTCGAGGTCGGCGTCGGTCAGGGAGGCGAGGACCCCCTGCGCCTGAGGCCCCTGTACGGCGATCAGCGCGTAGGCGTCCCGGTCGTCGCGCACCTCGGCGTCGAAGCCGGCCGCGCGCTCGGTCAGCGCGTCCAGCACGACCTGGGCGTTGGAGGCGTTGGCGACCACCAGGTACTCGGTCTCCGCGAGCCGGTAGACGATCAGGTCGTCGAGGATGCCGCCGTCGGCCTGGCAGATCATGGTGTAGCGGGCGCGGCCGACACCCACGGAGGCGATGTTGCCGACGAGGGCGAAGTTCAGCAGCTCGGCCGCCTGCGGCCCGGTCACCGTGATCTCGCCCATGTGGGAGAGGTCGAAGAGCCCGGCCCTCGTCCGCACGGCGTTGTGCTCGTCGCGCTCGGAGCCGTAGCGCAGGGGCATGTCCCAGCCGGCGAAGTCGGTCATGGTCGCGCCCAGCGAGCGGTGCAGGGCATCGAGCGCGGTACGACGGGGTTCGGTACTGCTCATCGGACGGTCGTCTCCCAAGGATCCAAGGCATGACGGGCGAGGGCGTTCCTCCCCATCTGTCATCGGAACCTGAGAGGTTCGCCCTGATCACGAAATGATCCGGGCTTGCACCGTGGGTGGAGCCGCCCTCGAGTGGGCGGCCCGCTTTTCAGATGTGCCTCGCCCGCGCGGTAACGGGGCCTGAGAGATTCAAGGGAGGGACTTGCTCCTTCGGCGCCCGGGTACACGTACCCAGGACTCTCCCGCGCGGATTCAAGCGGCCGGTATGCAGTTGGCGCGGCCATCATTGCACGCCGCGCACGCGTCCGGCAGGGCGGCGTCTGTAACCGGCTTGTGGCGGTACGACTACAGAAAAGAGAGAGATCGTCCATTACCTTCTCTTTACGCTCGGTGGGGAGGGAGACCCCGACCCCGGAGGAGGACGATGACGGTGGACAGGACCACGGCGTACGCGACGACCTCGGGCATCGCGCTGCCGGACCAGCCCGCGGCCCCGGCCGTCGAGCTCCGCGGCGCATGCCACGCCGCCCCGGTCGTCCGCGACCTGCGGGACCGCGCGGGCCGCAGCCCGCACGCCCTGCTCTTCGGCCCCAAGGACCTCGTCGTCATCACCGGCCTGCCCGGCAGCGGCAAGTCCACGCTGATGAGGCGTGCGGTGGGCGGGATCCGGATCGACTCCCAGGACACCCGTGACCGCTGGGACGGCCGGCTGTCCCGCTTACTGCCGTACGCCGTCTACCGCCCGCTGGTCCGGCTCGCGCACTACGCCGGGCTGCGCGGCGCCCTGCGCTCCGGCGAGGGAGTCGTGGTCCACGACTGCGGGACCCAGGCCTGGGTGCGCGGCTGGCTGGCCCGCGAGGCCCGGCGCCGGGGCGGCACCCTGCATCTGCTGCTGCTCGACGTCACGGCGGACACCGCGCTGGAGGGCCAGCGCGAGCGCGGCCGGGGCGTCTCGCGGTACGCCTTCCTGCGGCACCGGGGCGCGGCCGCCCGGCTGATCCGTGCCGTGGAGCGCGGTGATCTGCCCCAGGGCTGCGGTTCGGCGGTGCTGATCGACCGGGACGCCGCGGACGTGCTGCGGCGGATCGGCTTCACGGGCTGAGGCGGGCGGGTTTCCCGGACCGGGCCACCTTTCCGCCGTACCCGCTAGCCTTTCAGCCACATCAGTAGGTTCACAGCAGGCGGTCAGACAGATGGACTTCCCGGCGGATCTTCCCGCGGACTTTCCGGCACCGGCACACCCGCACCCTCATCCGCACGGCGGATGGCCCGGCAACGAGCTGGAGGAGGTGCTCTCGGCCTCCCTCGGCATGCCCTCGGCGGGCGGCCGGATCATCGAGGTGCTCGGCCGCAGCTTCGTCTGGATCCCCCTGCCGAACGGCGGCGGTCCGCACAGCGGCCCCCTCGACCTACCCACCCTGGAGATCGCCGGCCAGGCCTTCGTCCCGGTCTTCAGCTCCGAGGAGCAGCTCCGCCAGGTCGTCGGCAGCCATCTGTCGTACACCATCGCCCCGGCGGTCGAGTTCGCCCGCGGCCTGCCCCCGCACGTGGGCATCGCGGTGAACCCGGACGGGGTGGTCGGTGTCCCCCTCCCGCCCGCCGCGGTCGCCGACCTCTGCCGCGTGGGCCGCACCCCGCTGGACGGCCCCAACACCGGTGGCCGGGTCAAGCTCTACGAGCCGGACTGGCAGGACGACCCGGTGGACTTCCTGGCAGCCGCGTCGGCCGAGTTCGCGGCGACGGGAGTGGTCCTCACGGCCCGCCGCTGCCTGGCCGCGATCGAGACGGCCGACCCGGTGATGTTCGTGGGCGTCGAACTCTCCCAGTGGGAGGGCGATCTGCGCACCCTCCCGATGGACGCCCTCGGCAGGGCCCTGGGCACGACTCCGGTCGCCTGGCCGGTCAACCTGGTGCTGCTGGACGTGGCGGACGACCCGGTGGGCCACTGGATGCGCGGGCAGGTACGCCCCTTCTATACACGGGGCTGACGGCGCACAGGTCCCGAGCTCGTGGGCGCTTAAGCTGGTTTCCTACTCGGGGCAACTTTCAAGAAGGGGCGATACAGGGTGAGCGCCACCACGACCGACCAGGTCGAGCACATGCTGCGCCAGGTGACCCCCGGGCGCTACGACGCCTACGAGGCACTGCTGCGCGCCCTGGCGACCCCGAACTCCGGCCAGATCTGGATGCTCCTGTGGCACGGCCAGGCCGGCTCCCCGGACGCCCAGTACGGAAACATGGAGGTCGACGGCTACGGCTACGCCCCCTGTGTGACCTCGGCCCAGGAGCTGAGCGCCAGCGGCTGGAACCGTTCGTACGAAGTGGTCGACGGCATCGACGTGGCCCGCACCCTCTACCCCGACCAGTACGGCCTCTGGCTCAACCCGCACGCCCCCGGCGGCGGCCTCGGCATCCCCTGGCTCGATCTGCGCCGCATCGCCACCGGCCTCGAGCGCCAGCCCGCGGGGCCGCTCAGGCTGTCGGAACCCGGCATCGAGATCCCCCAGTTCTACGCCCAGCTCGTGCAGAACGCCCACCGCACCCCTGCGGTCCGCTCACTGCGCCGCGCCTGGGTGCAGCCGGCGCTCGGGGCGCCGTATCTCGCGATCGGCCTGGACGTGTACGACACCAGCCCCTCGGCCGTGGACTCGGTGCGCGCGATGATGCAGCAGTCCATCGGCGCCGTCCCGGACGGGCTCCCGGTGTCGACCGTGGCGATGTCCGATGACTACGACCCGGTGGCGCTGTGGATGCGCGCCGGTGCCCGTCCCTTCTACGACCGCGAGGCCCACGGATCCCCCGCGCAGGCCCCGGCGGCCGGGTACGGCTACCCGCCGGCCCGTGGCGGTTACTGAGAGCTACGGCTACCTGTTCGACTCGTTTACGTAACAGCCACATTTCTTCGCGCGTAGATACCGGCGGATCATCACGAAGGTCACCTATTGTGCCGTTCTGTCCCAACTAGCATGCGTCCGGGGGGCGTTACCCGTTGTTCGGATAACGGAATCCCTCGTACTGCATCACGGTTACGCATACTTTCTTCGCCAGGCCTGGCGGGTGATCGCAGCGAAGCTGAAGACTCCCCAGGCAGACGCAGGATCAGAGGTTCCCTGCGAGCTGAGCAAGTCGACAAAGCCGTAATCCACGGCAGGTGTAGGCCGGTCACCACCGGCGAGAGGGGTCGGGTCACTGTGACCGCACCGATCGAGACCACCGGGGCGCAGGCCGAGGCGCAGCCGGAGGCTGTCCTCGTCGGCGTCGACAAGGGGCAGATCGAGGGCCGTTCCCTGGGGCAGATCGCCTGGTCCCGGTTCAAGAGGGACAAGGTGGCGGTCGCCGGTGGTGTGATCGTCATCCTGCTGATCCTGATCGCGGTGCTCTCCCGCCCCATCCAGGCCATGTTCGGCCTGGACCCGAACGCCCTGAACCAGGATCTGATCGACCCCAACACCTCGCTCCCCAAGGGCGCCTGGGGCGGCATGAGCTGGGACCACCCGCTGGGTGTGGAGCCCAAGTTCGGCCGTGACATCGCCACCCGTGTTCTCGAGGGCTCCTGGGTCTCGCTGGTCGTCGCCTTCGGCGCCACGGTCCTGTCCAACACGATCGGCGCCGTCCTCGGCGTGGTCGCCGGCTACTACGGCGGACGGGTCGACACCGTCATCAGCCGGCTGATGGACACCTTCCTGGCGTTCCCCCTCCTGCTGTTCGCCATCGCCATCTCGGCCACGCTCCAGGGCGGTGCCTTCGGGTTGGAGGGCCTGCCGCTGCACATCAGCGTGCTGATCTTCGTCATCGGCTTCTTCAACTGGCCCTATCTGGGCCGCATCGTGCGCGGCCAGACCCTGGCCCTGCGCGAGCGGGAGTTCGTCGACGCCTCACGGGGAATGGGGGCCAAGGGGCCCTACATCCTCTTCCGGGAGCTGCTGCCGAACCTCGTCGGCCCGATCATCGTCTACTCGACGCTGCTCATCCCGACCAACATCCTCTTCGAGGCGTCCCTGAGCTTCCTCGGCGTCGGCATCCAGCCTCCGCAGGCGTCCTGGGGCGGCATGATCAACCAGGCGGTCGACTACTACCAGGTCGACCCGCAGTTCATGATCGTGCCTGGTCTTGCCATCTTCGTGACCGTCCTTGCGTTCAATCTGCTCGGTGACGGTCTCCGTGACGCTCTCGACCCGCGCAGCCGCTGACCCGCGGACGCGGCGAGAGTCCCAAAGATTTCCGACAACAAAGGGGAAGCAGACCATCATGCGAAGGTCAGCGCTGGCCGCAGTGGCGGCCATCGGCAGTGCGAGCCTGTTGCTCTCGGCTTGCAGCAAAGCCGATGACAACGGTGGAGACGAAAGCAAGTCGGCTGGGGCCAACGCAGCGACCAAGGGTGTCGTCAACGCCTCCACCCAGAAGGGTGGGACGGTCACGTACGAGCTCTCGGACGTACCGGACTCCTTCGACCCGGGCAACACGTACTACGCCTACATGTACAACCTCAGCCGGCTCTACGCCCGCCCGCTGATGACCTTCGAGCCCGGCCCGGGCGAGGAGGGCAACAAGCTGGTCCCGGACCTCGCCGAGAAGGCGGGCGAGCCGAGCGACGGCGGCAAGACCTGGACGTACAAGATCCGCTCCGGCCTGAAGTACCAGGACGGCAGCCCGATCACCTCGAAGGATGTCAAGTACGCCGTCGAGCGCTCCAACTTCGCGCGTGACGTGCTCTCCCTCGGCCCGAACTACTTCCAGCAGTTCATGGAGGGCGGCAAGGCGTACAAGGGTCCCTACAAGGACAAGAGCGCCGAGGGCCTGAAGTCCATCGAGACGCCGGACGACACCACCATCGTCTTCAAGCTCAACCGCGCCTTCCAGGAGTTCGACTACCTGGTCGCGACGCCGCAGACGGCTCCGGTGCCGCAGGCCAAGGACACCGGCATCGACTACATCAAGTCCATCGTGTCCTCGGGCTCCTACAAGTTCCAGAGCTACGACGAGGGCAAGCAGGCCGTCCTCGTCAAGAACGAGAACTGGGACGCGAAGACCGACCCGCTGCGCAAGCAGTACCCGGACAAGATCGTCGTCAAGTTGAAGGTCAACCCGGAGACCATCGACCAGGACGTCCAGGCCGGTGACGCGATCGACCTCGCCGGTACCGGTGTCCAGGCCGCGACCCAGGCGAAGGTCGTCAACGACGCCAAGCTGAAGGCCAACACGGACAACACCTACGGTGGCCGTCTGGTCTACATGGCGATCAACAACCAGGTCGCGCCGTTCGACAAGGTCGAGTGCCGCAAGGCCGTCCAGTACGCCGTCGACAAGGTCTCCGTGCAGACCGCCGAGGGCGGCCCGATCCGCGGTGACATCGCCACCACCGTCCTGCCGCCGGACATCCCGGGCTACCAGAAGGCCGACGTCTACGCGACGACCGGCAACAAGGGTGACGTCGCCAAGGCCAAGGACCAGCTGAAGGCCTGCGGCAAGTCGAGCATCAACACCAACATCTCGGCGCGCAGCGACCGTCCGCAGGAGATCGACGCGGCCACCGCGATCATCGCCTCGCTGAAGAAGGTCGGCATCAACGCCAGCCTGAAGCAGTACCCGTCGGGCAAGTACTTCACCGACTACGCCGGTGTGCCGACGTTCGACAAGAAGCAGAACATCGGCCTGCACATGATGCAGTGGGGTGCCGACTGGCCGTCCGGCTACGGCTTCCTCCAGCAGATCCTGCACGGCGACGCGATCGGCGCGTCCGGCAACACCAACCTCTCGTATCTGAACGACAAGCAGATCAACGAGATGCTGGAGAAGGCCATCGCGACCGAGGACGACACCGCGCGCAACGCCCTGTACGCCCAGATCGACAAGCGTGCGATGGACCTGGCGGCGCTCGTCCCGCTGACCTACTTCAAGGTCCTGCTGTTCCGCCCCGCCGGCTTCACCAACGTGGTGTCCACGGCGGCCTTCAGCGGTCAGTACGACTACCTCAACATCGGCACGACCAAGAAGTAGCCCCGGAAGGCAGGTGAAGGCATTGGTGCCCGTGGGCTTCGCGGCCCACGGGCACCAGCGCCGGTCCCCGTGATCTCGTACATCCTCCGTCGGACGGTCGCGGCAGTGCTCCTGCTGCTGGTCGTCACCGCGGTCACCTTCGCGATCTTCTTCCTGCTGCCGCGGATGGCCGGCCAGACCGCCGACCAGCTCGCGCAGCAGTACATCGGAAAGAGCCCGACGAAGGCCGACATCCTCGCGGTCAAGCAGAACCTCGGTCTGGACGACCCCCTGTATCTCCAGTACTGGCACTTCATCAAGGGGATCGTGGCCGGCGCGACCTACAACCTGGGCCCCACCACCGCCCACTGCGACGCGCCCTGCTTCGGCTACTCCTTCAAGAACCACGTCGAGGTCTGGCCGCAGCTCACCTCGCGCCTTCCGGTGACCGTCTCGCTGGCCGCCGGTGCCGCCGTGATGTGGCTGGTGTCCGGTGTGGTGATCGGTGTGGTCTCCGCGCTCAAGCCGCGCAGCTTCTTCGACCGCTCCTTCATGGGCGTCGCGCTCGCCGGTGTCTCGCTGCCCATGTTCTTCACGGGCAACCTGGCGCTGCTGCTCTTCACCTACCAGTGGCCGATCTTCGGGCGAACCTACGTACCGTTCACCGAGAATCCGGCCCAGTGGGCCAACACACTCTTCCCGGCCTGGTGCTCGCTGGCACTGCTGTACTCCGCCATCTACGCGCGGCTGACCCGCTCGGGCATGCTGGAGACGATGAACGAGGACTTCATCCGCACGGCCCGCGCCAAGGGCCTGCGGGAACGCAGGGTGGTCGCCCGGCACGGTCTCAGGGCCGCGCTGACGCCCATCATCACCGTGTTCGGCATGGACCTGGGCCTGCTGCTCGGCGGCGCCGTGATCACCGAGACCGTGTTCTCGCTGCCCGGCATCGGCCAGTACGCGGTGCAGGGCATCACCGACAACGACCTGCCCCCGATCCTCGGTGTGACCCTGCTGGCCGCCATGTTCGTCGTCGTCGCAAATCTCCTGGTGGACCTGCTGTACGCCGCCGCCGACCCGCGGGTGAGGCTCTCGTGACCGAACTGTCCAAGACCGGTGCCGCCCTGGGCGAGCCGGCTCCCGGGAACGCTCCCGACGCCTTCCTCGCGGTCCGCGACCTCAAGGTGCACTTCCCGACCGACGACGGCCTGGTCAAGTCCGTCGACGGGCTCAGCTTCCAGGTGGAGAAGGGCAAGACCCTCTGCATCGTCGGCGAGTCGGGCTCCGGCAAGTCCGTCACCTCGCTGGCGATCATGGGCCTGCACCGGCTCGGCGCGGGCGGCAAGAACGTCCGGATGTCCGGCGAGATCTGGCTGGACGGCAAGGAACTGGTCGGCGCCGACCCGGACGAGGTGCGCCGGCTACGCGGCCGCGAGATGGCGATGATCTTCCAGGACCCGCTGTCCGCGATGCACCCGTACTACACGATCGGCAACCAGATCGTGGAGGCGCACCGGGTCCACCACGACGTCAGCAAGAAGGTCGCGCGCAAGCGGGCGATAGAGATGCTCGACCGGGTCGGCATCCCCGAGCCCGACAAGCGCGTCGACGGTTACCCGCACGAGTTCTCCGGCGGTATGCGCCAGCGCGCGATGATCGCCATGGCGCTCGTCAACAACCCCGAGCTGCTCATCGCGGACGAGCCGACGACCGCCCTCGACGTCACCGTCCAGGCGCAGATCCTCGACCTCATCCGGGATCTGCAGAAGGAGTTCGGCTCCGCGGTCGTCCTCATCACCCACGACCTGGGTGTGGTCGCCGAGATCGCCGACGACGTCCTGGTGATGTACGGCGGCCGGTGCGTGGAGCGGGGCAGCGTCGACGACGTCTTCGAGCGGCCGCAGCACCCGTACACCTGGGGTCTGCTCGGCTCGATGCCGCGCATCGACCGGGAGACCTCCGAGCGGCTCATCCCCGTCAAGGGGCAGCCGCCGAGCCTCATCAACGTCCCCTCGGGCTGCGCCTTCCACCCCCGCTGCCCGTACGCGGACATCCCCAAGGGCGATGTCACCCGTACCGTGCGCCCGGAGCTCCAGCAGGTCGGCGGCGGGCACTTCTCCGCGTGCCACCTCTCGCCGGAGGACCGCACGCGGATCTGGACCGAAGAGATTGCGCCGAAGCTGTGAGTGAGACGAAGAAAACCGACGCCGCTCCGGAAGAGCGTGAGGTCCTCCTCAAGGTCGAGGGCCTCAAGAAGCACTTCCCGATCCGCAAGGGCGTCCTCCAGCGTCAGGTCGGTGCGGTCAAGGCGGTCGACGGCATCGACTTCGAGGTGCGCAAGGGCGAGACCCTCGGCGTGGTCGGCGAGTCGGGCTGCGGCAAGTCGACCATGGGCCGGGTCATCACCCGCCTCCAGGAGCCGACCGGCGGTTCGATCCACTTCGAGGGCCAGGACATCACGCGGCTGAACGCGGCCGGGATGCGTCCGCTGCGGCGGGACATCCAGATGATCTTCCAGGACCCGTACGGCTCCCTGAACCCCCGGCACACCATCGGCGGAATCGTCTCGGCGCCGTTCCGGCTCCAGGGCGTGGAGCCCGAGGGCGGGGTGAAGAAGGAGGTCCAGCGCCTCCTTGAGCTGGTCGGGCTGAGCCCCGAGCACTACAACCGCTACCCGCACGAGTTCTCGGGAGGCCAGCGCCAGCGCATCGGCATCGCGCGCGCACTGGCCCTGAAGCCCAAGCTGGTGGTGGCGGACGAGCCGGTCTCGGCCCTCGACGTGTCGATCCAGGCGCAGGTCGTGAACCTGATGGACGACCTCCAGGCGGAGCTCGGCCTCACCTACGTGATCATCGCGCACGACCTGTCCGTCGTACGGCATGTCTCGGACCGCATCGCGGTGATGTACCTCGGCAAGATCGTCGAACTCGCCGACCGCACCTCGCTGTACGAGGCGCCGATGCACCCGTACACCAAGGCCCTGATGTCGGCGGTCCCGGTGCCGGACCCCAAGCGCCGCGGCGCCAAGTCGGAGCGCATCCTGCTGCGCGGCGACGTCCCGTCCCCGATCTCCCCGCCCTCGGGCTGCCGCTTCCACACGCGGTGCTGGAAGGCGACGGAGATATGCAAGACGACGGAGCCCCAGCTCGTCGAGCTGCGCCCCGGCCAGCGCGTGGCCTGCCACCACCCGGAGAACTTCGAGGACCAGGCCCCGCAGGACACCGTGCTCCTGTCGGTCGCCAAGGAGGCGGCCTCGCTGGTCGCCGAGGAGGTCCTGACGGAGTCGGCGGAGACGTCGGCGGCGGTCGCGGCGGAGGTGGGCGGCTCCAAGGAGGCAGAGCCCTCCGAGGGAGCGGCCGAGAAGCCCGCGGTCGAGGTCACGGCGGACGCCGAGGCCACGACCGGGAAGACCGGCCCGGGAGCGAGGACCACACCCGCCGCCGGAGCCCAGGAGCCGGCCGCCGCCGAAGTGCCGGTCTCCGACACCCCCGTCTCGCCGGAACCGGAAGACCCCAGTCAGGAGTCAACCGACAAGTAACGCATGACGAGTTGGCAAAGTCATGCACATGCCCGAACGGGAGAGTGAAGAGTCGTCCGTGTCCGACTGATCGGCACACGCTCGAAGGGACGACACGATGGGACTCTCCCGTTCGGCACGCTTAGGAGCCGTCGCTACCGCGGCGGCTTCCTTCTTTGTCATCGCGGCCTCCCCAGGCCCCGAACCCGGCGCCCCCGGCATAGGCGACCCCTACTTCCCGCTCCTCGGCAACGGCGGCTTCGACGCCCGTCACTACTCCCTCGACGTGGCGTACAACCCGGACACCGACCGTCTGGACGGCCGTACGACCCTCACCGCCCGCGCCACCCAGAACCTCTCGACCTTCGACCTGGACCTCCAGAAACTCGAGGTCACGAGAGTCGAAGTGAACGGCAGACGCGCCCAGTTCACCCGCGACGGCGACGAAATCAAGATCACCCCGCGCGAATCCCTGCGCAAGGGAAGGGACTTCACCGTCGCCGTCACCTACGGCGGCGTCCCCGAACCCCTCAGCGGCCCCATCGTCTTCGGGTCCGACTACGGCTGGATGAAGACCCCCGACGGCGTCTTCGTCGCCTGTGAACCCAACGCCGCCTCCACCTGGTTCCCGTCCAGCGACCACCCCGCCGACAAGGCCACCTACGACATCCGCATCAGAACCCCCAAGGGCCTGACCGCGGTGTCCAACGGCCGGCTCGTGTCGACGTACGACAAGGGCGGCTCGACGTACACCCACTGGCGCGAGAAGAAGCCGATGGCGACCTACCTCGCGACCGCCACCATCGGGAAGTTCGATGTCCGCACCGGGACGACCCCCGGCGGCATCCCCATCTACACCGCCATCGACCCGGTGCTGGAGAACAGCAACAACGTCGACGTGTACGGCGTGACCGCCGAGGCCACCGACTACTGGTCGCAGGTCTTCGGGCCGTACCCCTTCGAGGAGACCGGCGCGATCGTCGACGACATGCCGCAGGCGGGGTTCTCGCTGGAGGTGCAGTCGAAGCCGGTGTACTCGGCGGTGCGCAACGAGACGACGATCGTGCACGAGCTGGCCCACCAGTGGTTCGGCGACTCGGTCTCCGTCGCGCACTGGAAGGACATCTGGCTCAACGAGGGCTTCGCCACCTACTCCCAGTGGCTGTGGGCCGAGCACAAGGGCACGCGCAGCGCCCACGACTCCTTCCTCGCCGGCTACGACGCCCGCCCCGCCGACAACCCGTTCTGGCAGATCACCGTCGGCGACCCGCAGCGCGACACGATGTTCGCGTCCGCGGTCTACCAGCGCGGCGCCATGACCCTCCAGGTGCTGCGCGAACGGATCGGCGACAAGGCGTTCTTCAAGCTGCTGCCGGCCTGGACGAAGCTCCACCGCTACGGCAACGCCGACACCGCCGACTTCATCCGGCTCGCGGAGAAGATCAGCGGACAGCAGCTGGACGACCTGTTCCACACCTGGCTCTTCACCACGGGCAAACCGGCCCTGTAAAAGCCCCTGCGCAAGAATGCGGTGTGCTCCAGCAACTGTTCAGCCCCTCCGTCCAGCACACGCTCGACCTCGTCGGCATCTTCGTGTTCGCCATCTCCGGCGCGCTGCTGGCCGTCCGCAAGAACTTCGACGTCTTCGGCATGGCCGTACTCGCCGAGGTCACCGCGCTGGGCGGAGGGCTGTTCCGGGACCTGATCATCGGCGCGGTACCGCCCGCGGCCTTCACGGACCTGGGCTACTTCACCACCCCGCTCCTCGCCGCCCTGCTGGTCTTCTTCCTGCACCCGCACGTGGAGCGCATCCAGGCCGGTGTGAACGTCTTCGACGCGGCCGGCCTCGGCCTGTTCTGCGTCGCCGGGACGACGAAGGCGTACGAGTACGGGCTCGGCCTCACCCAGTCCGCCACCCTCGGTCTCGCCACCGCCGTCGGCGGCGGTGTCCTGCGGGACGTGCTCGCCAACGAGGTGCCCTCGCTGCTGCGGTGGGACCGCGACCTGTACGCGGTCCCGGCGATCGTCGGCGCCACCATGGCCGCCCTGTGTATCCGGTACGACGTGCTCTCCCCGTTCACCAGCGGGCTCGCGGCCCTCACGGCTTTCGTACTGCGCCTGCTCGCGATGCGGTTCCACTGGCGAGCTCCGCGGGCGTGGAACCGGCGCTCGACCGTGCGTGAGGAGTAGTGCCCGCCCGGCCGCGCAGCAGCCCCATCTCCTCGGTCAGCCACCGGAACACCGGGACCACCTGCGGCCGCCACAACGCCATGTTGTGGCCGCCCGCGCTCTTCGGGATGTAGACGACGTGCACCGTGGTCGGCGCCTTCGCGATCTGTTCGAGACCGGTGGCCGCCTCGTAGCCGTCGCCCGGCTGGCCGGACTGGTAGAGCGCGATCGCGGGTGGGGTACGGGCCTCGCGCAGCAGCAGGTAGGGGTTGTTGGCGCGGCGCAGGGCGGGGGTCTCGGCGGCCAGCGAGTTGCGTTCGCCGATCGGGTCGTTGTAGCCCGACATGCTGACCGCGGCCCGGTAGCGGTCGGGGTGGGCGACGGCGAGCTTCGTCGCGCAGTGCCCGCCCGCCGAGTACCCGGCCACCGCCCAGCCCGCCGGTCCGGCCTGGGCGCGGAAGTTGTCGGTGACCATCTTCGGCACATCGACGCTGAGCCAGGTGTCGGCGTTCACCGTGCCCGTGATGTTGGCGCAGCCGGTGTCCACCCCGGCCAGCAGGTTCATGCGCGGGGCGACCAGGATGAAGGGCGCCACCCGGCCCTCCCGCATCAGCGGCCGCAGCTGGTTCACCGCGTGCAGCGACCCGAACCAGGCCTTCGCCGAGCCCGGATAGCCCGACAGCAGCTCCACCACGGGGAACTTGTGGTGCCGGTAGGCGGGTGTGCCGTACTGCGGCGGCAGCCAGACATAGACCTCGGCGTTCACGCCCGAGACCCGGCCCTTGAGCTGGGTCACCCGTACGCCGTGCATGCCGGGGCCGGTGGCCTTCGTGAAGTGCTGCTCCACCCTGGGCAACCGTTTCAGCGAGATGCCGCCGGTGCCGTCGGCGCCCAGGTTCGCGGCCTGCTGGACGTGGTTGCCGGTGCCGAGCAGGTCGGCCCAGTTGTCGTACAGGTTGTTCTGGTTGTTGACCACCGCGAAGACGAGGCCGACGGCCGTGCCCTGGGCGAACAGCACCATCAGTACGCGGGCGGCGGCGCGTGCGATCCGGGGGCCCCGCAGCCGCGACCACAGGACGAGCGGCAGCACGAGGGCGACGACGGACAGCACGATCAGCGTGTAGAGGAACGCGGTCCCGGTGAGGCTCATGTCCCTGTAGAGGGCGAAGCCGGGGCCTGGGTTTACGGACGAGTACGGACACTTACCGAAGAATTGCCCGGGTCTCACCTGGACCGGCCTGTCAGCGAGGAAGGGAAAGCTACCGCTTAGTAGTTGGTTGTTGTACCGTTCAGGCATGCCAGAAGCAGCCTCCGCCACGCGTGCCACCATCGGCGACAGCGAGTTCGACCGGGACACCGCGGTCACCCGCCGCGCACCCGGCGTCTACGACATCGACCTCTCCGCGGGCTGGACGATCATCAGCGCCGTCAACGGCGGCTACCTGCTGGCGGTCCTGGGCCGCGCCCTGGCGGACGCCCTGCCGCACGCCGACCCGTTCACGATCTCCGCGCACTACCTGACCGCGTCCCAGCCCGGACCCGCGGTGATCCGCACGGACGTGGTCCGCACCGGCCGCACCCTCTCCACCGGCCAGGCCTCGCTCTTCCAGTACGACGAGGAGGGCCAGGAGGTCGAGCGCATCCGCGTCCTCGCCTCCTATGGCGACCTCGACACCCTCCCCGACGACGTCCGTACGACGGCGAAGCCGCCGGTGATCCCGCCGATGGACCAGTGCTTCGGCCCCGAGGACGGGCCGGCCCCCGTCGAGGGCAGCTCCGCCATCACCGACCGGCTGATGCTCAAGCTGGACCCGTCGACCCTGGGCTGGGCCCTCGGCGCCCCGTCCGGCAAGGGCGAGATGCGGTCCTGGTTCGGACTCGCCGACGGCCGCGACGCCGACCCCTTCTCGCTGCTCCTCGCGGTGGACGCGCTGCCGCCCACCGCCTTCGAGATCGGCCTCAAGGGCTGGGTGCCCACGGTCGAACTCACCGTCCACGTCCGCTGCCGCCCGGCCCCCGGCCCGCTGCGCGTCTCCATCACCACCCGCAACCTCGCCGGCGGCTTCCTGGAGGAGGACGCGGAGGTCTGGGACAGCGAGGACAGGTTGGTGGCACAGTCGCGGCAGCTTGCCAGGGTCAGGTTGCCCTGACCCATCCAGGGGCGCGCATCCTGGCCGCCCAGGACATCCAGGCAGCCCCCGGCTGGACTCCGCCCACGGCTCGGCGCTGCGCAAGGTGATGCCCGCGCTGCCCGCCCCGCACCGCCCGGCCGCTGAAGCCGGTCAACCCCCGGGGTTCTCCGGCCGCGCGGCCGCTTCTGTCACGGGCTTGTACCAGCGAGTAGGTCGAAGGCCGCAGGGGAACCCCAGGTCGGACGGGGTGCTTTAGCCGCGCTTTGCCCTGCGCACAGGCGGGGGACAGTGGGGCCCCAAGAAAGGCTTAAGGGTCGTTGGTTGAGTTCCGGACCTCAGGACTTCCTCATCCTCCCTGGAGCTGTCTCTCATGAAGCGTGTGCGTCTTCTCCCCGCCGTGGCTCTGCTGGCGCTCTCGCCCCTCGCCCTGGTGGCCTGTGGCTCGGGCGACTCGTCGTCGACCTCGAACAGCGGCAACTCGGGTCAGCAGCAGAACTGTCAGGCCCCGACCGGCAACTCCTCCGGTATGCCGAGCGGCGCCCCCTCGGGAGCTCCCACCGGCAACGCGACCGCGAGGCCGTCGGGCGCGCCCAGCGGCAACCCCTCCGGGATGCCGAGCGGCGGCCCCGGCGGCGGCAAGGGCGGTCAGGGCGGTCCCGGCGGCGGCATGGGCGGCTGCGGCGGCGCGGGCGGCGCGGCCCCGAGCGGGGCGCCCAGCGGTGCACCGACTGCGGCGGCGACGAAGAGCTGACCCCGACGTCGTACGACAGGGGCGGTGCTCCCGGTGAACGGGGGTGCCGCCCCTGTGCGTTGCCCGGACGGGGAGTCGGTGGGCGGGCCCTAGTCCAGCCAGTGTTCGCGGCCGATGCTGATCAGGCGCATCTGATGCTCCGCCACCTGGCAGACGCGCTCGCGCTCCTCCGGCGATGCCTCCAGGGCCTCCAGGAACAGTGAGGCCGTGATCAGCATCTGGTCGACGTAGAGGTTGGCCAGCATCAGCAGGTCGTCCTCGCTCCAGCCTTCGGACACCGGGTCCTTGGCCAGCTCGTCCTTCACCTCCTGCCCGAACCGGGCGAGTTGGTCCCGGATGGCCTCCCGGACCGGCTGGACACCGCCATGTCGCTCCCGGGCGATAAAACGGACATGGGCGGGGTACGCGTCCACATGACCGGCGATCAACTCGATGGCCCGCTTGATCCGTTGGGCGTGGTCGTCGGCCGCGGACACTGTCGTCCGGATCATCGGGTGCAGGCTGCCCAGCGCCTCCTCGACCAGAGCCGCGCCGAGATCCGCGATGGAGCGGAAGTGCCGGTAGAAGGCGGTCGGGGCGACGCCGACGGCGCGCGTGACCTCGCGCAGACCGAGGCTGCTCAGGCTCTGCTCCTCCAGCAGGGCCAACGCCGCGTCCAGGAGCGCCTGCCGGGTCTTCTGCTTCTGTGCCTGCCGGATGCCGAGGGTGTGACTCATGTCATCCAGTTAACAACTGTTCTCCGTAATTGGAAAGCCGTGTGACGCGCTAGACTCGAGAGTCAGTGAACAACTGTAACTACAACTGTTCACCCAAACGTAACGACAGCCATCTCGGAGGGGGATCCGTCCCATGCTGTTCCTCGTCGCCGCACTCATGCTGCTCGGCGTCGTCCTGGGCACCGTCGCCCACGCGCCGCTCACCTTCACCGCAGTCACCGCCGTCGTGATCGCCGTCTGGCTGGGCGTCTTCGCGCTCCGCGAGCGCCACGCCCGCCGCCGCACCTCGGCCCACTGACCCCCGCCCCACCGTCCCCAGGAGCACTGATCACCATGCAGCTCACCGCGCAGGCCACCTCCCGCACCGGCGCCCGCGATGCCGACGGCATGGCCGTGGCGTCCTTCATCCTCGGCCTCATCGGCCTTCTCGTCCTCAATGTCTTCCTCGGCCCGATCGCCATCGTCCTGGCCTCGGTGGCCCTGTGGCGCGGCACCGCCCGCCGCGGCCGTGCCTACCTGGGTCTCGGCCTCGGAGTGGCCGACCTCCTGGTCCTGGTGGCCTTCATGCAGCTGGACAGCACGCCGTCCTGGAGCTTCTGAGCCCGCCGGCACCGGCCGGTCCTGGCCTGAGGGTGCTCGCGTGCGACCCGTAGAATCGGCGTCACCATGGCATACCTCGACCACGCCGCGACCACCCCGATGCTCCCCGAGGCGGTCGAGGCACTCACCGCGCACCTCGGCGCCACCGGCAACGCCTCTTCCCTCCACGCATCCGGCCGCAGGGCCCGCCGCACGGTCGAGGAATCCCGCGAGACCCTCGCGGAGGCGCTCGGCGCCCGGCCCAGCGAGATCGTCTTCACCTCCGGCGGGACGGAGGCCGACAACCTCGCCGTGAAGGGCCTGTACTGGTCCCGGCGCGACGCGGACCCCGCAAGGACGCGGGTTCTCGCGAGCCCCGTCGAACACCACGCCGTCCTCGACGCCGTCCACTGGCTCGGCGAACACGAGGGCGCCACCGTCGAGTACCTCCCCGTCGACACATACGGCCGGGTCCACCCCGACGCCCTGCGCGCGGCGATCGCCCGCGACCCCGACGACGTCGCCCTGGCCACGGTCATGTGGGCCAACAACGAGATCGGCACGGTCCTGCCGGTCCGCGAACTCGCCGACGTCGCCGCGGAGTTCGGCATCCCGCTGCATGCCGACGCCGTCCAGGCCTTCGGCCAGGTCCCCGTCGACTTCGCCGCCTCCGGCCTCGCCGCGATGACGGTTTCCGGTCACAAGATCGGCGGCCCGTACGGCATCGGTGCCCTGGTCCTCGGCCGCGAGTGGACCCCCGTCCCCGTCCTGCACGGCGGCGGCCAGGAGCGCCACGTCCGCTCCGGCACCCTCGACGTTCCCGCCATCGCCTCCTTCGCGGTGGCCGGCCGCCTCGCCGCCGAGCAGCGCGAGTGGTTCGAGCTCGAAATCGGCGCCCTGCGCGACGCCCTGGTCGAGGCGGTCCGTACGGCGGTCCCGGACGCGATCCTCGGCGGCGACCCGGCGCCCGGGGGCCGTCTCCCGGCCAACGCCCACTTCACCTTCCCGGGCTGCGAGGGCGACTCCCTGCTGCTCCTCCTGGACGCCCAGGGCATCGAGTGCTCCACCGGCTCCGCCTGCACCGCGGGCGTCGCCCAGCCCAGCCACGTCCTGCTGGCCACCGGCACCGAGCCCGACCTGGCCCGCGGCACCCTCCGCTTCTCCCTCGGGCACACCTCCACCGAGGCGGACGTCGAGGCGGTCGCGAAGGCCATCGGTCCGGCGGTGGAACGGGCCCGCGCGGCGGGGCTGACGTAACGCCGCCGCAGCAGGACCCGCCGGACCAGGGGCTTCCGGTCAGCTCTCCGTGACCATGAGGGAGGCCATCATTCCCTCGTCCTCGTGCTGAAGCAGATGGCAGTGGAGCATGTACATGTACGTGTCGTCGGCGAAGTCGGTGAACTCCATCGCGATCACGATCTCGCCGCCGCCGACGACCTCGAACGTGTCGTACCAGCCGAGGTCGACCCCGGTCGGCTCCTCACCGTTGATCGAGACGAGCTGGTAGGGCACGTCGTGCAGATGGAACGAGTGCTCCAGCTGGCTGGCGTTGGTGATCGTCCATATCTCCTTCGCGCCCAGCGTGGTGCTGATCATGGTCATGCCGGCCATGGTGAGCCCGGCAGAGCCGTTGATCTTCATGGTCGCACCCGTGTTGCTGAGGGTGATGGTGCGCGCCGTGAAGTCGGAGGTGTCGTACCGCTCGATGGTGTTGAGCGTGCTCGGCAGGTCGTCCGGGGTGTCGGTGCCGCCCGCCGTGACGGTGAGGAAGTCGTACGTGCCGGAGCCGCCGCGGATCCAGCCCGTCGTGATGACGGCCTGGAGTGTGACGTCCTCGCTGACGTCCATGACGAACTCGGCGCGGGCGCCGGCCACCAGACGGATCGTGGTCACCTCGGCCGCCTCCGTCAGGTAGCCCTGGTCCGTGGCGATCTGGGTCAGCGTGCCGCCGTCGCTGCGCTGGAGGGTGACGATGTCCGACGGTGAGGCGTTGAGAGCGCGGAAGCGGTTGCGGGTCCTGGTGGCGGCGAAGGAGAGCGTGGTGTCGTCGACGTTCTCGCCGTTCACCAGCAGCGGGAAGCTGAGACCGGAGCTGAGATAGCCGCTCTGGTCGTACTTGATGTCGCCGGCGCTGTCCACGGCCAGGCACTGGAAGACGAGCGGGATGTCGTCGACGCCGTAGTCGCCGGGCAGTGCGGCGGACGTGTCGGAGTCGTCCTCGACGATGATCATCCCGGCCAGGCCGTGGGTGGCCTGCTTGGCCGTGGTGCCCAGGGCGTGCGGGTGGTACCAGAGGGTCTTCGCCTCGTCCAGGACCGTGAAGGTGGGCGACCAGGTCGTCCCGGCGGAGAAGGCGTTCTGCGGGCCGCCGTCCATCGTGGGCGGGACGTGGGCGCCGTGGAAGTGGACGGTGGTGTCCTCGGTGAGGCTGTTGGTGATGTTCAGCAGCACGGTGTCGCCCTTGGTCCACTTCAGGGTGGGACCGAGGAACGACTGGTTGTAACCGGCGGTGGTGCTGGTGACACCGCTGAGCACCTCGGAGGTCCCGGTCTGTGCGGCCAGGGTGAAGGTGGTGGTGCCGTCGGAGGTGGTGCCCTCCAGCAGGTCCGGAATGGTGAGGGTGCCGTCCGTCGCGGCGGCCGCCTTGTTGCGGGTGCCTTCGGTCAGCAGGGAAAAGGCGGCGCCTGCCGCGCCCACGGCCCCGAGGCCCACCCCGGCCATCCCGCCGAGGAACTTCCGCCGGTGTAGACCCTTCTTGTGGCCTCTGCTCTCCTTGGAGTGCTCGGGCTCGGCCCCCAGGCCGTCTGTGGTGCGTGTCATGGCCGGGGAGCCTCGACGTAAGGGCTGTGTGAGGACTGGGGTGAAGCTGGGTGCGAGCCCGGGAAGCTGTGAGAGCGGGACCTGGGTCAACTCCCTTGAAGAAAAGCCAAGTTGCTGGTCCGCAGGTCATGATCGGGATACGGGACATGTCGGGCGGGCGGTCTTGGCCGGATGTTCATAACCAAACCGAATGTTCATCACCGGGCGGGACGTTCGTAGCTAGCGGGCGGGACGTTCGTTGCTAGACGGAGGCGCTCGGCACCTTCCGCACCAGCCGCATGTACCGCTCCCAGTCCCAGTGTTCGCCCGGGTCGGTGTGATCCGTGCCCGGCACCTCCACATGGCCGATGATGTGCTCGCGGTCGACGGGTATGGCGTACCGCGCGCATATCCCGGCCGTGAGCCGCGCCGAAGCCGCGTACATCTCGTCGGTGAAGTCCTCGGGCCGGTCGACGAATCCCTCGTGCTCGATGCCCACACTGCGTTCGTTGTAGGAGCGGTTGCCCGCGTGGAACGCCACGTCCAGCTCGCGGATCATCTGCGTGATGTGCCCGTCCTTGCGGACGACGTAGTGCGCGGCCGCGCCGTGGCCCGGGTCCTGGAACACCTTCACCGCGCTCGCGAAGCTGCCCTGGGTGACATGGATGATCACCATGTCTATGCCGTAGTCGTCGGGCCGGTCCGCCCGCCGCCAGTTCGCGTCGGAGGCCGCCACCCACTGCGCGCCGCGGAAGTCGACCGCGCCCTCGACACGCGGTTTCTCCACACCCGGCGCCCGCCACCACAGCCGCGCCAACTCGTCGCGGGCCAGCACCGCCGTGCCCACGGCCGCCGCCGTCCCGCCGATGAGCAGGGCCCGGCGACCGATGCGCCGGTCGCCGTCTGCGGATGCTTTTTTCTCCCCCATGTGATCGTCAACGGATACTCGTGGGCTCCGGTTCCCGCGCCCCCGTACTCTTGAGGGGTTATGACTGACACCACGCCGCGCCCTCTTCGTGTACTCGCCGCCATGTCCGGAGGAGTCGACTCCGCCGTCGCCGCCGCCCGCGCCGCCGAAGCCGGCCATGATGTGACCGGCGTCCACCTCGCGCTGTCCGCGAACCCGCAATCGTTCCGCACGGGCGCGCGTGGCTGTTGCACCATCGAGGACTCGCGCGACGCCCGCCGTGCCGCCGACGTCATCGGCATCCCGTTCTACGTCTGGGACCTCGCCGACCGCTTCCGCGAGGACGTGGTCGAGGACTTCGTCGCCGAGTACGAGGCCGGCCGCACCCCCAACCCCTGCCTGCGCTGCAACGAGAAGATCAAGTTCGCCGCCCTGCTCGACAAGGCGCTCGCGCTGGGCTTCGACGCGGTGTGCACGGGCCACTACGCGAAGGTCGTCACGCTCGCGGACGGCTCCCGGGAGCTGCACCGCGCCTCCGACATGGCGAAGGACCAGTCGTACGTCCTCGGTGTCCTGGACGAGAAGCAGCTGGCGCACGCCCTGTTCCCGCTCGGCGACACGGTCACCACCAAGGACGAGATCCGCGCCGAGGCCGAGCGCCGGGGTCTCGCGGTCGCCAAGAAGCCCGACTCGCACGACATCTGCTTCATCGCCGACGGCGACACCCAGGGCTTCCTCGCCTCCCGCCTCGGCCGGGCGGAGGGCGACATCGTCGACGAGTCGGGCGCGAAGATCGGCTCCCACGAGGGGGCGTACGGATTCACCATCGGCCAGCGCAAGGGCCTCAGGATCGGCACCCCGGCCGCCGACGGCAAGCCGCGCTATGTCCTCGACATCTCACCGGTGAACAACACGGTGACGGTCGGCCCGGCCGCCGCGCTGGACGTGAACGCCCTGACCGCGATCAAGCCCCGCTGGTGCGGCGCGGCCCCGACGGGCCCCGGCACCTACACGGCCCAGCTCCGCGCCCACGGCGGCGAGACCGAGGTCACCGCGGAGCTGGTGGACGGCACCCTGGAGGTCTTCTTCGCCGAGCCCGTCCGCGGGGTGGCCCCCGGCCAGGCGATCGTGCTCTACGACGGCACGCGCGTGGTGGGTTCGGCGACGATCGCGTCCACGGTGCGGGTGACGGCGGGCGTGGCCTAGACCCGCGACGGCACCCGGGCCCGCGAGGGAACTCCGCGCGGGCTCCTGGGCGGATGGTCCGGCGGTGCCGGCACGTGGGTACGGCCGTGGGCCGTGTCAGGGGTGCCACGTGCGGGTGCCGCTGGGTGTCGGGCGGATCGTCCCGGGAGGCGCCGGGTGGGTACGCCCCGTGGGTTGTGTCAGTTGATGCTGCACGCGGGTGCCCGCAGGCCCCTGGGCGGACCATCTGCCGGTGCCGGCACGTGCGCACGGCCGCGGGGTGTGTCAGGGTGCCACGCGCGCGTGCCCGCAGGCTCTCGGGACAGCACCGGAGGTGCCGGGCACACGCCGTCGCCACGGCCCGCGCGTACGGGCACGTCCCGGCACCCGCGGGTGCCGGGTGACGGACGATCAGGCCGCGAAGAACTCCGCCAGGACCGGTCCGAGGGCCGTCGGGTCCACCATGTGGGTCTGGCCCTCCAGGACGCGGTACGAGCCCTTCGGTGCCGCCTCCGCGACCGCCCTGGTGCCTTCGCGCATCCACTCGGGGCTCGCGCCGCCCGCGACCGCCAGCAACGGGACCGTGATCGAGGCCAGCCGGTCCCGGGGGACCAGACCGCCGGCCATGACCGCGTTGTCGTAGGCGAGCGTCGGGGCGACCGCCTCCATGCCGGGCCACATGGGGGACTGGCGGGCGCCCTGGATCATCCCCTCGCCCATGCCGGTGAGCCGCAGGAAGAGCTCCACCGCGTCCCCGCGCCGGCCCTCGGCGAGCGCTGCCGTCAGCTTCTCGGTGTACTCGGCCATCCGCTCCGCGCCGCCGTCCAGGAAGTCGGCGTACGGCGTCTCGTACACGGCGACCCGGCGTACCGGCAGTCCGCTCGCCGCGGCCTCCAGGACCAGCGCACCGCCGGACGAGATGCCGCACAGGCATGCCTCGCCGCCCGCCGCCTCGATGAGCGCGGCGAGGTCCTCGACCTCACGGGCCACCGCGTAGGGGGCCGTGTCGCCGCTCGCACCGCGGCCCCGGCGGTCGTACACGAGCACGTCGAACCGCTCGGACAGCGGCACGGCCAGGGGCGCGACCGTGCCGCCGGTGGACATCGCGCCGCTGACGAGGACGACTGCGGGGCCGTGTCCGGTGCGTTCGTACGCGATCGGCGTGCCGTCGCGCGAGAGGGTCTTCTTGTCCATGCCTGTGGAGACTGCCGCACCGCACGGAAATCATCGGTCAGGACACGTCGACCTCGTAGAAACAGAGGTGGTCCTTGATCTCGGCGACGGCGGGCTTCGGCTCGGGATAGGACCACACCAGGTCGGGCGCGTCCGGCAGGGACCAGTAGGACGCGGTGCCCTTGAAGGGGCAGTAGGTGTGGGTGTCGGAGGGGGTCAGCAGGTCGAGTCGTACGTCCTCGGCGGGGAGGTAGTACCGCACGGGAGAGCCCGTCTCGCGCAGCACGAGGGGCCTGTCGCTCTCCGCGAGGACCTGGTCGCCGTGCACCACGCGCACGTGCTGGTCGGCTTGCTCGATGGTGATCGTGTGTCCTTCGGCCATACCGGGAAAGCGCTCGCGGGCCCCCGGTTCTTCCCGCGTACGGTGACCTCATGCGAATCTGCGTCTTCCTCTCCGCCGCCGACCTCGACTCCCGCTACACGCGCCCCGCGCGGGAGTTCGCGAAGCTGCTGGGCAAGGGCGGCCACACCCTTGTGTGGGGTGGCTCGGACGTGGGTCTCATGAAGGTGGTCGCCGACGGGGTGCAGGAGGCGGGCGGGCGGCTCGTCGGGGTCTCCGTGGAGTTCCTGGCCGCCAAGGTCCGCCCGGGCGTCGACGAGATGGTGATCGCGAAGGACCTCGCCGAACGAAAGAAGCTGCTCCTGGAGAAGGCCGACGCCGTGGTGATCATGGTGGGCGGCACGGGCACGCTCGACGAGGCGACCGAGATCCTGGAGTTGAAGAAGCACGGGCACACGCAGAAGCCGGTCGTCCTGCTGAACACGGCGGGCTTCTACGACGGGCTGAAGGAGCAGTTCCGGCGCATGGAGGACGAGGGCTTCCTGCCTCTCCCGCTCACCGACCTGGTGTTCTTCGCCGAGGAGCCGGTGGGGGCGCTGGCGTACCTGGAGGAGTCGCTCGGTACGCGCTGACGCCGTGATGCGAGCATGGCGGCATGGCTACACATGTGATCACCGGAGCGGGCTCCGGCATCGGTGCGGCGGTGGCCCGGCGTCTGCACGCGCGCGGGGACGAACTCGTGCTGCACGCACGTGACGCGGGCCGGGCGAAGGAGCTGGCGGCTCAGTTCCCCGGGGCGCGCACCCTGGTCGGAGATCTGGCCGACCCCGACAAGCTGAGCTGGGCCTTCTCGCACCAGTCGCTGCCCGATCGGGTGGACTCCCTGCTGCACATCGCGGGTGTGGTCGACCTCGGCCCGGTCGGCGAGCTGACCCCGAAGTCCTGGCGCCACCAGTTGAACGTCAACCTGATCGCTCCGGCCGAGCTGACCCGCCACTTCCTGCCCCAGCTCCGGGCGGCCCGGGGCCACGTGGTGTTCGTGAACTCGGGCGCGGGACTGAACGCGCACGCCGACTGGTCCGCGTACGCCGCCTCCAAGCACGGCCTCAAGGCCCTGGCGGACTCCCTGCGCCACGAGGAGCACGCGCACGGCGTCCGCGTCACCTCGGTCTACCCCGGCCGCACGGCGAGCCCCATGCAGGCCAAGGTCCACCAGCAGGAGGGCAAGGACTACGACCCCGCGCGATGGATCGACCCCGAGTCGGTCGCCACGACGATCCTGACGGCGATGGACCTGCCGCGGGACGCGGAGATCAACGACCTGACGGTCCGCCCGGGGCGCTGACGGCTCCGGTGGGGGCGAAGCTCCGGTGGGGGCGCGAACCTCCTCCTGCCACGTACGTAGGCTTCGTATGTGACCGCAGACCTTCGCTTCGCCCCCGCCACCGGCATCGGCTCCCTCCCCGGCGGCGACGCCCGTGAGGCCGCCAGGACCGCCACCGGCTCCTTCGAGGACTTCCCGTTCCTGCCCGAACTGCCCGCCCGCGGCCCCGGCGCCGACATGATCGGCCGTACCGCCGGAATGCTCGTCGAGCTGTACGCGCGCGTGGAGCCCAGCGGGTGGCGGATCGGGGACCGGCCGGGCCGGGACACCAAGCGGGCGCGGTCCTGGCTGGGGGAGGACCTCGACGCGCTGGAGGAGTTCACCCAGGGGTACGAGGGGCAGCTGAAGGTGCAGGCCGTCGGTCCCTGGACGCTGGCCGCCACGCTGGAGCTGCGGAACGGCGAGGTCGTCCTCTCCGACCCCGGCGCCTGCCGGGACCTCGCCGCCTCGCTGGCCGAGGGACTGCGCCTGCACCTGGAGGAGGTCCGAAGGCGTATCCCCGGGGCGCAGGTCGTGCTCCAGCTCGACGAGCCGTCCCTCATCGGCGTCCTGCGCGGGCAGGTGAGGAGCGCCAGCGGTTACCGCACCCACCGGGCCGTGGACCGGCAGGTCGTCGAGGCCACCCTGCGCGACGTCGTCGGGGTTCACGGGGGTGGCCCCGTCGCGGTCCACTCGTGCGCACCGGACGTCCCCTTCGCCCTGCTGCGGAGGGCGGGTGCGGCGGCGGTCTCCTTCGACTTCTCGCTCCTCACCGAGCGTGACGACGACGCGATCGGCGAGGCGGTGGAAGGGGGGACGAGGCTCTTCGCCGGTGTCGTGCCCGGCACGGACACGGCATTGTCAGACCCTGCCGGTAGCGTCATGGGTGTCAGGACGCTGTGGCGCAGGCTGGGGCTGCATCCGGGACTTCTCGCGGAGGCGGTCACGGTCACTCCGTCGTGCGGACTCGCGGGCGCGTCCCCCGAGTACGCCCGCAAGGCTCTCGCCCACTGCGCCCAGGCGGCGAGGTCCCTCGCGGACAACCCAGAGTAACGGGAGGACAACACGGTGGCCGGCGACAAGCAAGCGGAGACGACGGTGCCCGCCGAGGCACGGGAGAAGCACGCGCAGCTCGCTGAGCAGATCGAGGAGCACCGCTTCCGGTACTACGTGAACGACGCGCCGGTCATCAGCGACGCCGACTTCGACAAGCTCCTGCGCTCCCTCGAATCCCTCGAAGAGGAGTACCCGGAGCTGCGCACCCCCGACTCGCCGACCCAGAAGGTCGCGGGGGCGTACGAGACCGAGTTCACGTCCGTCCAGCACCGCTCCCGCATGCTCTCCCTGGACAACGCGTTCAGCGACGAGGAGTTGGCGGCCTGGGCCGAGCGGGTCGCCAAGGACGTCGGCACCACCGACTACCACCTGCTGTGCGAGCTCAAGGTCGACGGTCTCGCCGTCAACCTCACCTACGAGCACGGTCGCCTCATCCGCGCGGCGACCCGCGGCGACGGCCGCACGGGCGAGGACATCACGCCCAACGTCCGCACGATCGCCGAGATCCCGGACCGCCTCAAAGGCGACAAGGTCCCCGACCTCGTGGAGATCCGCGGCGAGGTCTACTTCCCGATGGAGAAGTTCGAGGAGCTCAACGCCCGCCTGGTCGAGGCCGGTGACAAGCCCTTCGCCAACCCGCGCAACGCGGCGGCCGGTTCACTGCGCCAGAAGGACCCGCGCGTCACCGCCACCCGCCCGCTCCACATGGTCGTGCACGGCATCGGCGTCCTCGAGGGCTTCCACGGCATGACCCGCCTCTCCCAGGGCTACGACCTCCTCAAGTCCTGGGGCCTGCCCACCGCCCAGCACAACAAGGTGGTCGAAGGACTCGACGGCGTACGGGAGTTCATCGCCTACTTCGGTGAGAACCGCCACTCCGTGGAGCACGAGATCGACGGGGTCGTCGTCAAGCTCGACGAGATCCCCCTCCAGGGCCGCCTCGGCTCCACCTCCCGAGCCCCCCGCTGGGCGATCGCCTACAAGTACGCGCCCGAAGAGGTCAACACCAAGCTCATCAACATCCGCGTGGGCGTGGGCCGTACAGGCCGGATCACGCCGTACGCCCAGGTCGAACCGGTGACGGTGGCCGGCTCGGAGGTCGAGTTCGCCACCCTGCACAACCAGGACGTCGTCAAGGCCAAGGGCGTCCTCATCGGCGACACCGTGGTGCTGCGCAAGGCCGGTGACGTCATCCCGGAGATCCTCGGCCCGGTGGTCGACCTGCGCGACGGCAGCGAGCGCGAGTTCGTGATGCCGAGCGAGTGCCCGGAGTGCGGGACGGGCCTGCGCCCCATGAAGGAGGGGGACGTCGACCTGCGCTGCCCCAACGCCCGGACCTGCCCCGCCCAGCTGCGCGAACGCCTGTTCTACCTCGCGGGCCGCAAGTCGCTGGACATCGAGCACTTCGGGTACGTCGCGGCCGCGGCCCTGACCAAACCGCTGGAGCCCTCGGACCCGCCGCTGACCGACGAGGGCGACCTGTTCGACCTCACCATCGAGCAACTGCTGCCCATCAAGGCGTACGTCCTCGACCAGGACAGCGGTCTGCCCAAGCGGGACCCGAAGACCGGCGAGGAGAAGATCGCCACCGTCTTCGCCAACCAGCAGGGCGAGCCCAAGAAGAACGCCGTCGCCATGCTGGAGAACATCGCGGCCGCCAAGGAGCGCCCGCTCGCCCGGGTCCTGACCGGCCTGTCGATCCGCCATGTCGGCCCGGTCGCCGCCGAGGCGCTGGCGCGCAACTTCCGCTCGATCGACCGCATCGAGCAGGCGAGCGAGGAGGAACTGGCGAACACCGACGGCGTCGGCCCGATCATCGCGAAGTCCCTCAAGGAATGGTTCGCGGAGGACTGGCACCAGGAGATCCTGCGCAAGTGGAAGGCCGCGGGCGTGCGCATGGAGGAGGAGGGCTCGGGGGAGGACGAAGGTCCGCGTCCCCTCGAAGGGCTCACCGTCGTCGTCACCGGCACCCTGGAGCGCTTCACCCGAGACGGGGCCAAAGAGGCGTTGCAGACCAGAGGGGCGAAAGTCACCGGTTCGGTTTCGAAGAAGACGTCTTTCGTCGTCGTAGGCGACAATCCGGGTTCCAAGTACGACAAAGCGATGCAACTGAAGGTGCCTGTTCTGAACGAGGACGGCTTCGACGTGCTGCTGGAACAGGGCCCCGAGGCGGCCACCGATGTGGCACTTCCCACGGAGGAGTAGCGAGGAGCGGCGGTTGAACGCCACCCGATCGGCGCATACCAGATGCATACGGGTGGCCGGGGCGCATTCGGGCAACCGTCGACGACCGCTGCCCGTGGAAGCCTTCTGCGGCCTACTGTTGAGATGTGCGCCTGCCGTGCCCAGCTGCGGTCGGGGCATTCCCTTGCTCCTGAAGAGCAAGGGGAAGGTTTTTCCAACGCGGCGCCGTCGAGGGTTTTGTCGGGCGAACGAGCCGCGTGGCGTGGGCACCGCCGGCTGTGAGAGGGACGGGAATGGAACCGACCGAGAGCGCCGCCCCGGACTCACGGCTGCGCCTGCGCCGGATCACCGGCGCATGGCGGGCTAGCCGCTGGGCCGGGCGGCCTTCGGAGCGTCCGGGCGTCGAGGGGCGCGCCGCCGGGCAGTACACCGCGGCCGGCGGCCCCGGTGCCGCGCAGCTCACCGCCGAGCGCGTCCCCGGTATGCCTGACTCCGACCCCGACCGACAGCTGTCCTGGCCCGCCCTGCCCACGGCGGTCGTCTCGGCGGCCGGATTCGTGCTGGGCGCGGGCTTCTACCGGGCGTTCACCGGCGGCCACGCCCTCTTCCCGTCCGGCACCGTCGGCTGGTCGCTGGCCGTGCTGACCGGCGTCATCGTCGGCCACCTGGTCGCCCTCGGCCGGGCCCGCTGGTGGGGCGGCACCGGCTCGGGCGCCGCCCTGACCCTCGCCGTCCTGCTGATGTACGGCTGGGTGCCCGCCGGGATGGTCAGCCTCACCGTCGTCCTGCTGGTCGGCATAGCCCGGCGCCACCGCTGGCGGCAGGGCATCCTGCACGGCGCGGTGGACATGCTCGGCATAGCCACCGGCGCCCTGGTCATCGCCGCGTTCGGTCAGTCGCCGTCCGTCGAGACCCCCTGGAACCCCGACACCTGGACCTTCTACACCGGCCCCGAGGTGGTCCTGGTCGCCGTCGCCTACCTCGCGGTCACCCGGGCCCTGGGCTGGTATCTGCACTCCTCCCGGCACGCCGGTCTGCCCACCGTGGCCCGCACCGCCCTGGTCAGACAGGGCCTGGTCGCGGTCGCGCTGCTCGGCATCGCCCCCCTGGTCTGCGTGGTCGCCGCCGCCAAACCCGTGCTGCTCCCGCTGTTCGCGATCCCCCTCATCGCCCTCGACTCCACGCTGTGGATGGCCCGGGCCCGCGCCGAGGAGCAACTGCGAGACCCGCTGACCGGACTGCCCAACCGGCAGTGGCTCCTGGAGCGCATCTGGTCCGCCCTGGACGACGCCGAGCGCATCGGCGCCCGGTCCGCCCTGATGCTCATCGACCTCGACCGCTTCCGCTCGGTCAACGACACCCTGGGTCACCTCGCCGGTGACCGGCTGCTCCTCCAGATCGCCGACCGGCTGCGGGTCGCGCTGCCGCGTGGGGCGGAGGCGGCGCGGCTCGGCGGCGACGAGTTCGCCGTCTTACTGCCGGTCGCCGACTCCACGACCTCCGCGACCCGGGTCGCCCGCAACCTGGTCGCCGCCCTCAGCTCCCCGCTCGACCTCGACGGGCTCACCCTCGTCCTGGAGGCCAGCGCCGGGGTCGCCGTCTTCCCCGACCACGCGCTCGACGCCGAGGGGCTGCTGCGGCGGGCGGACGTGGCGATGTACCAGGCCAAGCGGGACCGTACGGGAGTAGAGGTGTACGAGTCCAAGCGGGACTCCAACACCCCGGACCGGCTCGGGCTGCTCGGCGATCTGCGCCGGGCGCTGGACGCGCACGAGGTGCAGCTGCACTACCAGCCCAAGGTCCGCTTCGACGGACAGGTCGCCGGTCTGGAGGCCCTGGTGCGCTGGGTGCACCCGGAACGCGGGAAGGTACCGCCGGACGAGTTCATCGCGATCGCCGAGTCGTCCGGACTGATGCCCCACCTCACCGAGTACGTCCTCGACACGGCTCTCGCCCAGGTCGCCGAGTGGCGGGCGCACGGCCTGTTCGTCCCGGTGGCGGTCAACGTCTCCCCGCGTGACGTCCACACCCCGGGCTTCGCCGGCTCGGTGGCCGCGCGCCTCGCCCGGCACGGAGTCCCGGCGGGAGCGCTCCAACTGGAGATCACCGAACACGTCCTGCTGGAGGACCCCTCACGGGCCGCGGACACCCTCGCCGCCCTGACCGGCCACGGCGTGAAGATGTCCCTGGACGACTTCGGCACGGGCTACTCCTCCCTGGTCCACCTGCGCCGCCTCCCCGTCAGCGAACTGAAGATCGACCGCTCGTTCGTCGCCAAGCTGGCCGTCGACACCGAGGACGCGGAGATCGTCCGCTGCACGGTCGACCTCGCGCACTCCCTGGGCCTCCTGGTCGTGGCGGAGGGCGTGGAGGACGACGAGACCTGGGAGCGGTTGCGCGACATGGGCTGCGACGCCGTACAGGGCTGGCTGGTCGCGGCCGCGATGCCCCCGGAGGAGACGACCGCGTGGCTCCTGGCCAGGGGTTCGAGGGGCTGGCAGCGGCCCAGGGCGGCGCTGCCGGCAGCGGAGTGAACATTCCCGGCGACCTGTGCGGCTTTTGTCTTCAGGGGCGCGGGGAACTGCGCGACCAGCCACAACGTACCCGCGGCCGCTCCACGATGGACTCCGGCGCCCCCTTGCGAATCCGTTTAACAGCCTGAGGCCGCCGCCCCATAGGATTGGCCCCAAACCACACGCACTCACCCCAGAGGATCGCTGCATGCCTGGCATCACGCGCGAGGAGGTCGCCCACCTCGCACGGCTGGCGCGTCTGGAGCTGAAGCCCGAAGAGCTCGAGCACTTCGCGGGACAGCTGGACGACATCATCGGCGCGGTCGCACGCGTCAGTGAGGTCGCCGACCAGGACGTACCGCCGACCTCGCACCCGCTCCCGCTGACGAACGTCATGCGCGCGGACGAGGTCCGTCCGTCGCTCACCCCCGAGCAGGCGCTCTCCGGCGCCCCGGCCCAGGAGCAGCAGCGTTTCAAGGTGCCGCAGATCCTGGGGGAGGACTAACCGCCATGACGGACAACGTCACCATCATCAAGCTCACCGCCGCCGAGACCGCCGAGAAGATCGCTTCCGGTGAACTCACGGCCGTAGAGGTCACCGAGGCCCACCTCGCCCGTATCGAGGCCGTCGACGAGAAGGTGCACGCCTTCCTGCACGTCGACCGCGAGGGCGCGCTCGCGCAGGCGCGTGCCGTCGACGAGAAGCGGGCCAAGGGCGAGAAGCTCGGCCCGCTCGCCGGCGTCCCGCTCGCGCTGAAGGACATCTTCACCACCGAGGGCATCCCGACGACCGTCGGATCGAAGATCCTCGAGGGCTGGATCCCGCCGTACGACGCGACCGTCACCAAGCGGCTGAAGGCCGCCGACGTCGTCATCCTCGGCAAGACCAACATGGACGAGTTCGCCATGGGGTCGTCGACGGAGAACAGCGCCTACGGACCCACCGGCAACCCCTGGGACCTCACCAGGATCCCCGGCGGCTCCGGCGGCGGCTCCTCCGCCGCGCTGGCCGCGCACATGGCGCCCCTCGCCATCGGCACCGACACCGGCGGTTCCATCCGCCAGCCGGCCGCCGTCACCGGCACGGTCGGTGTGAAGCCGACGTACGGGGGAGTCTCCCGCTACGGCATGGTCGCCTTCTCCTCCTCCCTCGACCAGGGCGGCCCCTGCGCCCGTACGGTCCTGGACGCGGCCCTGCTGCACGAGGTCATCGCCGGACACGACCCGCTCGACTCCACTTCGATCGACGCCCCGGTCCCGGCGGTCGTCGAGGCCGCCCGCAACGGCAGCGTCGAGGGCATGCGCGTCGGTGTCGTGAAGCAGTTCCGCGGCGAGGGCTACCAGGCCGGTGTCATCCAGCGCTTCGACGAGTCCGTGGCTCTGCTCAAGGAGCTGGGCGCCGAGATCGTCGAACTGGACTGCCCGTCCTTCGACCTGGCCCTGTCGGCGTACTACCTGATCGCGCCCTCCGAGTGCTCCTCCAACCTCGCCCGCTTCGACGGCCTGCGCTACGGCCTGCGGACCGGCGACGACGGCACCCACTCCGCCGAGGAGGTCACCTCCCTCACCCGTGAGGCGGGCTTCGGCCCCGAGGTCAAGCGCCGGATCATGCTCGGCACGTACGCCCTGTCGAGCGGTTACTACGACGCCTACTACGGCTCGGCGCAGAAGGTCCGCACGCTCATCACGCGCGACTTCGAGAAGGCCTTCGAGCAGGTCGACGTGATCGTCTCCCCGACGACCCCGACCACCGCCTTCCCGATCGGCGAGCGCGCCGACGACCCGATGGCGATGTACCTGGCCGACCTGTGCACCATCCCGACCAACCTCGCGGGCAACGCGGCCATGTCGCTGCCGTGCGGTCTGGCACCCGAGGACAACCTGCCCGTCGGCCTCCAGATCATCGCCCCGGCCCTGAAGGACGACCGTCTTTACAAGGTCGGCGCAGCCGTCGAGGCCGCCTTCGTGGAAAGGTGGGGGCACCCGCTCCTCGAGGAGGCACCGTCGCTGTGAGCAAGCTGACCAAGGCGAAGGACTTCAAGAAGTCCAAGTCCGGTACGTACCTGTCCATCGCCGGGACCGCGTTCGGCGCGATCGGCGTCGCCAAGCGGCTCAAGAAGGCCCGTGCCGAGAAGGACACGCTGGTCCTGATCGACGCCACCGTCTCCGCGGTCGCCATCGTCACCGGCCTCGCCATCCTGTACCGCGAGCTGAAGCGGCTGGGCGACGACGACGTCCTGCTGGGCTGAGAGGGAAGTTTCACCGTGACCACCACGACCGACCTGGTGTCGTACGAGGACGCTCTCGCGTCGTACGACCCCGTCATGGGCCTTGAGGTCCATGTCGAACTCGGCACCAAGACGAAGATGTTCTGCGGCTGTTCGACCGAGCTCGGTCAGGACGCCAACACGCAGACCTGTCCCACCTGCCTCGGCCTGCCCGGCGCGCTCCCGGTCGTCAACGCGATCGGCATCGAGTCGGCCGTCAAGATCGGTCTCGCGCTGAACTGCGAGATCGCCGAGTGGTGCCGCTTCGCCCGGAAGAACTACTTCTATCCGGACATGCCGAAGAACTTCCAGACCTCCCAGTACGACGAGCCGATCGCCTTCAACGGCTACCTCGACGTCCAGCTGGAGGACGGCGAGACCTTCCGCGTGGAGATCGAGCGCGCCCACATGGAGGAGGACACCGGCAAGTCGACCCACGTGGGCGGCGCGACGGGCCGTATCCACGGCGCCTCGCACTCGCTCCTCGACTACAACCGCGCCGGCATCCCGCTCATCGAGATCGTCACCAAGCCGATCGAGGGTGCGGGTGAGCGCGCTCCCGAGGTGGCGAAGGCGTACGTCCGTGAGCTGCGCGAGGTCATCAAGGCGCTCGGTGTGTCGGAAGCCCGCATGGAGATGGGGCAGATGCGCTGCGACGTGAACTTGTCGCTGCGCCCGCACGGCCGTGAGAAGTTCGGCACACGTTCCGAGACGAAGAACGTCAACTCGCTGCGGTCCGTGGAGCGCGCGGCCCGTTTCGAGATCCAGCGGCACGCGGCCGTCCTGAGCAGTGGCGGGACGATCATCCAGGAGACCCGGCACTTCCACGAGGACACGGGGTCCACGACCTCGGGCCGCGTGAAGGAGGAGGCCGAGGACTACCGGTACTTCCCCGAGCCGGACCTCGTTCCGGTGGCCCCCTCGCGCGAGTGGGTCGAGGAGATCCGGGCCGCTCTGCCCGAGCTGCCGCTGGTGCGCCGCAACCGCCTCGTCGCCGAGTGGGGTATCACGGCCCTCGACATGCAGGCGATCCTCAACGCCGGTGCCCTGGACCTGATCGTCGCCACGATCGACGCCGGTGCCGACGCGGCCTCCGCCCGCAAGTGGTGGATGGGCGAACTCGCCCGCAGCGCCAACGAGTCCGGCAGGGCGCTGGACGAGCTGGCCATCACGCCGGAGCAGGTCGCCCGGGTCACCGAGCTGGTCTCCAAGGGTGACCTGAACGACAAGCTGGCCCGCCAGGTCATCGAAGGCGTCCTCGCGGGCGAAGGCACCCCGGACGAGGTCGTCGACAAGCGCGGTCTGAAGGTCGTCTCCGACGAGGGCGCGCTGGGTGCCGCCGTCGACGAGGCCATCGCCGGCAACCCGGGCATCGCCGACAAGATCCGCTCCGGCAAGGTCGCCGCGGCCGGCGCCCTGGTCGGCGCGGTCATGAAGGCGACCCGCGGTCAGGCCGACGCGGCCCGCGTCAAGGAGCTGATCCTGGAGAAGCTGGGCGTCAGCGAGGGCTGAGCTCCCCGTTGCGTACGGCCCCGGAGGACGTGTCCTCCGGGGCCGTAGCCCTACTTACGGCGCCCTACGAGCCGTACGAAACCCAACGACCGCCCCTGGTCGGCCCGTACCATCTCGCCGACGTCACGGGCCATCGTGCGGTGGAACTCCTCGGGGCTCTCCTCGGCGATCACGTCGGACCACAGCAGCCAGTCCTTCCAGCCGTCCGGCTGCCAGTCGGCCGTCTCGACCTCGACGGCCCCGCCGCGGGTCCAGTGCCGCCTCCACCAGTCGGCCGAGTGGAAGCACCAGAAGTCGGGCTGCCACCACTGCTGGAGATGCGCGGGCGGCTCCACGCCCTCGATCTCCTCCCGCACCGCGGGGACGACGATCCCGATCCGCCCGCCCGGCTTCAACAACCGGGTCAGCGTGGGCAGATAGAGGTCGTCGGTGCCGAAGTACTGGTACGCGTCGACGCTCACGATCGCATCGAAGCCGCCCTCGGCGAAGGGCAGGTCGTGTGCCTCGGTGTGCACGGGCAGCACCCGGTCGGCGAAACCGGCCTCGGCGATGCGCTTGGCGTTCTCGTCGGGCTTGACCCACAGGTCGGCCGCGGTGACCTGGACGTCGTACTCCCTGGCCAGGAAGACCGAGGTCATAGCCCGCCCGCAGCCCAGGTCGAGGACACGGGCGCAGGGCCGCAGGGTGTCCAGGCCCAGGGCGGGCGCGAGCCACTCCAGCAGCCACAGCGCGTTCGGGCCCATCTGGTTCTCGATGACCCAGCGGACGTCGTAGCTGTTGCTGCGCGGGTAGCGGGCCTGGGTCAGCCGCCGGGTGAGGTCCTCATTCGAGGGCCCCGTCATGGACGGGGTGATGTCGTCTGGCATCGGTGAACGGGCTCCTTGAGTCCGGGGAAACGGAAAGGGATACGGAGGAGCTCGGTCGGACGCTCAAACAACGCACCTGCTTCGGCCGGGGGCCGGACGGGCCCGGATTCTCTCAGCGGAACACGCTACGCTCGCCCGCCATGAACGGTCCTGCGAATTCCGAGCCATCCGACATACAGGAGGAGTACGACGGCCAGGTGCTGGACGCCCGGCGGGCCCGCTGGACGGCCTCCGGCACCGGCGCTCTGCTGGCCCTCGCCGGTCTCGCCGCGGCGGCGCTCCGGTTGAGTGGATCCGCCCCCGCGCTGGTCCCGGCGGCCTATGGATTCGGCGCCGGGGTGTGCGCGCTCGCCGCGGTCCTCGGCTCCCGCGGTCGCACCCGCAGGGCCCTGTGGCTGCTGATCGCCGGCGTGATGGTGATGGCGCTGGGCGACCAGTTCGACTGACGTGACAGAGTGACCGTTACTGTCCTGTGATCTGTCTCCCACTCTTGTGAATAAACGCACGATCGCAATAAACGATCACTTTCCCCTGCAAGAGTGGTCCACGCATTGCTCATGCGTTCTTTGCGGGCTGTTCACACATGAAGGACTGTTCCCGGTCAAAGATCCACAATTCACCCCCGGGAGCACGTTCGTGGCAGCCCTTGCACGCTGGTGTGTACGGCGACGTCTGGTCGTCGTTCTCCTGTGGCTCCTCGCGCTCGGCGGGGTGAGCGCGGCCGCCGCCGTCACCGGCTCCGCGTACTCGAACGACTACGAGGTCCCCGGCACCGAGTCCGGCCGCGCCACCCAACTGCTCGAGGACGGCTTCCCGCACCTCGGAGGCGACAGCGACACGGTCGTCTGGCACCTCACGTCGGGCTCGGTCCGGGACGCCGACGTCGAGCAGACGATGACCGCGACCCTGGAGAGGATCGCGGACCTGCCCGGCGTGGCCGCCGTCGTCTCCCCGTACGACGACGCGGGCGCCGGCCGGGTCAGCGCCGACGGACACACCGCGTACGCCACCGTCACCTTCGCCGACTCCGCCGAGGACATCGACGCCTCCGAGGCGAAGGCCGTGGTGGACACCGCCAAGGACGCCGAGGCCGACGGGCTCCAGGTGGAACTGGGCGGCAGCGCCGTCGCCCTCACCGAGCCCTCGGGCGGGCATGTCGCCGAGATCGTCGGCGTACTCGTCGCCGCCCTCGTGCTGTTCCTGGCCTTCGGCTCGCTCGCCGCCTCGCTGCTGCCCATCGCCACCGCCCTGGTCGGTGTGGGCACCGCGTACGCCGGGATCGGGCTGCTCGGGCATGCCATGACCGTCGCCGACTTCGCGCCCATGCTCGGCATGCTGATCGGGCTCGGCGTCGGCATCGACTACGCGCTCTTCATCGTCACCAGACACCGGCGCGGCCTCAAACGCGGGCTCGGCGTCGCCGAGTCCATCGAGAACGCCGTCACCACCACCGGTCGCGCCGTCGTCTTCGCGGGTGCCACGGTTTGCATCGCCCTGCTGGGGATGCTGATCCTCCGGCTCGGCTTCCTCAACGGCGTCGCGATAGCCGCCTCCCTGACCGTCGTCCTGACGGTCGCCGCCTCCGTGACCCTGCTGCCGTCCCTGCTCTCCCTCATCGGCATGCGCGCCCTGAGCCGGCGAGAGCGGCGCCGCCTCGCCGAGCACGGGCCCGAGCCGGAACTGCCGACCGGGTTCGCCCACCGCTGGTCCGCGTTCGTGGAACGGCACCCCAAACTGCTCGGCGCCCTCGCACTGCTGGTCATCACCGTCCTCGCCCTGCCCACCCTGGGTCTGCGCCTCGGCACCTCCGACCAGGGCAACGACCCGCGGTCCGCGACCACCCGGCAGGCCTACGACCTCCTCGCCGACGGGTTGGGCCCGGGCGTCAACGGGCCGCTCACGCTGGTGACTCGTGTCGACGGAGCCGAGGACAAGCTCCTCCTCGACAACCTCGACGCCACCCTCCGCACCACCGAGGGCATCGCGTCCACCACCCCTGTGACCTACGACACCGGTGGCGACCTCGCCTACTTCACGATCGTCCCCGAGTCCGCCCCGCAGTCCCAGCAGACCAGCGAGCTCGTGGACCGGCTGCGCGCCGAGGTGCTGCCGCGCGCGGAGACCGGCACGTCACTCGACATCCAGGTCGGCGGGACGACGGCGTCGTACGACGACTTCGCGGACGTCATCGTCGGCAAGCTGCCTCTGTTCGTCGGCGTGGTCATCGGCCTGGGCTGTCTGCTGCTCCTGCTCGCCTTCCGTTCCGTCGGCATCCCGCTGAAGGCAGCCGCCATGAACGTCGCAGCCGTCGCCGCCTCCTTCGGAGTGGTCGTCGCGATCTTCCAGTGGGGCTGGGGAAGCGAGCTGCTGGGGCTGGGCCGCGCCGGGCCCATCGAACCCTTCCTGCCCGTGATCATGGTCTCGGTCCTCTTCGGACTCTCCATGGACTACCAGGTCTTCCTGGTCAGCCGGATGTACGAGGAATGGCTGGAGACCGGCGACAACCGGCGGGCCGTCCGGGTCGGCCTCGCCGAGACCAGCCGGGTGATCAACTCCGCCGCGGTCATCATGATCTCCGTCTTCCTCGCCTTCGTGCTCAGCGGCGACCGCGTGATCGCCATGTTCGGCATCGCGCTCGCCGCCGCCGTCGCCCTCGACGCCTTCGTCCTGCGCACCCTCCTCGTCCCCGCCCTCATGCACCTGCTCGGCGGCGCCAACTGGTGGCTGCCGGGCTGGCTGGACCGCCGGATGCCCCGCATCAGCATCGAACCGCCCGAGCGCCGCGCCGCGCATGAGAGGCTCACCGATGTCGTGGCGGAACTGGAGAAGGAGCAACGGGGCGATGTACGCGATATCCCTGGGTGACGACGGAGCGGAACTTCGGCCGCTGGAGCCGTGGCACGCGGAGGAGTTCTTCGCGCACCTGGAGCGTGGCAGGGAGTTCATCAACCGGTACATCCCCTTCGGGGAGGACGCTGTCGACGTGGCCTCCGCGCGGGACATGCTCCAGCGGTACGCCGACCTGCGCGCCGCCGACAACGCCTCCCTGCACGGCCTGTGGCTGGAGGGGAAACTCCTCGGAGGGGTGCTCTTCCTGAACGTCGACGCGGAGCGGGCCAACTGCGAGGTCGGCTGCTGGCTGGAACCCGCCGGCACCGGACGCGGTCTGGTCACCCGGGCGATGCGGATACTCCTCGACTTCGCCTTCGAGCAGCGCGGCATGCACAGGGTGGAGTGGATGGCGGCGGTGGACAACCACGCCAGTCTGAACGTGGCCCGGCGCCTCGGGATGAGCAGGGAGGGCGTACGGCGTGGGAGCTTTCCCCACCACGGGGTCAGGCTCGACCTCGAAGTGTGGTCGCTTCTCGCGCCCGAGTATCGTGCGGCACGCGCGCGTACCGCTCACAACGATCATTAAGAAACCTCTCAGACAGGATCCGTACGGTGCCGGACATGGGAACCAAGACAGCTGACGAGACCGGTGCCACGACGGGCACCGAGGCCACGACCGACGAGGAGAAGGTGAGCGTCGCCAAGACCGACGAGGTGACGGAGGCCGAGGACACCGCAGCCGAGGACACCGCCGCCGACGAGATCGACGACGAGGACGACCTGCCCGAGGCCGCCCGGGAGGAGGGCCCCACCGGAGTCGGCCAGGGCGCGGGCGCCGTCGTCTCCGCGGCGCTGGGCCTCGTCTCGCTGACCGGCAGCTGGGTCGGCACCGTGGCGTCCGCACGGCAGTCGCTGGTCGGCCAGCTGCACGCGCAGACCGCGACGTCCTCCGACGTGGCGAAGCTCCTCGACGAGGGCTACGGCGACGCCTGGAAGGCCACCGCGCTCTGGGGCGGCGTCTTCGCGCTCATCGCCCTGATCGTCGGTGTCGGCGTGCTGGCCCGGCCGGCCTTCGGTGCTCCCGGCAAGCCGCAGGCCACCTGGATCAAGTCCGTCGCCTGGGGCGGTGTCGCGCTCGGTGTGGTCGGCCTGCTCCTGGCCGTCCTCAAGTACACCGACCTCCTGCTGGACCTGCCTTCCGCCTGAACAAGCGCAGGTCACGAGGGGTCTTAGGGCAGCCGTAGGTACCTTACGGAGGCCCTGAGGCCCCTCTCGCGCGTCTAAGGCCCCCGCGGCCCCCGAAGATGCGGAACTCTCCCGATGTGGCGGACCCCCCTCGGAGACGAAGGTAGAGGCATCGCAGAAAGCGAAGCCCGACACCGACTCCGACAAGGACGACACCATGTACTCCGCATACGAGATCTCCCTGTACCGTTCCGCCGAACTCCGCCGCCAGGCCGAGCACGAGCGCCTCGTCCGCGAGACCCTGCGCGGCCGCCGCGCCGCCCGTCGCGAAGCCGCCGCGCGCACCGCGGAGAGCGATGCGCATACGGGCCGCCCCCGGCGGCACCGGTTCCTCCGCACGGCGTGAGCGCCGGCAGGGAGGACGGCCGTACGGCTCTGTCCGTCCCCGCGGTCACCACCGCGGCCGTCCTCCCGGCAGCCAAAGGCAGTTGGGGAACCGGACCCGCCCCGAAAACGGGTGCCGCGCTGTCGGACCCGCGTGTAATGCTCGGGCTTGTGGAGACCAGGTCCGTCAGTCCCGTGTTCGTCGGCCGCACCGAAGAGCTGAACAGCCTGAACGAAGCGCTCTCCCGCGCCGCCGCGGGAGAGCCTCAGGCGTTGCTGCTCGGCGGCGAGGCCGGCGTCGGCAAGACCCGGCTCGTCGAGGAGTTCGCCACCGCCGCGTGCCGTCAGGGCGCGGTCGTCGCCCTCGGCGGCTGCGTCGAGATCGGCGCCGACGGCCTGCCCTTCGCCCCCTTCTCCACCGCCCTGCGCGCTCTGCGCCGCGCCCTGCCCGACGAACTGGCCGCCGCGGCCGCGGGCCAGGAGGAGGAACTGGCCAGGCTGCTCCCCGAGGTCGGCGAGGCCCATCCCGCCCGGGGCACCGGCCGGCACGACGAGGAGAGCCTGGCCCGCCTCTTCGAACTGACCGCCCGCCTCCTGGAGCGCGTCGCCGCCGAGCGCACCGTGGTCGTCGCCCTGGAGGACCTCCACTGGGCCGACGCCTCCACCCGCCACCTCCTCGCCTACCTCTTCCGTACCCTGCGCACCGGCCGCCTGGTCGTCCTCGCCACCTACCGCGCCGACGACATCCACCGCCGCCACCCGCTGCGCCCCCTGCTCGCCGAACTCGACCGGCTGCGCACGGTCCGCCGGATCGAACTCGGCCGCTTCAACCGGGACGAGGTCAGCCGCCAGATAGCCGGGATCCTCGCCACCGAACCGAACGCCGCCCAGGTCGACGACATCTTCGAACGCTCCGACGGCAACGCCTTCTTCGTCGAGGAACTCGCCGTCTGCGCCACCGAGGGCTGCGGCACCGGCCTCACCGACTCCCTGCGCGATCTGCTCCTGGTCCGCGTCGAGGGGCTGCCCGAGAGCACCCAGCGGGTCGCCCGGGTCGTCGCCGAGGGCGGCTCCACCGTGGAGTACCGGCTGCTCGCCGCCGTCACCCGGCTCGCCGAGGACGACCTCATCGAGGCGCTGCGGGTCGCGGTGAACGCCAACATCCTCCTTCCGGCACCCGACGGCGACGGCTACCGTTTCCGGCACTCCCTGGTCCGCGAGGCCGTCGCCGACGATCTGCTGCCCGGCGAACGCTCCCGCCTCAACCGCCGCTACGCCGAAGCCCTGGAGGCCGACCCCACGCTCGTCCCGGCCGACGAGCGGGTCATGCGCCTGGCCAGCTACTGGTACCACGCCCACGACGCGGCCAAGGCCCTGCCCGCCGTCCTCGACGCCTCCGTCACCGCCCGCCGCCGGCACGCCTACTCCGAACAACTCCGGCTCCTGGAACGTGCGATGGAGCTGTGGGACATCACCCCCGAGGACGTCAGGGACGCCCTGCGCCCCGTCGACTACACCGAGGTCTACCCTCCCTGCGGCTGTGATCCGGCCACCGCCCCGCTGCGCTACCTCGACCTGATGGCCGAGGCCGCCGTCGCCGGCCGCCTGGGCGGCGAACGCGAACGCGCCCTGAAGATCACCAAGCGGGCGCTGCACCTCCTGGAGGACGACGCGGACCCCCTGCGCGCGGCCTGGTTCTGGGTCCAGCGCTCCCATCTCGTCCAGGGGCTGACCCGCGGCGACGGCTGGGCGGAACTGGCGACCGCCAAGGATCTCGTCGGCGGTCTGCCACCCTCCGAGGTACACGCCGAGGTCCTGGCGAACGTCGCCCACTGGTCCATGGTTCACGTTCCCGGCCCTGAGGCCATCACGGCCGCCGAACGGGCTGTGGAGTACGCGCGCATGGTCGGCGCCCGTGAGATCGAGATGAACGCTCGACTCACCCACGCGGGTCTCATCGTCGAGTCCGGTGGCGTCGAGACCGGGCTCGCCGAGATGTTCGAGATCCTGCGGCAGACAGTCGAGGACGGCATCTCCGCCGTCGCCAGCCGTGTCTACGTGAATCTGCCGAACGCCCTCGAAGCCATCGGACGCTCCCGGGAAGCCGTGCCGATCCTGGAGGAAGGACTCGGCTACGCCCGGAAGTTCGGCCTGTCCGACAAGGAGGCCTGGATCTGGGGCAACCTCGCCGAGTCCCTCCACTCGCTGGGCCGCTGGGACCGGGCCGCGGAATCCGCCACGAGGGCCGAACTCGTCGGACGGAGCGCCCAGCCCCGCGGTTTCCACGCCGGCAACCGCGCGGCCCTCGCTCTCGCCCGCGGCGACCTGCCCGAGGCGGCACGCCAACTCACCGCCGCGCGCGGCTACTTCGGTACCCATGACAGAACCCCTCAGCACGAACTCCCCCTCACCGAACTGGCCATCGGCATCGCCGCCGCCGAGGGCCGCCTCCTGGACGCCCGCGCCGAACTCGAACGCGTCCTGGACGCCGGCTTCCCGCCCGGCACCCAGCGCTATGCCTGGCCCCTGCTGCTCACCGCCGCCACCATGGAGGCCGACGCCCTCGGCCTGCCCGTCGCCGAACAGGACCGCGCGAAGATCCTCCACCGCATCAGGGAGGCCGCCAGGCCCCTCGCCACCAACGCACCCGTCTGGCTGGCCCACGAGCGCTGGGTCCGCGCCGAACTGCTGCGCGCCGAGAGCGCCGACACCCCGGACCACTGGTACGAGGCCGTCACCGCCTTCGAGCCCTTGGAACGCCCCTACGACCTCGCCCGGGTCCGCCACCGGCTGGCCCAGGCCCTGCTGTCGGCACCCGGCGGGGCCGAGCAGCCCGACCGCGACCGGGCCACCGAACTCCTGCGCCTCGCCCACGCCGCCGCCGACCACCTCGGCGCCCGGCCCCTCGCCGACGCCGTCACGCTTCTCGCCCAGCGCGCCCGCCTCACCCTGACCGCTGCGCCGGCCTCCGGCCGGGACGACCCGGTCCGCTCCCTCGGCCTCACCGGCCGCGAACGCGACGTCCTGCGCCTGGTCGCCCTCGGCCGCACCAACCGTCTGATCGCCGAGGAACTCTTCATCTCCCCGAAGACGGCCAGCGTCCATGTCTCCAACATCCTGGCCAAGCTCGGCGTCTCCGGAAGGGGAGAGGCGGCGGCGGTGGCGCACCGGCTGGGGCTGTTCCCGGAGGAGGCTCTCCACGCGCCGATCACCGAGTGAGGCGTACGGTGGAGGAGACCGGCCGGGGAGGCTGCATGTTCAACATGTTCGAGGAACTGTTCGCACCCGGCCGCAAGCACACCCGTGACGAGCAGAACCGGCTGGAGCTGACCCGCGAGGACGTCGGCGACGGCGACCCCGGACGCGGACCGATAGATCTCACGTCCGGGAAGGTCGTCGTCCGCCGGTCCAAGCCGGACGACGACACCGAGGAGCCCTCGCGCAGCGCACCGGAATGACGGCTCCGGCTAGCTGACCTGTATCTCCAGGATCTTGTCGTCCCCCTCCTTGGGGCTGCCGCGGCCGTCGGTGTTGCTGGTGACGAGCCACAGCTTGTCGCCGCCCGCGGAGACCACCGTGCGCAGCCGGCCGTACTCCCCCTTCAGGAACGACTGCGGGTCGGCGGAGGCCGCCGTGCCCTTCAGCGGGATGCGCCACAGGCGCTGGCCCTTGAGCCCGGCCATCCAGACGGAGCCCTCGGCGTACGCGATGCCGCTGGGGGAGGCGTCGTCGGTGTGCCACTGGGCTATCGGGTTGTGGAAGTTGTTGTCGTCCGATTTGCCCTCGGCGGTCGGCCAGCCGTAGTTGTCGCCCGGCTTGATCGTGTTCAGTTCGTCCCAGGTGTCCTGGCCGAACTCCGAGGCGAACAAACGCTGTTTGGAGTCCCAGGCGAGGCCCTGCACATTGCGGTGGCCGTAGGAGTACACGGGGGAGCCCGGGAACGGGTTGCCCGGGGCCGGGTCGCCCTCCGGGGTCAGGCGCAGGATCTTGCCGCCCAGGGACTTGCGGTCCTGGGACAGGCCGGTGTTGCCGCTCTCGCCCGTGCCCGCGTACAGCATGCCGTCCGGGCCGAACGCGATCCGGCCGCCGTTGTGGATGAAGCCCTTCGGGATGCCCTTGAAGACGGTGTCGGGTGCGCCCAGTTGCTCACCGGACGCCTTCTGCTCGTCGTAGACCATGCGCACGACGCGGTTGTCCGAGTCGGAGGTGAAGTAGGCGTAGACCATGTGGTCCGAGGCGTAGTCCGGGGACAGCGCGATGCCCAGGAGGCCGCCTTCGCCGGCCGCGGAGACGCCGGAGACCTGCCCCAGCTCCGTCTTCTTGCCGGACTGTCCGTCGACCCGGGTGATCGTGCCGTCGTCCCGTGAGGAGACGAGCAGGTCGCCGTCGGGGAGCGGGGCGAGGCCCCAGGGCGTCTTGAGGTCCTCGACGATCGTGCGCACCACCTTCACCGAGCCCTTCGCCGGCGGGGTCGCCTCGGCGGCCTGCTGGGTGGGGGAGGACCCCGAGGCCGCACCGCTCGACGAGGCGCTGGCGCCGCCGTCGGGCGAGCCGCCCCCTCCTCCGCCGTCGGAGGAGCAGCCGGCCGTCAGCAGGAGCGTGGTCGCGGCCAGCACGGCCGTCACAGCTCGACGATGCACGATCATGGTCCCTTCGAAGCGGCGGGTTCTACCTGTCATACACCGCTCGCGCCTCCCAGGTTCCCGATCTCCCGGACCCAATGCGCCCACCCGTTTCCGCCAGTTCCGCGACGAGCGTGCCGTCGACGGGCTTGCCGGCCATGCGGCGCCTGCACGGCCGCTGGGTCTGCTGATCCGTGGCCTGTGTGCGGTCGGCGGGTGTGGTCTGCGGCGTGGGTGTCGTCTGAGGGCGTGCCGGTCCTGTGGATCCGTGCTGCCGTCGGTGGGCTTGCTGGGCCGTGGGTCGGGCGCCGCTGGGGTCTTGCTGATCCGTGGGTCGGCCGCCGACGGTGGGCCTGTGGGTTCCACGGGCCCCTGCGCAGTCGTCACGCTCGCTGGGCCGCAGGTCGGGCGCCCCGGCTGGTTCTGCGGGCCTGCGGCCCGTGTGCGGTCGGCAGGGTTGGTCTGCGGCGCGGGTGTCGTCCGGGGGTCTGCTGGTCCTGCGGATCCGTGCCGCCGTCGGTGGGCTTGCTGGGCCGTGGGTCGGGCGCCGCTGGGGTCTTGCTGATCCGTGGGTCGGCCGCCGACGGTGGGCCTGTGGGTTCCACGGGCCCCTGCGCAGTCGTCACGCTCGCTGGGCCGCAGGTCGGGCGCCCCGGCTGGTTCTGCGGGCCTGCGGCCCGTGTGCGGTCGGCAGGGTTGGTCTGCGGCGCGGGTGTCGTCTGGGGGGTCTGCTGGTGCTGCGGGTCGTTGCCGCCGTCGGCGGGTTTGCTGGGCCGGGGGCCGGGCGCCCCCGCTGGGTTTGCTGGTCCATGGGCCGGAGGCAGGTCCGCTAGTCCCACGAGCCCTGGGCCGGTGGCAGTGCCGCCACCTCCGTGAGGTCCTGGCCGGTCAGCCGGAGGTCGGCTGCCGCCGCGTTCTCCGTCACCCAGCGCTCCTGCTTGGTCCCGGGCACCGGGACCACGTGAGTGCCCTGGGCCAGCACCCACGCCAGCGCCACCTGTGCCGGGGTGACGCCCTCCCCGTGCCGGGCCGCGACGCGGCGCAGGCCGGAGACGATCGGCTGGTTCGCGGCCATCATCTCGGCGGTGAAGCGGGGGTGGCGGGCGCGGACGTCGTCCGGTTCGAAGCCCTCGCCGGGGGTCAGGGTGCCGGTCAGGAAGCCGTTGCCGAGGGGCATCGCCGCCAGAAAGCCGATGCCGCGCGCCGCGCACCACGGCAGCAGCGTCCCCAGCGCCTCCGGCGACCACACCGACAGCTCCGCCTCCACCGCGCTCACCGGGAAGACCTGCTGGACCCGCCGCAACTGCCGGATCGTCGCGTCGTACAGGCGCCTGCCGGAGCGGCGCCCGCCGCGCGCTCCCATCGCGCAGAGCCCCAACGACCGTACTTTTCCCGCCTGAACGAGCTCCGCCATCGCGCCCCAGGTCTCCTCGACCGGCACCTCGGGGTCCTCGCGGTGCAGCTGGTAGAGGTCGATCACATCGGTCTGGAGCCGCCGCAAGGACGCGTCGCAGGCCCGTTTCACATAGCCGGGGCGGCCGTTGGCCACGATGTGCTGTTCGCCCACCAGCAGACCGACCTTCGTCGACACGAAGGCGTCCTCGCGACGGTCCTTCAACACCCTCCCCAGCAAAAGCTCGTTGGTGAACGGGCCGTACATGTCGGCCGTGTCCAGCAGCGTCGAGCCCAGATCGAGCGCCCGGTGCACGGCCCTGACCGACTCGTCACCCCGCTGCCGCGAGCCGCTGTAGGCCCAGCTCATCGGCATGCACCCGAGTCCGACGGCTCCCACCGCGAGCGCCGCCGCGCCGATCTTCCTGCGCTCCACCTGCTCGTGACCCTCCCTCTTCCGGCCCCCAACCTAACCTCTGGGCTCCCAGGCGCCTGACATAGCCTCCTGACCATGAGTGCTGATGTGTGGCTTCCCATCCCGCCCGACGACATCGAGGGGCTCCCCGAGGGCCCCGACTACCACTTCTGGAACGGCGAGGAGGACTTCCCGGCGGACCCGGCCGACTGCGCCTACTACGTCGTCCCCTACATGAAGCCTCTGGATGTCGTCCTGCGGCCGATGCCCCGCCTGAGCTCCGTCGAGGTCGTCCAGACGCTGTCGGCCGGAGTCGACAACGTGACACCGGGCCTGAGGCATCTGCGTCCCGGCGTGCGGTTGTGCAACGCGCGCGGTGTGCACGAGGCGAGCACCGCCGAGCTCACGCTCACCCTGGTCCTCGCCTCGCTGCGCGGGATCCCCGACTTCGTGCGGGCCCAGGACAAGGGGGAGTGGCGCGGCGGGTTCCGGCCCGCGCTCGCCGACAAGAACGTCCTCATCGTCGGCTACGGCTCGATCGGCTCCGCCATCGAGGACCGGCTCGTACCGTTCGAGGTCGCGCGGGTGGCGCGCGTCGCGCGCTCCGCGCGCACCACGGAGCGCGGCCCGGTGCACCCGCTCACCGAACTGCCCGCCCTGCTCCCCGAGGCGGACGTCGTCATCCTGTCCACGCCCCTCGACGAGACCACGCGTCACCTGGCCGACGCCGACTTCCTGGCCCGTATGAAGGACGGCGCGCTCCTCGTGAACGTCGCCCGCGGCCCGGTCGTCGACACCAAGGCGCTGCTCGCCGAACTGGAGACCGGCCGCATCACCGCCGCCCTCGATGTCACCGACCCCGAGCCGCTCCCCCCGGGACACCCCTTGTGGCAGGCGCCGGGCGTACTCGTCAGTCCCCATGTCGGAGGACCCACCTCCGCGTTCCTGCCGCGCGCCAAACGCCTGTTGGTGGACCAGGTGACCCGCTATGTGAACCAGGAGCCCCTGCGCAACGTGATCCTTACGACGGGTTCCACAAACGCTTAGGACCACGGAGCAACAGGCGCGCAATCCGTTTCCGGTACCCTCCGCAACCTTCCGGACGCGGGCCGTGCCCGCATCGCCGCTGGTCGTCACGGAGCGTAGAGGAACTATGTCCCTGAGTGACGAGACTGGTGTATCGTCCCGACAGGGGCAGCGCCGCGCACCGTTCGGCGCCGGGGATGGACATTGCAGACTGTGAGGGGGGCGACGGGCGATGCACGGCCTATGGACCAACGATCCGACGCGGCGGGGCCGCCGGCTCCGACCCTGGCACACAGCCGCGCGCAGACGCGGCCACCACGCCGGTCACGGCGGTCACCACAGCCCTCATCACCGCAGGCACAGCAGCCGCAGGAGGCATGCGCACCCGGCGCACCCGGACCCCGGAGCGGCGCGGACCGGGAGGACCCGGTGAGCGCGCCCCCCTCTCCCACGACCACCCTCGACGGAGCGCTGCGGGCCCGGCCCGCGAGGGCGGCGCTGCTGCCCTCCCGGCCGCCGGTCCTCCGTGGCGGGTCGAGCCTGGTCCACCAACTCCTCCTCGCCCTGTTGTGCGCGGGCTACGCCCTCGGTTCCGCGCTCGGCTGGGGCTCGCCCGAACTGGCCCTGATCATGGGCGACTTCGGGCTGAGCGCCGCGGCGGGCGCCGCCGCCGTGTCGTGCTTCCTCTACGCCCGCGACCGTCGGGTCCGCTTCCGGCAGGCCTGGCTGCTCTTCGCGCTCTCCTCCGCCATGGCGTCGCTCGGCAACCTGATCTGGGGGTGGTACGAGGTCGTCCTGGGCCGGGACGTGCCCAGCCCCAGCTACGCCGACCTGTTCTTCCTGTGCTTCGCCCCGCCCGCGATCGTGGGTCTGCTGGTCCTCGCCAAGCGCCCGGTGACGAAGGCGGGCTGGGTCTGTCTCGGCCTGGACTCCTGGCTGATCGGCGGCTCGCTCCTCACGCTCTCCTGGAGCCTCGCTCTCGCCCAGGCGGCCAAGTCGGAGGGGCCCAGCGTCGCGCACACCGCGCTGTCCCTGGCGTATCCGCTGCTGGACATCGCCCTCGTCAGCATGGTCCTCGCGCTGCACTTCCGGCGCTCGGCGGTCAACCGCACCGCGGTGAACACCGCGATCGGCGCGCTCGCCCTGACCGTGATGTGCGACGCCCTGTTCACCTCGCCACTGCTCCACAACAACTACCGCTCCGGACAGTTGCTGGACGCCGGATGGTTCGCCGGCTCCCTGCTCCTCGCCTACGCCCCCTGGGCCGCGCCCCGGCACCCGGACGGTGACCGGCGGCCATCGGTCGGGCGCACGCGCGTGGTGCACGAACACCTGCCCAGGCCGCGGCTCGGGATCCAGCGCCATCCGTCCGCGCAGGGAGTGCAGGGAGTGCAGGGAGCGCAGGGCGGTGACCACAGCCGGTATCCGGTCACCCGGCCCATCACCGGGTCACTGGCCGCCCTCACCCCGTATCTCGCCGCCGCCGTCTGCACGCTGGGGATCCTCTACAACGTCCTCAACGGCCGCAGCGTGGACCGCGTGGTGCTCCTCACCGGCGGCACCGTCGTGCTCGCCCTCGTGGTGCGCCAGGGCATCATGCTGCTCGACAACATCACCCTCACCCAGGAACTCGCGCAGAAGGAGAACCACTTCCGCTCCCTGGTGCAGGGCTCGAGCGACGTCATCATGATCGCCGCACCCAACGGCATCCTCCGGTACGTCTCCCCGGCCGCCGCAGGGGTCTACGGCCGCTCCGCCGAGGAGCTCGTGGGCACGGAACTGGCCGGTCTCATCCACCCGGAGGATCTGGGCTGCGTGGTGCACGAGGTGCGCCGTTTCCTCGCCGCCAGCCCCCTCGAAGAGCCCACCACCCGCATCGAGTGCCGCTTCCGGTCCGGCGACGGCGGCTGGCTCAACGTCGAGTCCACCGTCAACCGTCACCACGGCGGCCTCATCTTCAACAGCCGGGACGTGACCGAAAGAGTGCGCCTGCAGGCGCAGCTCCAGCACAACGCCGAGCACGACCCGCTGACCGACCTGCCCAACCGCGCCCTGTTCACCCGGCGCGTCCAGCAGGCCCTGTCCGGCCGCCGTTCCTCCGACCGCGGCACGGCCGTCCTCTTCATCGACCTGGACGGCTTCAAGGCCGTCAACGACACGATCGGGCACCAGGCCGGGGACGAGCTGCTCGTCCAGGCCGCCCGCAGACTCCAGGACGCGGTCCGCTACGGGGACACCGCCTCCCGGCTCGGCGGGGACGAGTTCGCCGCACTGATCGTCGGGGACGGCACCCGCGACCGCACCGCCCGCGAGGGCCACATCCTGGAGCTCGCCGACCGCCTCAGGGTCACGCTCTCGCAGCCGTACCTCATCGACGGCAACGATGTCCGGGTCGCCGCCTCCATCGGCGTCGCCTTCGCCGAACCCGGCCTCGGGGCGGGCGAGCTCCTGCGCAACGCGGACCTCGCGATGTACCGCGCCAAGGCGGGCGGCAAGGGCCGCGTCGAGCTCTACGCGCCCCAGATGCAGCAGGACGTCGTACGAAAGGCGGAGCTGGCCACGCGCCTGCGTGCCGCGCTGCACGACGGCGAGTTCACCCTGCTGCACCAGCCCGTCGTCTGTCTGGAGGACGGCCGGATCACCTCGGTCTCCGCCCAGGCGCGCTGGCGTTCCTCCCAGGGAGTGCTGTTCACGCCGGCCGAGTTCCTGCGGGTGGCCGAGGACAGCGACAAGACGCAGGAGCTGGGCCGCTGGATCCTGGAGGAGGCCGTCGAACAGGCCGCCGAACGGGCCGCGAACGGGCTCACCGTGCCCGTGGCGGTCCGGATGAGCGCCCAGCGGCTGCTGGACCGCTCGCTTCCCCTGGGCTCGGTGGAGGCGCTGCTGACCCGGCACGGGCTGCCGTCGGGCTCGCTGGTCATCGAGCTCTCCGACACCGATCCCCGGGTCTCCCTGGACGAGCTGGAGCGCCGGCTGACCGCGATCCGCCGCGTCGGCGTCCGGATCGCCCTGGACGGCTTCGGCAGCGGCTACGCGGCGATCACCGCGCTGCGCAGACTCCCCGTGGACGTACTGAAGCTCGACCGCAGTCTGGTCGAGGGCGTCGTGGAGTCCGCCAGACTGCACAAGATCACCAGCGGGCTGCTGAGGATCGCCGGGGACCTCGGCCTCCAGTCCGTGGCCGACGGCGTGGACCTCCCGGAACAGGTCGTCGCACTGCGGGCGATGGGCTGCACCCACGGGCAGGGCATGGCCTTCTCCGGACCGCTGGACGAGTACCGGCTGCGCAGGGCGCTGGCCTCGGGCCACTACCCGGTGCCGCACGGCCCCGCCGAACCCGCGTTCGCGGGGGGCGGCGCGGAGGTGTACACCAGTGGGGTGACCGCGGTCCTCGGAGGCGGCACGGCGCTCCGCTCACATAATGAGACTCCCGTCCCACCCACTTGACACCACATGCGTGCCGGGGGGAGGGTCAGTGCCATGCGCACCCGAATTCTCGTACTTGGAAAGCGCGTCGGCTGACGCTGAGCCCTCGATCGCTCAGCGACCCCACCCGGCGCGCTCCCCTCGCTTGCCTTATGGCACGAGGGGTTTTTTGTTGCACAGGCACCAGTCGAACACCGCACAAACTTCGCAAAAACCCTCAGCATCGAGAAGAGAATGACGATGACCGAGCAGGCCACCGGGGCCCATCCGCAGCCGCGGCCCCGATCCGGAGGACAGCAGTCCGCCCCCGAGCACGTCACGGGTGCGCAGTCCCTCATCCGCTCTCTCGAGGAGGTCGGCGCCGAGACGGTATTCGGCATTCCCGGCGGTGCCATCCTTCCGGCGTACGACCCGCTGATGGACTCCACCCGGGTGCGGCACGTCCTGGTCCGTCACGAGCAGGGCGCGGGCCACGCGGCCACCGGTTACGCGCAGGCCACCGGCAAGGTCGGTGTCTGCATGGCGACCTCGGGCCCCGGTGCCACCAACCTGGTCACCCCGATCGCGGACGCCCACATGGACTCGGTGCCGCTCGTGGCGATCACCGGTCAGGTGGCCTCCAAGGCGATCGGCACGGACGCCTTCCAGGAGGCGGACATCGTCGGCATCACCATGCCGATCACCAAGCACAACTTCCTCGTCACCAAGGCCGAGGACATCCCGCGCGTCATCGCGCAGGCCTTCCACATCGCCTCCACCGGCCGCCCCGGCCCGGTCCTGGTCGACATCGCCAAGGACGCCCTCCAGGCGAAGACGACGTTCTCCTGGCCGCCCGTCATGGACCTGCCCGGCTACCGCCCGGTGACCAAGCCGCACGCCAAGCAGATCCGCGAGGGCGCCAAGCTGATCACCCAGGCCAAGCGGCCCGTCCTCTACGTCGGTGGCGGTGTCATCAAGGCCGGCGCCACCGCCGAGCTGAAGGTCCTCGCAGAACTCACCGGAGCCCCCGTCACCACCACCCTGATGGGGCTCGGCGCATTCCCCGACAGCCACCCGCTGCACGTGGGAATGCCGGGCATGCACGGTTCGGTCACCGCCGTCACCGCGCTGCAGAAGGCCGACCTGATCGTCGCCCTCGGAACCCGCTTCGACGACCGCGTCACCGGCAAGCTGGACAGCTTCGCCCCACACGCCAAGATCGTCCACGCCGACATCGACCCGGCCGAGATCGGCAAGAACCGCGCCGCCGACGTGCCGATCGTCGGGGACGCCCGCGAGGTCATCGCCGACCTGGTCCAGGCCGTCCAGAAGGAACACAGCGAGGGCCACAAGGGCGACTACAGCGCCTGGTGGAAGGACCTGAACCGCTGGCGCGAGACCTACCCGCTCGGCTACGACCTCCCCGAGGACGGCTCGCTCTCCCCGCAGCAGGTCATCGAGCGGGTCGGACAGCTCGCCCCCGAGGGCACGATCTTCGCGGCGGGCGTCGGCCAGCACCAGATGTGGTCCGCGCACTTCATCCAGTACGAGAAGCCCGCCACCTGGCTCAACTCCGGCGGCGCCGGAACCATGGGCTACGCGGTCCCGGCCGCGATGGGCGCCAAGGCCGGCATGCCGGGCAACACGGTCTGGGCGATCGACGGCGACGGCTGCTTCCAGATGACCAACCAGGAACTGACCACCTGCGCCCTGAACAACATCCCGATCAAGGTCGCCATCATCAACAACGGCGCCCTCGGGATGGTCCGCCAGTGGCAGACCCTCTTCTACAACCAGCGCTACTCCAACACCGTGCTGCACAGCGGTCCCGAGGACGTCAACCCGAACGCCAAGGGCACGCGCGTGCCGGACTTCGTGAAGCTGTCCGAGGCGATGGGCTGCGTGGGTCTGCGCTGTGAACGCCCGGAGGACCTCGACAAGGTCATCGCGGAGGCGAACTCCATCAACGACCGCCCCGTCGTCGTCGACTTCATCGTCCACGAGGACGCGATGGTGTGGCCGATGGTCGCCGCCGGCACCTCGAACGACACGATCCTGGCCGCCCGGGACGTCCGCCCCGACTTCGGCGACAACGAAGACGACTGAGCGAGAGAGACGTAAAAGATCATGTCCAAGCACACGCTCTCCGTCCTGGTGGAGAACACCCCGGGCATCCTCGCCCGGATCGCCGCCCTGTTCTCCCGCCGCGGCTTCAACATCGACTCGCTCGCGGTCGGTGTCACCGAGCACCCCGAGATCTCCCGGATCACCATCGTGGTCACCGTGGTCGAGGAACTGCCGCTGGAGCAGGTGACCAAGCAGCTCAACAAGCTCGTCAACGTGCTGAAGATCGTCGAGCTGGAACCCGGCTCGGCCGTTCAGCGCGAACTCGTTCTGGTGAAGGTGCGCGCCGACAACGAGACGCGCTCCCAGATCGTCGAGATCGTCCAGCTGTTCCGCGCCAAGACCGTCGACGTCTCCCCGGAGGCCGTCACGATCGAGGCCACCGGCAGCGGCGAGAAGCTGTCCGCGATGCTGAAGATGCTGGAGCCCTTCGGCATCAAGGAACTGGTCCAGTCGGGCACCATCGCGATCGGCCGCGGCGCCCGTTCGATCACGGACCGCTCGCTGCGCGCGCTCGACCGCAGCGCGTAGGGCCGGGTACGGGCGGCTCCGGCCGCCCGTATACCGAGACCCGGAAACTTCATCTCAGCCCGCCGTCATACGGTGGGACGCAACACCTGCAGACCAAGGAGAGAACCCAAAGTGGCCGAGCTGTTCTACGACGCCGACGCCGACCTGTCCATCATCCAGGGCCGCAAGGTCGCGGTCATCGGTTACGGCAGCCAGGGCCACGCCCACGCGCTGTCGCTCCGTGACTCGGGTGTCGACGTGCGTGTCGGTCTGCACGAGGGCTCCAAGTCCAAGGCCAAGGCCGAGGAGCAGGGCCTGCGCGTGGTGACGCCGTCCGAGGCCGCCGCCGAGGCCGACGTCATCATGATCCTGGTCCCGGACCCGATCCAGGCCCAGGTCTACGAGGAGTCCATCAAGGACAACCTGAACGACGGCGACGCGTTGTTCTTCGGCCACGGCCTGAACATCCGCTTCGACTTCATCAAGCCCCCGGCGGGCGTCGACGTCTGCATGGTCGCCCCCAAGGGCCCGGGCCACCTCGTCCGTCGCCAGTACGAGGAGGGCCGCGGCGTTCCGTGTATCGCGGCCGTCGAGCAGGACGCGACCGGCAACGGCTTCGCGCTCGCGCTGTCGTACGCCAAGGGCATCGGCGGCACCCGCGCCGGCGTCATCAAGACGACCTTCACCGAGGAGACCGAGACCGACCTGTTCGGTGAGCAGGCCGTTCTCTGCGGTGGTACGGCCGCGCTGGTCAAGGCCGGTTTCGAGACGCTGACCGAGGCCGGCTACCAGCCGGAGATCGCGTACTTCGAGTGCCTGCACGAGCTGAAGCTCATCGTCGACCTCATGTACGAGGGCGGCCTGGAGAAGATGCGCTGGTCGATCTCCGAGACCGCCGAGTGGGGCGACTACGTCACCGGCCCGCGGATCATCACGGACGCCACCAAGGCCGAGATGAAGAAGGTCCTCGCCGAGATCCAGGACGGCACCTTCGCCCGTGAGTGGATGGCCGAGTACCACGGCGGTCTGAAGAAGTACAACGAGTACAAGCAGAAGGACGCCGAGTCCCTGCTGGAGACCACTGGCAAGCAGCTGCGCAAGCTGATGAGCTGGGTCGACGAGGAGGCGTAAGCCTCAGGCCACGGGGCCGGAGCAGACAGCTCCGGCCCCGTTGTCCCACCCGTCGCGTCACGGACGGGTGATCCTTCCGCAGAGGCGCAGGACGACCTCTGCCGCGCCACTAGACTGCCGGATACATACGCGTCAGGCCCACAACGTCGTGCGTCTTCCACGCGGCCAGTACCCTCCACCGCCTGCGGCCGTCGGGACGGCCGTCCGCAATGGACCTGTGAGGACTCACGTGAGCTCGAAACCCGTCGTACTCATCGCTGAAGAGCTGTCGCCCGCGACTGTGGACGCGCTTGGCCCCGACTTCGAGATCCGGCACTGCAACGGAGCGGACCGCGCCGAACTGCTCCCGGCCATCGCCGAGGTCGACGCGATCCTGATCCGCTCCGCCACCAAGGTGGACGCCGAGGCGATCGCCGCCGCGCACAAACTGAAGGTCGTCGCACGAGCCGGCGTCGGCCTGGACAACGTCGACGTCTCCGCCGCCACCAAGGCCGGCGTGATGGTCGTCAACGCCCCCACCTCGAACATCGTAACCGCGGCCGAGCTGGCCTGCGGTCTCCTCGTCGCCACCGCCCGCCACATTCCGCAGGCCAACGCCGCGCTGAAGAACGGCGAGTGGAAGCGCAGCAAGTACACGGGCGTGGAGCTCGCCGAGAAGACCCTCGGTGTCGTGGGTCTGGGCCGGATCGGTGCGCTGGTCGCCCAGCGCATGTCCGGCTTCGGCATGAAGGTCGTCGCCTACGACCCCTACATCCAGCCCGCCCGCGCCGCCCAGATGGGCGTCAAGGTGCTCTCCCTGGACGAGCTGCTCGAGGTCTCCGACTTCATCACCGTCCACCTGCCCAAGACGCCCGAGACCGTCGGTCTCATCGGCGACGAGGCGCTGCGCAAGGTCAAGCCGAGCGTGCGGATCGTCAACGCCGCGCGCGGCGGGATCGTCGACGAGGAGGCGCTGTACTCCGCCCTCAAGGAGGGCCGGGTCGCCGGTGCCGGTCTCGACGTGTACGCGAAGGAGCCCTGCACGGACTCCCCGCTCTTCGAGTTCGACCAGGTCGTCGCCACCCCGCACCTCGGTGCCTCCACCGACGAGGCCCAGGAGAAGGCCGGTATCGCCGTCGCCCGCTCGGTGCGCCTCGCTCTCGCCGGTGAGCTCGTGCCCGACGCGGTGAACGTCCAGGGTGGCGTCATCGCCGAGGACGTCAAGCCGGGCCTGCCGCTCGCCGAGCGCCTCGGCCGCATCTTCACCGCGCTCGCCGGCGAGGTCGCGGTCCGCCTCGACGTCGAGGTGTACGGCGAGATCACCCAGCACGACGTGAAGGTGCTGGAGCTGTCCGCCCTCAAGGGTGTCTTCGAGGACGTCGTCGCCGAGACGGTGTCGTACGTCAACGCCCCGCTGTTCGCCCAGGAGCGCGGTGTCGAGGTGCGGCTGACCACCAGCTCGGAGTCGGCCGACCACCGCAACGTCGTCACCGTGCGCGGCACGCTCGGCAGCGGCGAGGAGGTGTCGGTCTCCGGCACGCTGGCCGGTCCCAAGCACCTCCAGAAGATCGTCGCGGTCGGTGAGTACGACGTCGACCTGGCCCTCGCCGACCACATGGTCGTCCTGAAGTACGAGGACCGTCCCGGCGTCGTCGGCACGGTCGGCCGTATCTTCGGCGAGGCCGGTATCAACATCGCCGGTATGCAGGTGTCGCGGTCGGTCGCCGGTGGCGAGGCGCTCGCGGTCCTCACCGTCGACGACACGGTGCCCGCGGGTGTGCTGACCGAGGTGGCCGAGGAGATCGGGGCGACGTCGGCCCGTGCGGTGAACCTGGTCTGACGCTTCACCACGACCGCCGGGCGGGCCGAGGGTTTCCTCGGCCCGCCCGGCGCTTTTCTGTCAGACGAGCGCCTTCTCCTGCTCCGGTGCCTCCTGAGCTGTGGGCAGTTCGACCCGGCGCAGTGTCACAGCCGCCAGCACCGCCGCCCCGGCGAGCACTACCGCTCCCGCGATCGCCGCGCCCTGCATTCCGCTGGTGAAGGCCTCCCGGGCCGCCGTCGCGAGGCCCGGGAACCGGTCGGCCACCGCGAGGGCCCCGCCCAGCGTCTCCCGCGCCGCATCCGGCGCCGCATCCGGCATCTCGTGGCGGTAGACCGCCGTACCGATGGAGCCGAGGACCGCCATGCCCAGCGCGCCGCCGAACTCCGCGCCGGTCTCCATCAGGGAGGACGCGGCACCGGCCCGCTCCACCGGGGCGGTGCCCATCGCGAGGTCCATGATCTGGGACATCACGATGACGCCGCCGACCGCCAGGACACCGCAGGAGGCCAGCACCAGCCACATCGAGTCCGTACCGGCGAAGGCCAGCAGCCCGAAGCCGCACGCGGCGATCACGAAGCCCGCGGTGATGACCGAGGCGCGGTTGACGCCCTTCTGGACCAGGGCGGTCGCGACCGGCGCCGCGGCTCCGATCGGCACCGACGGCAGCAGCGCCCACAGGGCCGCCTCCAGCGCGCTCTTGTCGAGCACGGACTGCAGGTACTGCGTGGTGAAGTAGGCCGACCCCATGATCCCGAACGCCGAGACGAGGTTCAGGGCGACGGACGGAGCGAAGCCGCGACCGCGGAACAGGGCGGGGTCGATCATCGGTGAGGCCGCGGTGCGCTGGCGGTGCACGAAGAGGGCCGCGAAGAGCAGACCGACGGTGATCGAGACGACGTAGCGGACGTTCCAGCCCTCCGAGGGGATCTCCTTGAGGCCGTAGATCACGGGGAGCACGGCGGCCATCGACAGCGGGACGCTCAGCCGGTCGAAGCGACCCGGGGAGGCGCTCCTCGACTCGGGGAGCAGCGCGGGGCCGAGGAGCAGCAGCAGCGCCATCGCGGGCAGGTTGACCAGGAAGACCGAGCCCCACCAGAAGTACTCGACCAGCACACCGCTCATCACCGAGCCGAGCGCGATCCCGGCCGTCATCACGCCGGACCACATGCCGATCGCCTTCGCGCGCTGGCCGGGGTCGGTGAACATCGTGCGGAGCAGGGCCATCGTCGACGGCATCAGGGTCGCGCCGCCGATGCCGAGCACCGCGCGGGCCGCGATCAGCATCTCGGCGCTGTTCGCGTACGCCGCCACCAGTGAGGCGGTGCCGAAGGCGGCGGCGCCGACCAGCAGGAGCCTGCGGTGGCCGATGCGGTCGCCGAGCGAGCCCATCGTCATCAGCAGGCCGGCCAGGACGAAGGCGTAGATGTCGAAGATCCACAGCTGCTGGGTGCCGGTCGGCTCCAGGTCCGCGCTGATCGCCGGGATCGCGAAGTAGAGGACGGAGACGTCCATCGAGACCAGGAGCAGCGGAAGCATCAGGACGGCGAGGGCGGTCCATTCACGGCGGCCGGCGCGGCCGGACGGGGTGGTGGTGGTGCTCGTCGGGTTCGTCATGACGGCGACTATACGGTTGTCCTATACGGTTGTCTATGACGCTTGTATAAATCGTTTGTCTAGATAGGCTGAGCGCATGGGACATCGCGAGGATCTGCTCGAAGGCGCCAAGCGCTGCCTGCTGGAGAAGGGGTTCGTGCGCACGACGGCGCGCGACATCGTCAAGGAGTCGGGGACCAACCTCGCCTCGATCGGCTACCACTACGGCTCGAAGGACGCGCTCCTGGCGCAGGCGTACATCGCGCTGGTGGAAGACGTGTCCTTCGAGGGGGGTGACGGATTCACCGGTGCGCCCGGCTCGCTGGAGCGCTTCCGGGAGGTGTGGGCCGGCATCGTCGACACCATGCGGGAGCCCGGCTCGCTGTGGCGGCTCAGCCTGGAGGTCATGGGTATGGGTGACCAACTGCCCGAGGTGCGCGACCAGTTGGTGCGCGCGCAGCGCGAGGGTGGGCGGGGCCTGGTCTCCATGCTGATGGGCGTGCCGGAGGAGGAGGTGACGGACGAGACCGCCGACACCCTCGGCGGGTTCTATCTGGCGCTGATGACCGGACTCATCGGCCAGTGGGCCTTCGACCCCAAGAGTGCGCCCGACGCGGACACCCTCACCGAGGGTCTGCGGCAGGTCATCGAGGCCGCCACGCGCGCGTGATCCGCCCGTCCCGCATCTCCAGCACCCGGTCCGCGACATGCCGTACGACCGCCCGGTCGTGGCAGATGAACAGGTAGCCGAGCCCCAGCTCGTCCTGGAGGTCGGCCAGGAGGTTGAGGATCCCGGCCCGGACGGAGGGGTCCAGCGCCGACACCGGCTCGTCCAAGACCAGCAGCCGCGGCTCGCACGCCAACGCCCGTGCTATGCCCACGCGTTGGCACTGACCGCCGGAGAGCTCGTGCGGGCGGCGGTCGCCGTACGACGGGTCAAGGCCGACCCGGTCGAGAAGTTCGGCGATCCGGGCGGGCGTGGGCCGCCGGCCCCGGATCCTCAGCGGTTCCGCGACCGCGTCCCGAATGCGGTGGCGGGGGCTCAGGGAGCCGTACGGGTCCTGGAAGACGGGCTGCATCCGGGGGCGCAGGGGACGCAGCTCGCGGTCGGACAGCGCGGTCAACTCCCTTCCCTCGAAGTGGACTTCACCGCCGGACGGGCGGCGCAACTGGAGTACGGCGTGGGCGGTGGACGACTTGCCGCAGCCGCTCGGGCCGTCGAGCGCGAGGGTCTCGCCCTCCGACAGGGAGAAGGACACGTGATCCACGGCGGTGACCGTGCCGTAGCGGACGACCAGGTCGCGGACGTCGAGGAGGGGGGTGCTCACATGGTCTCCCCGTGGTGACAGGCGACCGACCGGTGGTCCACGTGCTGCGGTTCCGGTTCCCGCCGGTGGCACACCTCCGTCGCCAGGGCGCAGCGCGGGGCGAAGGCGCAGCCCGGGGGGAGGGCGTCCGGGGCGGGTGGCGAGCCGGGGAGGGCGACGAGACGGCGTCCCCGTGCGTTCTCGGGGAGGGACGCGAGCAGGCCCGCGGTGTACGGGGCCCGGGGGTGCGCCAGGACCTCCCGTGCCGGGCCCGTCTCCACCGCGCGGCCGGCGTACATCACCAGCACCCGGTGCGCGTGCCGCCGTACCGCGTCCATGTCGTGCGTGACCAGCACCAGGGCCGTGCCCCTCGACTCCCGCTGCTCCGCGAGGAGTCGGAGCACCAGCTCGCGATGGTCGGGGTCAAGGGCGGTGGTGGGTTCGTCGGCGACCAGGATGTCCGGTTCGTTGATCGTGGCCATCGCGACGACCGCCCGCTGGCGCATACCGCCGGAGTACTCGTGCGGGTGGGCACGGGCCCGGCGGGCGGCGTCGGGGATGCCCACCCGGTCCAGCGCGGCCACCGCGAGGGCGCGTGCCTCGCGTCGGCCCACCCGCCGTACCGACCGTACGGCGGCGGCGAGTTGGTCGCCGACCGGGTGGACGGGGGACAGTGCCGAGAGGGCGTCCTGCGGGACCAGGGCGATCCGGCGTCCCCGCGCCCCCGACAGGTCGGGGTCGACCGTGCCGGTCGTCGTGGCCTCCCTCGGCAGCATGCCGAGCAGCGCCCGCGCGGTCAGGCTCTTGCCCGCGCCCGACTCGCCCACCAGGGCGAACACCTCGCGCGCCCGGATGTCGAAGGACACCCCGCGCACCACCTGCACTCCGGAGAAGCCGATCCGCAGATCGCCTACCGACAGCAGCACCTCAGACTCCAACTCCGGCCTCCTGCCGTGTACTTTTCCGGCCGCGCCCCTGTGTGTACGACGCCCCCGCCACCGCGAGACCCGCCAGCAGGGCGAGGGCCACGGCCGGGGCGAGGGCGGCCCACGGGGCGCGTTCCACGTAGGCCCGGGACTCGTCGAGGAGCAGACCCCATTCGGGCGCGGGCGGCTGGGCGCCCAGACCGAGGAAGCCCAGGGAGGCGAGGGCGAGGGCGATACCGGGCAGCCGCAGGAGGGCATGACGGGCGACGGGGGCGGCCACCGAGGGCAGGACATGCCGGGTCAGGATCCACAACGGCGGTGCCCCGATGGCCCGTTGGGCGGTGAGGAAGGCGGACGCCCGGACCTCCTGCACCAGTGCCGCCGCGTGCGCGGCAAGCGGAGGCCAGGAGATGAGGGCGACCGCGAGGGCCGCGCCGCCGGTGCCGGGTCCGGCCGCCGCGGCGACCAGGATGCCGACGATCACCGGCGGCAGGGCGTTGGCGATGTCCGCCGCGCCCGCCGCGACCCCCGGCAGAAAGCCCAGCGCCAGTCCGGCCAGCAGGCTCAGCAGGCATACCGCCGCCGCCGTGCCGACGGTGGGGGCGGCGCCGTGGCCGAGCCGGGCCAGTACGTCCCGGCCGAGGCCGTCGGTGCCGAGCGGGTGCGCCAAGGAGGGAGCGGCGAGGCGGTCCGTCGTGTTCACGGCGTACGGGTCACGCAGCAGGCCCCAGCCGACGGCCACGGCGAGGACGGTGAAGAGGGCGGCCGGGATCGCCGGGTGGGTGCGGACCGGGCGGGCCGGCGGGAGCACGAGCGAGGCGTCGCGCAGGGCCGGACCCAGCAGCCGACGCCGCAGCAGAGCGGCCAGCGCGCCGGTGGCGAGCCCGAGCAGCAGCAGGGCGAGCACCGCACCCTGGAGCAGCGGGAGATCCTGGGACTTGGCCGCGCCCAGTGCGGTACGTCCGATGCCCGGCACGGCCAGGACGGTCTCCACCGCGACCGCGCCGCCGGTCAGCCCGACAGCCGCCATGCCGAACTGCGGTACCAGCGGCGGGAGTACCCGCTTGAGGGCCGCCGTGGCGATGAGCGACCTGCTCACCCCGGCACCCCGCCACAGCTCCACCCACCGTTCGTCCAGCACGGCGGGCAGCGCGTCCGCGACCAGCCGCCCGAGCAGGCCGCCCGCCGGAACGCCGAGAGCGAGCGCGGGCAGCACCATGGACGCAGGGCCCTGCCAGCCGGACGTCGGCAGCCACCCCAGCCACACCCCGCACACCAGCAACACAACGGTGGCCAACAGGAATTCGGGGACGGCGGCCAGCATCGCGGCCCACGCACCGGCCGACCGGCGCCCCCGCACCAGTACGGGTGCGACCAGCGCGCCCGCCAGCACCACCGCCACCGCGAAGGCCGCGCCCATCAGCGCGAGCGAGACCTGGAGCCCGGAGAGAACCGACGGCAGGACGTCCGTCCCCGACACCCAAGACGTGCCGAGGTCCCCACGCACCAGGCGGGTGGCCCAACTCCACAGCAGGGACAGGGGACCGGCGTCCAGCCCGAGGTCCTGTCGTACGGCGTCCAGGGCCTCCTTCGTCGGCTCCTGCTCGGCGGAACGGGCGCGCAGCACGGTCAGCGCGGGGTCCCTGCCGGAGAGCCACGGCAGCAGGCCCACGGCGGTGACGACCGCGAGGAGACTCAGGGCCCGGGTCGCCCCGGCCGCGGTGGGCCTCACCTGACGTGGGTGGCGGCCGTGACCAGCTCCCGCTCGCGCGGGTCGTGGGCCGCGCCGACGACCGCGGCGGCGTCGCCCTGGATCACCCGCTCGTGGAGCATCGGCACGGCGGCGTCGGTGGCGAGTACGGCGGCCTCGGCGGCGATGATCGCCGCGCGGCGCCGCTCACCGGCACCGGTCGCCCCGGCCTCCCTGAGCTTCGCGTCCACGTCGGAGTCCGCCAGCTGGGCGATGTTGAAGGAGCCGTCGGAGGCGAAGTCGCTGTAGAGGTAGGCGGCCGGGTCGCCGGAGTCCAGGACGGTGGCCCGGGACAGGATGAAGGCGTCGAACTCGCCCGCCAGCGCGTCGGATTCGATGGTGGCGTACTCGCGGACCGCCAGCTTCACCGTGAACCCGGCCTTCTGCAGCTGCTGTTGGAGCGCGGCCGCGACCTCGGGGAGCTCGGCGCGGTCGGTGAAGGTGCCGATGGTGACGGTCTGCCCGGTCGGCTTGTGGGCCTTGGCGTGCCCGACGGGCCTGCGCAGCTCGGCCGCCCATGGCAGCGCGGGCCCGAGCAGCCCCTCGGCCACGTCGGCCCGTCCCTCGTACACGCCGTTCACGATCGACTCGGCGTCGATGGCCTCGCGGGCGGCGGCGCGCAGCGAGGCGTCCGTGAAGACGCCCTTCCGGGTGTTGAGGTACAGCGTGTTGGTGCGCGGCATCGGGACCTCGGTGATCAGGTCCTTGTCGAGCAGTGCGGCCTGGGAGACGGGGATCGCCTCCACGATGTCGGCCTCGCCGCTGCGCAGGGCGGCCGCGCGGGCGGTGCCGTCGGGCACGAACGTCACGTCGATGCCGGGGGACTTGGCCCTGGCGCCCCAGTAGCCGTCGTAGCGGTCGAGGGTGGCGGAGGAGGTGCCGTTCACCTTCGTCAGCTCGAAGGGGCCGGTGCCGGCGCCGACCGGGTTCACGGTCTTGTCGGTGTAGGCCTTCGCGGCCAGGATCGACAGCTGGGGTGAGCTGAGCCGCTGTGGTACCAGCGGGTCCTCGTCGGCGGTGGTGACCGAGACGGTGCGGGCGTCCACGGCCTTCGCCGTCAGCTCGACGCCGTCCAGGATGCGGGGCTTGGGGGCGGCGGAGGCGGCTCTGGACAGCGACCGTACGACGGCATCGGCGTCGAGCTCGGTGCCGTCGTGGAACGTGACGCCGTCGCGTATCCCGAAGGTCCAGGTGCGGCCCGACTGCTGCCACCTGGTGGCGAGCGCGGGCTCGGCGTCACCGTCCGCGTCCAGCTCGACCAGGGTCTCCGCGGTCGACCAGCGCGACAGCTTGAACGCGTCGTCGGAGAGCGGGGACAGGCCGGAGCGCGGGGGCTGCATCATCGCGACGCGAAGACGCTTGCCGTCGCCGTCGCCCCCGGCGGACGTACCCGAGAAACAACCGGTGAGCAGGACGGACGCCAGAGCGGCGGGGATGAGGTGGCGGGCGGGCAGGCGCACGGGGCCCTCCGGGTAAAGGGGTGGTCAAGAGTCGGTGCGCCGACCGTAGCATGATGACAATCATTTTCAATAATCCTGCTCACTTTCAACGGCTGCCTCCTCCCTCCCAGTGCGGCCCCTCTCCATTGCTGCGGTCTGAGGCCGCCCCTATGCTTCCGGCGGGGGCCGACGCCGCGCCCCCAGCTGGAGCGTCCGACATGGCGGTTTCCCGGAGAACCGACAATCTGCCCGCACCGCTGACGACCTTCGTGGGTCGCCGCCAGGAACTCGGGGAGATCGGCGCCAGTCTGGAACAGGCCAGACTCGTCACGCTGACCGGAGCCGGGGGAGCGGGCAAAAGTCGGCTCGCCCTCGAACTGGCCGCCCGACGGACCGAGCGCCATCAGGACGGCGTATGGCTGGTCGAGCTGGCCGGGCTCGCCGATCCCGTCCTCGTCGCACACACCGTCGCCGGGGTGCTCGATGTTCCCGAACAGGGTGGGCAGGCCCAGACCGCCGTTCTCACCGAACGTCTTCGCGACTCCGACATGCTGATCTTCCTGGACAGCTGTGAACACCTCCTCGATCCCGTGGCCCGGCTGGTTCAGGACCTGCTGGCCGGGTGCCGGGGCTTGCGCGTACTGGTCACGAGCAGGGAGCGACTCGGGGTCACCGGTGAGACGCTCTGGCCGGTCACAGGCCTGTGCACACCGCCCGACGGGACCGGGGAAGTCGGCACCGCCCAAGGCTTCGACGCTGTACGGCTGTTCCTGGACCGGGCCACCGCCGCCGATCCCGGATTCCGGCTCACCGTGTCGAACGCTGCGGCGGTGGCAGACATCTGCCGCCGGCTCGACGGGCTTCCGCTGGCCATCGAACTCGCCGCTGCCCGGGTCAACTCCCTGGGAGTGGAACAGATCAGCCGACGTCTCGACAACCGGTTCGGGCTGCTGGCGGTGGAGAGCCGTGACATCCTGCCCCACCACCGGACCCTGAGAGGCGTGGTCGAGTGGAGCTATCGGATGCTCTCCACCCCGGAGCGCGAGCTGTTCGACCGGCTCGCCGTGTTCGCGGGCAGCTTCGGTGAGGAGTCCGCCAAGGCCGTCGCCGGTGGCCCGGACGGCCCGGGGGACATCGGGGAACTGCTGCCCCGGCTGGTCGACAAGTCGCTGGTGACCGTCGTCCCGGGACGGGGAACAACGCGTTACCGGCTTCTGGAAACCCTGCGCGCGTACGGGCTGGAGCGGCTCGGAGAGGGCGAGGGTGCGGAGCCGCTGCGGGCCCGCCACGCCGCGCATTTCCTGGGCCTCGCCGAAGGGGCGTGGAAACGGTACCGAGGGCCGGAACAGCCGGACTGCCTCGACCAACTGGAGGCCGAGCACTCCAATCTCCGGGTTGCCCTTGACTGGTTGCTCACCGCCCAGGAATTCGAAGGCGCCGTCCGCCTCGCTGGTGCTCTCGCGCCCTTCTGGGATCTTCGCGGCCACTATGCCGAAGGACACGTCTGGTTGGACCGAGCGCTGTCGGCCGACGCGGTGACCTCGCCCGAGGGCCGAGTGCGGGCACTCAACGGCCTGGCCACCCTGGCGGTCATCCAGGGCGACATCCCGCGCGCCGTCGGCGCCTGCGCCGATGCGGTGGAACTGTCGCGCCGGTTCGGTGACTTGCGGGGGCTGGCTTACGCGCTTCAGTACTTGGGCTTCGCCGCTGTCTGCGCGGGCGAATTCGACGGTGCGTTGGAACTCCTGGAGGAGTCGCTGGTCGTCGCGCGGGAGTCGGCGGATCTGTGGCTGTTGGGCTGGTCATACCTGTTCCTCGCCACTGCCCAGGTGGCACGGCAGGACTTCGAGCGGGCCCACGCGCTGGCGGAGACCGCCTGCACCACACTTCGAGAGACAGGCGAACCCGAGAGTCTCGCCTGGGCCACCCTGACGTACGCGATGGCGACCTGGGCCCTGGGAGGCACCGGGGACACCCGCGCTCGGGTGGCGGAAGCACTGCAGCGCTTCTGGCGGCTGAAGGCACGGTGGGGGCTGTCTGAGGTGTTCTGCCTCGTTGGCCTCCTTGCTGCACGGGAGGGCGACTGGGAACGAGCGGCCGGGCTTCTGGGTGCGTCCGAGACGACCCGGGACTCGGTAGGTGTGGCGTTGGTGCCCTTCATAGGCGCATTCATGACGACCGTTGCAGCGGACGGCCGTACCGCGTTGGGCAGCAGCACCTTCGATGCGGCGCGAGAGCGCGGCAGGCAGTGGTCGATCGACATGGCAGCCCGGGCGGTCACCGACGAACTCGGACTGCCGCCGCTGCAGCCGTACGACGATGAAGAGCCCCTCCGCACGAGGGAGGTGGAGGAGACCTCGCTCGACAGCGTCACCCTCCGCAAGGAGGGCGAGTACTGGGCCTTCACCCACGGAAGCCACGCCTTCCATCTCAAGGCCACGCTCGGAGTCGGTTACCTGAACCGGCTCCTTCACGAACCCGACCGGGAATTCCTCGCTCTCGACCTCGCGGGCGCAGCCCCCGAGTTGGTTCTCGAAGACGCGGGGCCGGTTCTCGATGCACAGGCCAAGAGGCAGTATCGGAACCGGCTCGGCGAACTCGCCGTCGACCTGGAAGAGGCCGAACGGTGGAACGACGCCGGACGGGCCGACCGTGCACGGTCCGAAATCGATGCCCTGACCGAGCAGTTGGCGGGAGCGGTCGGCCTCGGAGGCCGCGACCGCAGGGCCGCGTCGGCCTCCGAGCGGGCCCGGCTGAATGTCACCAAGGCGCTCAAGTCGGCGATACGAAGGATCGCCCACGAGGATCCCGTCCTCGGCCGTCATCTGGAAGGCGGCGTCCGGACGGGCACGTACTGCTGTTACGCCCCCGATCCCGCGACCCGCGTCGTCTGGAGTTTCTGAATCCCGAGCAGGTGTGCCGTCGCGAGGCACGATGTGCCGCCCCGATGCACGCCCTTGGTGGTGAGCAGACCGCTCATCACCAAGGAGACGAGACGCAGATGACCGACAACACCGATTCCGTCGTCACCGGGATCGCCAACGCCAAGGTGCTCGCCGTGGCCGAACGGGTGGTACGGGAGTTCCAGTTGGCCGCAGAGAAGGTCGCGGCCCACCACAACGAGCCCGCCAAGTACCCGATGCCGGGCGGCAGTACCGCGATGGAGCACCTGATGGCGAGCCGCTTCAAGGCGCTGCCCGAGGGGACGCGGAAGAAGGCGGCGGACCGCGTCGTGACCGATCTGAAGAACGCGCCCGGCCGCGCGAAGAAGCTGGACGACCTGGCCAAGGTCGATCTGCGTTCCACGACCACGGTCGAGGCACAGGTCAAGAAGCTGCCCTTCCCCGCGAAGCTCAGGTTCCCGGCGGACGAGCTGCGCAAGGCGGCGTCCGTCGCCGAGACATCCGTGGCCGGCGTGGCCGAGAGCGCGGACGCGGAGAACGCTGCCGCGGCGGCCGTCCCGCTGCGGCAGCTGGAACTGCGGCTGCACAGGGTGAAGTGCCTGGAAGAGACCAACGAGCTCTTCAAGGACGAGATCGGGCTCGGCGGCACCGCCATCGACGAGAGCGGCGACGTCGAGAAGATCTCCCCCTTCAAGGTGCGCAGCTTCCATACAGGCGGCGTGCAGACGTACACGCCGCCGCGGCGCCTCGTCCGGTTCAGCCTCATCGAGGGCCCGGTGAAGTTCCCGAAGTCCTACTTCGTGACGCTCGTGCTGGCCGAGCTGGACCAGGGCGGTTTCTCCGATTTCGTGAACAGGTTGTACGTCAAGGTGCGGGACGCGGTCGCCGAGGCTCTGGGCGATGCCGTCGGCGCGGTGCTGCCCGTCCCGATCAACGAGTTGATCCGCAAAGTCGTCATCTTCGTGGTCGGGAAGGTTTTCGACCTCTTCAAGGTGATCTGGCAGGACGACATCTTCCGGCCGGTCACCGTCGAGACCACCGTCCGTTCCCTGACCAGCCGTTGGGCGGGCCGCGCTGACAGTCCAGAACGTGTCGTCACGTTCACCGGACACGGCGGCGAGTACCAACTGGTCTACGACTGGCGGATGTTCAGCTGATGAACACCGTACTGTCCGGGACCTGGCGAGTCGTCCTGACCGCGGCGCACGGCGTGCGTCTGGAGCCGGTCGAGTTGCACCTGCGGGCCCATGTACGGGCACAGATGCGCCCGCTCTGGTCCAGGACCGTTGCCTGCCCGCCCCTGCCGGGGCGGGAGGCGGTGGTCGCGGTCGCGCGGCGAGAGATCCACGCGGGGCGGCCCCTGGAATTCCACGCCCCGTGCGGGTTCGGCAAGACCACGCTGCTCCGTTACCTTGCCTCGGGCGCGGTGTGGGCGCCCTCGGTGTACGTACGTGTGGGGTCCGCGCCGTTGGACGACGTGCTGCAGATGGTCGTCGACCGGCTCTACTGGTGTCCGGAGCCCGTGAAGGCGACCCGCGCGGAGTGCGAGGCGATCATCCGCGGCTGCCGAACCCTCGTCGTTCTCGACGACGTGCCGCCCGGCTCGGGCATCCCGAACGAGGCTGCGGCGGCGCTGCCGGGTTGCGGGCTGGTGATCGGCTCCACACGGCCCGTACTGACCGGGCTCGGGGGCTCACGCATGTTGCATGGGCTGCCCCCGGACGCGGCGCTCGACCTGTACGCACGGTCGCTGGGCCGAGGAATCGGGGCGAACGAAGTCACAGACGTACGGCGGCTGTTGGCGGCTCTGGACGGCCGTCCGCTGCACATCAAGCAAGCCGCGGCGCTCGTACGGTCCGGGGAGTTCACCGCGTCGCGGCTCGCGGAGGAAGCCGCGGCGGCCGGTCCGGAGGCGCTCGACCGGCTCTCCCTGCGCAGGCTGGACGGCGTCAAACGGCGGGCGCTGACCGTCCTGACCCTCTTCGCCGGCGCACTGCTTCCGGCTGCGCTGGTGTCGGGGGTCGGGGACATCACGTTCGTCCTCCAGTACCTGGACGAACTGCACCGTGACGGACTGGCCGAGCATCCCGACGACCGGTTCGGCATCCCTGTGTGCCGGAAGGAGAGCTATCGGCAGCAGCTCCTGGGCCAGATCGACTACGCCGGGGCGGTGCGCGGCCTTGCCGACTGGCTCGCCGACCCCTCCGGACCTCATGCGCTGGAGGCACTGGAGGCGGCGCTGGGTCTGCTCGGTTTCGCGTCCGAACGGGCGCAGTTCGAGGTGGTGGTCCGACTGATCCGGCTGGTGGAGCCGGTGCTCTTCGTCATGGGCCGCTGGAAGGAGTGGCGGGACGTCCTCGGGCAAGGCGTCGAGGCGGCACGACAGGTGGGTGACGCGTCGGCGGAGGCGTTGTTCGCCCACCAGAAGGGCACGCTGGCGTACTGCGAGGACCGGCTCGAGGAGGCGCGGGACCTGCTGCAACGGGCGGAGGAGCTGCGTTCCCGGCTGGGGGATCGGGTGGGGGCGGAGCTGAGTCGCACCCACCTGGGGCTGGTGCGGTCCGTACAGAACCACGGGCCCCCGCCTGACTCGGTTGCCTCGCGTGACCGTCGGGGGTCGCGGACCCGGGCGCGGGTGTTCCTGGCTGCCTTGCTCACCATCGTGGGCGCGGTGGCGATGGTGGCGGCAGTGCAGGCGATGTCCCGCGAACCCGTCGTCATGGTCACTGTCACCCCTCCGGTCACGCCCCCCAGCGCAGAGCTGTCAAGCCCCACAGCCACCCCGGAGACCCCGCAGAGCCCGGAGACCCCGCAGACCCCGGAGACCCCGGAGACCCCGAGGGTGTCGTCGCCCGACGAGCCGACGGTCCTAGCGGCGGAGAACAGCCCACTCACCTTGGAGTTCGTCGACACCGTGATCGATACTGGCAGCCCACCCAGCACACTCACCCTGACCAGCACGGGAACAGCCGCACTGAGCGTCGGGACGGCTGAGCCTGAGGGCCCAGCGCTCAAGGATTTCGTGATCACCGACGACGGTTGCTCCGGCACACAGCTCCGCCCGGAGCAGTCCTGCCGGATCGACGTCGTCTTCCGGCCTACCGAGACCGGTCTGCGGGAGGCGGTCTTGAAGATCCCCGATGACGCGGCGGGCGTTGTCCGTACGGTTCCCTTGTCGGGGCTGGGCGTGCGGGTGGTGGAGGGGGACGGCGACGACGTGAACAACGGCCCGAACGCCGACCCGAACGCCGACCCGAACGCCGACCCGAACGACGACGTCCGAGAGTCCTCAGAGATCCGTTGAGCCCAGGTCCGCAGACCTACAGCCGCGCCCCCTTCAACGCCATGTGCAGCAACAACCGATCCTCCCCGTCATCCAGATCCAACCCCGTCAGCTGTTCCACCCTCGACAACCGGTAGTACAGCGTCTGGCGATGGATCCCCAGCTCCGCCGCCGTGCGGCCCGCCTGGCCCGCGCAGTCGAGGTAGACCTCGGCCGTGCGGGCCAGTTCGTGGTGGGTGGGGGAGAGGAGGGCGCGTACGGCGGGGTCGTCGGCTGTTTCCGGGGGGAGGGAGGTCAGGAGGCGGTACGGGCCGATGGACGACCACTCGGCGATCGGGCCGAGGTGGGGTTCCGCGAGGGCCGCGCGGGCGGCGGCCGCGGCCTCCCGCCAGGCGACGCCCAGGTCCACCAGCCCGGCGCGGGCCGCCGCGATGCCGGCGGCGGCGCCGGTGCTCCGCGCCTGCTCCAGCAACCGCCCCGCCGCCGACGTCGCCGGTGTCATCACGTCCGCCGAGCGCAGCCGTACCAGCAGGGCCAGCGCCGTGGCCGTCGCCCCCCAGGGCAGTGTGCACAGGGCCGTCGCTCCCGGGACCGTACGGACGGAGGGGGCGTCGTCCGGGTCGGCGGAGGGCCAGGGGGTCACGCAGATCACCGTGTGGAGTGTGTCGGCGCGGGGGCCGAGGGCGGTGCGGAGTTCGGCGACCGCCATGTCGCCCTGCCAGCCGCGCTCGGCGGTCAGCACCGCACGGAGTTCCCGCGAGAGGTCCGCCCCGTGCTGCGCCTCGTCCGCGAGCAGCGCCCCGATCCGGGCCGCCACCCGCATCGCCGCGTCCAGCTGGCGGTCGGTCGGGCCGGGGTCGGAGTCCAGGAGCCAGACGTAACCGAGGACGACCCCCCGATGGCGTACGGGCAGACAGATCCGCCCGCGATAGACCCCTGCCTCCGGAGTGGGCGGAATCCGCACCGGCCCGCTCGCCCGGGTGATGCCGAAGCCCTCGAACCACGTCCGGACCGCGGCCGTGGAGCGCCGGGTCAGGATCGAGCGGGTGCGGACGGGGTCCAGCGCCGATGGATCGAGGTCGCCCTCACTGTCGTACGCACCGAAGGCGATCAGCTCGAAGTCGCGGTTCTCCAGGGTCGCCGGGACCCCCAGGAGCTCCGAGATCTCGTCGACCAGCTCCTGGTAGTCACCTGCGCGGTGCAAGGATGCGGCATCGGACGTCACCCGGGCATTCTCCCGCAATTCCTCGGTCCTTCATACATCTGTCTGAGATCTGCGGCACGGATGCGTGACAGCTGTCGATGGTCGACGATCGGGGGGATCCTTAGATTTCACGGTGGTCCTGTCTGCTGGTTTGTGGAGGTGCCCCGTGCTGGGTCCCGTGATTCTCGCCGCGTCGCGCAGCGACCGGATGCGACGCCTGATCTCGGCGGCCCCGGTGACCAAGCGGGTCGTCGACCGTTTCATCCCGGGCGAGACGGTCGACGAGATCGTGCCGATCATCCGCGAGCTGACCGACCGCGGTCTGGAGCTGACGATGGACGTCGTCGGCGAGGACATCACCAACCCGGAGCAGGCGGAAGCCGCCCGGGACGCCTATCTGGCGCTCATCGAGCGGCTCAGGACACTCGAACTGGGTAGCAGGGCCGAGATGTCGGTGAAGCTGTCGATGTTCGGCCAGGCGCTGGACGGCGGCCACGAGCTCGCACTCGCCAACGTCCGGCCCGTCGTCGAGGCCGCCGCCGCCATCGGTACGACCGTCACGCTCGACGCCGAGGACCACACCACCCTCGACTCGATGTTCGCCATCCACGAGGAGCTGCGGAAGGAGTTCCCGCAGACCGGCTGTGTGATCCAGGCCTACCTTTTCCGCACCGAGGCCGACGCCCGCCGGCTCGCCGACGCGGGCAGCCGGGTGCGGCTCGTGAAGGGCGCGTACAAGGAGCCCGCCGAGGTCGCCTACCAGCAGAAACACGAGATCGACAAGGCGTACGTCCGGGTCCTGCGCAGCCTGATGGAGGGCAACGGATACCCGATGGTCGGCTCCCACGACCCGCGCCTGATCTCCATCGCCCAGGAACTCGCCCGGCAGGCCGGCCGCAAGCCCGACGAGTACGAGTTCCAGATGCTCTACGGCATCCGCAGCGACGAACACCTCCGGCTCGCCGCCGAGGGCCACCGCATGCGCGTCTACACCGCCTACGGCACCGACTGGTACGGCTACTTCATGCGGCGGCTCGCGGAGAAGCCGGCCAATCTGCGCTTTTTCGCCCGCAGCATGATCACCCGGGGCTGACGGATGAGGCACGCACAGAGCTCTCTCTGCCGGGGGTCCGGGGGTTGTCCCCCGGGAAGGCGCAGCATGCGAAGGCTCGCGGAGAAGCCGGCGAACCTGCGCTTCTTCCTGCGGAGCATGATCAGCAAGGGCTGAGCCCCAACACCCGCTCAAGTACAAGGAGTTACGGAACCCATGGACGCTGTGACCCAGGTCCCCACCCCCGTCAACGAGCCGGTGCACGGCTACGCCCCCGGCTCGCCCGAGCGGGCCCGGCTGGAGGCAAAGCTCAAGGAGCTGGCCGAGAACCCGGTCGACCTGCCGATGACCATCGGCGGCGAGAAGCGGCTGGGCGGCGGCGAGGCCTTCCAGGTCGTGCAGCCGCACAACCACAAGGCCGTGCTGGGCACGTACCGCAACGCCACCCAGCAGGACGCCCAGGACGCCATCGACGCGGCGCTCGCCGCCGCCCCCGCCTGGCGCGCGATGTCCTTCGACGACCGCGCCGCGATCATTCTGCGCGCCGCCGAACTGCTCTCCGGCCCCTGGCGCGAGACGCTGGCCGCCTCCACCATGCTCGGCCAGTCCAAGACCGCCCAGCAGGCCGAGATCGACACCCCCTGCGAGCTGATCGACTTCTGGCGCTTCAACGTCAAGTACGCCCGTGACCTGCTCGCCGAGCAGCCCCCGGCCAACGCCCCCGGCGTCTGGAACCGCCTCGACCACCGCCCGCTCGAGGGCTTCGTCTACGCGATCACGCCGTTCAACTTCACGGCGATCGCGGGCAACCTGCCGACGGCGCCCGCGCTGATGGGCAACGTCGTCGTGTGGAAGCCGTCCCCGACCCAGACCCACGCCGCCGTGCTGCTCATGCAGCTCCTCGAGGAGGCCGGTCTGCCCAAGGGGGTCATCAACCTCGTCACCGGCGACGGCATCGAGGTCTCCAAGGTCGCCCTGGAGCACCGGGACCTCGCGGGCATCCACTTCACCGGTTCGACAAAGACCTTCCAGCACCTGTGGAAGACGGTCGGCGCCAACATCGAGAAGTACCGGACCTACCCGCGCCTGGTCGGCGAGACCGGCGGCAAGGACTTCGTCGTCGCCCACCCGAGCGCCGACCGCGCGATCCTCAAGACCGCCCTGACCCGCGGTGCCTTCGAGTACCAGGGCCAGAAGTGCTCCGCGACCTCCCGGGCCTACATCCCGGCGTCGATCTGGAACAGCGGTTTCCGCGAGGAGTTCGCCGCCGAGGTGGACGGCATCGCCATGGGTGACGTCACCGACCTGTCCAACTTCATCGGCGCGGTCATCGACGAGCGCGCCTTCGCCAAGAACAAGGCGGCGATCGACCGCGCGCAGTCGGACCCCACCTGCACGATCGTCGCGGGCGGTTCCTACGACGACTCGGTCGGATGGTTCGTCCGCCCGACCGTCGTCGAGTGCACGGACCCGGCGAACGAGGTCTTCACCACCGAGTACTTCGGCCCCTTCCTCGCGGTGTACGTCTACGAGGACGACCAGTACGAGGAGATGCTGACCCAGATGGAGTCGGCCTCCGACTACGCGCTGACGGGCTCGGTGATCGCGTCCGACCGCGCGGCGGCGGCGTACACGATGGAGAAGCTGCGCTACGCGGCCGGCAACTTCTACATCAACGACAAGTCCACCGGCGCCGTCGTCGGCCAGCAGCCCTTCGGCGGCGGCCGCGCCTCCGGCACCAACGACAAGGCCGGCGCCCCGCAGAACCTCCAGCGCTGGACCCTGACCCGCGCCATCAAGGAGACCCTGGTCCCGCCCACCGACTACGGGTACCCGCACATGGGCTGACGGACCGTCAGTCATCGGAAGGGGTCGGGCTGTTGTCCGGCCCCTTCGTGTGCGCACAATGCGGGCATGACCGCGATCACCGAGGACGGCGTACGACTGTGGGCCTCGCGTTCGGGTGAGGGCGACCCGCTCGTCCTGTGCCACGGCGGGCCGGGACTGTGGGACATGTTCGGGGACCTGGCCGCGATGCTCGGCGACCGGGCCACGGTGATCCGCTGGGTCCAGCGCGGCTGCGGCCGCTCGCAGCGGTGCGCCGGACCGTGGACGACCGACCGGTTCGTGGCCGACCTGGACGTCGTACGACGCCACTTCGGCCTGGACCGGATGGCGCTGCTCGGCCACTCCTGGGGCGCGCAACTGGCGTTGAGCTACACCCTTGCCCACCCTGAGCGGGTCAGCATGCTGGTCTACGTCAGCGGGTCGGGCATCGTGCCGGTGTCCCAGTGGCACGCCCGCTACAAGCAGAACCTCGCCGCGCGCCTCGGCGAGGACCCCGAACGGCTCGCCTGCTGGCGGGAGTTGCCGAAGAGCGACCCGGAGCGCGCGATCCTCCAGTGGACGGCCGACTTCACGGACAGCGAGCGCGCCCTGGAACACGCCCGCCGGCTGGCCGACCCCTGGTTCGAGATCAACCACGAGTGCAACAAGGCTTTGAACGCCGAGACCGCGGATGCCTGGGGCACCCCTGTCCTGCGGACCGCCTGCGCGTCCCTGGACGTGCCCGTCCTGATCATCGACGGCGCCGAGGACATCCGCCCGCGTTCGGCGGTGGACTCGCTGGAGGAGGCGTTGCCGCGAGTACGGCGGGTGGTGCTGTCGAAGGCCGGCCATCTGCCGTGGGTGGAGGCCCCGGCGGGGTTCCGGGACGCCCTGGGTGCCGTGCTCGGCCGTTGACGAAACCGCAGGTCAGGGGCGGGTGATCCACTCCGCCGTCTCAGATAGTAGGAAGTCCGAGTAATTGTGGAGACAGACCGGCAGTCCTCGCTTAGCTTTGTAGGAGCCGAACGTCTCGCTCGATCAAGCGAATGGCGGTCGTGAGCCGGGCCCATGCAGGCAACCCCTGCGCCCGCCGCTCCCCGCCCCTTCCGGCGTCTCGTTGTCCCCTTCCCTGGAATTCGAAGGAGTCGATTTCTCATGGCCGAGACGACCGCCCGCCGTCGAGTCCGTCACACCTCCCGGACCAGCGAGTCCGACCGCAAGAACGCCGCCGCAGCCCTGCAGCGCGCCCTCGACCGCCGTGACAACGGCGGCTCGACCGGTCACTGACCGACCCCTCGAAGCCGGGAGCCGCACCCGAACGAGGTGCGGCGCGGGCCCGTCAGGCCCCGCGCCGCACCTCGAAGTGGTCGACGCGCTCCCCGCTCTGCGCGAGCGCCGACACCGTCAGCCGCGGCCGCGGCCCGCTCTCCGCCTCCACTGAGAGCAGCGAGAACCCGCGGTAGCGCACCCGCGACCACTCCACCGTCTCCTTCCGGGGCTGCTTGGACTTCGTCCACTGGAAGGTCTCGACGGACTCGTGGTCGTGCACGCGCCCCTCGTAGCTCTCCTTCACGCCCGCCGGGAAGCCGTACAGATCCCGGCCGCCCCCGCCGGCCGTCACGTACACGATCCCGTCCCGCGTCGGGTCCGTGGCGCCGCCGACCGGCACCGGCCGGCCCACCTCGCCGCCGCGGATCGCGTCCGTCCGCTCGTAGACGTGGTTGTGCCCGTTGATCACCAGATCCACCTGGTGCTTCTCGAACAGCGGCAGCCACTCGGCTCGCATTCCGCCGTCGGAGGCGTGCGAGGACGTCGAGTACGCGCAGTGGTGGAAGTAGACGACGACGAAGTCGATCCCCTTGGCCGCGCGCAGCTCGGCCAGCTTTTCCTCCAGCCACGTCGTCTGCTTTCCGCCCGTGTGGCCGAAGTTGGCCTGGATCTCGTACGACACGTCGTTCGCGTCCAGCGCCACGACGCCGACGTTGCCGTAGACGAAGGAGTACACACCCGGCGCCGAGCGCGGGTCGAAGCCGCTGTCCGGGAGGGACCAGCGGGCGAGCTGGCCGCCGTAGCCCTCGGGGGAGTACCAGGCCTCCATGTCGTGGTTGCCGGTCGTCACCATCCACGGCACGCTCCGCGCGACCTCCTCGTTCTGCTTGAGGAACAGATCCCAGAAGGCCGGGTCGTAGCCGTCCGACGTCAGGCCCTGGCCGTTGCCGTCGGCGTAGCAGATGTCGCCGGCGTGGAGGTGGAAGGCGGGCTTCTGGCGCAGCAGGAGGTTGTCGTTGGCGGCCGCGGCGGTGCCGACGCCCTGGTCGCCGAAGGCGGTGAAGACGAACTTCTCGGGGCTCGCCGGGGCCGTACGGAAGCTGCTGATGGTCGAGCGGCGGCTCGCGTCCGCCGGGTCGAAGCCGTCGTGGCCGACGCCGTAGTAATAGGTCGTGCTCGGACGCAGGCCGTCCAGGGCCGCGTGCAGGTAGTACTGGTCGAGGGCGAGGCGTACGCCGGTCTGCCCCGGGGTGTGCAGGTCGCGGAGCTCGGCCTCGATCTTCCGGCTCAGCTCTTCGGGCTTCAGGCCGACGCGGACGTACGGCTTCTTCACCGCGAGCGGGACCTGCCACGAGATCCGCATCTGCGTCCTCGGGTCGGCGCCGAAGGCGAGATGGCGGCCGAAGGGGGAGACGGCGGAGCCGTGCACCGCGGCCGCGGGGGAGGGCGTGGCGGCCGGACTCGAAGGGCCGTTGCCCGCGCAGCCGGTCAGCAGGCCGCCCGCGACCGCGCCCGCCGTCACCAGCGTGCGGCGCCGGGACGGCTTCGTCCGCAGGTACTCGTGCTGCTCGGCCATGGTCATCCGGCGCGCGAGCCCGGGCGGAATGCCGAAGTCGGGAAGGTCCATGGGGATGAACTTCCCTGCGGAGCCCGACAACCGCCATACCTGCGAGTGAACGTGAGCCGAACGGTCGTGCAGCGGTGTCCGTATCGCGGACAGGTCATGTCATTCCATGGGACGGGGAGTAGGGTTTTCGCATGTCTCGCAGCCTCAATCTCGCAGTGATTCCCGGTGACGGCATCGGCCAGGAGGTCGTGGCCGAAGGTCTGAAGGTCCTCTCCGCCGTCCTTCCGCAGGATGTGAAGCTGGAGACCAAGGACTTCGACTTCGGCGCCCGCCGCTACCACGCCACCGGTGAGACCCTCACCGACGCCGACCTCGACGCGCTGAAGCAGCACGACGCGATCCTGCTGGGCGCCATCGGCGACCCGTCGGTCCCCTCAGGCGTACTGGAGCGCGGCTTCCTGCTCAAGCTCCGCTTCGCCTTCGACCACCACGTGAACCTGCGTCCGTCGAAGCTGCTCCCGGGTGTCGACACGCCCCTCAAGGGCGAGCCGGCCATCGACTTCGTCGTCGTCCGTGAGGGCACCGAGGGCCCGTACACCGGCAACGGCGGCACCATCCGCAAGGGCACCGAGCACGAGGTCGCCACCGAGGTCTCCGTGAACACGGCCTTCGGTGTCGAGCGCGTGGTCCGGGACGCCTTCGCCCGCGCCCAGGCCCGTCCGCGCAAGAAGCTCACGCTGGTCCACAAGAACAACGTGCTGACCTTCGCCGGGCACCTGTGGACGAACATCTTCAACAAGGTGGCCGCGGAGTTCCCCGAGGTCACCACCGACTACATCCACGTCGACGCGGCCACGATCTACCTGGTCACCGACCCGGCCCGGTTCGACGTGATCGTCACCGACAACCTCTTCGGCGACATCATCACCGACCTCGCCGCGGCCGTCTCCGGCGGCATCGGTGTCGCGGCCTCCGGGAACATCAACCCGAGCGGCGAGTTCCCGTCGATGTTCGAGCCCGTCCACGGCTCGGCCCCGGACATCGCCGGCCAGGGCAAGGCCGATCCCACCGCCACGGTCCTGTCCGTCGCCCTGCTCCTGCGCCACCTCGGCTACGAGGCCGAAGCCGCGCGTATCGAAGAGGCGGTCTCCGCCGACCTCGCCGAGCGCACCGGCAAGCCCGCCCGCTCCACGTCGGAGATCGGTGACGCGCTGGCCGTACGAGTAGCCGGCTGACCGGGCGCGCCACTCGAAAACCATTCGAAGCCGCCGGGTCACTCGCACCCGGCGGCTTTCGCATGTCCCCCGCCGGGTGCCACCATCATCCCCGGGTCGCATTTCACGCCGTTTCTTCCCCGGCCCCGCGCTTGCGATAATCGAACGCGGAGCCGCGGAGTGAGGGAATGCTCGGACGTCCTAGCACTGGTCACTGACAGTAAAAGGGCGTGAGCGCGGCCCGTCACTACAACCGGTGAAGGACAACCACTCATGACGACGCCCACGATCGAGCTCAAGCCCTCGGCCTCGCCACTTTCCGACGCGGAGCGCGCGGCGATCCTGGCCAATCCCGGGTTCGGCCGCCACTTCACCGACCACATGGTGACGATCAAGTGGACCGAGGGCCGCGGCTGGCACGACGCGCAGCTCGTCCCGTACGGCCCGATCTCCCTCGACCCCTCCACCCATGTCCTGCACTACGGCCAGGAGATCTTCGAGGGCCTGAAGGCCTACCGCCAGGCCGACGGCTCGGTCGCCGTGTTCCGGCCGGAGGCCAACGCGCGGCGCTTCCGCAACTCCGCCCGCCGGATGGCGATGGCCGAGCTGCCCGAGGAGCTGTTCATCGAGGCCCTCGACGCGCTGATCGGCCAGGACGCCGACTGGGTCCCGCCGCACGGCGGCGAGGAGTCCCTCTACCTGCGCCCGTTCATGTTCGCCACGGAGGCCGCGCTCGGCGTCCACCCGGCCAACGAGTACCTCTTCATGCTGATCGCCTCCCCGTCCGGCGCGTACTTCGCCGGCGGGGTCAAGCCGGTCACCATCTGGGTCTCCGAGGACTACGTCCGCGCGGTCCCCGGCGGCACCGGCGACGCCAAGACCGGCGGCAACTACGCGGCCTCCCTCCTCCCGCAGGCCGAGGCCGCCGCGAACGGCTGCGACCAGGTCGTCTACCTCGACGCGGTGACCCGCACGAAGGTCGAGGAGTCGGGTTCCATGAACATCGCCTTCGTCTACGGCGACCGGATCGTCACGCCGTCGCTCACGGGCTCGATCCTGGAGGGCATCACCCGCGACTCCCTCCTCCAGGTTGCCCGCGACCTCGGTTACACCGCCGAGGAAGGTGTCGTCACGCTGGACCAGTGGCGCACCGACGCCGCGTCCGGCGCCCTCACCGAGGTCTTCGCCTGCGGCACCGCCGCGGTCGTCACGCCGATCGGCCACGTCAAGACGAAGACGGACGCCTGGACCCACGGCGACGGCACGCCCGGCGAGGTCACCCTGAAGCTGCGCGAGGCGCTGCTCGGCATCCAGCGCGGTGTCCGGGAGGACAAGCACGGCTGGATGCACAAGCTGGGCTGACCCAGCGGTTGTTCCACGGGCCCGCCCGGACGACGTCCGGGCGGGCCCGTCGCGTATTCCGGTCATCTCCTCCACTGCTTCGGCTCCGCGCGGACGCGTGACCTTCCGCCCGGGTTGTACGCAATAAGGCCGATTGACCCTGTGGTCGCTGGTGCGTTTGCCTCGTGGGAGCCCTCGGCCTCTCAACACCGGCTGAGAGCGCCCCGGAGGCGAACGAGCCAAAAGAATGGGCGCCGGGGGTAATGCGTCAACGGGGACCACAGGGGGGAACATGTCCAGAGCCGCCGCATGTCTTTTAGGCGCGGCCTTGCTCGTCGCGTTCACCGGTACCACCGCATCCGCCGCACCGCACGTCGACCACGTCAGCACCGCCGCACCGCACGTCGACCGTGTCAGCACCGCCGCCGACGGAACCCAGGGCGATGGAGCCTCCAGTGCCGCGGTCATCACGCCGAACGGCCGCTTCGTGGCGTTCCGTTCGTCGGCGACCAACCTCGTGCCCGAGGGAATCACCCACCCCGGCACCTACTCCTACGTCCGTGACCTGAGAACCGGCGAGGTCACCAAGATGGAGAACGCGCTCAGCACGCCCCGGCTCAGCGCCGACGGCCGCTGGGCCACGTACATCGACTGGGGCAGCCGTACCATCAACGTCTTCCTGACCGACCTGACCAACGGCACGAGAACCCGGGTCGGGGGCAACGCCCAGGACAGCGCGGGCTCCCCGGAGGTCAGCGCGAACGGCCGCTACATCGCCTACCAGTGGTCCGGACACCCGCAGTTCCCGACCCGTGTCGACCTCTACGACCGGGTCGCCGGCACCACCGAGACCGTCAGCGCGGGCCCGGCCGACTCCGCCCGGGACATGGGCAACCCGTCCCTCAGCGGCGACGGCCGCCTCGTCGCCTACCAGGACAACGGCACCGGGGACGTGTGGATCGCCGACGGCGCCACCGGTACGCAGACCGAGGTGGACGACGGCACCCGCTCGACCGTCGTGCAGCTGAGCGTCAATGGCCGCGTCCTCGTGATGGATTCGGCGGACGGCTCCTACGTACGCGATCTGCGCACGGACCGGGTCCGGCACTTCCCCGGCGTCCAGGTGCGGGCCGTCAGCCCCGACGGGCGCCGACTGCTGCTCCAGGACGGGCAGTCGAACCTCTGGCTGCTGCACGGTGGACACCGAGAGCTCGTCGGAAACGGCGGTGCCGTCGACGGATCGGTCTCCGACCGGGGCCGCTCGGTCGTCTACTCCACGCAGGGCGCGGACGTCGTCCCCGGTGACACCAACGGTGTGCACGATGTCTTCCAGTGGAGGTCCCGCTGATGTCCCGTGCCTCAAGAGCCTTGCTGGGAGCGGTCGTTGTTCTTGCGCTCGCCGGCACCACCGCCCAGGCCCAGGCCCAGTCCCGTCCCGAGGAGTCCCCTACGCGGCGCGTGAGCACCGCGGCCGACGGCGGCCAGGCCGACGGGGCGTCGGACGACGCCGCGATCAGCGCCGACGGCCGCCATGTCGCGTTCGTGTCCACCGCGCCGAGCTTCGGCTGTGCGCACTTCACCCCGTGTCTGCTCGTGAAGGACGTGTCCGACGGCGGGGTCACGAGGATCGACCTGGGCAGCGGCCACACGTACGGCTCACCGACGCCGAGCGCCGACGGAAGCCGTATCGCCTTCTCCGCGGGCACCCGTTTCCTGGCCCCCTACCTGTACGACCGCGCCACCGGCCGCGCGGAGAAGCTGTGGCCGCAAGATCCGCCCGGCTTCAACGAGTTGGGCGGCGTGCAGTCGATCAGCCCGGACGGCACGCACGTCGCGTACACCATCGGCAACCGCAACGCACCGGAGAACACCCGCCTCCTGTACGTCCGCGACACGGCCACCGGCACCGACGAACTGGTCTCACCGGCCGAGGAGGGCCAGAAGGCCGGGGCCTCGGTGAGCGGCGACGGGACGCGGGTCGCGTACGGCGTCCGTGTCGACAGCGACGAGGATCCCGTCGACGTCTACGTCAAGGACCGCAGGACGGGCGAGCGGACCCAGGTGGACACGGGCCTCGGAGCCGCCTACCTGGTCGGCATCACCGCGGACGGCCGCCGCGTCCTCCTCGACGCCGAGAGCGGCCTGTACGTCCACGACCTGCGCACCGGAGAGTCGCGGCGGGTGGCCGACGGACGGCCGCTGTCGGCCACAGCCGACGGCCGGTACGCCGTCGTCGCCGGCGAGGACGGCACCCGGGTGCGTGATCTGCGGACCGGGCTGCGAGGTGCCGCTCTGCCGCCGAGCGCCCAGGTGATGGAGGGGGCGCTGGCCGCCAAGGGTCGTGCGGTGGTGTTCAGTTCGACGGCGTCCCACCTGGTGCCGGGCGACACCAACGCGGAGTCGGACGTGTTCGTCTTCTCGGGCGCGCTGCGGAGGAACCCGGCGCCGATGCCGTCCGTCACCGAGCGGATCAGCATGACGCGTGACGGGCAGCAGCGGCCCGGGGCGTCGTACGACCCGGTGATGGGGGAGGGCAAGGTCGTCTCCTTCACCTCGGAGGGCGATGTGTTCGTGAACGCCCCCGGCGGTGTCTCCCAGGTCAACTCGGTCGGACAGAAGCCGTCCTCCGAGGGCGCCCCCTGCTACAGCGGACGCATGGTCGGCTACGTGGCCCCTTACCCCGCCGGCGGCGGTCCCGGCGTCCACGTCCGCAACCGCGCGGTCGGCAAGCTCACCAGCCTGGGCTCCTACGAGGGCGTCCGCTTCACCTGGATGGGACAGCCCGTGGTGGACCCCACCTGCCAGTGGCTCACGTACGCGGCGACCCTGCCCGCCGGCGACACCGACCCGGATCCGCAACCCCGCGTCTACCGCTTCAGGTTCAACGGCGGCGGCACCGACGTGGTCAGCGCGCCCACGGGCGGGGCGGCGGGCAACCCGTCCATCACCTACGACGGCCGGTACATCGCCTTCGAGCAGGGCGGCTCCGTGTACGTCCGTGACCTGGACACCGGCGCCCTGGAGCAGGCCGCGGAGCACGCGTCGGCCCCCTCCCTCGCCGCGGACGGCCGCAAGATCGCCTACCAGCGGGGCCACGACTCCTACGTCCGTGACCTCGACACCGGCACCACGACCCGGGTCGGGGGCACCCAGCCCTCGCTCTCGGGCGACGGCACCCGGGTGGCGTACACCGCGGGCCGTTCCGTCCTCCTGCTCGAACTCGCCACCGGAAAGCGCCAGTTGGTCAGCGTCGACCGCTGGGGCGGCCGCAACGACCTCCCGGCCGGACACCCCTCCGTCAATGCCGACGGCACGGTCGTCGCGTTCGAGTCGGCGTCACCCGATCTGGTGGAGGGGGACACCAACGGAGTGTCGGACGTGTTCCTGAGGACAGTGCAATGACAACGACCGAACACGGGGGAACTCCTATGCACGGCAAGAAACGCCTGGCAGCCGCGGTCCTGGCCGCCCTCGCCACCGCCGCACTCACGGGTCCCGCGGCGACCGCCGCACCCAGGGGCCCGTACACCGAGCCGATCAGCGTCACCCCGGAGGGAAAGGCGGGCAACGGCGTCACCCGCACCGCCGTCATCAGCCGCAACGGCCGCCACATCGCCCTCACTTCGGACGCCGAGGACCTGGACCCCAACGTGCCGCACGGCGGTATGTACCTGCGCGACCCGCACACCGGCAAGCTCCGCTTCGCGGGCTTCGGGGGTCTGGTGGCGGTCCTGAACGACGGCCGGTATGTCTACGCCGAGTACCGAGCGGAGTCCTCGGAGGTGTGGATCCACGACATCGACACGGGCAAGCGCGTCGGGTTCGGCATCGAGGTCCCCGAGGGCTTCACCGGGCGGCCCGCAGAGATCTCCGTCAGCCCCAATGGCCGCTATGCCGTCTACACGCTCCAGGAGGCCGCCGACAACACCAGCGTGGTCTTCCTGCGCGATCGCATCAAGGGCACCACCGAGCGCATCAGCCACCCCCGGCCCACCTGGGAGCGGCGCAACGCCTTCCAGCCGACGGTCAGCGACGACGGGCGCCGGATCGTCTACCAGTACAACTACGCCAACGGGCCGCGCGGCGACGACTGGGGCGACGTCTGGATGTACGACCGCGGCACGGGCGAGCACACCCAGATCGACCGCTCCTACGACGGCTCGCAGACCGAGAGGGAGTCGCTGAACCCGTCCATCAGCGGCGACGGCCGTACGGTCGTCTTCGAGTCCCGGGACACCCACCTGGTTCCCGACGACACCGACGTGAGCTGGAACGTGTTCGTGCACACCATCCGCACCGGCACCAACCAGCGCATCCACGGCACCCAGGGCGGCCGCGGCGAGGTCTACACCCGGAGCGCGGCGATCAGCGCCGACGGCCGCTATCTCACGTTCATGTCGAAGCTGGCCGAGCCCGGCAGCCGGTACGGCGAGGAGTACCCCGTCTATCTGCGGGACCTGAGGAAGGGCACCACCACCCTCGTCACCCCCGACACCACCGGCGGTACCGCGACGGCCGACGTCCTGCCGGGCCGGATCGCCGACGGCGCCCGCCGGATCCTCTTCCAGTCCTCCGACCCGACGCTGATCCCGGCCGGCGACACCAACGACGGCACCGACGCGTTCCTACGGCACCTCCGATGAGCAGCACAGTGCTCGCATCCTGAGACGGAGGGTGAGCACGGGGGCGGTCTGTGCCAGACTGCCTCCGTGCTCTCGTTCGCCATGATTATTGGCAGCAGGCGCGCCGGTCCGCAGTGACCGCCACGTACGACCAGGTACGGGCGGACACCGTCGTCCTCGACCCGCGCGCAGACCTCTCGCACCCGCGAGGGGTTTTTCGCATTTCTGGCCCACCCGCAGCCGGAGGCGAGAGCGCGAGGGAGTATGTGGGGGCGGTGGAGCCGGTCATTCCGGTACGACCGAGATCCAATCCTCAGGAGCCTTGAGACCATGACCGCAACCAGCGAGCTCGACGATCAGTTCCACGTCTTCGACACCACCCTGCGCGACGGCGCCCAGCGGGAGGGCATCAACCTCACCGTCGCGGACAAGCTGGCCATCGCACGGCACCTGGACGACTTCGGCGTGGGCTTCATCGAGGGCGGCTGGCCCGGCGCCAATCCACGGGACACCGAGTTCTTCGCCCGCGCCCGCCAGGAGATCGACTTCCGGCACGCCCAGCTCGTCGCCTTCGGAGCGACCCGCCGCGCGAACGCGAAGGCGAGCGAGGACCCGCAGGTCAAGGCCCTCCTCGACTCGGGCGCCGAGGTGATCACCCTGGTCGCCAAGTCCCACGACCGGCACGTCGAGCTCGCGCTGCGCACCACGCTCGACGAGAACCTGGAGATGGTCCGCGACACGGTCTCGTACCTGGTCTCACAGGACCGCCGGGTCTTCGTCGACTGCGAGCACTTCTTCGACGGCTACCGCGCCAACCCGGAGTACGCGAAGGCCGTCGTACGGGCGGCCTCGGAGGCCGGCGCCTCCGTCGTCATCCTCTGCGACACCAACGGCGGCATGCTCCCGGCCCAGGTCCAGGCGGTCGTCGCGACCGTCCTCGCGGACACCGGTGCCCGCCTCGGCATCCACACCCAGGACGACACCGGCTGCGCGGTCGCCAACACCCTCGCCGCCGTGGACGCGGGCGCGACCCACGTCCAGTGCACGGCGAACGGCTACGGCGAGCGGGTCGGCAACGCCAACCTGTTCCCGGTCGTCGCGGCCCTGGAGCTCAAGTACGGCAAGAAGGTCCTCCCCGACGGCAAGCTCCGCGAGATGACGAGGATCTCCCACGCCATCGCCGAGGTCGTCAACCTCACCCCCTCCACCCACCAGCCCTACGTCGGCGTCTCGGCCTTCGCCCACAAGGCGGGCCTGCACGCCTCCGCGATCAAGGTCGACCCGGACCTCTACCAGCACATCGACCCCGAACAGGTCGGCAACACCATGCGGATGCTGGTCTCCGACATGGCGGGCCGCGCCTCGATCGAGCTCAAGGGCAAGGAACTCGGCATCGACCTGGGCGGCGACCGCGAGCTGGTCGGCCGGGTGGTGGAGCGGGTCAAGGAACACGAGCTGAAGGGCTACACGTACGAGGCCGCCGACGCCTCCTTCGAACTCCTGCTCCGCGCCGAGGTCCAGGGCAAGCCCCTCAAGTACTTCGGGGTCGAGTCCTGGCGCGCGATCGTGGAGGACCGCCCCGACGGCACCCACGCCAACGAGGCCACGGTCAAGCTCTTCGCCAAGGGCGAGCGCATCGTCGCCACGGCGGAGGGCAACGGCCCGGTCAACGCCCTCGACCGCGCCCTGCGCGTGGCCCTGGAGAAGATCTACCCCCAGCTCGCCAAGCTCGACCTCGTCGACTACAAGGTCCGCATCCTGGAGGGCGTCCACGGCACCTCCTCCACGACCCGCGTCCTGATCTCCACGTCGGACGGCACGGGCGAGTGGTCGACGGTGGGCGTCGCGGAGAACGTGATCGCGGCGTCCTGGCAGGCCCTGGAGGACGCGTACACCTACGGTCTGCTGCGGGCGGGCGTGGAGCCGGCGGAGTAGGTCCCGAGGCGGTCAGACGGCGGGGTGATGCCCCGCCGTGCAGGCCGCGCCGCGGGGCGGCGGGATCATGACCGCCGGCCGCGGCCCCTGGGTCGACACCGGCTCCAGCCGCCAGGCCTGCCGGATGCCGTCGATGACCGGACGTGTGCTGTACGGCGACACGGCCAGCTCCTGGCGGGCCTCGGCGAGCAGGTCGGGGTTCCCGTCGGGAGACCGTCGAGCCGCCTCCATCCGGCGCTGGGTGAAACCCGGTCTGCCGAAGACGTCCAGCAGGGTGAGGGAGAGATAGGCGTAGGCGGCGGCTTCGTCGATCAGTCGGCGGGACTCCTCGGGAATGCCGAGGCCGTCCACGTCGTAGGCCACGAAGTGCCGCAGCGCGCCGCGCAGTTGGTCCATGGGCTCCTGGCATGGGCAGGCGACCCGCAGATGGGCGGCGAGCGTCTCCGCCACCTCCTCGATGATCAACGCCTGTGCCACGTCGGTGAGTTCGGCCTGTTCCGTGACGAGCCGGATCTCCAGCAGTCGGCGGCCGTAGCGGATCAGGTCGCGCGGGATGCCTCCGGACAGCGCGTGCGCCAGCACGATGTACGCCTCACCGATGCCCGGCGCCCGCTTCCTGAGGATCTCCGAGGACTCGGCGAGCGAGCACCGACGCACATGGACCACGTCGTCCAGGGAGCTGTCGGTCACGTCCCGGTTCGGCAGCCCGCGCCGCACGAAGGCCGCGCCGACGTCCTCCGCGACGGACACCAGGTAATGCACGTGCGGAACCCCGAGGATCGCCTTGATCTCCCCCAGGAACGCCAGCGCCTGCACATCGGTGCCGAGCCGGTCCAGCTCGTCCACGGCGATCACGACTCCGATCTGACGCATATGACCCTCGCCCACTGGGGTGTGTCCGAGCGGAGCGACGAAATCCGCACCCCGGACACCGACCCCGACTCGGAACACGGGCGCGGTCTCCTCCTCGTGGCCGCGGTGGCCGACGAGTGGGGCGTGCGGGAGCGGGATCCGGGCGAAGTCGTCTGGTGTGAGTTCAAGGGGTGCCGGGTGTCTTGACGGCCCATTGGGCCGTCAGTTCACTCACGGCGTGAGGTAAGTCATGAGTGGTCACGAGAGCCAAGGGGGAAGCTCCATGCGTTCCGTACGAAGAACCGCCCTGCTCGCCTCCGCCACACTGCTGGCGGCGTTGCTCCCACTGGTGTCCGCCCAGGCGGCCGACGATCCCGCCCCGGTCCCCGTCGACCGCTTCGAGGGCGAGGTCCCCTTCGCCGCCCAGCCGGCCGAGGGCATCTTCACTTGGGGCGGCGACACCGACGACCCGCCAACTCTGCGGCTCACCACGAGAGATGACGCCCCCGAGGGCGGGAAGGTCCTCTCCGGCACCTACGACATCAGCGGCTACGGCGGCTTCACCCACGACTACGCGGCGAACGAACCCGCCCACGACTGGTCGGCCCACCAGGGCATCCGCTTCTGGTGGGAAGGCCAGGACAACGGCAAGAAGGTCGCCTTCGAGCTCAAGGACGGCGGCGCCAACGGCGAGGCCTCGGAGCTGTGGACCACGTCCTTCACCGACGACTTCACCGGCTGGAAGCAGATAGAGATCCCCTTCTCGGACTTCGCCTACCGGACCGACTACCAGCCCGTCGGCGGCATCGACCATGTCCTCGGGCTGACCGAGATGTGGGGGTACGGCGTCACGCTCCCCGTCGGCGCACCGGGCCGCTTCGCCATGGACGGCGTCGAGTTGTACGGCAGGGCCGACCAGTCGCTGCGCGCCTCGGTGCTCACCGACTCCGCCGTGTACCCGGTCGACGAGGGTGGCACGGCCACCGTGAAGGTCACCGTCGCCACCACCGGCTCCGCACCGATCGACGAGCCCGTGACCGTCGCCTACGAGACCGCCGGCGGCTCCGCCTCCACCTCCGACTACACCCCCCTCAAGGGCGAGTTCACCTTCCCCGCGGGCAGCGCCTCCGGCACCACACGGACCGTCCGGGTGCACACCCTCAAGGACAAGGCGGCCTCCGAGACCGCCGAGACCGTCCCCCTCAAGCTCACCGTTACCGGCGCCAAGGCCCCCGCCGAGACCCCGCAGGTCGTCATCGACGCGCACGGGCTGCCGTATCTGAACAGCAAGCTCCCCGTGAAGAAGCGGGTCGCGGACCTCCTCTCCCGGATGTCCCTCGCGGAGAAGACCGGCCAGATGACCCAGGCCGAGCGCGGAGCCGTCGGGACCGGGGCCGACATCGCCGCCGAGGACCTCGGCTCGCTGCTCTCCGGCGGCGGCTCCACACCCACGCCCAACACCCCCGAGGCCTGGGCGAAGATGATCGACTCCTTCCAACTCCGGGCGCAGGCGACCAGGTTCCAGATCCCGCTCGTCTACGGCGTCGACGCCGTCCACGGCCACAACAACCTGGTCGGCGCCACGGTCATGCCGCACAACATCGGCATCGGGGCGACCCGGGATCCCGCACTCGCCCAGCAGACAGGTGTCGTGACCGCCGCCGAGGTCCGTGCCACCGGCATTCCTTGGGACTTCGCGCCCTGCCTCTGCGTCACCCGCGACGAACGCTGGGGCCGTTCCTACGAGTCCTTCGGTGAGGACCCGGCACTCGTCGAGTCCATGGAAACCGTCATCCAGGGCCTCCAAGGGGCCAGGAGCGGCAAGGACCTCGACAGGAACGACAAGGTCCTCGCCACCGCCAAGCACTTCGTCGGCGACGGCGGCACCGCGTACGGCTCCTCCACCACCGGCACCTACACCATCGACCAGGGCGTCACCACGGTCACGCGACAGCAGCTGGAGGCGATCCACCTCACGCCGTACAAGACCGCGGTGGACCGTGGCGTCGGCACGGTCATGCCGTCGTACTCCTCGCTCGACGTCGTCGGCGACGGCCTCGGACCGGTCAGGATGCACGCCCGCGCCGACATGATCAACGGCGTGCTCAAACAACGCCTCGGCTTCGACGGCTTCGTCATCAGCGACTGGAACGGCATCGACCAGATCCCCGGGGACTACGCCTCGGACGTGCGGACCTCCGTCAACGCCGGCGTCGACATGGTCATGGCCCCCTACGCCTACAAGGACTTCCACACCGCGCTCGTCCAGGAGGCGCGGGCCGGTCGCGTCAGCGAGAAGCGGATCGACGACGCCGTATCCCGCATCCTCACGCAGAAGTTCCGGCTGGGGCTCTTCGAGAAGCCGTACGCCGACACGAGCGGCGCCTCGGAGATCGGTTCCGCCGGGCACCGGGCCGTGGCCCGTGAAGCGGCCGCCGAGTCGCAGGTGCTGCTGAAGAACAGCGGCGGGCTCCTGCCGCTGAGGAAGTCGCAGAAGGTGTACGTCGCCGGGTCCAACGCCGACGACATCGGCAACCAGAGCGGCGGCTGGACGGTCACCTGGCAGGGGGCCTCCGGTGACATCACCCCCGGCACCACGATCCTGGAGGCGATGCGCAAGAACTCCGCGGCCCTGACGTACTCGAAGGACGCCTCCGCCCCGACCGGCGGTTACGACGTCGGTGTGGTCGTCGTCGGCGAGACCCCGTACGCCGAGGGCGTCGGAGACGTCGGCAACGGCCACGACCTGGAGCTGTCCGCCGCCGACCGGGCCGCCGTCGACAAGGTGTGCGCGGCCATGAAGTGCGCGGTGCTGATCGTCTCCGGGCGTCCCCAGCTCATCGGCGACCGGCTCGGCGAGATCGACGCCCTGGTCGCCTCCTGGCTGCCGGGCACCGAGGGCGACGGCGTCGCGGACGTCCTCTACGGCAAGCGTCCCTTCACCGGTCGACTCCCGGTCACCTGGCCGAAGTCGGAGGCCCAGCTGCCGATCAACGTCGGCGACTCGACGTACGACCCGCAATTCCCGTACGGCTGGGGCCTGACGACGCTCACCAAGGTCCCGGAGGGAGGAGCGGCCACGCTCGAGGCGCTCGGGGCCGCGGCCAGGGCCGCCGAGCGGGCCGGCGCCGATGCGACGGGTCGCGCCCTCGTCACGAAGGCCCGGCTGATCGTCCAGCGGAAGGGCATCACCGCGGCCTTCGCCAAGCCCTTCGCCGACGCCGATCACCTGCTGCTGACCGGCCACTACGGGGAGGCGGTGGCGAAGCTGGCCCAGGCGTACAGGTCCGCCTGAGCCAGGTGCCGAAGAGGTCGGTTTCGGGAGGCTTCGGGTAGCGTCGAGGTATGAAGGCCAGCGCGCAGGCCGTCGTACGGACCCGAAGCCTTCCGGGGCTGCTTCTCGCCCTGGCGGTCGCGGCCCTGGTCGTCCTGTCGCCGGGCGTCCCGACCGCCACCGCCTCGACGTCCGCCACCAGCGTCTCGGCCATCGGCCAGGCCCTCCGCAAGAACCCCGTCTACGTCGATCCGGCCGCCGCGGCCCAGCTGTCGGCCAAGGACGCGGACGCCCTGGCGGACCGGATCGTGAAGGCGGACAAGCCGCTGTTCGTCGCGGTGCTGCCCGCCGACTACCCGAAGCAGGACCTCTTCACGAAGCTGCGCACCGCGACCGGCATCACCGGCCTGTACGCGGTCCGCCTGGGTGACGCCTTCGACGCCCGCGCCGACTCCTCGGTCCTGCCGGGCGCGGCCGTACGGAACCTGGTGACGACCGTGGAGGGCGAGGACACCCGCGCCCAGCTGACCGACTTCACCGCCGCCGCGGTCACCAACATGGGCGGCTCGGCCCCGTCGACCTGGCGGACCTCCGACGACGGGGGCGGGGTCTCGAGCACGGCACTGATCACGGTGGGCGCGGTGCTCGTGGCCGGAGGAGTGGGCGCGTACACGCTGGTGCGGCGCAACCGGCGCCGGCACGCGGAGGAGCAGCGGGCCGCGCTGGAGAAACTGCGGGTGGTGGTGGACGAGGACATCACGGCGTTCGGCGAGGAACTGGACCGGCTGGACTTCCACCCGGCCGAGGCGGGCGCCGACGACGCGATGCGCGCGGACTACGAGCGGGCCCTGGACGCGTACGAGCAGGCCAAGTCGCTCATGGGGGCGGCCACGAGACCCGAGGACGTGCGGGCGGTCACCCGGGCCCTGGAGGACGGCCGCTTCTCGCTGGCCCAGCTCGCGGCGCGCCGCGAGGGCCGGCCGCTTCCCGAGCGCCGGGTCCCCTGCTTCTTCGACCCCCGCCACGGGCCCTCCGTGACGGACGCCCTCTGGACGCCGCCGGGCGGTGCCCCGCGCGAGGTCCCGGTCTGCGCCGCCGACGCCACGCGCCTGGCCGACGGCCGGGACCCGGTGATGCGCGAGGTCGACACCGACCAGGGCCGCCGCCCCTACTGGGACGCGGGCCCCGCCTACGGTCCCTGGGCCGGCGGCTACTTCGGCGGCGGCCTCCTCCCCGGCCTGCTGGTCGGGACGGTCCTCGGCAGCATGATGGCCACTCCCGCCTACGCGGCCGACTACGGCTCCGGTTACGGCGACTTCGGCGGCGGCTATGAGGGCGGCGACCTCTCCGGCTCCGACTTCAACTCCGGGGACTTCGGCGACTTCGGGGGCGGCGGGGACTTCGGAGGCGGTGGGGACTTCGGGGGCGGGGGGTTCTGAGAAGAATCAGCCCCTCCGGCGTTTGAGGAGCGGGGGTCCGGGGGCCGGCCCCCGGAAACGGGGGCCGAAGGGGGCAGCGCCCCCTGGGGACGGGACGGGACGGGTAGGGGCGGCGGGGGCGAAAACCGCGGGCCCGGCGCTCAACGCACCGGACCCGCGAAAGACCGTACGAGACCCGCCTCACCTCACAGCGACGCGGCCGCCGAAGCGATCGCCGAGGCGAACGTGGACACCTCGGTGTAGACCCCGGGCGCGTTCGCCCGAGCGCACCCTATGCCCCAGCTCACGATGCCCACCTGGATCCACGCGTTCGCCGAGTCCCGCCGGAACATGGGCCCACCGGAGTCCCCCTGGCAGGTGTCGACCCCGCCCGAGGCATACCCCGCGCAGATCTCCTCGTTCGCGATGAGCCCGCTGTACCCGCTGTATCCCCGGCAGGTGGCGTCACTCACGAACGGCACGGTCGCCTTCAGCTGATACCGCTGCTGGGCCCCGCCTTCGGTGGCCGCACCCCACCCCGCGACCGTGAAGGTCCCGGTGTTGTACTGCGTCGTCGTCGCGATCTTCAGCGTCGGAAGGTTGACCGGCGAGGCGAGCTTGATGAGCGCCCAGTCCTTGCCGTCACCGTTGTACCCGGGCGCCCGGTACACGTACGTCGACTTGACCTGCACCCGCCCGCTGCTGGACTGCAGGTCCACGACCCCGGCGGTGGCGGTGATGCCGGTGTTCGCTCCGGTGCCGTTCACACAGTGCGCGGCGGTGAGCACGATCTGCTGGGTGTACAGCGCCCCGCCGCAGCCCATCGACAGGCGCACCATGAACGGGAACTCGCCCTGCGCGGCACGGCTGCCGCCGACGACGGGCGAGGGCGCGGCCTGTGCGGCCGACACGGGCTGGAGACTGGCGATCGCGAGCGCGGCGGCTCCGACCGCCAGACATCTCTTGACGGCGGTGAGGAGTTTCTTCAAGGGGACGCCTCTTCCAGGTGGGGGTGGCTTTGACGAGAGCATGTCAATCCTGAGCGCCAAAGAAACGCCCAAGTTCTGACATGGGCTGGTCAAATCTGTTCCTGGATTATGGGAATCCTGTGAACTCACGCACAAGGGGTGCGATTCAGCCACGTCCCCGTCAGCGGTACGACCTGAACCCAGGCCGTCTGATCACCGAGGTCTGCCGACGCGCCGGCTCCGGTCTGTCCGAGACGGCCTGGAAGGCGTACCTCCCGGACCGCCCGGACCTCCCGGACCGGCGCACCTGCCGATCTCCGGCGACGGGGTCACGCGTTCTTGATCGCGGAGATGTCGAAGTTCAGCTTGATCTTGTCGGAGACCAGGACGCCGCCCGTCTCCAGGGTCGCGTTCCAGGTCAGGCCCCAGTCGGACCGCTTGATCTCCGCCTTGCCCTCGAAGCCCACGCGCTCGTTGCCCATGGGGTCCTTCGCGGCGCCGTTGAACTCGAGGTCGATGGTGAGCGGCTTGGTGGTGCCGAGGATCGTCAGGTCGCCGGTGATGCGGTAGTCCTCGTCGCCGAGTGCCTCCGCCTTGGTGGAGCGGAAGGTCATCGTCGGGAACTCCTCGATCTTGAAGAAGTCCGCGCTCTTGAGGTGCCCGTCACGGTCCGCCGACCCGGTGTTGATGCTGTCCATCTTGACGTCGATGGAGGCCGTCGACGCGGACGGGTCGCTGCCGTCCAGGTGCAGCGAGCCGCTGAACTCGTCGAACGCACCCTTGACGTTGGTGACCATGGCGTGACGCACGGTGAAGCCGATCGTCGAGTGCGAGGCGTCGATCGTGTAGTCGCCAGTCAGTGCGGTCAGGTCGGTGTTCGTCATGACGAAGCTCCTTGGAGTGAGGATGTTGAACGTTGAACCACTCAACGGGAACGACCGTAGACCTATTCCATACGGGTTTCAACGTCATCCGCGAAGTGTTGGCCTGATCGCCCCGCGGTGGTAGATGCCCCGGTATGAACCCACAGCGCAGAGCCCTCCTGCGACCCACCCGCAGAGCCGTCTTACTCGCGGCGGCGCTCCTGGCCACCGCCGCCCCGCCCGCCCGCGCCACCGCAGCCGACCCCTACGACAGCCTCCGCCGACGCTGGCTCGACATCGCCCTCGGGACCGGATACGACCCGGCAGCGCAGCCGTACGCCGCCCGCCTCGCCGAGACCGGCGAACTCGCCCGCGGCTTCCGCGCCACCATGGCCCCGACCCCCACCTCCCTGTGGCCCGGCCAGCCCTACGACCCCCCGGCCGGCATCACCCGGAGCTACAGCCGCCTGTGGACCATGACCCGGGCCTACGTCCAGCCGGGCACCGGCTCGACCGGCGACGCGACCCTCCTCGCGGACGTCCTCCGCGGCCTCGACCACCTCGCCGCCACCGTCTACAACCCCTCCACCACCCGTTACGGCAACTGGTGGGAATGGCAGATCGGCAGCCCCCGCCTCCTCATGGACACCACGGCCGCCCTGTACGACCACCTCGGCCCGGACCGCGTCACAGCGGCCTGTGCCGCCGTCGACCACTTCATCCCCGACACGATGCTCACCGACTACTCCGGCACCTCCACCGGCGCCAACCGCGTGGACCTGTGCCGCTCCGTCGCCCTGCGCGGCCTCCTGGGCAGGGCCCCGGACCGGATCGCCCTCGCCCGCGACGCCCTCTCACCGGTCTTCCCGTACGTCACGAAGGGCGACGGCCTCTACGCCGACGGCTCCTTCGTCCAGCACACCTGGGTCGCCTACTCCGGCACCTACGGTCAGGTCCTGCTCGACGGCCTAGGCCGCCTCTTCGCCCTCCTCGCCGGGTCCGAGTGGGAGGTGACCGACCCGCAGCGGCAGACCGTCCTCGACAGCGTCGAACGCGCCTACGCCCCGCTGATCCACGACGGGCTGGTGATGGACAGCGTCAACGGCCGTGCCATCAGCCGCGGTCACCTCAAGGGCGACGACCGCCACGTCCTGCGCGGCGACCACTTCCACGGCCAGGGAATCATCGCCGCGATCGCGCTGCTGGCGGGCGGGGCGAGCGAGGAGGAGCGGCTCCGCTGGCACGGCCTGGTGAAGGGCTGGATCGAACGGGACACCGTCACACCGATCCTGACGGCACCCCAGTTCGACGTGGCCGACCTCGCCCGGCTGCACGCGGTCGCCGCGTCACCCGTCCCCGCCGCGCCCGAACCCGTCGGGCACACGCTCTTCGCCGCCATGGACAGGGCCGTCCACCGCCGCCCCGGATTCGTCGCCAACATCGCCATGGCCAGCGACCGCATCGCCGCCTACGAATGCGGCAACGGCGAGAACCCGCGCGGCTGGCACACCGGTGCCGGAATGCTCTCCTGGTGGGCCGAAGGCCGCAGCGATCAGTACACCGACTGGTACTGGCCCACCGTCGACTGGTACCGCCTCCCCGGCACGACCGTCTCCACGAAACGCCTTCCCGACCGGGCCGGCGGCGAGTGGGGCGAGCCCAAGCCGGACGTCCGCTGGGTCGGCGGCACGACCGACGGCGAGTACGCGGCGATCGGCCAGCACCTCAAGGGACTGGAGTCCACGCTTCAGGCCCACAAGTCGTGGTTCTGCGTCGCGGACGCGGTGATCTGCCTCGGCGCGGGCATCACCTGCACCGACGGCGTCCCCGTCGAGACCGTCGTCGACAACCGCAACCTGGGGGAGGGCGGGACGCAGTCCTTCGTAGGGGGACCGGGCTGGGCGCATCTGGAGGGGCACGGCGGCTGGCTCGTCCCCGGCGACGTGCACGCCCTGCGCGAGGACCGCACCGGCGCCTGGTCGGACATCAACACCTCCGGTACGACCGAACGGCGCACCCGGCGCTGGCAGACCCTCTGGCTCGACCACGGCACCGACCCCGTGGACGCCTCGTACGCCTATGTCCTGATGCCCGGGGCCTCCCGTCAGGCCGTCGCCGCCCGCGCCGCCGACCGTCACTGGCTGTCGGTCCTCGCCAACGACAGCGGGTGCCAGGCGGTCCGCGTCGACCGCCTGGGCCTGACCGCCGCGAACTTCTGGCGAGCCGGCACCTCGGGTCCGCTCACCGCGTCGGCCGGGGCGAGCGTCCTGGTCCGCCGCAGGGGCCGTACCGCTACTCTCTCCGTGGCCGAGCCACCCCGTTCGGGCGAACCGCTGGAGATCGTCTGGAACCGCCCCGTGAGCTCGGTCGTGCGCGCCGACGACACGGTCGACGTACGCGCCACGGGCCGCCTGCTGCACCTGCGCGTCACCCCGGGGACGGTATGCGCCACGCATGAGTGTGAGGTGACTCTCACGCCCTGACTTTGTACGACTCCTACAAGCGGCAGGCCCCCTGAGCAGTCAGAACGCCTGCATGCCTCCAGGGTTCTGTTCAGTGGCACCAGGAAAACGGGCCGGAGACTGTGAGGAGTCGACGGCTGGCATTCCTCGCGGGTCTTCGTAAGGTCACTACATGACCGTTTTGGATGAGGCGCCGGGTGAGACGACGGGCGAGCCGACGAGTGAGCCGGCGGGTGAGCCGACGGACGCGCGCGGGCGGGTGGCCGAACTGCACGGGATCCGTGCGGCGGCCCTGGCCGGTCCCAGCGAGAAGGCGACCGAGGCGCAGCACGCCAAGGGCAAGCTGACCGCACGGGAGCGCATCGAACTGCTCCTCGACGCGGGTTCCTTCCAGGAGGTCGAGCAGCTGCGCCGGCACCGGGCGACCGGGTTCGGCCTGGAGGCCAAGAAGCCGTACACCGACGGTGTCATCACCGGCTGGGGCACGGTGGAGGGCCGTACGGTCTTCGTCTACGCCCACGACTTCCGCATCTTCGGCGGCGCGCTGGGCGAGGCCCACGCCACGAAGATCCACAAGATCATGGACATGGCCATCGCTTCGGGCGCTCCTCTGGTGTCCCTGAACGACGGCGCGGGCGCCCGGATCCAGGAGGGCGTCTCCGCCCTCGCCGGCTACGGCGGCATCTTCCAGCGCAACACCAAGGCGTCGGGCGTCATCCCGCAGATCAGCGTCATGCTCGGCCCGTGCGCCGGCGGCGCGGCCTACAGCCCCGCCCTGACGGACTTCGTCTTCATGGTCCGCGAGACGTCCCAGATGTTCATCACCGGACCGGACGTCGTGAAGGCGGTGACGGGCGAGGAGATCACCCAGAACGGCCTCGGCGGCGCGGACGTGCACGCCGAGACGTCCGGTGTCTGCCACTTCGCCTACGACGACGAGGAGACGTGCCTCGCCGAGGTGCGCTACCTGCTGTCGATGCTCCCGCAGAACAACCGGGAGAACCCGCCGCGCGCGGAGTCCACGGACCCGGCGGACCGGCGCGGCGACGTGCTGCTCGACCTGGTCCCGGCGGACGGCAACCGGCCGTACGACATGGCCAAGGTCATCGAGGAGATCGTCGACGACGGCGACTACCTGGAGGTCCACGAGCGCTGGGCCCGCAACATCATCTGCGCGCTGGCCCGGATGGACGGCCAGGTCGTCGGCATCGTGGCCAACCAGCCCTCCACGCTCGCCGGTGTCCTGGACATCGAGGCGTCGGAAAAAGCTGCGCGCTTTGTCCAGATGTGTGACGCTTTTAACATCCCGATCGTCACTTTCCTGGACGTCCCCGGGTTCCTTCCGGGCGTCGACCAGGAGCACGGCGGAATCATCCGCCACGGCGCCAAGCTGCTCTACGCCTACTGCAACGCCACCGTGCCGCGGATCTCCCTGATCCTGCGCAAGGCCTACGGAGGGGCCTACATCGTCATGGACAGCCAGTCCATCGGCGCGGACCTCACCTACGCCTGGCCGACGAACGAGATCGCGGTGATGGGTGCCGAAGGTGCCGCCAACGTCATCTTCAGGCGTCAGATCGCCGAGGCCGAGGACCCCGAGGCCATGCGGGCCCGCATGGTCAAGGAGTACAAGTCCGAGCTGATGCACCCGTACTACGCGGCGGAGCGCGGCCTGGTGGACGACGTGATCGACCCGGCGGAAACCCGCGAGGTCCTGATCCGGTCCCTGGCCATGCTCCAGTCGAAGCACGCCGACCTGCCCTCCCGCAAGCACGGCAACCCCCCGCAGTAACCCCGCGGAAACCTCTCTCACGGAGACTGTGACCTATGAGCACCCCTGACATCCGCGTCGAGAAGGGCCACGCCGAGCCCGAGGAAGTCGCCGCCATCACGGCGATCCTCCTGGCTCGCGCGGCGGCCGCCCCGTCGTCCACCCCGACCCACCGAGTCCGCCCCAAGGCCGGCTGGCGCCGCCTGGAGCGCGAGGGCGGCTTCCGGGCCCCGCACAGCTGGCACTGAGCCCTGTACGACGCTTGAGGGCCCCTCTCGGAAGAGAGGGGCCCTCAAGCGTTTTTGTCTTTAGGGGCGCGGGGAACTGCGCGAGCAACCACAAGGCTGCCGCAGACGGCGTACAACCGTCCGTGGCAGCCCAGTAGCCGCAACCAGAACCACTTACCGCAGGCGAGCCATCAACGCGTGCTCCACGAGAGTGATCAGCGCGGACTTCGCATCCGCCCGATGCCGCGCGTCCGTCGTGATGATCGGCGTGTCCGGCCCGATCTGCAGGGCTTCCCGGACCTCGTCCGGGTTGTACGGCTGCTGGCCGTCGAACCCGTTCAGGGCGATCACAAAAGGAAGCCCGGAGTTCTCGAAGTAGTCGACAGCCGGGAAGCAGTCGGCAAGGCGCCTCGTGTCAACGAGGACGATCGCGCCGATGGCACCGCGGACCAGGTCGTCCCACATGAACCAGAAGCGGTCCTGGCCCGGCGTACCGAAGAGGTACAGGATCAGGTCCTGGTCGAGCGTGATGCGGCCGAAGTCCATGGCGACCGTGGTGGTCGTCTTGTCACCGGTGTGGGTGAGGTCGTCGATGCCCGCCGACGCGGATGTCATCACGGCCTCGGTGCGCAGCGGGTTGATCTCCGAGACGGCGCCGACGAACGTGGTCTTGCCCACGCCGAAGCCGCCAGCCACCACGATCTTCGCGGACGTGGTGGAGCGGGAAGGCCCTCCGCTAGAGCTTGCGAAGTCCACTGAGCACCCTTTCGAGCAGTGTCACGTCTGGCTGGCCGCCGGCGTTCTCGTCGCCGCCGGGCTGATGGATGGCGACCAGGCCCGCCTCCGCCAAGTCGGCGACGAGGATCCTGGCCACGCCGAGGGGGATGGTCAGCAGCGCCGAGATCTCGGCTACCGACTTGATCTCCCGGCAGAGGTTGCAGATCCGCTGATGCTCGGGCAACTGGCCCTGCATCTGGTGCGGCTGCGCGGTGGTGTGCACCAGCGCCTCGATGGCGAGCTGGTAGCGCGGGCGGGTACGGCCGCCCGTCATGGCGTACGGGCGCACCAGGGGATTGCTGGCGCCTCCCGCGGGTGAAGGCTCGGGGGTGCGTCGCTGCGGCTGCACGGGCTGGATGCGCGGGGCGGGCGGCTGGTCGTAAGGCGACGGCCCGGGACCCTGGGGCGCGTACGGCTGCTGACGCCGCTGGCTCGGTGCGGAGGGGAAGTTGTAGCGGTTCGGGTTCTGGGAACCGTCGTTCTGACCCTGGCCAGGGCCGTACGACCAATTGCCAGATGAACCACCTGGGGGTGTTGCCACTTTCTCTCCTCCTCCGACTGTGCCGGGGCACCCATCACGCTGTGTGGAGCCGCGTCCCGAAACCTTACGGCCCCGGGACGCCAAAACGCACCGTCTGTCTGTCAGTTGAGCAAGCTGCCCTGGAGCTCCGCACGCAGATCGGGCGTCAGGACCGAACCGGCTCGGTCCACCAGAAGGGCCATCTCGTACCCAATGAGGCCGATGTCCGCCTCGGGGTGCGCGAGGACCGCGAGCGAGGAACCGTCGGATACGGACATGATGAACAGGAATCCCCGCTCCATCTCCACAACCGTCTGATTCACGGCGCCGCCCTCGAAGATGCGCGAGGCACCCGCGGTCAGCGAGGTCAGACCGGAGGCGACGGCCGCAAGCTGGTCGGCTCGGTCGCGCGGAAAGCCTTCGGACATCGCCAGAAGGAGTCCGTCGGCGGAGACCACCACGGTGTGGGACACCCCCGGGGTGTTGTCCACGAAGTTGGTGATCAACCAGTTCAGGTTCTGCGCCGCCTGGCTCATCGGGCTCACACTAACGCTCCTGGTTGTAGGTGCTGTCAGAACCGAAGCCCTGACCGTTCGTTTCACTGCCGGCGTTGCGGCCCCGCTGGACACCGCGACGCAGATTGCTCAGCCTGCCCCGGACGTCCTCGGGAGCACGGGAGACCGATGGGCCTCCCTGGGGGGTGGATTCGGCGGCTCCCTCGACCAGGTTGGCCTTGGGCACCCGCCGCGGCAGACCGGAGGAGGTGACCCCGCCCGCCTTGGGCTTCCGGAGCTGGGAGGCCTGCTGCCACCGCGCGTCGTTGGCCGAGCGCCAGGATTCGCCGCCGCCGTTGCTCTCCGGCGCGGAGGCCGGCGGCTCCTGGGTCGTGTGCCGCGTGCCGTTCGAGCCGTTGGCGCCGCTCCCGGTGGAGCCACGGCGGGGGAGCCCGGCGTCGGTCAGCTCGTGACCCTTGGTGGCGGGGGCCGGCCCCGGACGTTCGAAGCCTACGCGGTCGCGCTCACTCACGTCAGCGGCCTGCACAGATTCCGCTTCCGGAGCGTACTGGTCCGGGTAGCCGTTCTGGTATCCGTCCGGCTGCGGCCAGTCATCCTGGTAGCGGCGCTCCTCGAATCCCGAGAAGGTCTCCGGCGCGGTCGCGTGCGCCGCCGCGGGCTCCTCCTGGACCGGCTCCGCATAGGAGGGCTCCGGGTAGCCGCCGCCGGGGGAGAAGGTGTCGTTCTGCGGCAGGCCGCCGTTCTGCGCGAAGTACGGCTCGTCGTACGCCGGGCGCTTCGGCTCCTCGTACGCCGTCTGCCGCTGCTCCTCGTACGGCGCCTGCTGCGCCTCCTCGTACGACGTCTGCTGGTCGTACGCGGCGGGCTGCTGCTCCGGGAAGCCGCCCCGGCCGTTGTCGTAACCGGTCTGCGGGGCGCTCTGGGGACCGTCGAACGCTTCGGTGTACGACGGGTTCGGACCCTGCAGAGCGGCCGGCTCGCCGCCGTTCTGGGACTCCAGGGCCGCGCGGCGCTCCTCGCGCATCAGGGAGCGGCCGACCGGGTCCAGCTCGCGTATGTCGTCCGGGACCTCGGAGTAGCGGCTGTCGTCGAAGCCGAGCTCCGCGGCCGTACGCATCGGCAGGCCGTTGTTGAAGTTCTCGCCGCCGAAGTTCTGCTCCGGGATGATCTGCGAGACGGTGAACTCGTCACGGTTCGGCTGGTACTCGCCGCCGCCGCCGTGGGTGATCGCGTCGGGCAGCATGACCAGCGAGGTGGTGCCGGCCTGCTCGCCCGAGGGGCGCAGCTGGACGCGGATGCCGTGCCGGTCGGACAGCCGGCCGACCACGAACAGGCCCATGCGCTGGGAGATCGCGGCGTCCACGGTCGGCGGGTTGGCCAGCTTGTGGTTGATGTCCGCGAAGTCCTCGGCGGTCAGGCCGATGCCCTTGTCGTGGATCTCGATCATGATGCGGCCGTCGGGCAGCCGGGTCGCGGTGACGCGGACCTTGGTCTGCGGCGAGGAGAACGTGGTGGCGTTCTCCAGGAGCTCGGCGAGCAGGTGCACGAGGTCGGTGACCGCGCGGCCGTGGATCTCGGCCTCCGGGACGCCGGACAGCTCGATGCGCTCGTACTGCTCCACCTCGGAGGAGGCGGCGCGCAGCACGTCGACCAGCGGGACCGGCTGGTCCCAGCGGCGGCCGGGCTCCTCGCCGGCGAGGACCAGGAGGTTCTCGCCGTTGCGGCGCATACGGGTCGCGAGGTGGTCCAGACGGAAGAGGTTCTCCAGCTGGTCCGGGTCGGCCTCGTTGTTCTCCAGGTCGGTGATCAGGGTCAGCTGGCCCTCGATCAGCGACTGGTTGCGCCGGGACAGGTTGGTGAAGATCGCGTTGATGTTGCCCCGCAGCAGGGCCTGCTCGGAGGCGAGTCGTACGGCCTCGCGGTGGACCTGGTCGAAGGCGCGGGCGACCTCGCCGATCTCGTCCTTGGTGTTGATCGGGATCGGGGCGACCCGGGTGTCGACGCGGCCGGGGTCGGTGCGCGAGAGCTGGTCGACCAGCATCGGCAGGCGCTGCTCGGCGATGCCGAAGGCGGCGTTGCGCAGCTGGCGCATCGAGCGGGACATCTGGCGGGCGACCGCGCCGGCCAGGATGAACGCGAGGAGCAGGGCGACCACGACGGCGGCACCCACGATGAACGCGTCGCGCTTGGCGTCGTCGGCGATGCTCGCGGCCTCGTTCACCGCGGTGTCGGCCAGGTCGGTCTCGATCTGGCGGTAGGCGTTGTACTTGAGGGTGTTCACCGCCCACCAGTTCTCGGCGGTGATGCCGTCCTTGCCGAGCGCGTCACGGGCGCTCTTGTCCATCGACGGCAGCTGGGCGAGGCTGGACACCATGTCCACGGGGTTGGACGGCGGCGGCACGTAGTTCGGGTTCTTGGCCGCGGCCTCCTTCGCGAGCGCCGCGCCCTCGGCCTGGATCTGCTTCTTCGCGGTGTCGAGCTTCGCCGCGTCGGCCTCGGTGCCACCGCCGACGTACTCCTCGACGGCGATGCCCTCGAGATACGCGTACGAGGAGAGGGCGACCTTCTGGCTGGCGAAGCTGCTCAGTCCCGGGCCGGGCTTGATCAGCAGGTGCATGCCGATGGAGCGCTGCAGCGACAGGGCCGCCTTGGTGAGCTCGATGGCGTAGACGGTCCGGCCGTAGCTGGTGATGTTGCCGGTGCCGAGGCCGAGCTCGTTGGCGAACTCCGTCAGCGGGTGCGCGATCTGGGTGTAGCCCTCTTCGGTCTTCACGCCGGTGAGCTTGGAGGAGGTGTAGGCGCCAGCGCGCAGCGTCTGGAGCCCTCCCTCGCCGTCCCGGAACAGCGTGAGGCGGCGCTGCAGGCCCGCCTTCTGCGGCATGTTCTGGGCGGCCTCGTCGAAGGCGTCCGCGGCCTCGTCGGTCTTCTTGCGGGCGGCGACGACCGTGGCGTTGTCCTGGCCCTGGCCGCTGAGCAGCGGGAGGGCGGTGCTGTCGCGCTCTTGGTAGAGGGCGTCGGCGTAGCTGAGGGAGGCCCGCACCAGACGCGCGGTGTTCTCCGCGTCCTCGGCCTCGCGCCAGGTGTCGATCGAGCTCTTGACCTGGAAGCCGCCCATGACGAGGCCGACGATCACGGGTATGAGCAGGATCGCGTTCAGCCGGGTGGGCACCCGCCAGTTGCGCGGGGAGAACCGGCCACCGCTGGACGACGGCGCGGCCGTCGAGTCCGGACCGGGCACAGGGGCGGGCGCCGCTCCGCGCGGCGGCGGGGTGAAGTTGCCCCGGGCCGACGGCTCGGGACCGTTCTTGCTTCGCCTCACTCGACCAACAACCTCTCGGAGGGGTCGGCACCTACGTTGTGCCGCAGTCTCTCAGAGCCCAGTGTCATCGACAGATGAGTACGTCTTTGACTATTGGGCAGTTCACGCATTCCAGCACGACGGCCTGCGCACCACCAAACATTGGTACGCGCGGATTCCGCGTGATGTAAGCCCCAGATAAAACGGTCATAAAGAACGAGCCCCGCCAAAAGACGGGGCCGTTGTGAGCGCAGCGAGACCGGCTGGCAACCACGCGTGGCCATACCACCCGATTCCTCTGCCGAAACGTTATGAACGCCGGGGCCGGCCGTGTCAAAGACCACAGCCGGCTCCGGGACATCTACGACAACTGCCGTATGACGCTTTTGATTTGGGAGCTGATCGACACGTCTTCAGGGCGTTACCGAAGACGTGCCATGAGGGCGTGCTCGACCAGCGTGATCAGGGCACTCTTGGCGTCCGACCGGTGCCGGGCGTCCGTCGTGATGATCGGTGCGTCCGGCCCGATCTGCAGGGCCTCGCGCACCTCCTCGGGAGCGTACGGCTGGTGCCCGTCGAAGCCGTTGAGGGCCACGACGAAGGGCAGACCGCTGTTCTCGAAGTAGTCGACCGCCGGGAAGCAGTCGGCCAGACGCCGGGTGTCGACCAGCACCACCGCGCCGATGGCACCGCGGACCAGGTCGTCCCACATGAACCAGAAGCGGTCCTGACCGGGCGTACCGAAGAGGTACAGGATCAGGTCCTGGTCGAGCGTGATGCGGCCGAAGTCCATGGCGACCGTGGTAGTCGTCTTGTCACCGGTGTGGGTGAGGTCGTCGATGCCCGCGCTCGCGGACGTCATGACGGCCTCGGTGCGCAGCGGGTTGATCTCGGAGACGGCGCCGACGAACGTGGTCTTGCCCACGCCGAAGCCACCCGCCACCACGATCTTCGCGGAGGTGGTGGCCCGCCCCGCGTCAGAGCTTGCGAAGTCCACTGAGCACCCTTTCGAGCAGCGTCACATCGGGAGCGCCGCCGTTGTTCTCGTCGCCGCCCGGCTGGTGGATGGCCACCAGTCCGGCCTCGGCGAGGTCCGCGACGAGGATCCTGGCCACACCGAGCGGCATGGCGAGCAGCGCCGAGACCTCGGCGACCGACTTCACCTCGCGGCACAGGTGGCAGATGCGCTGATGCTCGGGGAGGAGCCCCATCAGCGCCGCCGGGTCGGCCGTGGTGCTGATCAGAGCCTCGATGGCGAGCTGGTAGCGCGGCCGGGTCCGGCCGCCGGTCATCGCGTACGGACGTACCAGCGGCTGGTCGCCCTCATCCTCGTACGGCTCCGCGTACGGATCATGAGAGGCGGTGGGCGGGGTCATGAATCCTCCGGGCGGGACAGCAAGTCGGTCGGGCAAGCCGTCTGAAGAGGCCGGTGGGGGGATTGTGGCGGCCGGACGGTGATTTGGTGAGACGGGTGGATCCGGGCGGGTCAGTGGAGCAGACTGCCTTGAAGCTCGGCTCGCAGGTCGGGCGTGAGCACTGCGCCCGCGCGGTCGACCAGCAGGGCCATCTCGTATCCGACCAGGCCGATGTCGCATTCGGGGTGGGCGAGGACCGCGAGGGACGAACCGTCCGAGACGGACATGAGGAAGAGGAATCCCCGCTCCATCTCCACGACGGTCTGGGCCACGCTGCCGCCCTCGAAGATCCGTGAGGCACCCGCCGTGAGCGAGGTCAGCCCCGAAGCGACGGCCGCCAGCTGGTCGGCACGGTCGCGCGGGAAGCCCTCGGACATCGCCAGCAGAAGGCCGTCGGCGGACACGACGACGGTGTGGGACACCCCTGGGGTGTTGTCCACGAAGTTGGTGATCAACCAGTTCAGGTTCTGTGCCGCCTGGCTCATCGGGCTCAACTAACGCTCCTGCTGGTGAGTGGGGTTCGGGAAGCTGCCCGTCTGGCCGTTGCCGCCGACCTGACGACCTTGCGCGATACCCCGACGGAGATTGGTCAGCCGGCCGCGCACGTCGTCAGGCGCACGCGAGACAGCCGGACCGCTTTGGTGCTGTTGCTGCTGAGCCGTACCCGGGACGAGGTTCGCCCTGGGCACCCGGCGCGGCAGACCGGAGGTGGTGACACCGCCCGCGGCCGGCTGGCGGACACGCTCCGCCTGCCGGACGAGGTCGTCATTGGGCGAACTGCGCCAGGCCGCGGAAGCCGCGGGCCGTTGCGGAGCGCCGGCAGAACTCTGTGGGGCCGCGGGAGCCTGCTGCCGCGGCGCCTGCGCCGGGGAGGAGCCGTTGCCGTTGGCCGGCTGCCCCTGTCCCTGCTGCTGGCTGCCGTGGAACCAGTTGGTCTCCAGCGTGTCGTACAGCGGCGTCCGGCCGTCACCGGGACCCGCCGGGGGCAGCGCCTCCGGCTCCTGGCGGACCGGCCGCTGCTGCGGACGCGGCGGCATGGGCGGCCGCGGGGCGCCGAAGTCGGCGCCGTTGGCCTGGGGGCGCTCGAACTGGCCCGTGGACGCGGGGTCCTGACGGCCCGGCAGGGAATGCTGCCCGGTGGAACTGCCGTCGTAGCCCGGCATCGCGAACTGGCCCGTCGAGCCGCTGTCGTACGCCTGCGGAGTCGCGAACTGCCCGGTCTGCGCACCGCTGTTCTGCCCGGCCGGAGTACCGAAGACGTCCGGTCGGACGAACTGGCCCGTGTTCTGCGCGTCGTTCGGGACGGGGCGGGGGAACTCGCCCGTGTCCTGGGGGTCGTTGGATCCCGGCCGCGGGAACTGGCCGGTGTTCTGCGGACCGACCGCGCCCGGGCGGGGGAAGTCGCCCTGCGGACCGTTCGCACCCGGCCTCGGGAACTGGCCGGTGTTCTGCGGCGCGTCGAAGTCCGGCCGCGGGAACTCGGAGGTGCTCGCCGGACCCCGGTGGTCGTCGATCCGCGGCATCCGCGAGGTGGCGGCCGGGTCCTGCTCGTCGTGGCCGCGCGGGACGTCGAGCGAGGCGCGCGGCACCGGCGGCTGCGCGTTCTCGTCGCTCCAGCTCGGGGTGCGGGGCTGCTGGTTGCCGCCCGGCAGCTCGGCCCGCGGACCACCGCGGCCCGGCAGCTGCGGCCGCCGGCGCCGGCCGCCCCGCTCGGGAGCCTGGTCGGCGTTCGGGGCCTGCGACTGCGGAGGCACGGGCCCCCGGCCGCCGAAGGCGTCCTGGCCGCCGCCGAAAGCGTCCTGACCGTTGAAGGCGTCCTGGCCCGGACCGCCCGTGCCCGCGGCCTGGAGGCCCTGCGGAGCACCCGGCGCCTGGCCGCCGAACCCGGCACCCGCGGGAGCGGGCCGGCCCTGCGGGGGCGTACCCGGACCCTGCGGTCCTCGCGGGCCGCCCGGCGCACCGGGACGACCGCCCTGCCCACTGCCGGGCAGCGCGGCCCGCGGTCCCTGACCGGAGCTGAGCCGTCCGCCCGAGGGGGCACCGGCACCGAGAGCGCCACCGCCCGCGCCACCGGGCGCACCGCCAAGGGCACCGCCCTGGCCGTTGCCACCGCCACGACGGGCCGCGGCCACACCGGCGGCGGCCTGAGCCGCGGCGGGGGTGGCCTGACCGGGCTTCGGCTGGGGCTTCTTGCCGCCCTGGGCGACATCCACGGGCAGCATGACCAGCGCGGTCGTACCACCGGAGTCGGACGGGCGCAGCTGGATGCGGATGCCGTGGCGCTGCGACAGCCGGCCGACCACGAACAGGCCCATGCGGCGGGAGACGGAGACGTCCACGGTGGGCGGCGAGGCGAGCCGCTCGTTGATCGCGGCGAGGTCCTCGGGGGAGAGGCCGATGCCGGTGTCGTGGATCTCGATCAGCACCCGGCCGTCGGGCAGCGCGTGACCGGTGACCTTGACCTTGGTCTGCGGGGAGGAGAACGAGGTCGCGTTCTCCAGCAGCTCGGCGAGCAGGTGGACGAGGTCGTTGACCACGCGGCCGGCCACTTCGGTGGTCGGCACGGAGGCCAGCTCGATGCGCTCGTACTGCTCCACCTCGGACGCGGCGGCACGCAGCACGTCGACCAGCGGGACCGGGCGGGTCCAGCGGCGGCCGGGCTCCTCGCCCGCGAGGACGAGGAGGTTCTCACCGTTACGGCGCATGCGGGTCGCGAGGTGGTCGAGCTTGAACAGCGAGGACAGCTGGTCCGGGTCGGCCTCGCGGGACTCCAGTTCGGAGATGAGCGAGAGCTGACGCTGGATGAGGCCCTGGGAGCGGCGCGAGAGGTTGGTGAACATCGCGTTGACGTTGCCCCGCAGCAGGGCCTGCTCGGCGGCGAGGCGGACCGCCTCGCGGTGCACGTCGTCGAAGGCCGCGGCCACTCGGCCGATCTCGTCCCGGGAGTGCACACCGACCGACTCCACGGACGTGTCGACGTCCTGCGGGTCGGACTCGGACAGCTGCTTGACCAGCTCGGGCAGACGGTCGGAGGCGACCTTGGTGGCGGTCTCCTGGAGACGGCGCAGCGAGCGGATCATGGACCGGGCCACGACGAAGGCGCCGACCAGCGAGACACCGAGCACGAGCAGGATCAGCGCACCGGCGATGATCGCGTCGCGCTCGGTGGCGCTGCGCAGCTCGCGGGCCTTCTGCTCCATGTCCTCGAGCAGCGTGTGCTCGATGTTGCCCATCTGCTGGATCTTGGTCGAGCTGTCGTCGACCCAGTCCTTGTAGGAGCGCTTGTCCAGGTCGGCGAGGCCACCCTGGCGGCCGAAGGCACGGCCGGCGTACTGGTCGGCGGCCTCGATGTTCGAGTTGCCGTCCTCGATGGGCTGCAGGAGCTCCTCGGCGTTGTTGTCGCCGTAGATGCTCCGGAAGGTGTTGAGGTCGGACGCCTCACTGTCGAGCGCACCCTGGCCGTAGAGCCGGTCGGTCTCGGAGAGGCTGCCCAGTGTCTTGTTGGACGCGGGCAGCGCCGCCGCGAGGATGGCGCGCTGGCTGGACGCGTACTCCTTGGCCGAGGAGAAGGCCGCCAGGGCACGCGTGCTCTGGATCATGTCCGGGTTGCTGGTCGCCTGGGCCATGTCCTGCGAGAGGTCGAGCAGGTGCGTGATCAGGCGGTGGTAGGACTCCACCGTCTGCGTCGCGTTGCCCTTGGTCTCGTAGGCGTCGCTGCGGATCTTGCTCAGCGTGTCCAGGTCGCGGACGAGGCCGACGAGGCTGTCGCGGACGCCCTGGAGGTTGCCGTCCTTGCCGGCGGTGTCGATGTCCTCGGCGGCGTTGATGAAGTTGGTCGCGGCCCGGTCCGTCTTGTCCCGGTAGCCCTTGACCGTGATGTTGCTCGCCGTGGAGTCGTGCGCCAGCGGACCGGCCGACTGGTCGCGCTCCTCCTGGAGGGCCGCGGCCAGCTCGGTGGCCTGCTTCGTCATCTCCGTCAGCAGCTTCATGTTGTCGAGCTGCTGGATGTCGTCCATGGAGTCGTTGATGCGCAGCGCGCCCAGCGAGGTGGCCGCCACCACGGGGAGCGCGAGCAGCGACACCAGGCGCGTGGAGATGCGCCAGTTGCGCAGGGCTACGCGCGATCCCGGGCCGCTGGGGCCCTTCGGGGGCTTCACCGTCGGCTTGGCCGCGGCCGCCGGGCCCGAGGACGCCGACGTGCCGAGGCGCCCGGGGCCGGAACCGCCGTCCACGGCCGGGCCCGGGTTCTGGGCGTGCTGGGGGGAGGAACTGCCGACATTGGGGCCAGTCCCGCCGTGCTGCTCCGGCTCGGCCGAAGCGCTGCCATCCCTCTTGAAACGTCCCTGCACTAGCGTCGCAACCTCTGGACCAGGCGCTCCTCCGCAGGACGGCGGAGCACGGTGTCGGCGTTGTGGGGCGCGCCCTGAATACGCACCCCGGGTGGTCTGAGTGACCGGCGCTGCTCCCCCTTTACTCACCGCCGCTCGGCGCTTCTCTGCGCCCCCTGTGCGCCGGTTCGATCCCGCGGCGGTCCGTGGAATTCCAGCACAGTGCCGGATCTCCAACAAGGTCCGAGGGTCAGACCGTGACCTACGTGACACCACGTGAGGACAGTGTCACCGGCTGTGGGAAGCGTTCTCGTGCATAACGGACATAAGTCCGCGAGTCACCCTGCGGGGGTAGGTGTCCCAGTCGCCATGATCAGGAGCGGAATGATGGCTTCAGGGAGTCAATGTCCGTTTCGTTGGGGTGAGTTAAGGCTCGGAATTGTCCGGTTTGCCCACAGGTCAGTGAGGAAACTCACACGCCGATCATGAGGTCTTCGCGGCTTCGGAGGGGAATGGCATGTTTAGCCTGACGCTTTACAAGAAGGCCGCAACTGTCCAAACCACCACTGTCGAGGTCGAGTACAACCGTGAAGACGACGATGATGTTCCGCAACATTGCCAACCCGCGGCGCACGACGCTGGCGCACCTCGAGGACGCCGACGCACTGCAGATCCCGGAGCAGCCGGAGCACTCCCTCGCCCTCCCGGCCCAGACCGCCAACCCCCGGCGGACGGTCCTGATGGAGATCCCGGTCTCCGCCGACGCCGAGTAGATCACAACCGTACGACGGCCACGGCACCGCGGTGATACGCGCGGTGCCGTCCCCTCCCCGCGTTAGCCTGGAGCGTCAGACTCCAGCCGGCCGAGTAGAGGGGCGCCCAGATCCCGTGCGCATCGCCAGATTCTCCATCGACGGGAACGTCGCCTTCGGCGCGGTCGAGGGCGACAGGCCGGACGAGCTCGTCCTCGACATCATCAAGGGCATCCCGTTCGCGGACTTCGAGCTCTCCGGTACGAAGGTCCCGCTCAGCAAGGTCCGGCTGCTGCCCCCGGTGCTCCCCAACAAGGTCGTGGCGTACGGCCGTAACTATGCCGACCACGCGAAGGAACTCGGCAACGAGGTCCCGGACGTCCCCTTCGCCTTCTTCAAGCCCTCCACCTCGGTGATCGGCCCCGGCGACGAGATCCAGTACCCCTCCTTCTCGGAGGACGTCCACCACGAGGCCGAACTCGCCGTCGTCATCGGCCGTATGTGCCGTGAGGTGCCGCGCGAGCGCGTCAAGGACGTGATCTTCGGCTACACCTGCGCGAACGACATCACCGCCCGGGACGTCCAGAAGCGCGAGAAGCAGTGGGCGCGGGCCAAGGGCTTCGACAGCTCCTGCCCGCTGGGCCCCTGGGTGGAGACGGACCTGGACCTGGAGACGGCCTCCGACCTGACGATCCAGCTCACCGTCAACGGCGAACAACGCCAGCTCGGCCGCACCAGCGAGATGATCCACTCCATCGAGGATCTGATCGTCAACATCACCGAGGCCATGACGCTGCTCCCCGGCGACGTGATCCTCACGGGCACCCCGGCAGGCGTCGGGCCGCTCACCGTCGGCGACGAGGTCGCCGTCACCATCGAAGGCATCGGCACTCTCACCAACAAGGTTGTCAAGCGTGGCTAGCGCACCCGTCCCCGCCGTCCGAGTACGGTTCTGCCCGTCGCCCACCGGTAACCCCCACGTGGGCCTGGTCCGCACCGCCCTGTTCAACTGGGCGTTCGCCCGGCACCATCAGGGCACGCTCGTCTTCCGCATCGAGGACACCGACGCGGCCCGCGACTCCGAGGAGTCCTACCAGCAGCTGCTCGACTCGATGCGCTGGCTGGGCTTCGACTGGGACGAGGGCCCCGAGGTCGGCGGGCCGCACGCGCCGTACCGGCAGTCGCAGCGGATGGACCTCTACAAGGACGTCGCAGTCAAGCTCCTGGACGCCGGTCACGCGTACCACTGCTACTGCTCCCAGGCGGAGCTGGACACCCGCCGCGAGGCGGCTCGCGCGGCCGGCAAGCCCTCGGGCTACGACGGCCACTGCCGCGACCTGACCGACGAGCAGGTCTCCACGTACGTCGCCGAGGGCCGTACGCCCATCGTCCGCTTCCGTATGCCCGACGAGACGATCACCTTCACGGACCTGGTCCGCGGCGAGCTGACGTTCACCCCCGAGAACGTGCCGGACTACGGGATCGTACGAGCCAACGGGGCGCCCCTCTACACGCTGGTGAACCCGGTCGACGACGCGCTGATGGAGATCACGCACGTCCTGCGCGGCGAGGACCTGCTGTCCTCCACCCCACGCCAGATCGCCCTGTACAAGGCACTGATCGAGCTGGGCGTCGCGAAGACCGTGCCCGCCTTCGGGCACCTGCCGTACGTGATGGGCGAGGGCAACAAGAAGCTCTCCAAGCGTGACCCGCAGGCCTCGCTGAACCTCTACCGGGAGCGCGGCTTCCTGCCCGAGGGACTGCTCAACTACCTGTCCCTGCTGGGCTGGTCGCTCTCGGCGGACCAGGACATCTTCACCACCGACGAGCTGATCGCGGCCTTCGACATCGCGGACGTGAACCCCAACCCGGCGCGCTTCGACCTGAAGAAGTGCGAGGCGATCAACGCCGACCACATCCGTCTCCTGGACGTGAAGGACTTCACGGAGCGCTGCGCCCCGTGGCTGAAGGCTCCCTTCGCCCCGTGGTCCCCGGAGGACTTCGACGAGACGAAGTGGCAGGCGATCGCCCCGCACGCCCAGACCCGCCTCAAGGTCCTCTCCGAGATCACCGACAACGTCGACTTCCTGTTCCTGCCGGAGCCGGTCTTCGACGAGCCGTCGTGGACCAAGGCGATGAAGGAGGGCTCGGACGCCCTGCTGCGCACCGCCCGCGAGAAGCTGGAGTCCGCGGACTGGACCTCGCCGGAGTCCCTCAAGGAGGCCGTCCTGGCCGCCGGCGAGACCCACGGCCTCAAGCTCGGCAAGGCCCAGGCCCCGGTCCGCGTGGCCGTCACCGGCCGCACCATCGGCCTGCCCCTCTTCGAGTCCCTGGAGATCCTGGGCAGGGAGACGACGCTGGCCCGCATCGACGCGGCGCTGGAGAGGCTGGCGGCGGCGTAACACCCGCACACGTGAGGGCGGCACCCGGAACATTCACATTCCGGGTGCCGCCCTTCGGCCGCTCTCAGACCGCGTCGCTCTCGTCGATCAGGTAGGCGCTCTCGTCGAAGATCTCCAGCACCACGACGACCATGATCGCGCCGGCCACCACGTACTCCAGCATCACGCCGGGCGCCACATAGGCCTTGCGCAGGTGCTCATCGGGCCCGAGCTGCGCGGTCGACGTCTTGCGGAACGGGTCACGAGCCAGTATCCGCACGGCCTTGTCCAACTGGGCTCGACGCTCTCCGGGCAGGGCGTCGTACGTCGCACGGGCCTCGACAGTGAACTGGACGCGATACTCGCTCATGGCACCCAGTGTCCCAGGCGTCGTCCTTCGCCGTATCCGCCCTGTGGACAGGCCCCTCGGGTTACCGTCGGCTCATGAGCATTCGGGCTGTGGTCTGGGACGTGGACGACACCCTCTTCGACTACACGGGGGCCGACCGCATCGGAATGCGTCTGCATCTGACGGCCGAGGGACTGCTCGAGACGTACGAGAGCGTCGAGCAGGCCATCGTGCGGTGGCGGGCGATCACCGACAGCCAGTGGGCGCGGTTCTCGGCGGGGGAGGTCGACTTCCAGGGGCAGCGGCGGGACCGGGTGCGGGTGTTCCTGGGCGAGGAGCTGACCGACGCGGAGGCGGACGCCTGGTTCCAGCGGTACATCGCGCACTACGAGACCGCCTGGGCCCTCTTCCCCGACGTGCTGCCCGCCCTGGACGCCCTCGCCGCCAGTCACCGGCACGCGGTGCTGTCCAACTCCAGCATCCACGTCCAGGACCACAAGCTGCGCGTGCTCGGCGTGCACGACCGCTTCGAGGTCATCCTGTGCGCCGCCGAACTGGGCGTCTCCAAGCCCGAGGCCGGCGCCTTCCTCGCGGCCTGCGACGCCCTGGAGCTGGCCCCGCACCAGGTGGCGTACGTCGGCGACCACCCGGAGATCGACGGCCGGGGCGCCGCCGAGGCCGGACTGCTCTCCGTCTGGGTCGACCGCGACGGCGGTGTCCACGCCCATGTCCCCGCCCCCGCGGGACCGCGCCGCATCGCCTCGCTCGCCGAACTCCCCGCGATCCTCGGCACGGATACCCGTTTTGGAGCCCCGTCCACCTTCGGGTAATGTTCTTCCTGCGCCGCCGGGGAGCGGGCCGAAAGGCCGGGATCCGGAGGAGCGAACTAGAACAAGATCCCCGTAGGGGCTTGCGTTCCAGTGGCCTATGGTGTAATTGGCAGCACGACTGATTCTGGTTCAGTTAGTCTTGGTTCGAGTCCAGGTAGGCCAGCTCGCAGAGCTCATCTGCAGGCGGAGATCAATTCCGCGAAGCCCCCGTTGTGTAGCGGCCTAGCACGCTGCCCTCTCAAGGCAGTAGCGCCGGTTCGAATCCGGTCGGGGGTACTGATCTCGATGAACTCGTGATCGCTAGGGCCCCCGTTGTGTAGCGGCCTAGCACGCCGCCCTCTCAAGGCGGTAGCGCCGGTTCGAATCCGGTCGGGGGTACGATTTACTCTAAATCACCTTGGTCTATGGTGTAATTGGCAACACTACGGTTTCTGGTACCGTCATTCTTGGTTCGAGTCCAGGTAGACCAGCTCGGGCCTGCGGCGATGTAGTACTAAACGCCTGCAGGATCCACGCCCCCGTTGTGTAGCGGCCTAGCACGCCGCCCTCTCAAGGCGGTAGCGCCGGTTCGAATCCGGTCGGGGGTACGCGACACAAGGGCCCTCCCTCGGGAGGGCCCTTCTGCGTTTCCCCTGTCACTTCCCGCCGAACCGCCGGCGTGACTCCTGAGCCTGTGCCAGCCGGCGCAGACTCAGCAGCACCGGCTCGTACAGCACGGTCAGCGCCACCGCGGCCTCCACCTGTTCCTCCGGCGCCCCGTAGCGCTCCACCAGGTCGAGATCGGTGCCGGCCAACCGCTCCATCGCCCGGCCGTACGGCTCCAAGTCCCGGGCGGAGCACGGGTAACCGAGCCGGGAGAGGGTAGTGATCGCGGTCACCAGCATCCCGAACGCCGGCGCGGTGGGAGTGTCGGACGCGGGTCCGTAGCTCCAGCCGAGCCGGTCCAGGAGGGCATCGGCGGTGCGCCGGCCCGCCTCGGTCGCCGGGTCGTCCTCGTCCGGCGCCGGCCCGTGCGGCAGGGCCCACACGGCGGTACCCAGCCGCTGGTTCCGGTCGAGGTCCTCGTCCTGCAGGGCGGCGAGCACTTCCCGGGCCGAGGCCACTGGGATCCGCCCCACCTGGATCAACGCGCGCACCAGACGCAGGCGCCGCAGATGCTCCTCGTCGTACTCGGCCTGCGTGGCGGTGATGCGGCGGCCGGGATGCAGCAACCCCTCGCGCAGGTAGTACTTGATCGTCGCTGTGGAGACACCGCTGCGCGCGCTCAGCTCGGCAAGTCGCATCCGCCTCGCACCCTCTTTCCTCTTGCGCCCCTCGTTGGAGAGTGCCACTATCCAAGCATGGATAGCGCCGCTATCCAATCCTTGGGTCACGACGCGAGGGAGTGGGGGACGCGATGGGTGCCAAGCCGATCGAAGGACGCATGACGGCGGCGAGCGAGGACGAGGTGGTCGTCTTCCTGATCGGAATGCGGATCAACAGCTTCTCGGCGCCGCGCAGTTGGCTGCCGGTGGCCAGGGCCATGGGCCCGATGATCGCGGAGCTGTCGCGGGAGAAGGACAGCGGGCTGCTCGGCTACCAGTTCCTGTTGGGCTTTCCGCGGGTGCTGTACGTGGTGCAGTACTGGGACTCGAAGGAGAAGCTGCTCGCCTACGCGTCGGCGCCGGACAAGAAACACCGGCCGGCGTGGACCGCCTTCAACCGGCGGCTACGTGAAGGGAAGGGCAAGGTCGGCTTCTGGCACGAGACATACGTCGTGCCGGCGGGGTCGTACGAGTCGATCTACATGAACATGCCGGAGTTCGGCCTCGGAAAGGCCACTGGCGTCGTTCCGGTCGGCCGGCGGGGCGACCGGGCGGCCGACCGGTTCCGGATCTCCTGAGCGTGTCCACTGCTCGCCGGCGCTCTGCCGTGAGGGGCCTGCCGCGGCGTTGAGGCCGGCCCTTCCCGGTGTCGCGCGGGCGTGACGGTCAGCCCGTGCGGCGCAGTGCCTCGGAGAGGCGGGCGGCGGCGTCGATGACCGCCTGGGCGTGCATGCGGCCCGGGTGGCGGGTCAGGCGCTCGATGGGGCCGGAGACCGAGACGGCGGCCACCACGCGGTTGGAGGGTCCGCGTACCGGCGCGGACACCGACGCGACGCCCGGCTCGCGCTCGCCGATGGACTGGGCCCAGCCGCGGCGTCGTACGCCCGACAGGGCCGTGGCCGTGAAGCGGGCGCCCTGGAGGCCGCGGTGCAGGCGCTCCGGCTCCTCCCAGGCCATCAGGATCTGGGCCGAGGAGCCCGCCTTCATGGTGAGCGTCGAGCCGACCGGGACCGTGTCCCTGAGGCCCGACAGGCGCTCCGCGGCGGCGACGCAGATACGCATGTCGCCCTGGCGGCGGTAGAGCTGTGCGCTCTCGCCGGTGATGTCCCGCAGATGCGTGAGCACCGGGCCGGCCGTCGCGAGGAGGCGGTCCTCGCCGGCGGCCGCGGCCAGCTCGGCGAGGCGCGGGCCCAGAATGAAACGGCCCTGCATGTCGCGTGCCACCATGCGGTGGTGTTCCAGAGCCACGGCCAGCCGGTGGGCCGTGGGTCGTGCCAGTCCGGTCGCCGCGACCAAGCCCGCGAGGGTGGCCGGACCGGACTCCAGAGCGCTCAGGACAAGGGCTGCCTTGTCCAGAACGCCGACGCCGCTACTGTTGTCCATGAAACGATACTCACGTCTCACTCTGTGAAACGCAAGTTCCTTTTTTCGTGAGACGCGCAACCCTTGTAGACACAGCGGCCCGGTGACCGTACGGGCCTGGTGACGGGCGCCCGTGAACTGGGGCCGGGTGCCGTCTCCTCAAGATCTCTAGTTGGGCCGGTGGACGTTTGCCGGCCGGAGGGAAAGCGATGGGTAGGACACTCGCGGAGAAGGTCTGGGACGACCATGTCGTCCGGCGCGCCGAGGGCGAGCCCGACCTCCTCTTCATCGATCTGCACCTGCTGCACGAGGTGACCAGCCCGCAGGCCTTCGACGGTCTGCGCAAGAGCGGTCGCCAGGTGCGCCGGCTCGACCTGACCATCGCCACCGAGGACCACAACACCCCGACCCTCGACATCGACAAGCCCATCGCGGACCCGGTCTCGCGCGTCCAGCTGGAGACGCTGCGCAAGAACTGCGCCGACTTCGGCGTCCGGCTGCACCCGCTGGGCGACGTCGAGCAGGGCGTCGTGCACGTGGTGGGTCCGCAGCTCGGACTGACCCAGCCCGGCATGACCGTGGTCTGCGGCGACTCCCACACCTCCACGCACGGTGCCTTCGGCGGCCTGGCGTTCGGCATCGGCACCTCCCAGGTCGAGCACGTCCTGGCCACCCAGACGCTGCCGCTGGTCCGCCCGAAGACCATGGCGATCACGGTCGACGGCGAACTGCCCGACGGCGTCACGGCCAAGGACCTGATCCTGGCGATCATCGCCAGGATCGGCACCGGCGGCGGCCAGGGCTACGTCCTGGAGTACCGCGGCTCCGCCATCGAGAAGCTCTCGATGGAAGCCCGCATGACCATCTGCAACATGTCGATCGAGGCCGGCGCCCGCGCGGGCATGATCGCCCCCGACCAGACCACCTTCGACTACCTCGAGGGCCGCCCGCACGCGCCCAAGGGCGAGGACTGGGACGCGGCCGTCGCGTACTGGAAGACCCTGAGGACGGACGAGGACGCCGAGTTCGACGCCGAGGTCGTCATCAAGGCCGACGAGCTGGCGCCGTTCGTCACCTGGGGCACCAACCCCGGCCAGGGCGCGCCGCTTTCGGCGGACGTCCCCGATCCTGCTTCGTACGAAGACGCTTCGGAGCGCCACGCCGCCGAAAAGGCCCTGGAATACATGGGGTTGGAGGCCGGGCAGCCGCTGCGCTCCATCAAGGTGGACACCGTCTTCGTAGGTTCGTGCACCAACGGCCGTATCGAGGACCTGCGCGCCGCCGCCGAGCTCGTCAAGGGCCGCAAAGTCGCCGACGGCGTACGGATGCTGGTCGTTCCCGGCTCCGCGCGGGTGGGTCTGCAGGCCGTCTCCGAGGGCCTGGACGTCGTCTTCAAGGAGGCCGGCGCCGAATGGCGGCACGCGGGCTGCTCGATGTGTCTGGGCATGAACCCGGACCAGCTGGCCCCGGGTGAGCGCTCCGCGTCCACCTCCAACCGCAACTTCGAGGGCCGGCAGGGCAAGGGCGGTCGTACGCACCTGGTGTCGCCGCAGGTCGCGGCCGCGACCGCCGTGCTCGGCCACCTGGCTTCGCCCGCCGACCTGTCCGACGCCCCTGTCGCCGCTGGAGTCTGAGAGTCATGGAAGCATTCACCACGCACACCGGCCGGGCCGTCCCGCTGCGCCGTTCCAACGTCGACACCGACCAGATCATCCCTGCTCACTGGCTCAAGAAGGTGACGCGCGACGGGTTCGAGGACGGACTGTTCGAGGCCTGGCGCAAGGACCCGTCGTTCATCCTCAACCAGCCCGAGCGCAAAGGTGCGACCGTCCTGGTCGCCGGTCCCGACTTCGGTACCGGGTCCTCCCGTGAGCACGCCGTCTGGGCGCTGCAGAACTTCGGCTTCAAGGCCGTGATCTCGTCCCGCTTCGCCGACATCTTCCGCGGCAACTCGCTCAAGAACGGCCTGCTCACGGTGATCGTGGAGCAGAAGATCGTGGATGCGCTGCAGGAGCTCACGGAGAAGGACGCGACTGCTGAGGTCACTGTGGACCTCGAGGCCCGTGAGGTGCGTGCGGCGGGCATCACCGCCGCCTTCGAACTCGACGAGAACGCCCGTTGGCGGCTGCTGAACGGCCTGGACGACATCTCCATCACCCTCCAGAACGAGGCCGACATCGCGGCGTACGAGGCCAAGCGGCCCTCGTACAAGCCGCGGACGCTGCAGAGCTGACCCCAGGGCCGAACAGGTCGAGTTTCGGCCACCTCAACACCCCCGCCGTACCCCCGATCAGCCCGATCGGGGGTACGGCCGTTTCTGCGCCCGGACGGCCGCGCGTGGTGCGACACGCCCGTTCAACTTCCCACGTTACGACGGGTGTTGTCGGGGTACGCGTCCCTTGTAGCCGTGGCTTCCGGATGTGCCCGGAAGGCCGTTTGAGGCGGCAGTTGCACCCCTAGCAGGCGACAACTCGCCCCAGATGGCACAATCTGTGCATGGAACACGACGGCCAACTCGAGCTCTATGCGGCAGTCGCGGACCAACTCAAGGAAGCGCACGCAAGGGTGCGCGCACTGCAAGTCCCGGAGGGCGTACGGATGGCGCTGACCCGGAAGCTGCTGGTCATTACGGCCGCGGCCAAGCACGACGTCGTCGAAGCGACAAGGCGTCTGGAGGGGTTCATGGCTGACCTCGACGCGGGGCGGATCCCGGAAGAGGAACGCTGAACACAGCCAGAGCAGCCGAGTTCGTTGCGGCACAAGGGTGATAAGCCCGTTTCGTGTTTGATTTGCGGTATATATCTGCCTAACGTGCGAAAAAGCTTGAACACTTTCGTTCTGGCAATGTCTCCGAAGGGGAAGACGTGAACAAGGCGCAGCTCGTAGAAGCGATTGCCGACAAGGTGGGCGGCCGCCAGCAGGCCGCCGACGCTGTCGACGCGGTCCTGGACGCCATCGTCCGCGCGACGGTCGCGGGCGACCGGGTCTCGGTCACCGGCTTCGGTTCGTTCGAGAAGGTCGACCGGCCGGCCCGTTACGCCCGTAACCCGCAGACGGGCGAGCGGGTTCGGGTCAAGAAGACCTCCGTTCCGCGCTTCCGCGCGGGCCAGGGCTTCAAGGACCTGGTGAGCGGCACGAAGAAGCTCCCGAAGAACGACGTCGCGGTCAAGAAGGCGCCCAAGGGCAGCCTGACCGGCGGGGCTTCGGCCACGGTCAAGAAGGCGGCCGCGAAGAAGGCCACCGCCAAGACCGCCGCCGCCAAGAAGACCACCGCGAGGAAGACGACGGCCAAGAAGACGACGGCCACCGCGAAGAAGGCCCCGGCGAAGAAGGCGCCCGCCAAGAGCACGGCGACCGCCAAGACCACCGCCGCGAACAAGACCACCGCCAAGAAGACGACGGCCAAGAAGGCCCCGGCGAAGAAGGCGACCGCCAAGAAGGCCCCCGCCAAGAAGTCGGCGGCCCGCACCACCACCGCCAAGAAGGCCACGGCCCGCAAGAGGTAAGGGCACAGGGCACTCACGCGCCGGGCCGGACTCCGCATCGGAGTCCGGCCCGCGGCGTGTGCACAGGGGGTTCAGAAGGTCTGGAGGGTCACCAGGGTGATCTTGTCCCCGTCCATCTCGATGCGCACGCGCTGTCCGGGACGCAGCAGCCTCAGACCGCCCGCGTCGAACGCCGGTGCGTCGAAGGGGACGGGGGTGCCGTCGTCGAGAAGCACCTGCCCGCTGCGGCTTTCGGAGTCGTAGGTGTACGCGGTCGCCTGCATGGCCGCAGCCTACTGCCCGGGAATCAGCAACCGCGCAGCGGCGGCGGCCGTCCGGGGGCCCACCCCGAGGGCGAGCGCGGCCCGCAGGTCCTCGCCGGTGTCCACGTCCTGTCGTACGGAATCCACCTCGGTGAGGGGGAGTTCCGTCGCTCCCGAGGCGCGATGCCGTGCGCGGGAATCCGGGCCGAAGGCGGGGCGCAATTCCGCGTCCTCCCGGGCCGCCAGCAGAGTGGTGCCGATTGTCGCGGCGTCCGCGAGAAAAGCGCGCGGGAATTGGGCGGCAGCGTCGAGGACCCGGGCCAATTCCAGGGGCCGTAGCGCCGGAAGATCGGCGTTCAGGGCCGCGAGGGCCCTTTCGGGACGCGTGGACCGTACGACGGCCGCCGCGTGCGACAGGGCCGCGTTCAGGCCGCCGCGCGGCTCGTCGGGGACGATCCGGGCGCCCAGGGCCGCCAGCTCGCGGCCCGCCAGGGCGTCATCCGTGACTACCGCCACATCACCGACCGCGGGGCAGGCCAGCGCGGCCGCCACGGTGTCCTGGGCGAAGGCGAGGGCCAGACCCGGGCGCACCCCGTCGTCGGCGGTGTCCGAGAGCCTGCTCTTGGCCCGCGCCAAGGGCTTGAGCGGGATGACCAACGTCCACTGCACGCGAGTTCCGTCCTTCTCTGGTGGCGGCCATTGTCACTCAGTCGTCACGCGGCCCATCTGGCGGTGTCGGTGGCGGGGCGTACGGTGTTCTCGACAGACCGGCGGCCTGGGGCGACACTTGTGCGGCCCCCCAGGCCCAAGAGGAAGGTGTCCGCGTGCCCCGCCGCAGAATCGGCTTCTGGTACCGCTTGGCAGCGGTGATCGCCAAACCGCCGCTCGTGGTTCTGATCAAGCGGGACTGGCGTGGAATGGAGCATATTCCGGCCGACGGCGGATTTATCACCGCGGTCAACCACAATTCGCACATCGATCCCTTCGCGTACGCGCACTTCCAGTACAACACCGGACGCGTTCCGCGATTCCTCGCCAAGAGCGGTCTTTTCAACAAGGGATTCATCGGCGCCATGATGCGCGGCACGGGCCAGATTCCCGTCTACCGCGAGACCACGGACGCGCTCAGCGCCTTCCGGGCCGCCATCGACGCCGTGGAACGCGGCGAATGCGTCGCGTTCTACCCCGAGGGCACCATCACCCGGGACCCCGACCAGTGGCCCATGATCGGCAAGACCGGTGCCGCGCGGGTGGCCCTGCAGACCAAGTGCCCGGTGATCCCCGTCGCGCAGTGGGGCGCCAACGAACTGCTGCCGCCGTACGCCAAGAAGCTCCACGTGTTCCCGCGCAAGACCTCGCACGTCCTCGCGGGCCCGCCCGTGGACCTGTCGCCGTTCTACGGCAAGGAGATGACCCCGGACCTCCTGAAGGAGGCCACCGAGGTCATCATGGCCGCCGTCACCGCCCAGCTGGAGCAGATCCGCGGCGAGAAGGCACCCGAGACGGCGTACGACCCGCGCCGCGAGCGGATCGAGCAGCGGCGCCGCACCCAGGCACAGAACGGCCACGAGGGGGAGAAGACCACGTGAGCAAGCCCGTCAAGGCGGCCGTCTTCGGTACCGGTTCATGGGGCACCGCGTTCGGCATGGTGCTCGCCGACGCGGGGTGCGAGGTCACCCTGTGGGCGCGGCGTCCCGAACTCGCGGAAGCCGTCAACTCCACGCGGACGAACCCGGACTACCTCCCCGGCGTCGAACTCCCGGAGAACCTCCGGGCGACCGCAGACGCCGCGGAGGCCGCGCGCGACGCGGAATTGACCGTCCTCGCGATCCCCTCCCAGACCCTGCGCGCCAACCTCGCCGACTGGACCCCCCTGCTCGCGCCCGACACCGTCCTCGTCTCCCTCATGAAGGGCGTCGAACTCGGCTCCGCCATGCGGATGAGCGAGGTGATCGAGGACGTCGCCAAGGTCGGCGCCGACCGCATCGCCGTGGTCACCGGACCCAACCTCGCGCGAGAGATCGCCGCCCGGATGCCGGCCGCCGCCGTGGTCGCCTGCACCGACGAGGCGGTCGCCCGGCGGCTCCAGTCCTCCTGCCACACGCCGTACTTCCGCCCGTACACCAACACCGACGTGGTGGGCTGCGAACTCGGCGGCGCCGTGAAGAACGTCATCGGCCTCGCCGTCGGCATCGCGGACGGCATGGGCCTCGGTGACAACGCCAAGGGCTCGCTCATCACGCGCGGTCTCGCCGAGACCACCCGGCTCGGACTCGCCATGGGCGCCGACCCGCTGACGTTCTCCGGACTCGCCGGTCTCGGCGACCTGGTGGCGACCTGCTCCTCGCCGCTGTCGCGCAACCACACCTTCGGCACCAACCTCGGCAAGGGCATGACCCTGCAGGAGACCATCGCGGTCACCAAGCAGACCGCGGAGGGCGTCAAGTCCTGTGAGTCCGTGCTGGATCTGGCCCGCAGGCACGGCGTCGACATGCCGATCACCGAGACCGTCGTCGGCATCGTGCACGAGGGCAAGGCCCCGGTGGTCGCCGTCAAGGAGCTGATGTCGCGCAGCGCGAAACCCGAACGACGCTGAGCGACGACCTCGCTTTTTGCCTCGTTCGCCGCGGGGGCGCACGCTGTATCGGGGCACTACCAACGGGTACTCTCAACGCGATATGAGCACCGAGAACCTCCCCCAGAGCCCTCAGCAGCCGCCTCGCAAGCCGCGCGTGGCCGTCGTGTTCGGCGGGCGCAGCTCCGAACACGGGATCTCCGTGGTCACCGCCGGCGCCGTACTGCGGGCCATCGACCGGACCAAGTACGACGTCCTGCCGATCGGCATCACCCGGGACGGCCGTTGGGCGCTCACCGCCGACGAACCGGAACGCATGGCGATCACCGAGCGCCGTACGCCGAGTGTCGAGGAACTCGCCGAGTCGCGCGAGGGCGGCGTGGTGCTCCCCGTCGACCCCGCTAACCGCGAAGTCGTCTACAGCGAGCCCGGATCGGTGCCCAAGGCGCTGGGTGAGGTCGACGTCGTCTTCCCCGTCCTGCACGGCCCCTACGGCGAGGACGGCACCCTGCAGGGCCTCCTGGAGCTCTCCGGCGTCCCGTACGTCGGCTCGGGTGTGCTCGCCTCGGCCGTTGGCCAGGACAAGGAGTACATGAAGCGGGTGTTCACCTCCTTCGGGCTCAAGGTCGGCCCGTACGTGGTGATCCGGCCCCGCGAGTGGGAGCGGGACGAATCCGCGGCCCGCAAGAAGATCGTCGACTTCGCGGGCGAGCACGGCTGGCCGCTGTTCGTGAAGCCCGCGCGCGCGGGTTCGTCGATCGGCATCACCAAGGTCGACGACCTGTCCGGCCTGGACGAGGCGATCGCCGAGGCGCAGAGCCACGACCCGAAGATCCTCGTGGAGGCGGCGCTGCGGGGCCGCGAGATCGAGTGCGGGGTCCTGGAGTTCGAGGACGGCCCGCGCGCGTCGGTCCCGGCCGAGATCCCCCCGCCGCAGGAGCACGCGTACTACGACTTCGAGGCGAAGTACATCGACTCGACCCCGGGGATCGTGCCGGCGCCGCTCACGCCCGAGGAGACGGCCGAGGTCCAGAAGCTCGCGGTCGACGCCTTCGACGCGGCCTCCTGCGAGGGCCTGGTCCGCGCGGACTTCTTCCTCACCGAGGACGGCGAGTTCGTGATCAACGAGATCAACACGCTTCCGGGCTTCACGCCGATCTCGATGTACCCGCAGATGTGGGAGAAGAGCGGGATCAGTTACCCGGAGCTGGTGGACAGGCTGATCGAGGCGGCACTGCGCAGGTCGACGGGACTCCGTTGACCGATCGGCAGGCTAGTCGGCGATCCCCTCGGGGATCGCCTTCTTTATGCCGGACGCCAGATCCACCAGGGGCGCCAGGCCGTCGCCGGTGCGCTCCTCGGGGATCGTCACCTCGACGTACGCCTTCCGCAAGGTCGTGGTGAACCGGAACGACCCGTCGTCCTGCTTCTCCAGCAGCCAGCCGACCCCGTTCGCCTCGACCCCGTCGGCCTCCGGGTCGTCCATCTTCGAGGGCCGCTCGACACCGCACCGCAGTATGATCGCCGGGTCACCCCAGCCCGCGGTCAGCGCGGACGCGGGCTCGGGATCGCGACGGTCCTGGTCGTCGACCTTGGACGGCAGTACCCGGTCCAGTTCTCGGCAGAGTTTCGTGACGCCCGCCCCCGGCGAGGGAACCGCCGCCGACGCGCTGTCGTCTGCGGAGGAGCAGCCCGCGACCGTGATCAGCAGGGCGAACGCGGGCGGCCCGAGGACAGTACGGCGCCGGTGACGGAAGAAGTTCACCGGCCAAGGGTAGACGGGGGCTACAGATGGACGACCGGGCAGGTCAGAGTACGGGTGATGCCATCCACCTGCTGGACCTTGGCGACCACCAAGCGGCCCAGGTCGTCCACGGTGTCGGCTTGGGCACGGACGATCACGTCATACGGTCCTGTCACGTCCTCGGCCTGGATGACTCCAGGGATCTTGCTGATCGTCTCGGCGACGGTCGACGCTTTGCCGACATCCGTCTGGATCAGGATGTACGCCTGTACCACGGAACCTCCAGGGCGGCCACGAGGATCATGTGGGGAAAAGGAACGCCACGGTATCGCGTCGCCGCTCGTCGCGGGGAGACCCGCGGGGGCGTGGACGCCCGTGCCGGGTGCGGACACGACAGAAGTTCACGGTCCCCTCGACCGTATCGAGGACACTGATGACGCGCGACCGGGCACGGCACGGCACAGAAGGGGCGTAAGGGCAATGAAGGGCACTGTTGGTGAGCTCGGCGAGTTCGGGCTCATCAGGGAGCTCACCTCCCGTCTCACCACCACCCCGGCGGTCCGGGTGGGTCCCGGCGACGACGCCGCGGTGGTCGCCGCGCCCGACCGCAGGGTCGTGGCGAGCACCGACATCCTTCTCGAGGGCCGGCACTTCCGCCGCGACTGGTCCACGGCCTACGACGTCGGCCGCAAGGCGGCCGCGCAGAACCTCGCGGACATCGCCGCCATGGGTGCCGTGCCGACCGCCCTGCTGCTCGGCCTGGTCGTGCCCGCCGAACTCCCCGTCACCTGGCCCTCGGAGCTCATGGACGGTCTGCGCGACGAGTGCCAGGTCGCGGGCGCGTCGGTGGTCGGCGGGGACGTCGTACGGGGAGACGCGATCATGGTCTCCATCACCGCCCTCGGCGATCTGCGGGGCCAGGAGCCGGTGACCCGGGCCGGCGCCCAGCCCGGTGACCTCGTCGCGGTGACCGGCTGGCTGGGCTGGTCCGCGGCCGGGTACGCGGTGCTCTCCCGCGGCTTCCGCTCGCCGCGCGCGTTCGTGGAGGCGCACCGGCGCCCCGAACCGCCGTACCACGCGGGCCCGGCCGCCGCGGCGCTCGGCGCGACCGCGATGTGCGACGTGAGCGACGGGCTGATCGCCGACCTCGGACACATCGCCGAGGCCAGCAAGGTCCGCATCGACATCCGTTCCGGCGCGATCGACATCCCCACCCAGATGAACGACATCGGACAGGCCGTCGGTGTCGACCCCATGCAGTGGGTGCTGAGCGGGGGAGAGGACCACGCGATCGTGGCGACCTTCCCGCCGGACGTGAAGCTCCCCGCCCGCTGGAAGGTGATCGGCGAGGTCCTCAACCCCTCGGCGCTGCCCCAGGTGACGGTCGACGGGGCGCCCTGGACGAGCAAGGGCGGCTGGGACCACTTCGGCGGGGACATCGAGTCGTGAAGCCCCTGGTGCTCACGGTGGCGGGCTCCGACTCCGGCGGAGGCGCCGGAATCCAGGCCGACCTGAAGACCATGCTCGCGCTCGGCGTGCACGGCATGAGTGTCGTCACGGCCGTCACCGCGCAGAACTCCCTCGGTGTACAGGGCGCCTGGGAGCTGCCCGTCGAGGCGGTGCGGGCCCAGTACCGCAGTGTCGTGGACGACATCGGCGTCCAGGCCGTGAAGACCGGGATGCTCGCCTCGGCCGAACTCGTCGAGGCGGTGGCCGAGTTGCTCGCAGCCACGGACGCCCCGGCCGTGGTCGATCCGGTCGGCGTCTCGAAGCACGGGGACTCGCTGCTGGCCACGTCCGCCCTGGAGTCCGTACGCACGAGGCTGCTCCCGGTCGCCACCGTCGCCACCCCGAACCTCGACGAGGTGGCGCAACTCACCGGTGTCCGGGTCGACGCGGAGTCCGGTATGCGAGAGGCCGCCGAGGCGGTGCTGTCGTACGGACCGACGTGGGTGCTCATCAAGGGCGGCCATCTGACCGGCGACGCCGTCGACCTGCTCACCGACGGCCGTGCGGAGCACTGGCTGCGCGCGCCGCGCCACGACAACCGGCATACGCACGGCACGGGCTGCACCCTGGCCTCCGCGATCGCCTCGCAGCTCGCGAAGGGACAGTCCGTGCCGGAGGCGGTGGCGGCCGCCAAGGAGTACGTCACCGGGGCGATCGCCGCCGGCTTCGCGCTCGGCGACGGGATCGGTCCCGTGGATCATGGATGGCGGTCCCGGTAGTACGCGGGCGCGGAGTACCGGGACACGGCAAAAAGCCGGCCCACCTCTCGGTGGACCGGCTCAGTGCAGCGAACCAGCAGTGGCCGCGCGCTTAGCTGTGCGTCAGCGCGAGACCTTGCCGGCCTTGATGCACGAGGTGCAAGCGTTCACGCGCTTCGGCGTCCCGCCGACCACGGTACGGACGCGCTGGATGTTCGGGTTCCAGCGACGGGACGTACGGCGGTGCGAAAACGAGATGTTGTTGCCGAAGCCCGGCCCCTTGCCGCAGACGTCGCAGTTGGCAGCCACGGGTCACTCCAAAGACTTCAGATGCACTTACGGTCGGATTCCCGGCAAGCCGGGATCGAGATCGTAGGATCAGAGATCTGAGTGGCACTGCCAGGAGGGAATGGCCCGATCGGGATCGGGCAACCGGAGCAGCATACAACGACTGCGCCAGTAGAACGAAACTACCATGGTTGACCAGGCACTCGCTCCCGGCCCTCTTCCGGTGGACGCCCGCCCGGGGTCTACGCTGCGTCCAGTCCAGCAGCCCGAGGAGGCGCAGGTGGCGTATGTGCCGCAGACATTCTTCGATGCTCTCGCGGTGCGCACCTGGTGCGGTCTCGCGCTGCGGGCGCTGGGCCGGGCGCGTGAGGAGATCGACGCGATCAACGTCTACCCCGTCGCCGACGGGGACACCGGCACGAACCTGTATCTGACGGCGGAGTCCGCGGTCGCGGCCGTGGAAGCCGTGTTCGAGGGCCACGACGCCCATGGCTCGGAGAAACCGGCACTGGCCGACGCCGCGCGCGCGATGGCGCACGGAGCCCTCATAGGCGCCCGCGGCAACTCGGGCACGATCCTCGCCCAGCTGCTGCGGGGCATGGCCCAGGTGCTGGCCGCCGACGGTGGGACGGCCCACACGGACGGCGAGGGACTCCGGCTCGCCCTGCGGCACGCGGCCGACTCCGCTCGCCAGGCCGTGGCCCACCCGGTCGAGGGCACGGTCCTCACGGTCGCCTCGGCCGCCGCCGACGCCGCCGGGGCGGCGGAGGGCGACTGCGGGACGGTCGCCCGGGCCGCCTACGACGGTGCGCGCGCCGCCCTCGCCGCGACACCCGGCCAGCTGGCCGTCCTGGAGCGGGCCGGGGTGGTGGACGCCGGCGGGCGGGGACTGGTGGCGGTGCTGGGGGCGCTGGTGGAGACGTTCACGGGGGAGGCGCCCAGCGCGGTGCCGGTGGTGCGCGGGACGTTTCCGGAAGCAGTCTCCGCCGAAGCCGCCACGGCCGCCCCCGACGAGTGCGCCGACACCCCGGGCACCGGTGGCCCCGCCTTCGAGGTGATCTACCTCCTGGAGGCCGGCGACACGGCCGTCGCGCGGCTGCGGGAGCGGCTCGACGGTCTCGGGGACTCGCTCGTGGTGGTCGGCGGCGACGGCCTGTGGAACGTCCATGTGCACGTCGACGACGCCGGGGCCGCCGTGGAGGCGGGCATCGAGGCCGGCCGGCCGTACCGGGTCCGCATCACGCACTTCGGCGTCGGTGACGTGCACACCACCGGCGCCGAACGGCAGCCCCGCGAGCGCGCCCAGCGGGCCGTCGTCGCCGTCGTGCCCGGCGAGGGCCTGGCCGGGCTGTACACCGAGGCCGGCGCGACCACCGTGCTCGCCCGCCCCGGGGAGCCGCCCGCGAGCGGGGAGCTCGTGGAGGCCGTACGGCGTGCCCACGCGCACGAGGTCGTGCTGCTGCCCAATGACGCCGATCTGCGCCACACCGCGGCCGCCGCGGCCGACCAGGCCCGCGCGGAGGGCATTCGCGTCGCGCTGATCCCGACGCGCTCCGCGGTCCAGGGCATCGCCGCGCTCGCCGTGCACGAGCCGGAACGCCGGTTCGACGAGGACGTCGTCCAGATGACCTCGGCGGCCGGCGCGACCCGCTACGCCGAGGTCGCCGTCGCCGAACGCCAGTCCTGGACCATGGCAGGCATCTGCCAGGCCGGTGACGTCCTCGGCCTCATCGACGGGGACGTGGCCGTGATCGGTTCGGACGTCACCGTCACGGCCGAGACCGTCCTGGACCGCATGCTCTCGGCCGGCGGCGAGCTGGTCACCCTGGTCCTCGGCGACGAGGCCCCCGCGGCGGTCGCCGACCATCTGGAGACGCGCGTACGGGAGTCCTACCTCGCCGTCGACACGGTGGTGTACCGGGGCGGACGGCAGGGAGCCGTGCTGCTCATCGGGGTCGAATAGCACCCCTGGGCGCTCAGCCGTCCTGCTCCTCCATGAGCCCCAGCATCTGCTCGGCCTCGGCCCGCCGGGTCCGCGCCGTCTCGTCGTCGCGAGCCTCGCCGGAGCCGTCCGTGCCGCCATAGGCCTCGAGCACCGCACGCGCGCGTGCCGCCGCCTCCGCCGGCCGGCTCAGGTCCGCCGCCAGCCAGCCCGCCGCGAGCTCGGCACCGGTGCGGGCGTCCAGGGCGTCGTCCCCGAGCGAGGCGAACACCACGATCGCCTCCACCACCTGGGCCAGCGACTCCTCCAGCACCGCACGGATCGCGTCGTCGTCGGCGTCCTCGGGCACGGAGCGGGCCAGCAGGTCCCCGAACTGCCGGTGAGTGTGCCCGAGTTCGCCGACGAGCCGCTGCCACGCCGCGTCCTCGACCCGCGTCTCACCCAGCGCGACCTCGCACTCCCGGACCGCCTCCGTCATCAACTCCCGTGCCGCGTCCGCCCCGTCCTCGGCACGCAGCGCGAGCCACCCGCGGGCGCGCAGGGAGCGGATCAGCCCGTGGACGTTGCCGAGCTCACGCCACAGGCCGCCCGCGCGCGCGTACGCCCGGTCCGCCTCTGCGGGCAGACCCGCGGCCCCGAGGGATTCGGCGGCGAGGTGGGCGAGCGTCGCGTGGTCGTGCTGCTCGGGCCAGCGCCGGGCGATCTCGGCGGCCTGCAGGCGCCGTTCGGCTGCCTCCCGGTGCTCGCCCAGCTCGCTCAGACAGTCGCCGAGCCACCACTGCGTCTGTACGACCGCCCCGTCGCCGTGCGTCTCGGCGCTCAGGTCGGGCAGCGCCGACTCCAGTACCTCGGCGGCCTCGGCCCACCGGCCCTGCCGCAGCAGGAACCCGCCCAGCTGGTGCCGGGCCAGGGCACCCAGCGTCGGGCCCTCCCCGGCCTCGTCAGCCCAGTGAGCGGCCTCCAGGGCGTGCTCGGCCGCCTCCTCGTCGAGACCCCGGCCGCCCACGACCTCCGCGAGCTGGAGATGCAGCTGGGCCCGCCCGATCGCCTCCAGGTGCGGGCCGCCGTGCTCCAGGGCGGCCCGCAGCGCCCGCTCGCTGCCGGCCGGATCGCCCAGGTGGTGCAGGAGCCCGGCCAGCCGGGCCTCGTACTCCACCGCGAACCACGGCAGGCCCGCCTCCACGAACCCCGCCGCCGCCCACGTGAACAGCTCCGCGGCCGACTCCACGTCCCCGGCCCGCGAGGCCAGCTCCGCCAGCATCGCCTGCGCCTCGGCGACCCGCGCGGCGAGCCGCACGTCGTCCCCGGTCCGTCCCTCGACGAGGGCGAGCACCTCCCGCACGGCCTGCTCCGCCTCCGAGAGGAGCGCGTCCTCCTCGGCCTCGTGCACCCGCCGCATCAGGATGCGCGCCCGGGACATCAGCACCGACGCCGTCTGCCGTACGCCCGTGTCGTCCGCGGAGTAGAGCGCGAGGACCTCGTCGTACAGCCCGGCGACCATGGTGAGCGCCTCGTCCACCTCGCCCGCCAGCGCGCGTATGTAGGCGCCACGCGCGCGTGCCGCGAGCGACTCGCCCAGGTCGCCCGCCTCCGCGTACAACTCGGCGGCCCGCTCGAACAGTTCGGTTCCCTCGGGACCCCGGTCCATCGCCTCGTGGTCGGCGATCTCCGCCCGGTCGCGGGGGTCGAGATCGACGCCCCGCGCGGCCCGCGCGACCGCCGCCCACGCCTCGACGGCGTTCGGCTGGAGGGTGTCCGACAACCGCCGTGCCTCGGCGATCAGCGCGGGCAGACCGGGCTCCTGAGCAGGCACCGCGACCGGTGGCACGACCGCGGCAGCGGCGGCCGTCCGAACCGCCCGTACTCCCAGCGGGAGCCGCTCCACCAGCGGGCGCTGAGCCATACGCGCGCGTGCCCGCTCGCTGACATGGGCCGTGCCGTTGCGCTCGTCGAAGCGGGCGGCCAGCGCGAGGGCCTCCGCGCGCGCGTGGGCGGCGAGTTCGGCCGCGGTCCAGGACCGGCCCGCGGGCCCCGGCACCGGCCGGTCGCCCGGGCCCAGCTCGGTCAGCCGGTCCATGAGCAGGGCCACCACGGCCGTGAAGTCCAGCCTGCTGCGCGGATGACCGTCGTCCGTGAAGTACGCGGGACGCTCCGCGAGCAGCTCCAGACCGCGCGCCTCGTTGCCGCTGAGGGCGCAGAACTCGACATGGTCCGCGTAGGCGCTGCGCATGCTCTCCATGGACCGCACGAGCCGGAAGCCCCGCAGATGGTTGGCGCGCGCCTCGTCGAGGCGGCCCAGCCGCAGCAGCGGCGTCAGCGAGGAGGCGAGGACCGCGTGCGGCTCGTGGGCGCAGGTGAACTCGCCCTCCAGGACCGGCGCCCACAGCTCGAGCGCCTCCTCGTCCCGCCCGCGCTGCGCCTGCCACCAGCCCTGCTCGTGCAGCTCGCAGGCGTGACAGTCGGCCATGGCGTCCCGGTCGGCGGCCAGCCACGCGGCGTACGCACGCTCGGCCCGCGCCAGGTCCCCGACATGCGCGGCCACGCTGTACTCGGCGCTGCGCACGGCCCGTTCGGAGTGCCCGGCCAGCCGGTAGCGGTGCTCCATCTCGCCGAGCCACTTCTCCATGGCGGTGAGCGGGATGTGCGGCTGGTCGAGCATGCCGGTCGTCATCCACTTGAAGACCCAGTGCAGGGAGTGCGTCTCGTACTCGTCGAAGTCCTCGGGCCGCTCGTCCCACATGCGCAGCAGCCGCGCGAAGGGGACGAACATCTTTGCCTTCTCGGAGCTGTAGTTGTAGACCTTCAGCTGGTGTCCGAGCGCCTCGATCACCGCGAGCGGGATGTTCAGCTTCTCGGCCTCGGCGAGCAGCTGCTCCGCGCGGGCGTTGCGGGCGGGCCCCTCCGGCTCCTCGGCGTTCTCCGCCATCGCCCGGCGCAGCGCGTCGAAGCCCGTGATCCCGTGGTTGCCGTCCATCCCGTCGGTCCCGCTCGTCACAGGCCCTCCTCGCCGTTCGTGGCCCACTCCAGCAGGCCCATGAAGGCCCGGTTCAGCAAGGCCGAGTCCGCGGGCCTGAGCGGGCGCTGGGCCATCAGCAGGGCCTGCCCGTACAGGGACTCGGTGGCGGTGCCGATCAGTTCCGGATCGCCGAGCGAACCGATCCGCCGTACCAGCGGGTTGAGATGGTTCAGCACCAGACGCGCGCGGGGGGCGCTGCCGCGCAGCGAGCCGAGGATGCCCGCCCACAGGTCGTCGGCCCGGTCCTCGGCCTCCGCCCGCGCCTGCTCATGCCGTGCGTCCCGGTCGTCCAGGTGCAGCGCGGGCACGGACAGCGGCCGGAACGCACGCAGGACCACGTCACAGCCGAGCGGATCGAGCCTGGCCCGCGCGGCCGCCAGGAAACCGGCGAGTGCCAGCTCCTCGGCCGGGTCGACCAGGTCCAGGTGGGCGGTGACGGTGTCCGTGTCCAGCTCGGAGACGACCGTTCCGGGCCGTACCGAGGGCAGCGCCTCGACCAGTTCGCTGTCGTACGTGTAACCGCCGTTGACCACCCCGACGCCCTGCGCGGAGGCGATCGGCGCGACCTGCCGGTACTCCTCGACGGTCCGCGTGAAGTGCACCACCGGGTGCCGTTGCGCGAACTCCTCCAGGGACAGCCGCCCGTCGGTCGTCTCGAAGGGCAGCCACGGCAGCATCGTGCGCAGCATGTCCGAGTCGTGCCGGGCGAGCGACTTCACGCCCAGGTGGTGCACGGCCAGGAATGCCGCGAGCCGTTCCGGGTCCCCGGCGGCGAGGCCCGTCAGCCAGGACCGGATCCTCTCCCCGAGTGCCTCCCGTACGGCGGCCAGCGTCTCGTCCTCGTACAGCGACTCGCGCGAGGCCGTGGGCCGCAGGCTGTCGGTGTCCAGGACGCAGCGCACGAAGAACGCCCAGTCCGGCAGCAGCTGTTCGGCCCGCTCGGTCAGCAGCATGCCCTTGAGATGGACGCGATGAGTCGCCCGCTGGGCGGGGCTGACCGCCGACGGAAGGACGTAGGCCACACCCCGGATCCCGGCGAGCGGCACGTTCAGCTCGATCGAGTCCAGTGGGGTGAAGCCGAACAGCTCGTGACAGTGCCGGGCCAGGGCCACCCTGCGGGTGGCGGGGGAGGGGTAGGGCCGGTCCCAGGGGGCGGGCAGGTCGGTGACCGCCTCGTCGCCGACCCGGACGTCGTACGGCAGCAGGGAGCCGAAGTCCCGCGCGAGCCGCAGGACTCGTTCCGGAGTGAGCCACTCGGCGGCGCCCGCCCGCGCGACCAGGTGCACGGTGGTCCCCGGCTCCGGACGGGCGTCGGAGGGCAGCGTCCGCACCCGGTACGAACCGTCGTCGCTGGCCGTCCACTCCACGGGCGGCGCGTCCGGCGTACGGGCGCTGCGGCTGACCACCCGGATCCGCTCGGCGACCACGAAACAGGCGAGCAGACCGATGCCGAACTGGCCGAGGAAGTCGGAGCGGGCCTCCTGAAGTCCCTCGGCCCGCTTGGAGCTGCGTCCGATGGTGGCCAGCAGGTCGTGCACGTCCGCCTCGGTGAGCCCGATCCCGGAGTCCTCGACCCTCAGGGCGCCGTTCTCGGCGTACAACCGCACTCGGGCAGGGGCGTCCGGCTGTTCGGCCCGCCGGGCCGTGATCGCGTCCACCGCGTTCTGGAGCAGTTCGCGCAGATAGACCTTGGGGCTGGAGTAGAGGTGATGGGAGAGGAGGTCCACCAGACCGCGCAGGTCGACCTGGAACGTATGAGGTTGCTGAGGTACCTGGGGTGTCTGTGATGACTGTGAGGTCTGGGAATCCATCGTCGCAGCGCCGGTGGGAGGAACGTTCGCGCGGCGCGGGGTCGGGCGGTCCCGAGTGGGGCGGGGATCCGCGGAGATGGCCGGAGCGCGCCATCCTAAGTCCCCAACCAGCCGTCTGACCAGGGGTTTCCCGGTATGTATACGGCAATGTCAGTGGTGTGGTGTGCAATGGATCTCGTGCCCGCACTGGAAGAACCACTGAAGAAGGTGCTCGGCCCCGCCACCGCGAAGGTGATGGCCGAGCATCTCGGCCTGCACTCCGTCGGCGACCTCCTGCACCACTACCCGCGCAGATACGAGGAGCGGGGGCAGCTGACCCACCTCGCCGACCTGCCCATGGACGAGCACGTCACCGTGGTCGCCCAGGTCGCCGACGCCCGTCTGCACACCTTCGCCTCGGCCAAGGCGCCGCGCGGCAAAGGGCAGCGGCTGGAGGTCACCATCACGGACGGCAGTGGCCGCCTTCAACTGGTCTTCTTCGGCCATGGAGTGCACAAGCCCCACAAGGAGCTCCTGCCGGGCACCCGCGCGATGTTCGCCGGCAAGGTCTCCCTCTTCAACCGCCGCCTCCAACTGACACACCCGGCCTACGAGTTGCTGCGCGGGGCCGACGACGAGGCGGCGGAAACAGTGGAGACCTGGGCGGGCGCCCTGATCCCCATCTATCCCGCCACCGGCAAACTGGAGTCCTGGAAGATCGGCAAGGCGATCCAGACGGTGCTGCCGAGCGCCCAGGAGGCGGCCGACCCCCTTCCGGAGTCCCTCCGCGAGGGTCGCGGCCTGGTCCCCCTCCCCGAGGCACTCCTCAAGATCCATCGCCCGCACACCAAGGCCGACATCGCCGACGCCCATGCCCGCCTCAAGTGGGACGAGGCCTTCGTCCTCCAGGTGGCCCTGGCGCGCCGCCGGCACGCGGACGCCCAACTCCCGGCGGTACCGAGGAAACCCGCTCCGGACGGCCTGCTCTCGGCTTTCGACGACCGACTGCCCTTCACCCTCACGGACGGGCAGCAGAAGGTCTCCAAGGAGATCTTCGACGACCTGGCGACGGACCATCCGATGCACCGGCTGCTGCAGGGCGAGGTCGGATCGGGAAAGACCCTGGTGGCCCTGCGTGCCATGCTCGCCGTCGTCGACGCCGGCGGGCAGGCCGCCATGCTGGCGCCCACCGAAGTGCTCGCGCAGCAGCACCACCGCTCGATCGTCGAGATGATGGGCGAGCTCGCCGAGGGCGGGATGCTGGGCGGATCCGAGCAGGGCACCAAGGTCGTCCTGCTCACCGGGTCGATGGGGACGGCCGCGCGCAGGCAGGCGATGCTCGATCTGGTCACCGGTGAGGCCGGGATCGTGATCGGCACGCACGCGCTGATCGAGGACAAGGTGCAGTTCCACGACCTGGGCCTGGTCGTGGTCGACGAACAGCACCGGTTCGGGGTCGAGCAGCGGGACGCCCTGCGCGGCAAGGGAAAGCAGCCGCCCCACCTCCTCGTCATGACGGCCACCCCCATCCCGCGCACGGTCGCCATGACGGTCTTCGGTGACCTGGAGACCTCCGTCCTCGACCAGCTCCCGGCCGGCCGCTCACCCATCGCCAGCCATGTCGTCCCCGCCGCCGACAAGCCCCACTTCCTCGCCCGCGCCTGGGAGCGGGTCCGCGAGGAGGTGGAGAACGGCCACCAGGCGTACGTCGTCTGCCCCCGCATCGGCGACGAGGAGGACGACCCCAAGAAGTCAGCCAGGAAGAAGTCCCCGGAGGACGAGGCGGAGAAGCGCCCGCCGCTCGCGGTGCTCGACGTGGCGGACCAGCTCACGAAGGGCCCGCTGCACGGCCTGCGCGTCGAGGTGCTGCACGGCCGTATGCACCCCGACGACAAGGACGCGGTCATGCGCCGCTTCGCCGCCGGCGAGACCCACGTCCTGGTCGCCACCACGGTCATCGAGGTCGGCGTCAACGTCCCGAACGCCACGGCGATGGTCGTCATGGACGCCGACCGCTTCGGCGTCTCCCAGCTCCACCAGCTGCGCGGCCGAGTGGGCCGGGGTTCGGCTGCGGGCCTCTGTCTCCTGGTCTCGGAGATGCCGGAGGCCAGCCCGGCCCGCCAGCGCCTCAACGCGGTCGCCGCCACCCTCGACGGCTTCGAACTCTCCCGCATCGACCTGGAGCAGCGCCGGGAGGGCGATGTCCTCGGCCAGGCCCAGTCCGGTGCCCGGACCTCTTTGCGGGTCCTCGCGGTGATCGAGGACGAGGAGATCATCGCGGAGGCGAGGCAGGAGGCGACGGCGGTGGTGGAGGCAGATCCCGAGCTGACGGGACTCCCGGGCCTGCGCACAGCCTTGGACTCACTCTTGGACGAGGAGAGAGAGCAGTACTTGGAAAAGGGCTGAAGGAGAGACACTCACCATGAACCTGAAGTCCCCCACACCAAGGACCAAAGATGACCCGCGTGATCGCCGGCACAGCCGGCGGACGTCGACTCGCAGTGCCGCCAGGCACCGGCACCCGCCCCACCTCCGACCGCGCACGCGAAGGTCTTCTCTCCACCTGGCAGTCCCTCCTCGGCGGCCCCCTCGACGGTGAGAGGGTCCTCGACCTGTACGCGGGCTCAGGCGCGGTAGGCCTGGAGGCCCTCTCCCGCGGGGCGAGCCACACCCTCCTCGTCGAGGCCGACGCCAGAGCCGCCCGCACCATCCGCGAGAACGTCAGGAACCTCGGCCTCCCCGGCGCCGAGGTCCGCGCCGGCAAAGCCGAACAGATCATCCGGACGGGGGCGCCGACCGAGCCGTACGACCTCGTCTTCCTCGACCCCCCCTACCGAGTCACAGATCACGATCTTCGCGAGATTCTGCTCACACTCCGCACGGAACACTGGCTCGCGCCGGAGGCGATCGTCACCGTGGAGCGCAGCACCAGAGGCGGAGAATTCCAGTGGCCGCCCGGATTCGACGCGGTCAAGGCCCGTCGCTACGGCGAGGGAACGTTTTGGTACGGTCGCGCCGCCTCTACGTGCGAAGACGCACGATGACCGGACCGGAGAGCGAGGGATCTCAAGTGCGCCGCGCCGTCTGTCCCGGGTCGTTCGACCCGATCACCAACGGACACCTCGACATCATCTCCCGCGCCTCCAGACTGTACGACGAGGTCTACGTCGCGGTGATGATCAACAAGTCCAAGAAGGGCCTCTTCGAGATCGACGAGCGGATCGACCTGATCCGCGCGGTCACCGCCGAGTACGGCAACGTGATCGTCGAGGCGTTCCACGGCCTCCTCGTCGACTACTGCAAGGAGCGCGACATCCCGGCCATCGTCAAGGGCCTGCGCGCGGTCAGCGACTTCGACTACGAGCTCCAGATGGCCCAGATGAACAACGGCCTCTCAGGCGTCGAGACCCTCTTCGTCCCGACCAACCCCACCTACAGCTTCCTGTCCTCCTCGCTCGTCAAGGAGGTCGCGACCTGGGGCGGAGACGTCTCCCACCTGGTCCCGCCGCTGGTCCTGGAGGCACTCGACAAGCGCCTGCGCAAGGACTGATGGGACTACAGTCGTCCCGTCCGTCTCCAACACAGCTGTAGAGAGTGGCGAGCACAGGTGGACGTGCAGAAGAAGCTCGACGAGATCGTCTCCACGGTCTCCGGCGCCCGGTCGATGCCCATGTCGGCCTCGGTGATCGTCAACCGCGCCGAACTGCTCGCGATGCTCGAAGAGCTGCGCCAGGCCCTGCCCGGCTCCCTCGCGCAGGCCCAGGAACTGATCGGCGACCGCGAGCAGATGGTCGAGCAGGCCCGCCAGGAGGCCGAGCGGATCATCGGGCAGGCGCACGCCGAGCGCGGCTCCCTGATCTCCGACACCGAGGTCGCCCGCCGCTCCCAGGCCGAGGCCGACCGGATCCTGAACGAAGCCCGCCAGGAGGCCGAGGAGGTCCGCGCCGAGGCCGACGACTACGTCGACTCCAAGCTCGCCAACTTCGAGGTCGTCCTCACCAAGACCCTCGGCTCGGTCGGCCGCGGCCGCGAGAAGCTGCTCGGCACCGGCCCGGGCCTCGACGAGAACGGCTACGAGGACGAGGACGCCCCGGAGCGCAGCCACGACCCCGAGACCCTGCGCAAGGACGCCGACTCCTACGTCGACGCCAAGCTCGGCGCCTTCGAGGCGGTCCTCGCCAAGACCCTGGAGGCCGTCGGGCGCGGCCGCCAGAAGCTGCACGGCCGTATCGCCACGGACGACCTCGGCGCCCTGGCCGACGACACCTCCACCGTCCAGCACTCCAGCGACGCCGACTACCTGGCCGACCTCACCGCCCTCGCGGAGCAGGACGCCCGGACCCAGGCCGCCCGCGGTCAGTCCGAGCAGCCGGCCCAGCAGCCGGACTACGCCCAGCAGCCGGCGTACGGCTACCAGCAGCAGAGCGACGCCTACGCCGCCTATCAGCAGCAGCCCGATCCCTACGCCCAGCAGGACCAGTACGGCTACCAGCAGGCCGATCCCTACGCCTACCAGGGATACGACCAGCAGCAGTACGACCCGAACCAGGCCCAGCAGGTCCAACAGCCCCAACAGCCCCAACAGGCCCACCAGTCGCAGCAGGGCTACGCCCTGGACGAGACCAGCCTCTTCGACACCGGCATGATCACACCGGAGCAGTTGAGGGCCTACGAGCAGGGTCGCGGCCAGTAAGAGACCACCGGATTGGGCCGTGAGCGAAAGGTCCAGTATCCTGGCTCTTCGGTCGCGCGTACGTCCGCGATCAACGCTGCCCGGGAGCACCGAAGGGCGGCGACCCTCTGAGCTCGAAGATCGAAAGCAGGAATGGCCCTGAACGCCCGCCTCGACCACCGCAACCCTCTCGTGTTCGACACACACGAGCTGGGGCGGCGTCCTGGCGCGCTGCAGCGCCTGACCCGTGAGATCGACGCTCCCAAGGACCTGGGTATCCAGGGAGTGATCGGAGTGCCGGAAGGCGCCCCGGTCGAGCTCGAACTCCGCCTCGAGTCGGTCATGGAAGGGGTGCTTGTCACAGGCACCGCCCGTGCACTGGCGAAGGGGGAGTGCGTAAGGTGTCTGGAGCCGCTTGAGCTGGTGCTCGAAGCGGATTTCCAGGAGATGTTCTCGTACCCTGACGCCGACGACCGTGGCCGCGTGAAAGCGGAACCGGCCGACGACGCCGAGGAAGACGAGGACAGGCTCTTCATCGAGGACGGCCTGTTCGACCTCGAACCCGTGCTGCGTGATGCGGTAGTGCTCGCACTGCCGATGCAGCCGGTGTGCCAGGACGACTGTCTGGGCCTGTGCTCCGAGTGCGGGGCGCGGCTCACGGACGACCCGGACCACCACCATGACGCCGTCGACATCCGTTGGGCGGCACTGCAGGGACTCGCCGGTTCACTCGAAGACGGCGAGAAGGACGAGATGAGCGGCGCCGAACCGGGCGTCGACGAGAAGCAGGAGAAGTAGCCGTGGCTGTTCCGAAGCGGAAGATGTCGCGCAGCAACACGCGCCACCGCCGGTCGCAGTGGAAGGCTGCGGTCCCCACCCTGGTTGCGTGCGAGCGCTGCCACGAGCCCAAGCTGCAGCACATCGCGTGCCCTGCTTGTGGCACCTACAACAAGCGCCAGGTCCTCGAGGTCTGAGCGGCTGGTGAGAGGCACTGTGTCCACGCCGAAGAAGAACTCGGGCGACAATCAGGCCTCGTCCCACACGCTGTTGGAAGGGCGGCTCGGGTACAAACTCGAGTCCGCCCTTCTGGTGCGTGCGCTGACCCACCGTTCGTACGCGTACGAGAACGGCGGTCTGCCGACCAACGAGCGGCTGGAGTTCCTCGGGGACTCCGTGCTCGGCCTCGTGGTCACGGACACGCTGTACACCACCCACCCCGACCTGCCCGAAGGCCAACTGGCCAAGTTGCGGGCCGCGGTGGTCAACTCACGCGCACTGGCGGAGGTCGGCCGCGGGCTCGACCTGGGCTCCTTCATCCGGCTCGGCCGTGGTGAAGAGGGCACAGGCGGCCGGGACAAGGCGTCCATCCTCGCCGACACCCTGGAAGCGGTGATCGGCGCTGTCTATCTCGACCAGGGTCTCGAAGCGGCCTCCGAACTGGTGCACCGCCTGTTCGACCCCCTGATCGAGAAGTCCTCCAACCTCGGTGCCGGCCTGGACTGGAAGACCAGTCTCCAGGAGCTCACCGCGACCGAAGGGCTCGGCGTGCCCGAGTACCTGGTCACGGAGACCGGCCCCGACCACGAGAAGACCTTCACTGCTGCCGCCCGCGTCGGAGGCGTCTCGTACGGCACCGGCACCGGCCGCAGCAAGAAGGAGGCGGAGCAGCAGGCCGCGGAGTCCGCCTGGAGGTCCATCCGGGCCGCCGCGGACGAGCGCGCCAAGGCGGTAGCCGAAAAGGCCGTCGAAGCCGTTGAGGCCGTCGACGTCGTCGAAGCCGCCAAGGACGACGACGAAGGTCCGTCGTCCGTCTCCGCCTGACGCCTGGAAGCCCCAGCGCGTCTGGAAGAACAGCGCAGCCGAGCGCCTGCCCCCGAACACCGGGGCGGGCGCTCGGTTCATACACCGGTCCGTGACGGGGGAGCCCCATGCCCGAGTTGCCCGAGGTCGAGGTCGTACGGCGGGGCCTCGCGCGGTGGGTCCCCCACCGTACGGTCGCCGAGGTCGAGGTGCTGCACCCGCGCGCGGTCCGCCGTCACCTCGCCGGTGCCGACGACTTCGCGCACCGCCTCAAGGGCCGCCGCGTCGGCACCCCGAGCCGCCGCGGGAAGTACCTCTGGCTGCCCCTGGAGGACACGGACCAGTCGATCCTGGCCCACCTCGGCATGAGCGGCCAGCTGCTGGTCCAGCCGCATACCGCGCCCGACGAGAAGCACCTCAGGATCCGGGTGAGGTTCGCCGACGAGGTGGACACCGAGCTTCGCTTCGTCGACCAACGGACCTTCGGCGGGCTGTCGTTGCACGACAACACCCCCGACGGCCTGCCCGACGTCATCGCGCACATCGCGCGCGACCCTCTCGACCCGCTCTTCGACGACGACGCCTTCCACCAGGCCCTGCGCCGCAAGCGCAGCACCATCAAACGGGCCCTGCTCGACCAGTCGTTGATCAGTGGAGTCGGCAACATCTACGCGGACGAGGCCCTGTGGCGCTCCCGCATCCACTACGAGCGCCCCACCGCGAACTTCACCCGCCCGCGCACGGCCGAACTCCTGAGCCACGTCCGGGACGTGATGAACGAGGCCCTCGCGGTCGGCGGCACCAGCTTCGACAGCCTGTACGTCAACGTCAACGGGGAGTCCGGGTACTTCGACCGGTCCCTCGACGCGTACGGCCGGGAGGGGCTGCCGTGCAAGCGGTGCGGTACGCCGATGCGCCGGCGGCCCTGGATGAACCGGTCCAGCTACTTCTGCCCGAGGTGTCAGCGGGCGCCGCGCGTCACGTCGTAACGCTCGCGGGCGGCCAGGACGTCGTCCATGCGGCCCTCGACGAAGTGGATGAGGCCCAGCAGCCGCTCGGCGACCTCGCGGCCCAGCGGGGTCAGTTCGTAGTCGACCCGGGGCGGGTTGGTGGGCTGGGCCTCGCGGTGCACCAGGCCGTCGCGCTCCAGCGCCTGGAGCGTCTGGGAGAGCATCTTCTCGCTCACGCCGTCGACCCGGCGGCGCAGCTCGTTGAAGCGCAGCGAGCCCTCGTACAGGGCGCCGAGCGTGAGTCCGCCCCAGCGGCCCGTCACATGCTCCAGCGTGCCGCGTGAGGGGCAGGCCTTGGCGAACACGTCGTACGGGAGGTCACGCGCCTCCAGGGGCTGCTGCGTGGTGTCCATATCACGAGCGTACTGGAAGACAGCACTAACCAACAGATTGCACTAACCGCAAGTTAGCGCAATGCGCTGCGGCGTCCTCTAGTAGCCGAAGTCCTGCGTCCACCAGGGGCCGCCCGAACCGAAGACCACACCCACGCCCAGCGTCTTGAAGTCGCAGTTCAGTATGTTGGCCTTGTGGCCGGGGCTGTTCATCCAGGCCTCCATGACCGCCGCCGGGTCGGACTGGCCCCGGGCTATGTTCTCGCCGCCGAGGCTGGTTATCCCGGCCTGCGCGGCCCGGTCCCACGGCGTGGCGCCGCTCGGGTCGGTGTGGTCGAAGAAGCCCTGCTCGGCCATGGCCTTGCTGAAGGCCGCGGCGAGATCGGCCAGCGCGCTGTTGGCGGCGACCGGGCTGCAGCCGACGTTCGCCCGCTCGGCGTTGACGAGCCTGAGCACCTCGGCCGCCGCGGCGGCCTCGGTCGAAACCTCCACGGGCGCGGCGGTCTCCTTCTTCGCCGGCTCCTTCTCCTTCTGGGAAGGCGGCGTCTTCGGCTTCTTGCTCGGCGGGGCGGCCGGCTTCTTCGTCGGCTTCTCGGTCGGCGTGGGCGTCGAGGTCGAGGGGGACGGCGAGGCGGAGGGCGAGGAGGCGCGGTCGGCATCCCGGCTCGTCGAGCTGCCGTCCTCGCGGCTGTCGGCGCTGCCGGAGGTGCCGCCCTGCTCGGCCGGGGAGTTGGTCGGCGAGCCCGCCGCCTGCACATCGCCGCCGGTGGTGCTGCCGCCGCCGAGCTTGTAGTTGTCCAGGCCGGGCACCACACCGGTGGCGACCGCGGCCGTGCCGATCGCGACGGCCGCAGAGACCCCGAGCAGACCGGTCTTGACCGGCGTCACGAGGTTCCTCTTGCGCCGGCGGTGCGACCCACCGCGCCGGGAACCGTCGGCGGGCGTGTAGCCCTCGCCCCGGTAGAGCGCGTACTCCTCCTCCGACGCGAACAGGTAGGCGTCACTGCGCGCGTAGGGGTCGGGGTCCTCCTGGCCCGGGTAGGTCGCGGCGCCCACCGAGGCGAAGTTGTACGAGTCCTGTGGGCCGTAACCGCTCCCGTAGGAGCTGTGTGTCGCTGTTACCCCCGTGGCGCGGCCCGTGGCGGCGCGGCCGGCGGCGGAGCGTCGGTGGCGTCCCATGTGCTTGCCTTCCTAGTCCTCGTGCGTGAGGTCGACGCGTCCCCCCGGTCAACCAAAGTCACAAAACCCACACCATCGAGTGAGTTTCGTATGAGATTCATTGGCAGCGGACAGTACCGCATGGCGCCTGGGGAGGGAGTGCCCAGAGAGACATTGGCCGGTTAGGTTGCACCCATGAGCGAGGATGTACGACTGGTCGCCTGGGTGCGCGGACGCGTCCAAGGTGTGGGTTTCCGCTGGTTCACGCGGGCCAAGGCCCTGGAGATCGGCGGCCTGAGTGGTTTTGCTCTCAATTTGGACGACGGACGCGTGCAAGTGGTCGCGGAGGGCCCGCGCAAGGGATGCCAGGGACTCCTCGACTGGCTCCTGGGCGACGACACGCCCGGCCGCGTAGACGGTGTCACCGAGATCTGGGACACACCTCGTGGGGGTTACGACGGCTTCGCCATCCGATGAGCCGTTTCTGTAAAACGGCCCAGGCGGAAGCGGAGGGACATGCCACTGGCACCTGCCCCGAGCAGAAAGTCGCTGGTGGTTGCCAAGAAGGCCGTGCCGTGGCAGGCTCCGCAGCTAAGAGTGATCGTCACGTCCCGAAGGCCCCGAGGGAGCCGCAGCGCCGCCGTCTCAGGTCGCGCCGGACCGGGTTGTCCGCCAATACGGGGCGTGATCGTGTTGACCGTCAAACTTTTTGGTGAGACGCTGAAAGCACCCCGCGCACCTTAGCTGTTTGGCATGGATGAACAGCAGCATGAACTCAAAAGTGTCAAGCACCGCGGGTGCGAATCCCTCACGACCCACACCGCTTCGGTCGGTCACTCAGTGTGGAGGACCATCCATCATGGCAAAGGCGCTTCTCGGTTACGTCGGCGGCTCCGACCCTCGACTCCTCGCCGAGATGCGACGGCTCCAGCAGCGCGTACAGGATCTGGAATCCGAGCTCGTACGGATCCAGGCCGAGAACGACGCGCTCGCGGCTGCCGCTTCTCACGAAAGTCTCCTGGAGAGCATCGACGCACACCAGGCGGAGCCTGCGCTCACCTGATCACTGCATCGCTCCACGACAGCTCACGCAGTGGTTGGGCGGCCTGTATCAACCGCTAAGTTGTCAGAGTTTGCAAGGGACGCTTCGGCGTCCCTTCTTTCTTGCCCCCGTGCACCCTTTCACTCTCTTAACGTTTGGTGTGCCCTGCACGTTCAACGGTGAAACCGCGGGCAACAGCGCGTTCATGGAGTGAGACACACCCGGAAGGTAGAGTCCAGCGGCGTGCACCTCAAGGCGCTGACCCTCCGAGGGTTCAAGTCGTTCGCCTCGGCGACCACGCTCCGGTTCGAGCCGGGGATCACATGTGTCGTGGGGCCGAACGGCTCAGGCAAGTCCAACGTCGTGGACGCGCTCAGCTGGGTCATGGGCGAGCAGGGCGCCAAGTCGCTGCGCGGCGGCAAGATGGAGGACGTCATCTTCGCCGGCACCACCGGCCGCCCGCCGCTGGGCCGCGCCGAGGTGTCCCTGACCATCGACAACTCCGACGGCGCCCTGCCCATCGAGTACGCCGAGGTCACCATCACGCGGATCATGTTCCGCAACGGCGGCAGCGAGTACCAGATCAACGGCGACACCTGCCGCCTCCTCGACATCCAGGACCTGCTCTCCGACTCCGGCATCGGCCGCGAGATGCACGTCATCGTCGGCCAGGGCCAGCTCGACTCCGTCCTGCACGCCGATCCGACGGGCCGCCGGGCCTTCATCGAGGAGGCCGCCGGAGTCCTCAAGCACCGCAAGCGCAAGGAGAAGGCCCTCCGCAAGCTCGACGCGATGCAGGCCAACCTCGCGCGCGTGCAGGACCTGACCGACGAGCTCAGGCGCCAGCTCAAGCCGCTCGGCCGTCAGGCCGCGGTCGCCCGCCGGGCCGCCGTCATCCAGGCCGACCTGAGGGACGCCCGCCTCCGGCTGCTCGCCGACGATCTCGTACGACTGCGGCAGGCGCTGCAGACCGAGGTCGCGGACGAGGCCGCGCTGAAGGCACGCAAGGACGCCGCCGAGCAGGAGCTGAAGAAGGCCCTCCAGCGGGAGGCCCTTCTGGAGGACGAGGTCCGACAGCTCACCCCCCGGCTGCAGCGGGCCCAGCAGACCTGGTACGAGCTCTCCCAGCTCGCCGAGCGGGTGCGCGGCACGGTCTCGCTGGCCGACGCGCGCGTGAAGAGCGCGACCTCGGCGCCGCCCGAGGAACGGCGGGGCCGTGACCCCGAGGACATGGAACGCGAGGCCGCCCGCATCCGCGAGCAGGAGGCCGAGCTGGAGGCTGCCCTGGAGGCGGCCGAGCACGCCTTGGAGGACACGGTCGCGCACCGCGCCCAGCTGGAGCGGGAGCTCCTCCAGGAGGAACGGCGACTGAAGGACGTCGCCCGGGCCATCGCCGACCGCCGCGAGGGCCTCGCCCGGCTGGGCGGCCAGGTCAACGCGGCCCGTTCCCGCGCGGCCTCCGCGCAGGCCGAGATCGACCGCCTCGCCGCCGCCCGGGACGAGTCCCAGGACCGTGCGGTCGCCGCGCAGGAGGAGTACGAGGCACTGAAGGCCGAGGTGGACGGCCTGGACGCGGGCGACGCGGAACTGGCGGAGCGGCACGAGGCGGCGAAGCGGCAGCTGGCGGAGGCGGAGGCCGCACTGACGGCTGCCCGCGAGGCGGTCACGGCGGCGGAACGCAAGCGCGCGGCGACGCAGGCCCGGCACGAGGCGCTGGCCATGGGACTGCGGAGAAAGGACGGAACGGGAGCGCTGCTGGGCGCGAAGGATCGTCTCACCGGACTCCTGGGCCCGGCGGCCGAGCTCCTGACGGTGACCCCGGGCCATGAGGTCGCGCTGGCGGCAGCGTTCGGCGCGGCGGCGGACGCCCTGGCGGTGACCTCGCCTTCGGCCGCGGCCGACGCGATCAGGCTGCTGCGGAAGCAGGACGCGGGACGAGCGTCACTCCTCTTGGCAGGGGCCCCCGAAGACGCGCCCTTCAGGGGCGCGGGGCTGCATCAATCCGCGGCTCCGCCGCGGGGCGCGACCAGCCACACCGCACCCGCGGACGCCGCACTACAACACGCGGCAGACCTGGTCCGCGGCCCGTCCGATCTCATGGCGGCCGTTCGCCGCCTGCTCCACGGCATCGTCGTCGTCGGCACCCTCGAAGACGCCGAGGACCTCGTCTACGCCCATCCCCACCTGACCGCCGTCACCGCCGAAGGCGACCTCCTCGGCGCCCACTTCGCGCACGGCGGCTCCGCGGGCGCCCCCAGCCTCCTCGAAGTACAGGCGTCCGTCGACCAGGCCGCCGCCGAACTCGAAGAGCTGGCCGTGCAGTGCGAGGAACTCAGCGAGGCCCAGCACGCGGCGGTGGCACACCGCAAGGAGTGCACGGCCCGAGTGGAGGAGCTGGGAGAGCGCCGCCGCGCCGCGGACCGGGAGAAGTCGGCCGTCGCCCAGCAGCTCGGCCGCCTCGCCGGCCAGGCGAAAGGTGCCGCCGGCGAGGCGGAGCGGTCCACCGCGGCCGCCGCGCGAGCGCAGGACGCCCTGGAGAAGGCGCTCGAAGAGGTCGAGGAACTCGCCGAACGGCTCGCCGTCGCCGAGGAGATGCCGGTGGAGGAGGAGCCCGACACGTCGGTACGGGACCGTCTCGCCGCCGACGGCGCCAACGCCCGCCAGACCGAGATGGAGGCCCGCCTTCAGGTCCGTACGCATGAGGAGCGGGTCAAGGGGCTCGCCGGACGGGCCGACGCCCTCGACCGTGCCGCCCGTGCGGAGCGAGACGCACGCGCGCGTGCCGAACAGCGGCGCGCCCGGCTGCGGCACGAGGCCGCCGTGGCCGACGCTGTCGCCTCCGGTGCGCGGCAGTTGCTCGCGCACGTCGAGGTGTCCCTCGCGCGCGCGGACGAGGAGCGGACCGCCGCCGACGCCGCCAAGGCGCTCAGGGAACGGGAGTTGACCGCCGCGCGGAACACCGGCCGGGATCTCAAGTCCGAGCTCGACAAGCTGACCGACTCCGTCCACCGCGGTGAGGTGCTCGGCGCCGAGAAGCGGATGCGGATCGAGCAGCTGGAGACCAAGGCGCTGGAAGAACTGGGTGTCGAACCGGCGGGGCTCATCGACGAGTACGGCCCCCACCAGCCGGTACCGCCCTCCCCGCCCGCCGAGGGCGAGGAACTGCCCGACGATCCGGAGCATCCGCGCAACCAGCCGAAGCAGTTCCACCGGGCCGAGCAGGAGAAGCGGCTCAAGGCGGCCGAGCGGGCCTATCAGCAGCTCGGCAAGGTCAACCCGCTCGCCCTGGAGGAGTTCGCGGCGCTGGAGGAGCGGCACAAGTTCCTCAGTGAGCAGTTGGAGGACCTGAAGAAGACCCGCACCGACCTGCTTCAAGTGGTGAAGGAGGTCGATGAACGCGTCGAGCAGGTATTCACCGAGGCCTACCGGGACACGGCCAGGGAGTTCGAGGGTGTTTTCAGCCGGCTCTTCCCGGGCGGCGAGGGGCGGCTCATCCTGACCGATCCCGACAACATGCTCACCACCGGCGTGGATGTCGAGGCCCGTCCGCCGGGCAAGAAGGTCAAGCGGCTGTCGTTGCTCTCCGGTGGCGAGCGCTCGCTCACCGCTGTGGCGTTGCTGGTGTCGATCTTCAAGGCCCGGCCCAGCCCGTTCTACGTCATGGACGAGGTCGAGGCCGCCCTCGACGACACCAACCTGCAGCGGCTGATCCGCATCATGCAGGAGCTGCAGGAAGCCTCACAGCTCATCGTGATCACGCACCAGAAGCGGACCATGGAGGTCGCCGACGCGCTGTACGGCGTCTCCATGCAGGGCGACGGGGTGTCCAAGGTGATTTCACAGCGGCTCCGCTAGCCCTTCATCAATACTTCAAGTCTTGAACACGTCTTGGTCATCCATGCCTCTTTTCTCACACTGGACGCCCTCTTGACTTCGAAACTTGAAGGCATAGGGTCGGCAATGTTGTTTTTACCTTCAGGTACCACCTATCTGGAAGGGTCGCCCCCAGCCGGCAGCGTTGCCGGTGGCCCGAGGAGTACACGTGACCAGCACAGAGCAGGCGTCCAAGTCAGGAGCCCAGGCGGCTCATCCCGATCATCTCGGGCACGTCATCTTCATCGCGGCGGCGGCCGCGATGGGCGGTTTCCTCTTCGGTTACGACAGCTCCGTGATCAACGGCGCCGTCGAGGCCATCCGGGGCCGTTACGACATCGGTTCCGCGGCCCTGGCGCAGGTCATCGCCATCGCCCTGATCGGCTGTGCGATCGGCGCGGCGACCGCGGGACGTATCGCGGACCGCATCGGCCGTATCCGGTGCATGCAGATCTCGGCCGTCCTCTTCACGATCAGCGCCGTCGGCTCGGCACTGCCCTTCGCGCTGTACGACCTGGCGTTCTGGCGGATCGTCGGCGGCTTCGCCATCGGTATGGCCTCCGTCATCGGCCCCGCCTATATCGCCGAGGTCGCCCCGCCGGCCTACCGCGGCCGCCTCGGGTCCTTCCAGCAGGCCGCGATCGTCATCGGCATCGCCGTCTCGCAGCTGGTCAACTGGGGCCTGCTGAACGCGGCCGGCGGTGACCAGCGCGGCAAGCTGATGGGTCTCGAGGCCTGGCAGGTCATGCTCGGCGTCATGGTGATCCCGGCCGTCCTCTACGGCCTGCTCTCCTTCGCCATCCCCGAGTCCCCGCGCTTCTTGATCTCCGTCGGCAAGCACGAGCGTGCCCGGGAGATCCTCGCGGAGGTCGAGGGCGACAAGATCGACCTCGACGCGCGCGTGACCGAGATCGAGAACGCCATGAAGAGCGAGCACAAGTCGACCTTCAAGGACCTCCTCGGCGGGAGCTTCTTCTTCAAGCCGATCGTCTGGGTCGGCATCGGCCTGTCGGTCTTCCAGCAGTTCGTCGGCATCAACGTCGCGTTCTACTACTCCTCGACGCTGTGGCAGTCGGTCGGCGTCGACCCGACGGACTCGTTCCTCTACTCCTTCACGACGTCGATCATCAACATCGTCGGCACCGTGATCGCGATGATCTTCGTGGACCGTGTCGGCCGCCGGCCGCTCGCCCTGATCGGTTCGGCCGGCATGGTGATCGGTCTCGCACTGGAGGCCTGGGCGTTCTCCTTCGACCTGGTCGACGGCAAGCTGCCGGCCGTGCAGGGCTGGACCGCGCTGATCGCCGCGCACGTCTTCGTCCTCTTCTTCGCCCTGTCCTGGGGTGTGGTCGTCTGGGTCTTCCTCGGCGAGATGTTCCCGAACCGGATCCGCGCCGCCGCCCTCGGTGTGGCCGCGTCCGCGCAGTGGATCGCCAACTGGGCCATCACCGCGAGCTTCCCGTCGCTGGCCGACTGGAACCTCTCCGCGACCTACGTGATCTACACGGTCTTCGCCGCGCTCTCCATCCCGTTCGTCCTCAAGTACGTCAAGGAGACGAAGGGCAAGGCGCTGGAGGAGATGGGCTGACGGCCCGCGAACCCGCTGACGGCCCCCGCGAACCCGGGGAGAAGGGCCAACACCCCGCTGCCCTTCTCCCCGAACCCTCCGCCGCCCCCGGTCCGGCAACCGCCTGGACCGGGGGCGGCGGTGTTGTCTCCTCGACCGTCCGTGGCCGCTGCGTGCCGTGGGCGACCTCGTCCAGGCGGCTCAGCCGTTCAGCGCCGGAAGCACCCGTTCCGCGAACAACCGGAGACTGCGCCACCCCTCCTCCACCGGCATCCCGCCCGCCAGCGGATGCAGGACGAGATTGTCGAGCCCCTGCTCCACGCACTCGTCCGGTGTGAGGATCCGGTACACGCCCTCCGCGCGCAGCTCATCCACGCTCGCAGCCGCCGACCGTACCGCCGAGCGGATGTCACCGGACTGCCAGGAGGCGTAGGTCCGGGCCTCGTGGAGGAAGTGCTCTCCGTGACGCGCCCACGCCTCGTCCGGGTTCTCGGCGATGTGCAGCAACGGTGTCTCGGCCGTCGGCATCATGGTCCAGCCCTCGGTGCCGTACTCGACGAGCCGCTCCTTGTAGTACGCCTCCAGTTCCGGGAGGTGGGCGCTGGGGAAGAACGGCAGGCCCAGACGGGCGGCCCGGCGAGCCGCGGCCTTGGAGGAGCCGCCGACCAGGAGGAGGGGGTGCGGGTCGGTGAAGGGGCGCGGGGTGATCCGTACCGTACGACCCCGGTATGCGAACTCCTCGCCGGTCCAGGCCTTCAGCAGGGTCTCCAGCAGCTCGTCCTGCAGGCGGCCCCGCCGGCTCCACTCCACGTCGAACAGGGCGTACTCCTCGGGCCGGTACCCGATCCCGGCGACCGTCACCAGGCGTCCGCCGCTCAGCAGATCCAGTACGGCGATCTCCTCGGCCAGGCGGAGCGGGTCGTGCAGGGGGCCGATCACGGCGGAGACGGTGACCGCGATCCTCCGCGTCGCGCCGAACACCGCGCCCGCGAAGGCGAACGGCGACGGCAGCCAGTTGTTGTCGACGCCGTGGTGCTCCTCGGTCTGCACGGTGGTGATCCCGTGCTCGTCGGCGTACGCGGCCATGTCCAGGGCGGCGCGGTAGCGGGCGCTGAGGGAGGCGGGCGTCGCGCCGGGCTCGACGAGGTTGAAACGGACGACCGTGACGGGCATGGGGGTCCCCCTTCACCGGGCGGAGTGGTGCGGGGACGGTAGCTGACGAGGCGTCAGATTGCTATGGAGGTGGCACGTGTGGGTCGTAGAGGGCACGGCGTGGCGCGTCGTTGCGTATTAGTCACACTAAAAGCCATTTTGTGGCTGTTTTCCCCGTGTGAAAACACAAGCTGGGTTCGGCCGTGACCCATGGCCGATACTGGGTGCGTTATGGAAACCGTCATCCTTGCTGTAGTCATCGCCGTGGTCGTGCTCGGTGTGCTCGGCGGGCTCGTCGTCGGCAGCCGGCGCAAGAAGCCGCTGCCCCCGCCACCCCCCGCCGCGCCCGACATCACCGCCCCTCCGGCCGAGCCGCACGTCGGCGACGAGGCCGAGACCCCGCGCGACGAACCGCGCCGGACCATAGAGGAGGTCGACCTCCCGGACGGCTCGGCGCCGCCCGTCGTAGAAGAGCTCCCCCCGCCCGCGATCGAAGTCCCGGAGCCCACCGCCGGCCGCCTGGTCCGTCTGCGCTCCCGGCTCTCCCGCTCGCAGAACGCCCTCGGCAAGGGGCTGCTCACGCTCCTGTCGCGCGAGCACCTCGACGACGACACCTGGGAGGAGATCGAGGACATCCTCCTCACCGCCGACGTCGGCGTGGCCCCCACCCAGGAGCTGGTCGACGGGCTGCGCGAGCGGGTGAAGGTGCTGGGCACCCGGACCCCCGACGAGCTGCGTGGGCTGCTGCGCCAGGAGCTGCTCAAGCTGGTCGGCACCGAGGTCGACCGCACGGTGAGGACCGAGCCCGAGGAGCGCAAGCCGGGCATCGTGATGGTCGTCGGCGTCAACGGCACCGGCAAGACCACCACCACCGGCAAGCTCGCGCGCGTGCTCGTGGCGGACGGACGGAGCGTGGTCCTGGGCGCCGCGGACACCTTCCGGGCCGCCGCCGCCGACCAGCTCCAGACCTGGGGCGAGCGGGTGGGCGCCTACACCGTGCGCGGACCCGAGGGCGGCGACCCCGCCTCCGTCGCCTTCGACGCGGTGAAGGAGGGCAAGGAGATGGGGGTCGACGTGGTCCTCATCGACACCGCGGGGCGGCTGCACACCAAGACCGGCCTCATGGACGAGCTCGGCAAGGTCAAGCGGGTCGTCGAGAAGCACGCCCCGCTCGACGAGGTGCTGCTGGTCCTGGACGCCACCACCGGGCAGAACGGCCTGGTGCAGGCCCGCGTCTTCGCCGAGGTCGTCGACATCACCGGCATCGTCCTGACCAAGCTGGACGGCACGGCCAAGGGCGGCATCGTGGTCGCGGTCCAGCGCGAACTGGGCGTGCCGGTCAAGCTGATCGGCCTCGGAGAGGGCGCCGACGACCTGGCGCCGTTCGAGCCGGAAGCGTTCGTGGACGCGCTGATCGGCGACTGATACGTCGTACAGGCGGCGAATGAAAGCCGTACAGCGGCGCGAGTGAGAAGCCGTACACGCGGCGAGTGAGAAGCCGTAGATCGCGAAGAGGCGCCCGCCCCCGAGGTGCAGTGGGGAGCGGGCGCTTCGCTGTGTGCGGCGTACGTCCTATGCCTGTGACCGGTGTGCCACGTACGCCAGTGTCCCCAGCAGCAGGCGGGCCGCCGGCGGCTTCGTCGCGGTGTCCAAGGAAGGCGGCCGGAGCCACTGCACCGGCCCCAGGCCGCCCCGGTCCGACGGCGGAGCCGTGATGTGGCTGCCGGGGCCCAGGCCGCGCAGGTCGAGGGAGGCGGCGTCGTCCCAGCCCATGCGGTAGAGGAGTTCGCTCAGATCGGACGCGGCGCCGGGGGCGACGAAGAACTGGGCGCGGCCCTCGGGGGTCGCGGTCACCGGGCCGAGGGGCAGGCCCATGCGCTCCAGGCGGACCAGGGCGCGGCGCCCGGCCGGCTCGGCGACCTCGATGACGTCGAAGGCACGGCCGACGGGCAGCATCACTGAGGCGCCGGGGAACTCGGACCACGCCTTGGTCACGTCGTCGAGCGTGGCTCCGGACGGGACCGGTGGTGCGAAGTCGAGGGGGTGGGCGCCGGGGTGAGGGCAGTCCGCGCGGCCGCAGGAGCAGGCGCCGGCCGAAGCGCGCGCTCCCGGGACGACGTCCCAGCCCCAGAGTCCGGTGAACTCGGCGACGGTGGTGCACTCCGAGGAGCGGCCGCGCCTGCGGGTACCGGAACGGATCTCCCGAATGCCGCCGATCGTGAAGCCCATGCCCCCTCCAACGGGTCCAGCGCGCCGGTGGTTACGCGACGGACGCGTCCAGTCACTCTCCGTTGCTTCTTCCGGGCGATATCGGCGCTCGGAGGTGCCCCGGGTGGTGCGCTGGGTCATGTGCGCCCCTGAGTGCACCGCTCCGCCTACCCCTGCTCGGTCTATGTCAAGTGAATCGCGCGGAGGCGACCGTAGGTTCATTCGAAGGGGTGGCGAATGGTGGCGTTTCCGGGATCGCCATGGCTGGACGCGTGATCGTAGGATTACTTTGAGTGCACGAGTCCTGGGGGCACATGCGCTTGTGGGTATGCCGGAGGCAAGTCGGCTCCTCGTTCGAAGGCTGACAACTGCCGGACGAACGGCCGTATTTACCGGCATTCTGATAAGGCTTGGCGCACTCGGCGACAAGTGGTCTCAGGGATGGGGGCGTTCCAGTGGGCGGCAACAGCGGAAGCGGGACGGGCGCCGGGAGCGCCGCGCAGAGCTCCTCCCAGGCCGACAAACGCCCCAACGAGCTGCTCACCTCCTGGTTCGTGCGCAGCGGCTGGTCGAAGGGCGAGCTCGCCCGCCAGGTCAACCGCAGGGCCCGCCAGCTGGGGGCCAACCACATCTCCACCGACACCTCGCGGGTGCGCCGCTGGCTGGACGGCGAGAACCCCCGCGAACCCATCCCCAGGATCCTGTCCGAGCTGTTCTCCGAGCGGTTCGGATGCGTCGTCTCCGTCGAGGACCTCGGACTGCGCGCCGCCCGCCAGTCACCGTCCGCGACCGGGGTCGACCTGCCCTGGACGGGCCCGCAGACCGTGGCCCTGCTCAGCGAGTTCTCGCGCAGCGACCTCATGCTGGCGCGGCGCGGCTTCCTCGGGACTTCGCTGGTCCTGTCCGCGGGCCCGTCCCTCATCGAGCCCATGCAGCGCTGGCTGGTCCCCGGCCCCGCCGCCCCCGCGCACCGGGAACCCGACCCCGCCTCGTCCCGTCGCGTCGGCCGTCTCTCCAGGCCCGAGCTCGACCTCCTCGAGTCGACGACCGAGATGTTCCGCCAGTGGGACGCCCAGTGCGGCGGCGGCCTGCGCCGCAAGGCGGTCGTCGGCCAGCTGCACGAGGTGACGGACCTCCTCCAGGAGCCCCAGCCCGAGACCACCACCCGCAAGCTGTTCAAGGTCGCCGCCGAACTGGCGGAACTCGCGGGCTGGATGTCGTACGACGTGGGGCTGCAGCCCACCGCGCAGAAGTACTTCGTCCTCGCCCTGCACGCGGCCAAGGAGGCCGGCGACAAGCCGCTCGGCTCCTACGTCCTGTCCAGCATGAGCCGTCAGATGATCCACCTCGGGCGGCCCGAGGACGCCCTGGAGCTGATCCACCTCGCGCAGTACGGCAGCCGGGACTGTGCGAGCCCGCGCACCCAGTCGATGCTGTATGCGATGGAGGCCCGCGCCTACGCCAACATGGGGCAGCCCGGCAAGTGCAAGAGGGCGGTCCGGATGGCCGAGGACATCTTCGCCGACGCCGACGAGTGGGACGAGCCGGACCCCGACTGGATCCGGTTCTTCTCCGAGGCCGAGCTGTACGGCGAGAACTCCCACTCCTACCGGGACCTGGCCTACGTGGCCGGTCGCAGCCCGACCTACGCCTCCCTGGCCGAGCCCCTCATGCAGCGGGCGGTGGAGCTCTTCTCCAAGGACGACGAGCACCAGCGGTCGTACGCACTCAATCTCGTCGGCATGGCCACGGTGCATCTGCTCCGGCGCGAGCCCGAGCAGAGCACCGCACTGGTGGAACAGGCCATGCACATCGCCAAGAAGGTCCGCTCCGAGCGCGTCAACACTCGTATCCGAAAGACGGTCGACACGGCTGTACGCGATTTCGGTGATCTCGCCGAGGTCGTGGAACTCACCGACAAGCTCGCCGTGGAACTTCCGGAGACCGCGGAAGCCGTCTGAATCCCCGGAACCCCGGCCGCGGCCGGCCCTCCCGAACTGCCCGACTCGGCTCCCCCATGCCAGGTCATCGGAAGGCCGACCGCGGCCGGTTTAACTCCTGAAGCGAAGGTTGCGCCACGATAACGATCGACGCGGCCCATATCTGCCAGTTCATCGACGCGTAACACGCAAGGCGTCTTCGTCACGGCGGCGAAACAATGAGGGGCCTCCACCGAAACCGCGCTGCGCGAATCTCATGGCGCATAACCGGCCCACCCCTGATTCCGCTCTGGCTTCGCCCGCACGGGGCCGTACCTACGACGAGGAGACGCCGATGGCACCAACCGCCATCACGCTCGCCGCAGACAAGCTGTCTGTGGCCAACACAGGCTTCATGTTGATCTGTTCCGCTCTGGTGCTCGTCATGACGCCGGGACTCGCCTTCTTCTACGGAGGCATGGTCCGCGTCAAGAGCACCCTCAACATGCTGATGATGAGCTTCATCAGCATGGGTATCGTCACCATCCTGTGGGTCGTCTACGGCTTCTCCATGGCGTTCGGTACGGACCACGGTTCGCTCATCGGCTGGGAATCCGACTTCTTCGGATGGACCGGCATCGACAAGGGCGATATCTGGTCCGGGTACACGATCCCGGTCCTCGCCTTCGCCGTCTTCCAGATGATGTTCGCCATCATCACGCCCGCCCTCATAAGCGGCGCGATCGCCGACCGCGTGAAGTTCTCCGCCTGGGCGCTCTTCGTGGCGCTGTGGGCGACGGTCGTGTACTTCCCGGTCGCCCACTGGGTCTGGGGCACCGGCGGCTGGGCCTTCGAGCTCGGTGTGATCGACTTCGCCGGTGGTACCGCGGTCCACATCAACGCGGGCGCCGCAGCGCTCGGTGTGATCCTGGTCATCGGCAAGCGCGTCGGCTTCAAGCGTGACCCGATGCGCCCGCACAGCCTCCCGCTGGTCATGCTCGGCGCCGGTCTGCTGTGGTTCGGCTGGTTCGGCTTCAACGCCGGCTCGTGGCTCGGCAACGACGACGGCGTCGGCTCGCTGATGTTCGTCAACACGCAGATCGCCACCGCGGCCGCCATGCTCGCCTGGCTCGCCTACGAGAAGATCCGCCACGGCGCGTTCACCACGCTGGGCGCCGCCTCCGGCGCGGTCGCCGGTCTGGTCGCCATCACCCCGTCCGGTGGTGCGATCACCCCGATCGGCGCGATCTGCATCGGCGCCATCGCCGGTGTCGGCTGTGCCGCGGCCGTCGGCCTGAAGTACCGCTTCAACTACGACGACTCCCTGGACGTCGTCGGTGTCCACATGGTCGGCGGTGTCATCGGCTCCCTGCTGATCGGCTTCTTCGCCAGTGGCAAGGGCCAGTCCGACGTCGAGGGCCTCTTCTACGGCGGCGGCCTGGACCAGTTCTGGAAGCAGTGCGCCGGTGTCTTCGCGGTCCTCGCCTACTCCCTGATCGCCTCCGCGATCCTGGCCTTCCTGCTCGACAAGACGATCGGCATGCGGGTCACTGAGGACGAGGAGGTCTCGGGCATCGACCAGGCCGAGCACGCCGAGACCGCATACGACTTCAGCGGTGCCGGTGGCGGCGCCGCCCGGACCTCCGTCACGGCCCCGGCCGACGGCGCGGGCAAGAAGGTGGACGCATGAAGCTCATCACCGCCGTCGTCAAGCCGCACCGGCTCGACGAGATCAAGGAAGCCCTCCAGGCCTTCGGGGTCCACGGCCTGACGGTCACCGAGGCGAGCGGCTACGGTCGTCAGCGGGGCCACACCGAGGTCTACCGCGGTGCCGAGTACACCGTCGACCTGGTCCCGAAGATCCGCATCGAGGTCCTCGCCGAGGACGACGACGCCGAGCAGCTGATCGACGTCATCGTCAAGGCGGCCCGTACCGGCAAGATCGGTGACGGCAAGGTCTGGTCCCTGCCGGTCGAGACCGCCGTACGGGTCCGGACGGGCGAGCGCGGCCCGGACGCGCTCTGACCGAAGAACAGAACTGGAGCTGCTGGGTGACGAGCACGGACGTGCACAAGGACGTAGAGGACTCGGGACCCAGCGGCTACGCGGCGGCCCGGCTGCGCCTCCTCCAAGAGGGGGCGCGGTCCGGGCCGCCGCGCCGTTCGGCCCTCTCCGACCTGACGGACGACTGGCTCTCGGGGCTGTTCACCGCGGGCGCCGAGGCACTGCGCGGGGTCTCCCTTATCGCCGTCGGCGGCTACGGCCGCGGCGAGCTGTCCCCGCGCAGCGACCTGGACCTGGTCCTGCTGCACGACGGCAGCGACTCGGGCGCGGTCGCCGCGCTGGCCGACCGCATCTGGTACCCCGTGTGGGACCTCGGTCTCGCCCTCGACCACTCCGTGCGCACACCTGCGGAGGCCCGCAAGACGGCCGCGGAGGATCTGAAGGTCCAGCTCGGCCTCCTCGACGCCCGCCACATCGCCGGCGATCTGGGGCTGACGGCGGGCCTGCGCACGGCGGTCCTCGCCGACTGGCGCAACCAGGCCCCCAAGCGCCTTCCCGAGCTTCAGGAACTGTGCGCCGAGCGCGCCGAGCGCCAGGGCGAACTCCAGTACCTGCTGGAGCCCGATCTCAAAGAAGCGCGCGGCGGACTCCGGGACGCCACCGCCCTGCGTGCCGTCGCCGCCTCCTGGCTGGCCGACGCCCCGCGCGAGGGCCTCGACGACGCCCGGCGCCGACTGCTCGACGTCCGGGACGCACTGCATCTGACGACGGGCCGCGCGACCGACCGGCTGGCGCTCCAGGAACAGGACCAGGTCGCCGCCGAACTCGGCCTGCTCGACGCCGACACCCTGCTGCGGCAGGTCTACGAAGCCGCGCGGGTCATCTCGTACGCCAGTGACGTCACCTGGCGCGAGGTGGGACGCGTCCTCAGGTCGCGTGCCGTGCGGCCGCGGCTGCGCGCCATGCTCGGGGGCGGCAAGCCGGTGGCCGAAAGGTCGCCGCTGGCGGAGGGGGTCGTCGAGCAGGACGGCGAGGTGGTGCTCGCCCGCGCCGCGCGCCCCGATCGCGACCCCGTGCTCCCGCTGCGTGCCGCGGCCGCCGCCGCACAGGCCGGACTCCCGCTCTCCCTGCACGCCGTACGGCGCATGGCGGCCGGAGTACGCCCCCTGCCCACGCCCTGGCCCGCCGAGGCGCGTGAGCAGCTCGTGACCCTGCTCGGCTCGGGCCAGCCCACCATCGACGTCTGGGAGGCACTGGAGGCCGAGGGGCTGATCACCCAGATGCTGCCCGACTGGGAGCGGGTGCGCTGCCGCCCCCAGCGCAACGCCGTGCACATCTGGACCGTCGACCGGCACCTGATCGAGACGGCCGTCCGCGCCTCGGAGTTCACCCGGCGCGTCCACCGTCCCGACCTGCTGCTCGTCGCCGCACTGCTGCACGACATCGGCAAGGGCTGGCCCGGCGACCACTCGGTGGCCGGCGAGATCATCGCGAAGGACGTCGCCGCGCGCATCGGCTTCGACCGCGACGACGTCGCCGTACTCGCGACGCTCGTACGCCACCACCTGCTGCTCGTGGACACCGCCACCCGGCGTGACCTGGAGGACCCGGCCACCGTGCGTTCGGTCGCCGAGGCGGTCGGATCGCAGGGCACGCTGGAGCTGCTGCACGCGCTGACCGAGGCGGACGCCCTGGCCACCGGGCCGGCCGCCTGGTCGTCCTGGCGGGGTTCGCTCGTCGCCGACCTGGTCAAGCGGGTGGCCGCCGTGCTCGCCGGGGACGACCTCGACGAGCCGGAGGCCGCCGCGCCCACCGCCGAGCAGGAGCGCCTCGCCATCGAGGCGGTGGCGACCGGCAGCCCGGTGCTGTCCCTGCGCGCGCAGACCGAGCCGCCGGCTCTCACGGAGGGCCAGCCCGCCGGGGACCCCGAGCCGCTCGGCGTGGAGCTTCTCATCGCCGTACCGGACCAACCGGGTGTACTGCCCGCCGTCGCCGGAGTGCTGGCCGTGCACCGGCTGACCGTCCGCACGGCGGAGCTGCGGGCCCTGGACCTGCCCGACGGTGTCGAGGGCTCCGTGCTCCTGCTGAACTGGCGGGTCGCCGCCCAGTACGGCTCGCTGCCCCAGGCGGCCCGGCTGCGCGCCGATCTCGTCCGGGCCCTGGACGGCTCGCTGGACGTCGCCGGACGCCTGGCCGAGCGCGACGCCGCGTATCCGAGGCGCCGGGGCGTCGTCGCGCCCGCCGCACGCGTGACGGTCGCGTCCGCGGCCTCCCGGCACGCCACGGTGATCGAGGTGCGGGCCCAGGACGCCCCGGGACTGCTGTTCCGCATCGGGCGCGCGCTGGAGGACGCCGGGGTGCGGATGCGCAGCGCGCACGTGTCGACGCTGGGCGCCAACGCGGTGGACGCCTTCTACGTCACCGACGGCAAGGGCGCCCCGCTCGGGGCCGGCGAAGCGGCTTCCGTGGCCCGGAAGCTGGAGGAGACCTTGCGGGGCTGACCGGGGGATCCCGGCTACGTGTGTCGCCGGGATACCCTGGAGGGCGATTCCCAGCTGCCACCGACCCCGAGGACCGCGAGCGCCGTGTTCGATACTCTTTCCGATCGCCTCTCAGCGACTTTCAAGAACCTGCGCGGCAAGGGACGGCTCTCCGAGGCGGACATCGACGCCACCGCGCGCGAGATCCGTATCGCGCTCCTCGAGGCGGACGTGGCCCTGCCGGTCGTCCGGACGTTCATCAAGAACGTCAAGGAGCGTGCCCTCGGTGCCGATGTCTCGCGGGCGCTGAATCCCGCGCAGCAGGTCCTGAAGATCGTGAACGACGAGCTCGTCACGATCCTCGGCGGCGAGACCCGGCGGCTGCGGTTCGCCAAGAACCCGCCCACCGTGATCATGCTGGCGGGTCTCCAGGGTGCCGGTAAGACCACCCTCGCGGGCAAGCTCGGCCACTGGCTGAAGGAGCAGGGCCACTCGCCGCTGCTCGTCGCCGCCGACCTCCAGCGTCCCAACGCCGTCAACCAGCTCAGCGTCGTCGCCGAGCGCGCCGGTGTCGCGGTCTACGCGCCCGAGCCGGGCAACGGCGTCGGTGACCCGGTCAAGGTCGCCAAGGACTCCATCGAGTTCGCGAAGTCCAAGGTCCACGACATCGTGATCGTGGACACCGCCGGCCGCCTGGGCATCGACCAGGAACTGATGCAGCAGGCCGCGGACATCCGCGACGCCGTATCGCCCGACGAGATCCTCTTCGTCGTCGACGCGATGATCGGCCAGGACGCGGTCAACACCGCCGAGTCCTTCCGCGACGGCGTCGGCTTCGACGGCGTGGTGCTCTCCAAGCTCGACGGTGACGCCCGCGGTGGCGCGGCCTTGTCGATCCGGCAGATCACCGGCAAGCCGATCATGTTCGCGTCGAACGGCGAGAAGCTCGAGGACTTCGACGCCTTCCACCCTGACCGGATGGCCTCCCGCATTCTCGACATGGGTGACCTGCTCACCCTGATCGAGCAGGCGGAGAAGACGTTCAGCCAGGAAGAGGCCGAGAAGATGGCCTCCAAGCTGGCGTCCAAGAAGGGCCAGGACTTCACCCTGGACGACTTCCTGGCCCAGATGGAGCAGGTCCGCAAGATGGGCAGCATCTCCAAGCTGCTCGGCATGCTCCCCGGCATGGGCCAGATCAAGGACCAGATCAACAACCTCGACGAGCGGGACGTCGACCGCACGGCCGCCATCATCAAGTCGATGACCCCGGCCGAGCGTGCCGACGCCACGATCATCAACGGCTCGCGGCGCGCCCGTATCGCCAAGGGTTCCGGCGTCGAGGTCAGCGCGGTCAAGAACCTCGTCGAGCGGTTCTTCGAGGCCCGCAAGATGATGTCGCGCATGGCTCAGGGCGGCGGGATGCCGGGCATGCCGGGTGTGCCGGGCATGGGCGGCGGCCCCGGCCGCGCCAAGAAGCAGCAGAAGAAGGCCAAGGGCAAGCAGCGCTCCGGCAACCCCATGAAGCGCAAGCAGCAGGAGGCCGAGGAGGCCGCGCGCAAGGCCGCCGGCGCTCAGGGCGGGGGCGCCTTCGGTGTGCCTGGCCAGCAGGCCCCGCAGGACTTCGAGCTGCCGGACGAGTTCAAGAAGTTCATGGGCTGAGTCCCGTACGACGTCGAGGGCGTCCTCCCTGCCGGAGGGCGCCCTCAGCGCGTGCCGAGGCCCGAGGTCTGCCGTAACGTCCAGATATGAGCAATGCCGCCCCGGCGCGCAAAGCCCCCGACCAGCCCTGGCGCACCGAGGGCACCCCGGACGACGGACCACGGCCCCCTGGCGGGAGGCGGCCGCGCGGCCGCTGGTGGGGACTGGCCGTCACCGCGGTGATCGTCTTCCTGCTGGTGTACGTCGGTCTGAACTACCTCGGCGGGGGCGACGAGCCGACGATCTCCTACACGGAGTTCAGCAGACAGGTCGACGCGGGCAACGTCGACAAGATCTACTCCAAGGGCGATGCGATCCAGGGCCAGCTCAAGCAGTCCCGGGACGATCCCGACGGCAGCGGCGACTACACCAAGTTCAGGACCCAGCGCCCGGCCTTCGCCGACGACGCCCTCTGGCAGCACCTGAGCAGCCACCACGTCACGGTGACCGCGCGGCCGGTCGTGCAGCAGCGCGGTCTGCTGCCCAACCTGTTGCTCTCGCTGGTGCCGATCGTGCTCCTGGTCGCCGTGTGGGTCTTCTTCGCCCGGCGGGTCGGCGGCGGGCTGGGTGGCGCGGGCGGCATCCTCGGGCGCAAGGCCCCGCCCAAGCCGGTAGGCCTGCGGCCCGGCACCCAGCGCACCACCTTCGCCGACGTGGCCGGCATCGACGAGGTCAAGGGCGAGCTGGACGACGTCGTCGACTTCCTGGAGCACCCCGACGTCTACCGCAGGATGGGCGCGAAGATGCCCCGCGGCGTGCTGCTCGCCGGTTCGCCCGGCACCGGCAAGACCCTGCTGGCGCGCGCCGTGGCGGGCGAGGCGGGCGTGCCGTTCTTCTCCGCCTCGGCCTCCGAGTTCATCGAGATGATCGTCGGTGTCGGCGCGTCCCGGGTCCGTGAGCTGTTCGCCGAGGCCCGCAAGGTGGCGCCGTCGATCATCTTCATCGACGAGATCGACACCATCGGGCGGGTCCGCAGCGGCGGCGCCTCGGTGGGCGGTCACGACGAGCGCGAGCAGACGCTGAACCAGATCCTCACCGAGATGGACGGCTTCTCGGGATCCGAGGGCGTCGTCGTCATCGCCGCGACCAACCGCGCCGACATCCTGGACCCGGCACTGACCAGGCCCGGCCGCTTCGACCGGGTGGTCAACGTCTCCCCGCCGGACCGGGCCGGACGCGAGGCGATCCTCGCCATCCACACCCGCGAGATCCCCCTCGCGCCCGAGGTGGACCTGGCCCGGGTGGCCCGCACGACCCCGGGCATGACAGGGGCGGATCTGGCCAATCTCGCCAACGAGGCCGCGCTGCTCGCCGTGAAGCGCAAGCAGGACCAGGTGACGCCGTCCGACCTCTCGGAGGCCCTGGAGAAGGTGCAGCTCGGGGCCGAGCGCACGCTGGTGATGCCGGAGGAGGACCGGCGCCGTACCGCGTACCACGAGAGCGGGCACGCCCTCCTCGGCATGCTGCAGCCCGGCGCCGACCCGGTCCGCAAGGTGACCATCGTGCCGCGCGGCCGGGCGCTCGGGGTGACCATGTCGACGCCCGAGGTGGAGCGGTACGCGCTCTCCGAGGAGTACCTGCGCGGCCGGATCATCGGCGCGCTCGGCGGCATGGCCGCGGAACAGGTCGTGTACGGCGTCGTCACGACCGGAGCCGAGAACGACCTCGAACAGGTCACGAACATCGCGCGCGGGATGGTCGCACGGTGGGGGATGAGCGAGCGCGTGGGACGCCTGTCCGCCCTCCCCAGCGACGCCCAGCAGGCGTACGGCCTCGCCGCCGCACCCCAGACCCTCGATGTGATCGACAGCGAGATGCGGCGGATCGTCGACGACTGCTACGAGGAGGCCCTCCGCAAGCTCGCCGAGCACCGCGGGCAACTGGACGCGCTGGCCGAGGCCCTGCTGGCGAGCGAGACGCTGGAGGAGACGGACGCGTACCGGATCGCCGGGATCACGCGGCTGAAGAAGGACACGGAGGTCTGACGGAGGTCTAGGGCACCCTCGCGATCACGTAACGGAAGACGTTCGGCATCCACACCGTGCCGTCCCGGCGCTGATACGGATGCAGGGCTTCCGTCACTTCCTTGTCCACCTGTGCCTGGTCGGTGGCCTCGATGGCCGCGTCGAAGAGCCCGGTCGACAGCAGCCCCTTGAGCGCGCTGTCGAGGTCGGCGTACCCGAAGGGGCAGGACACCCGCCCCGAGCCGTCTGGCCGCAACCCCGCCCGCTGGGCGACCTCCTCCAGGTCGTCGCGCAGGGCCGGGCGCCAACTGCCCGTGCTGCGCAGCGGATCCGCCAGCTTGGTGGCCACCCGCAGCACGGACGACGTGGCGCACCGCTCCGGCGGACCCCAGCCGGCGAGCGCCACGGGCGCTCCCCGCTCGGCGAGCGGTGTCGCCGAGGCGAGAAGTTCACCGAGCCCCTCCGAGTCGCCCGCGAGACACCCGATCGGCTCGAAGGCGGTCACGAGGGTGTACGGGGGAGTGCCGGCGTCGGCGGCGTCCCCGGGGGCTCCCTCGACGAGCCGGGTGCCGGCACGCGCGCGTGTGCCCCCTGCCCCTGTCTCCGGCAGCAGCCGCTGCCGCGCGAGCGCCAGCCGTTCGGGGCACGACGGCTCGACACCGGCGACCGCGGCGCCTCTGGAGGCCGCCATCAGCAGGGCGAGCCCGCTGCCGCAGCCGAGGCCCAATACCCGCGTCGCGGAGCCCACTTCAAGTCGCTCGTAGACGGCCTCGTACAGCGGAACCAGCATCCGCTCCTGGATCTCGGACCAGTCACGCGCGCGTGCACCGAGGTCCGTACGGGATCCCCTTCCCGTATGAGACAGGTGGTGCCGCACGAGCGTAGGTGTCATGGATAAGCGCCCCAATCCGCCGAGAGTTGACTCTGTGCCCGATTCCGTAGCCCCCGTGACGTGCGCTCGCACTTCCCCCGTATGCCAGGTAACTCCGCACTCGACCGCGCGTCCAGAGGCAGAAGGGCCCTGTTGCCGGTTGGCATGTGCCGGGGAAAAGAATTCACATCCCGGCAACGTGCGCCCGTAACATCGCGCCATGGCAAAGGCACCTGTTCTCACACCCCGGGCGGACGACTTCCCGCGCTGGTACCAGGATCTGGTCAGCAAGGCCGAACTGGCCGACAACGGTCCGGTGCGCGGCACCATGGTCATCCGACCGTACGGGTACGGGCTGTGGGAGCGGATGCAGGCCGAGATGGACGTCCGGATCAAGGCGACGGGGACGCAGAACGCGTACTTCCCGCTGCTGATCCCGCAGTCGTACCTGACCCGCGAGGCCGACCATGTCGAGGGGTTCGCGCCCGAGCTCGCGGTGGTCACCCACGGCGGCGGCAAGGAACTCGAGGAGCCCGCGGTCGTCCGCCCCACCTCCGAGATGATCATCAACGACTACTCCTCGAAGTGGGTGCAGAGCTACCGCGACCTGCCCCTGCTGATCAACCAGTGGGCGAACGTGGTGCGTTGGGAACTCCGGCCCCGGCTCTTCCTGCGGACGACGGAGTTCCTGTGGCAGGAGGGCCACACCGCGCACGCGACCGAGGAGGACGCGCGTGCGTTCGCCTCGCACATCCACCGGCAGGTCTACGAGGACTTCATGACCGACGTCCTCGCCATGGACGTCGTCCCCGGCCGCAAGACCGTCAAGGAGCGTTTCGCCGGCGCCGTCAACACCCTCACGCTCGAAGGCATGATGGGCGACGGCAAGGCCCTCCAGATGGCCACCAGCCACGAGTTGGGCCAGAACTTCGCCAAGGCCTTCAACACCTCGTACCTGTCCAAGGACGGCACCCAGGAACTCGTCTGGCAGACCTCCTGGGGCTCGACCACCCGCATGATCGGCGCCCTGGTGATGATGCACGGCGACGACAACGGCCTCCGCGTCCCGCCGCGGCTCGCGCAGACCCAGGTCGTCGTCCTCGCGATCAAGGGCGACGAACCGGTTCTGGCCAAGGTCCGCGAGATCGGCGACCGGTTGAAGGCGGCGGGCATCCGCGTCCACGTCGACGACCGCACCGACACCCCCTTCGGCCGCCGCGCGGTCGACTGGGAGCTCAAGGGCGTACCGGTCCGCGTCGAGGTCGGGCCCCGTGACCTGGAGAGCGGCACCGCGATGGTGGCGCGGCGCATTCCGGGAGGCAAGGAAGCGGTCGCCGTCGAAGATCTCGTACGACTGCTCCCGGCCGTCCTCGAGGAGGACCAGGCGCTGCTGCTGGCGCAGTCCCGCGAGCGCCGCGAGTCCCGTACGACCGAGGTGTCGACGTTCGGCGAAGCCGTCGAGGCCGCTGTCGCCGGCGGCTGGGCGCGGATCCCGTGGGCCACCCTCGGCGAAGAAGGCGAGGCCAGGCTGGCCGAGCACGGGGTGACCGTACGGTGTCTGGTCGCGGAGGACGGGTCGGTGCCGAGTGCCGACGACGCGCCCGGTAACGTCGCGGTCGTCGCGCGCGCTTACTGAGGCAGCACCCTTCCGGTGCGAGAGCGGCCGAAACGCCTCTTGCGCACCTGCGGATCACAACCGCACCGGCGCGTGGACGCGATCTACGCGCCGGGGCGTACCTCACACTACGCACCAGCTTGGTATGAGCTGTGAGGCTTCTCCGCAGATCAGCGCACCCGCCCTCGTCTCCACGCATCAGCGGCAACTGACGGGTACGTGCAAATTATTTGGGATGCCCCGGAATAGGAACACTGGGGCACCCCGGCTCGTTGTCATTACGTGAGCACGACACAGACACCACCAGTTCTCGCCGCAGAGCTGGCAGAGGCGTGGGCCGACATTCAGCGGTACCACCCCGAGCTGCCGGACCTTGCCGCGCCAGAGTCCCTGATCGGGGAGTCGTCGTCCGCGTGCGGTCACGAACTCTCCTTCGAGCGACTGCTTCACGAGGCAGTCCACGGCATCGCCGCCGCGCGAGGCATCCGCGACACCTCCCGCGCCGGCCGCTACCACAACCGCAGATTCCTCGCGATCGCCGAGGAGATGGGCCTGGACCACCCCGAGGAGCCGCATCCGAGCAGCGGCTTCTCACTGGTCACGCTCACCCCCGAGGCAAAGCGCCGGTATCGCCCGACCATCGATCAGCTCCAGCGCGCCCTCAAGGCCCACACGGCGGCGACCTCCGCCGACACCGCCCGCTCCTTCCGGGGACCGGCGGCCCGTCACGGCTCCTCCGGAGGTGGGGTCCGGGTCAAGGCGGTCTGCGACTGCGGCCGTAATGTGAGGGTCGTCCCCTCCGTTCTGGCCCAGGCGCCGATCGTCTGCGGGGGCTGCGGCAAGCCGTTCCGCATCCCCGAGATCGTGGGCGCGGCGGCAGGCTGAGATCGCGGCTGCTCGTGGCAGTCGCGGTCGGCCCGAGGGCACCTGGAACGCCGGGTGCCCCTCGGGCATGCACGTGCGCGGCCTCGGTCCGACGTGAGCCGCGGGGTGTGGCACAATGGCTAGCTGTACTCGACAGCCGCACAGGAACCCTCTCGCCTCCGGCTGACGCGTCCATCGGGCACTCGGGTACCGCAACCCCACGCGGCAATCTCGCCGTGCCCAACCACGTCAAATTCAGGAGAACCCACTCCCGTGGCAGTCAAGATCAAGCTGAAGCGCCTGGGCAAGATCCGCGCGCCTCACTACCGCATCGTCGTCGCCGATTCCCGCACCCGCCGTGACGGCCGTGCGATCGAGGAGATCGGCCTGTACCACCCGGTGCAGAACCCCTCGCGCATCGAGGTCGACGCCGACCGTGTGGCGTACTGGCTCGGTGTCGGCGCGCAGCCGACCGAGCCCGTGCTCGCCATCCTGAAGAAGACCGGCGACTGGCAGAAGTTCAAGGGCGAGCCCGCCCCGGCTCCGCTGCTCCAGCCGGCCGAGAAGGCCGCGCGTCCCTCGTTCGAGGCCCTTGGTGGCGACGACGAGGGCAAGGGTGAGGCCATCACCCAGAAGAAGAAGACTGAGAAGAAGGACGAGGCCGCGGCCGAGTCCGGGTCGACCGAGGCCTGAGCATGCTCGAGGAGGCTCTCGAGCACCTCGTGAAGGGCATCGTCGACAACCCTGACGATGTGCAGGTCGCCTCGCGCAACCTGCGCCGCGGGCGCGTTCTCGAGGTGCGGGTCCACCCCGACGACCTCGGTAAGGTGATCGGCCGCAACGGCCGCACCGCGCGTGCCCTGCGCACCGTCGTGGGCGCCATCGGCGGCCGCGGTGTCCGCGTCGACCTCGTCGACGTCGACCACGTCCGCTGACGTCAAACGCAGCACCGGCTCGGGCCGGGGAGGGCCATCGGGCCGTCCCCGGCCCGTAGTCGTATGACAGGAGAGCAAGCACAGTGCAGCTGGTAGTCGCACGGATCGGCCGCGCCCACGGCATCAAGGGCGACGTCACCGTCGAGGTACGAACCGACGAGCCCGAACTCAGGCTCGCCCCCGGCGCCGTCCTGGCCACCGACCCGCCCTCCACGGGGCCGCTCACCATCGAGGCCGGCCGCGTCCACAGCGGCCGTCTGCTCCTGCGCTTCGAGGGCGTGAAGGACCGCAACGCCGCCGAGGCCCTCCGCAACACCCTCCTGATCGCCGAGATCGATCCGGAGGAGCTGCCGGAGGAGGAGGACGAGTACTACGACCACCAGCTGATGGACCTGGACGTGGTCACCGCGGACGGCGTCGAGGTCGGCCGGATCACGGAGATCTCGCACCTGCCCTCCCAGGACCTCTTCATCGTCGAGCGGCCCGACGGCAGCGAGGTGATGATCCCGTTCGTCGAGGAGATCGTCGCCGAGATCGACCTGGCGGAGCAGAAGGTGGTCATCACACCACCGCCCGGGCTGATCGACGACCAGGCAGAGATCGCGTCCTCCCGGGAAGAGTCGTAGAAGATGCGTCTCGACGTCGTCACGATCTTTCCCGAGTACCTCGAACCCCTCAACGTCTCCCTGGTCGGCAAGGCACGCGCGCGTGGGCAGCTGGACGTGCACGTCCATGATCTGCGCGCGTGGACGTACGACCGGCACAACACCGTCGACGACACCCCGTACGGCGGCGGCCCGGGCATGGTCATGAAGACCGACCCCTGGGGGGACGCGCTGGACTCCGTGCTGGCGGACGGCTACGAGACGGGCTCCCACACGCCCGCGCTCATCGTCCCCACCCCGAGCGGCCGCCCCTTCACCCAGGAACTCGCCGTGGAGCTCTCCGAGCGCCCCTGGCTGATCTTCACTCCGGCGCGCTACGAGGGCATCGACCGCCGGGTGATCGACGAGTACGCCACGCGGATGCCCGTCCACGAGGTGTCCATCGGCGACTACGTCCTCGCCGGCGGCGAAGCGGCCGTACTGGTGATCACCGAGGCGGTGGCCCGGCTGCTGCCCGGTGTGCTGGGCAACGCCGAGTCGCACCGGGACGACTCCTTCGCGCCCGGAGCCATGGCGAACCTGCTCGAGGGCCCCGTCTACACCAAGCCGCCCGAGTGGCGCGGCCGCGGCATCCCGGACGTGCTGCTCAGCGGACACCACGGCAAGATCGCCCGCTGGCGCCGCGACGAGGCACTGAGGCGTACGGCGGCCAACCGGCCCGACCTCATCGAGCGCTGTGACCCGGGGGCCTTCGACAAGAAGGACCGCGAGATGCTCTCCATCCTGGGCTGGATGCCGGACCCGGCGGGGGAGCCGTACGGCCGATTTTGGCGCAGGCCACAAGCCGTGGAAGAATAAGCCGCTGCTGTGCGTCGTCCGGCGTGCGCCCCTGCCACAGGGGGACACGACGCCCGCCCCGGCACGGACAGCCTCCTCACGAAACACTAGCTACCGCCGATGACCTGTGGCATGGGCGAAGAAAGCAGACGAAATGTCCCACCTGCTCGACTCCGTCGACTCCGCGTCGCTGCGCACCGACATCCCGGCCTTCCGCCCGGGTGACACCGTCAACGTGCACGTCCGCGTCATCGAGGGCAACCGCTCCCGTGTGCAGCAGTTCAAGGGCGTGGTGATCCGTCGCCAGGGCGCCGGTGTCCGCGAGACCTTCACGGTCCGCAAGGTCTCGTTCTCCGTCGGCGTCGAGCGCACCTTCCCGGTGCACACCCCGATCGTCGAGAAGATCGAGCTCGTCACCCGCGGTGACGTGCGTCGCGCGAAGCTGTACTACCTGCGCGAGCTCCGCGGCAAGGCCGCGAAGATCAAGGAGAAGCGCGACAACTGAGCGCTTTTCGGAGGTCACAGCGGGGCCGGATAGCATCTGGCTCCGATGGACACCGAAGCACAGCCGACGGAGCGCGACCGCTCCTCCCGCCCCGCACCAGGGGCCGCGGAGGGACGGTCGCGTTTCGCGTTGGTGTCGAGGATCACCGCGGGGCTGCCGGGGGGCCGGATCTCCCTGGCCCTGCTGCTCTGCCTGGTCTTTCTTCTGCTGATCAGTACGTTCGTGGTCAGACCATTCCAGATTCCCAGCGGATCCATGGAAAACGGATTGAGGATCGGGGACCGCGTTCTCGTAAATAGGTTGGCGTACCGTTTCGGTGCCGAGCCGCGGCGGGGAGATGTGGTCGTGTTCGACGGAACCGGGTATTTCGGGGACGGGGACTACATCAAACGCGTTGTGGGTGTGGGGGGAGACCACGTGGTCTGCTGCGACAAGGTGGGGAGGATCGAGGTGAACGGCCGGTCGGTCGACGAGTCGGGCTTCCTGTACGCGGGCGACAGTCCGTCCTCGGTGTCCTTCGACGTCGAGGTTCCCGACGGCGCGCTGTTCGTCCTCGGTGACCATCGCAGCGTCTCCAGCGACTCCCGGGACCATCTGGGCTCACCGGGCGGCGGCATGATCCCCGTCGACGATGTTCTCGGACGGGCCGACTGGATCATCTGGCCCGCAGGCCACGCCACCCGCCTGCACCGTTCCGCCGCCTACGCGCGCGTGCCCGCAGCGGAGGGCGCGCATGGGTAACCGCGGCAAACCGCGCGGTGTGTCGAGTTCCGCCGCCGACAATCTGCTGCCCACCGGCGTCCGGCGTTCCGCCGGCTCCACGGGCGGCCGTTCGCGCGCGGAGCGGCGCAAGCTCCAGCGCAAGGTCAAACGGCGCAGGAGGCGCGGCGCGGTCAAGGAGATACCCCTCCTCGTCGGCGTGGCCGTCCTCATAGCCCTGGTCCTGAAGACCTTCCTCGTCCAGGCGTTCGTGATCCCGTCCGGCTCGATGGAACAGACGATCCGGATCGGCGACCGCGTCCTGGTCGACAAGTTCACCCCGTGGTTCGGCTCCGAGCCGCAGCGCGGGGACGTCGTCGTCTTCAAGGACCCCGGCGGCTGGCTCCAGGACGAGCAGACCACGACGAAGAAGGACGACCCCATCGTCGTCAAGCAGGTCAAGGAGGGCCTGACCTTCATCGGCCTGCTGCCGTCCGACAACGAGAAGGACCTCATCAAGCGGGTCGTGGGGGTCGGTGGCGACCGCGTCAAGTGCTGTGACGCCCAGGGGCGGGTCACCGTCAACGGCGTCCCCCTGAGCGAGACCGACTACCTCTATCCCGGAAACGCCCCCTCCACCCAGCAGTTCGACATCACCGTCCCGCAGGGGCGGCTGTGGGTGATGGGGGACCACCGCGCCAACTCCGCGGACTCCCGCTCGCACCAGGACACCGACTACGGCGGCACCGTCTCCCTGGACTCGGTGGTCGGACGGGCCATGGTCATCGCCTGGCCCTTCGGGCACATGACGACACTGAAAGAACCGAAAACTTACTCTTCCGTGGCCGACTCGGCACCAGGGACGACCTCAGGCTCCCAGGCGTCGCTTAGGGTTGCTCCCGAGGATCCGAACGAAGCGATCCAACTCCCGAGCCCTGCGGAACTCCCGCTCGTTATGGGAGTGGTGGGCCTGCGCCGAATCTGGGGCAGGCGGCGGCACAGAGTAAGGAGTTGGCGTGGGGGATGTGGCGGTTGGCGCACGATCCGGGCACGACGGCGAGGAGCACCGCGGACGCCCCGTGGAAGCAGCCGACCCGGCCGCGGACAGCGCCGTGACCTCCGGGAGTGACTCCGGGGCGACCGAGGACGGCATGACGACGGAGGTCAAGGGAGGGGGGCCCGGCGACTCGGCCCCCAAGGCGAAGAAGCAGCGCTCCTTCTGGAAGGAGCTGCCCATCCTGGTCGGCATCGCGCTCGTGCTGGCGCTGCTGATCAAGACGTTCCTGGTGCAGGCCTTCTCGATCCCGTCCGACTCGATGCAGAACACCCTCCAGGAGGGCGACCGCGTCCTGGTCGACAAGCTCACCCCGTGGTTCGGCTCCGAGCCCGAGCGCGGCGAGGTCGTCGTCTTCCACGACCCCGACAACTGGCTGGCGGGCGAGCCGACGGCGAACCCGAACGCCGTACAGACGTTCCTGTCCTGGATCGGCCTGATGCCCTCCGCGACGGAGAAGGACCTCATCAAGCGCGTCGTCGGCGTGGGCGGTGACACGGTCTCCTGCGAGGGCACCGGCCCGCTGAAGGTCAACGGTCACGCGCTGAGCGAGTCGTCGTACGTCTACGCCGGCAACACCCCGTGCAGCCAGGACGACCAGGGCGGCCAGTTCACCGTGAAGGTCCCCAAGGGCTACATCTGGGTGATGGGCGACCACCGGCAGAACTCCCGTGACTCGCGTTACAACCAGTCGGACAAGCACCACGGCATGGTCCCGGTCGACGACGTCGTCGGGCGCGCCGTCGTGAAGGCCTGGCCGCTCAACCGCTGGGGCACGCTGCCCAAGCCCGACACCTTCGACCAGGCCGGCATCAACAACGGGTCGTCGGCCTCCGCCGCCCTGACGGTCGCGCCGCAGGGGATCGCCCTCGTCGGTGTGGTTCCGGTGGCACTGTGGCGGCGCAGGAAGATCACCGTGGAGCGGACCCGCTGATCAGACCCCGGTCACCGGGGGTACCGCGCGACCTGGCGAAAGCTTTGCGGAGCGGGTGACCCCGGCAGGGGAGGAGGGGCTGCCCCGCCCGGGTACCGCCGGGTAAGGTGCGGATCCATGGGTGGCGAGAGCACTACACGTACGGCCCCGCGGAGCGGCGGCACCAGCACGGGCCCGGTGGGCGGCCGGACCGGACAGCGATTGTCCGGACTGGCCGTCGCACTGGGCCTGGTGCTGTTTCTCGGGGGATTCGCCTGGGGAGCGGTGCTGTACCGGCCGTACACCGTGCCCACCGGCTCGATGACGCCCACGATCGACGCGGGCGACCGGGTGCTGGCGCAGCGCGTCGACGGCGACGAGATACGCCGGGGCGATGTCGTCGTCTTCACTGACACGAGCTGGGTGACCGGCGCCTCGGTGGTCAAGCGGGTGGTCGCGGTCGGCGGGGACACCGTCTCCTGCTGCACCGACGGGAAGCTGACCGTCAACGGTAAGAAGATCGACGAGACCTATCTCAAGGGCGGCGTGGTCGAGGACAAGTCCATCCCGACCGTGAAAGTGCCCGAAGGCCGCCTGTTCCTGCTCGGCGACGAACGCCAGGGCTCACTGGACTCCTCCGCCCACCTCACCGACGCCGCCCAGGGCACCGTGGCACGCTCTGCCGTGACCGCTCGGGTGGACGCCGTCGTCTGGCCCATGAAGGGCATGCTGGAGCGCCCCACCGGCTTCGAGCCGCTCGGCGCGCTCTCCTCGCCCGGACCGCTGCGCACGATCTTCATCCTGATCATCGCCGGCGGGGTGCTGGTGCTGGGCGGCGGGGCGTACGGGCCCGTCGCCAAGCTCTTCGGCGGGCGCTCCCGCGTCCGGACGGAGCCCGCCGGTGCCCGCTGAGGCGTCGGCCGGGCACGACGACTCGCCCGAAGGCGGACTGCGCAGGGTGGCCCGGGTGGTCCTGCTCGATCCCGAGGACCGCATCCTGCTGCTGCACGGGCACGAGCCGGACGATCCGGCCGACGACTGGTGGTTCACGCCCGGCGGCGGACTGGAGGGCGAGGAGACCCGTGAAGAGGCCGCGCTGAGGGAACTCGCCGAGGAGACCGGCATCACCGAGGTGGAACTCGGGCCGGTGCTCTGGCGGCGGACATGCTCGTTTCCGTTCGCGGGTCGGCGCTGGGACCAGGACGAGTGGTACTACCTGGCTCGTACGACGGTGACGGCCACCCGGGCCACGGCCCTGACCGAGCTCGAGCGGCGCAGTGTCGCCGGAGCGCGCTGGTGGACGTGTCAGGAACTGAGCCAGGCACATGAGACGGTGTATCCGACCAGACTCGCCGAGCTGCTGCGCAGGCTGCTCGACGAAGGTCCCCCGGCCGGGCCCGTGACCCTGGACACCGAAATCGTCTAGGGGCTGACGGGACTGGCGCACAATGGTGGGATCGCACGGCTGAAGGGGAACATGCCATGAGCGCCGAGGACCTCGAGAAGTACGAGACCGAGATGGAGCTCAAGCTCTACCGGGAGTACCGCGATGTCGTCGGTCTGTTCAAATACGTGATCGAGACCGAGCGGCGCTTCTACCTGACCAACGACTACGAGATGCAGGTGCACTCGGTCCAGGGCGAGGTGTTCTTCGAGGTGTCCATGGCGGATGCGTGGGTGTGGGACATGTATCGGCCGGCTCGCTTCGTGAAACAGGTCCGGGTGTTGACGTTCAAGGACGTGAACATCGAGGAGCTGAACAAGAGCGACCTGGAGTTGCCGGGTGGGTGACCCTTGTGGGTGACCCGGGTTTTCACAACCGGTGAGTAGTCCACCAAGATCAACTCGGTGGACGGGGTTGCGTGATCGTTGGCGCCGGAGGTGGTGCCGACATGAACGCACGCAGTGCACTCGGCAAGTACGGCGAGAGTCTGGCCGCGAGGCGGCTGACCGAGGCCGGGATGACGGTCCTGGAGCGCAACTGGCGCTGTGGCAGGACGGGCGAGATCGACATCGTGGCGCGGGACGGCGAGGTCCTGGTCGTCTGCGAGGTCAAGACACGGCGGGCGGGCGCCTTCGAGCACCCCATGGCCGCGGTGACCCCCGAGAAGGCGGAGCGCCTGCGGGGCCTCGCCGCCTGCTGGATCCACGCCCATGGAGGCGCGCCACCGGGAGGCGTCCGCATCGACCTGGTGGGTGTGGTCCTGCCGCAGCGCGGCGCGCCCGTGGTCGAGCATGCGCGGGGGGTGGCCTGAGATGGGTTTCGCTCGTACGTGCTCGGTGGCGCTGGTGGGCGTCGAGGGAGTCGTGGTCGAGGTCCAGGCCGACCTGGAGCCCGGGGTGGCGGCGTTCACCCTGGTGGGGTTGCCGGACAAGAGCTTGACGGAGAGCCGGGACCGGGTTCGGGCGGCCGTCGTGAACTCGGGCGGTGAATGGCCCCAGAAGAAGCTCACGGTGGGGCTCAGTCCGGCATCGGTGCCGAAGGCGGGCTCGGGATTCGATCTCGCTGTCGCGTGTGCGGTGCTGGGTGCCTCCGAGCGGATCGACCCGCGTGTGCTCGCCGACATCGTGATGATCGGAGAGCTGGGGCTGGACGGCCGGGTGCGGCCCGTTCGAGGCATCCTGCCTGCCGTACTGGCCGCCGCGGACGCCGGCTATGAGCAGGTCGTGGTGCCGGAGTGCGCCGCCGCCGAGGCTTCGCTGGTGCCCGGGGTCTCCGTTCTCGGCGTCCGCACCCTGCGGCAGCTGATCGCGGTCCTCGCGGACGAGCCGGTGCCCGACGAGGAACGCGACGAGCCGGGCCGCCCCGATCCGCTGCTGGCCGGCCTGCGCGTGCCGGGCACGGACGCCGCCACCGGCATGCACAGCTCCGGAGCCGCGGAGCAGGACCACGGTCACGACCTGGCCGACGTCGTCGGTCAGATCTCGGCGCGGACCGCGGTGGAGGTGGCGGCGGCCGGTGGCCATCACCTGTTCCTGGAGGGCCCGCCCGGCGCGGGCAAGACGATGCTCGCCGAGCGGCTGCCCGCGATCCTGCCCCGGCTGGCCCGGGAGGAGTCGCTCGAGGTGACGGCGGTGCACTCGGTGGCGGGTCTGCTGCCGCCGGGCAAGCCCCTGATCGATGTCGCCCCCTACTGCGCTCCGCACCACTCGGCCACGATGCAGGCCCTCGTCGGCGGCGGACCCGGTGTCGCCCGTCCCGGGGCGGTGTCGCTGTCTCATCGAGGGATTCTCTTTCTGGACGAGACACCCGAGTTCAGCACCCGGGCCCTCGACGCACTGCGGCAGCCTCTGGAGGCCGGGCACGTGGTGATCGCGCGCAGCGCGGGCGTGGTGCGGTTTCCGGCGAGGTTCCTGATGGTGCTCGCTGCGAATCCGTGCCCCTGCGGTCGCTTCTCGCAGACCGACGACTTCTGCGAGTGTCCGCCCTCGGCGATCCGGCGCTATCAGGCCCGGCTCTCCGGTCCGCTGCTCGACCGGGTCGACCTGCGGGTGCAGGTGGACCGTGTCACGCGTGACCAGCTTGCCGGACGCGGTGCCCGGGGCGAGTCGACCGCCGTGGTCGCCGACCGGGTGCGGGCCGCCAGGGAGCGGGCCGCGATGCGCTTCGCCGGCTCCCCGTGGCGGACCAACAGCGAGGTGCCCGGGCGGGAGCTGCGAAGCCGCTGGCACGCCGTGTCCGGGGCGATGGACGAGGCCGAGCGCAATCTGGAGCGGGGCGTCCTGACCGCCCGGGGGCTCGACCGCGTCCTGCGCGTCGCCTGGACGGTCGCGGACCTCGCCGGACACGACCGTCCGGACGCGACGGACGTGGCCCTGGCGCTGCAACTGCGCACCGGAGTGCCCCGGGGAGTGCCCATGGCCATCGGGGCGCTGACATGACCGGTGACGAGCCCGAGGGTGAGCTGCTCGACCGGGTCTTTCTCGCTCGGGTGGTCGAGCCCGGGGACGAGGTCGGCGGGCGGTGGATCCGGGAGTGGGGTGTGAGGGAGGTGGCCTCGCGGTTGCGGGGTTCCGGGGAGCCGTTGCCCGGGGTGAGTGAGAAACGGTGGACCGGGTTGCGGGCCCGGGCCCGGGTGGCCGAGCCCCGCCGTGATCTGGCCGTCGCGTACGAGGCCGGTGCGCGCTTCGTCGTTCCCGCGAGCGCCGAGTGGCCGGGGCAGCTCGACGATCTCGGGGACGCGCGGCCGATCGGACTGTGGGTGCGGGGGCTGCCCAGCCTGCGGATGTGGGCCTTGAGGTCCGTCGCCCTCGTGGGGGCCCGTGCCTGTACCGAGTACGGGGCTCACATGGCGGCCACCCTCGGCACCGGGCTCGCCGAGCGGGGCTGGGTCGTCGTGTCCGGCGGGGCGTACGGGGTCGACGGCGCCGCCCACCGCGGTGCTCTCGGCGCAGGCGGCGCCACCGTGGCCGTCCTGGCCTGCGGGGTCGACCGGCCCTATCCGCGCGGACACGCCCAGTTGATCACCAGGATCGCGGAACAGGGTCTGGTGATCGGGGAGTTGCCGCCCGGCGATCATCCGACGCCCAGCAGGTTCGTGCTGCGCAACAGGGTGATCGCCGCCCTCACCCGGGGCACCGTGGTCGTCGAGGCGGCCCACCGCAGCGGCTCGCTGGTCACCGCCCGCGCGGCACAGCGGTTGGGCCGTCACACGATAGGAGTGCCCGGGCCGGCAACCAGCAGCCTGTCGGCCGGAGTGCACGAGCTGCTGCGCGGGGAGGCCACGCTGGTCACGGACGCGGCGGAAGTCGTGGAGCTGGTCGGCGACATGGGGGAGCTGGCCCCGGACCGGCGCGGGCCCGTGCTGCCGCGCGATCTGCTGGCCCCGGCGGCACGCAGGGTGCTGTCCGCGCTGCCCGGTCGACGGGAGGCCGGTGTGGAGGAGATCGCGCGCGGTGCGCAGACGACGCGGGACGACGCCATCGCGAGACTGTACGAACTCCGTTCGCTCGGTTACGTCGAACGACACGGCGACAGCTGGAAGTTGACACGCCAGGCGATGATCTCCGTCCGGGGTGGTCGTGGCCCGTGTTGACCCAGCGTGTTCGGCCGTCCGGGCGAAGCCCGAAGCCCTTGCAGTTTCCCGCAGTTGGAGTGTTCCGGTGATCACACAGGGTGATAGGTGTGCCCCGGGGGAGCGGTCAGCGGAACGCATCTGCGCATGCGCTCGGCCACGTTGTTTGCACACTGCGACGCTTCAGTCACGCTACGCTCACGGGGTTTCCGACGCACTTGACGTACATCGCGTACTTCACGGCAGAACGGCACAAGGCGACGAATGCCCCAGCACACTTCCGGGTCCGACCGGGCGGCGATCCCCCCAGCCGCCCGTGACGGTGGCAGCGTGCGGCCGCCCGCTCCCTCGACGCTCGACGAGCTGTGGCGGTCGTACAAGGCGACGGGAGACGAGCGGCTGCGCGAGCAGCTGATCCTGCACTACTCGCCGCTCGTGAAGTACGTGGCCGGGCGGGTGAGCGTCGGGCTTCCGCCCAATGTCGAGCAGGCGGACTTCGTGTCCTCGGGGGTATTCGGGCTCATCGACGCGATCGAGAAGTTCGACATCGACCGCGAGATCAAGTTCGAGACGTACGCGATCACCCGGATCCGGGGCGCGATGATCGACGAACTGCGGGCGCTGGACTGGATCCCGCGGTCGGTGCGGCAGAAGGCGCGCAACGTCGAGCGGGCGTACGCGACGCTGGAGGCGCGGCTCAGGCGGACGCCCACGGAGGGGGAGGTCGCCGGCGAGCTGGGGATCGGGGTGGACGATCTCCACGCGGTCTTCAGCCAGTTGTCGCTGGCCAACGTGGTGGCGCTGGAGGAGCTGCTGCACGTCGGGGGCGAGGGCGGCGACCGGCTCAGCCTCATGGACACCCTGGAGGACACCGCCGCGGACAACCCCGTGGAGGTCGCCGAGGACCGGGAGCTCCGACGGTTCCTTGCGCGGGCCATCAACACGCTGCCCGAGCGCGAGAAGACCGTCGTCACCCTGTACTACTACGAGGGGCTCACTCTCGCGGAGATCGGGAACGTGCTGGGAGTGACCGAGAGCCGGGTCAGTCAGATCCACACCAAGTCCGTGCTGCAGCTGCGGGCGAAGCTGGCGAGTTTCGGTCGCTGACCTGGCCGGACGGTCTCTCGGTCACGGCTGGTCGGGTGGAGTGACTCCCGTCCGCAGTGGTGCGTCCGTACAGTGGTTGACGTGCCAAGGATTCGAGCGGCCTCCGTGGCCGAGCACCGGTCGATGCAGCGAGCCGCCCTGCTGGACGCGGCTCGCTCTCTGTTGTCCGAGGGCGGGACGGAGGCGCTGACCTTCCCGGCTCTCGCCGAGCGGACGGGGCTCGCGCGCTCGTCCGTGTACGAGTACTTCCGGTCGCGGGCCGCCGTGGTCGAGGAACTGTGCGCGGTCGACTTCCCCGTCTGGGCCGCGGAGGTCTCGGCGGCGATGGCCGCGGCGGAGGACCCCGAGGCCAGGGTCGAGGCGTATGTGCGGCAGCAGCTGGCACTGGTGGGGGACCGGCGGCACCGGGCTGTCGTGGCCATCTCAGCGAGTGAGCTGGACGCGGGGGCCCGGGAGAAGATCCGGGCGGCGCACGGGGGGCTGGTCGCCATGATCGTCGAGGCGCTCGGCGAGATGGGGCACGAACAGCCTCGACTGGCGGCGATGTTGGTGCAAGGGGTTGTGGACGCGGCTGTGCGGAGGATCGAGCTGGGGGCCGCCGAGGAGCCATCCGTGATCACCGAGGCCGCGGTTTCCATGGCACTGCGGGGTGTGCGGGGCTGAGGCCGGGTGGGCGTTGCCCGCGCTTGCCTGCGCTTGCGGAGTGCCGCCCGCTGTAGTCGGGAGCCGTCCCGGGCGGCCGCTGCCCGTGGTCATCAAGGCAGAGGGACGTCCAGTACCGGGAGCAGTCTCGAAGGACCCCTGTGCAGCAGCCAGGGCGGGAGCAGGGACAGCGGATCCAGGTAGGACTCGCCCCTCCGTAAGCCCCAGTGCACGCATGCGGTCGTGCAGTGGGAGCCCGTCGGTTCGACCGTGCCCACCACCTCGCCCGCCGCCACCTCGGTGCCCTTCTCCACCGATGCCGTCACCGGTTCGTAGGTCGTTCGAAGGTCTGTTCCCGTCAGTTCCACCGAGACCACACCCTTCCCCGCCACCCGCCCCGCGAAGGACACTCGGCCCGGCGCCACCGCTCGTACCGGGCTTCCGGGAGGGGCCGCCAGGTCCACGCCCCGGTGGCCGCGGCCGTACACCGTCGCCGGGGGCTCCCAGCCGCGCAGAACCGTCGGACGGGCGCCCACGGGCCAGGCGCGGCCGATCGCCGGGACCGAGGTGTCCGTGGCCGTCGGGGTGAGAAGGGGCGGCCGGGGTGGGGGTGTCGGCGCCGTCAATAGCAGGAGAAACCCCAGCACCAGCCACGTACCGCATCGTCCGTATCCCCAGTATCCCCAGTATCGCCCGTATCGCCGGTATCGCCTGTATCGCTTGGCTCGCATACGGAAACCGTCCCGCACCCGCCCCGGTCATGGCCGGGACCTGTGGACTACTCCCGGGTTGTGGACAGCGGCGTCACCCGGTACCTCGCGGGTCCCGTACACTTCTTCTGGCGATCCGGGTCACCGGGTCGACTTCGCACGCCCCGACATCAGGCCCTCACACAGCCGGTGTCAGCGCCTCTCGGTCCCTAGTGGCAAGGCGCATCGCGGGCGTCAGGCGCGAGTGCCATCCGGCGCGCGCGGCACAACCGAGAACACCAAGGAGAACGGCCATGGCCGTCGTCACGATGCGGGAGCTGCTGGAAAGCGGCGTCCACTTCGGTCACCAGACCCGTCGTTGGAACCCGAAGATGAAGCGGTTCATCTTCACGGAGCGCAACGGCATCTACATCATCGACCTGCTCCAGTCGCTGTCGTACATCGACCGCGCCTACGAGTTCGTCAAGGAGACCGTCGCCCACGGCGGCACGGTCATGTTCGTCGGCACGAAGAAGCAGGCGCAGGAGGCCATCGCCGAGCAGGCCACCCGCGTCGGCATGCCCTACGTCAACCAGCGCTGGCTGGGCGGCATGCTCACCAACTTCTCGACCGTCTACAAGCGTCTGCAGCGCCTCAAGGAGCTCGAGCAGATCGACTTCGAGGACGTCGCCGCGTCGGGTCTGACCAAGAAGGAGCTTCTCGTGCTCTCGCGCGAGAAGGCCAAGCTGGAGAAGACCCTCGGCGGTATCCGCGAGATGCAGAAGGTGCCCAGCGCCGTCTGGATCGTGGACACCAAGAAGGAGCACATCGCGGTCGGCGAGGCCCGGAAGCTCAACATCCCGGTCGTCGCCATCCTCGACACCAACTGCGACCCCGACGAGGTCGACTACAAGATCCCGGGCAACGACGACGCGATCCGCTCCGTCACCCTGCTCACCCGTGTGATCGCGGACGCGGTCGCCGAGGGCCTCATCTCCCGCTCTCGCGTCGCCACCGGTGACAAGGGCGAGAAGGCCGCGGGCGAGCCGCTCGCCGAGTGGGAGCGCGACCTGCTCGAGGGTGGCGAGAAGAAGGCCGAGGAGGCCCCCGCCTCCGAGGCCGCTCCGGCCGCGGAGGCCACCGAGGCTCCTGCTGCCGAGGCCCCCGCCGCCGAGACCGAGGCCCCGGCTGAGGCGCCCGCTGCCGAGGCTCCCGCCGCCGAGGCCGCTCCGGCCGCGGACGCCGAGCAGGCCTGATCCGTCAGCGTCAGGGGTGACGGCGGGAGCGGTACTGCATTCATCAGCGCCTCCGGCGCGGTGAACTCCGCTCCCGCCGTTCACCCGTAGGTCAGCGGAGAGTCGGCGGCCCCGGCTACATAGGGGCCGTAGACCCCGTAGATCTTCGATCTTCCAGACTTCGAGAAAGATTCACAGACTCATGGCGAACTACACCGCCGCCGACGTCAAGAAGCTCCGTGAGCTCACGGGCGCCGGCATGATGGACTGCAAGAAGGCGCTGGACGAGGCCGCGGGCGACGTCGAGAAGGCCGTCGAGGCGCTCCGGATCAAGGGCCAGAAGGGCGTCGCCAAGCGCGAGGGCCGCTCCGCCGAGAACGGCGCCGTGGTCTCGATCATCGCCGACGACAACTCCTCCGGCGTCCTCGTCGAGCTCAAGTGTGAGACGGACTTCGTCGCCAAGGGCGAGAAGTTCCAGTCCGTCGCCAACACGATCGCCGAGCACGTCGCCAAGACCTCCCCGGCCGACCTGGAGGCCCTGCTCGCCTCCGAGATCGAGGCCGGCAAGACCGTCCAGGCGTTCGTGGACGAGGCCAACGCCAACCTGGGCGAGAAGATCGTCCTGGACCGCTTCGCGGTGTTCGCGGACGGCTTCGTGACGGCGTACATGCACCGCACGATGCCCGACCTGCCCCCGCAGATCGGTGTCCTCGTCGAGCTGGACAAGCCGAACGCCGAGGTCGCCCGCGGTGTCGCCCAGCACATCGCCGCCTTCGCGCCGAAGTACCTCTCCAAGGAGGACGTGCCGGCCGAGGTCGTCGAGTCCGAGCGTCGTATCGCCGAGGAGACCACCCGCGCCGAGGGCAAGCCCGAGGCCGCGATCGCCAAGATCGTCGAGGGTCGCCTGAACGGCTTCTTCAAGGACGCCACGCTGCTCGGTCAGCCGTACGCGCTCGACAACAAGAAGTCGGTCCAGAAGGTTCTGGACGAGGCCGGTGTCACCCTGAAGCGCTTCACGCGCATCAAGGTCGGCATCTGAGTCCGTACCGCGAGCGACGCGCGGGCCCTATAGGGTCGTCAGCAGTCGTCCGGTACGCCGCCACGCACGCGCGTGGCGGACGACAGCAGATCTGACGAGGAGGCCATTGCCGCGCATGGGATGCGAACCAGTTCCCACCGGCAATGGCCTTCTTCGTATGTGCAACAGGTGAAAGAGGCGGGATCCCCATGACCACCAAGGCCCAGAAGAGCGACGACGGCAAAGTGCGCGGCCGGTTTCTGCTGAAGCTGTCCGGAGAGGCGTTCGCCGGTGGCGGGGGCCTGGGTGTGGACCCCGACGTGGTGCACAAGATCGCTCGTGAGATCGCCGCCGTCGTCCGGGACGGTGCCGAGATCGCCGTCGTCATCGGTGGCGGCAACTTCTTCCGCGGTGCCGAACTCCAGCAGCGTGGCATGGACCGCGCCCGCTCGGACTACATGGGCATGCTCGGCACCGTGATGAACTGCCTCGCCCTCCAGGACTTCCTGGAGAAGGAGGGCATCCAGTCCCGGGTGCAGACCGCCATCACCATGGGGCAGGTCGCCGAGCCGTACATCCCGCTGCGTGCCGTGCGCCACCTGGAGAAGGGCCGCGTGGTCATCTTCGGCGCCGGTATGGGCATGCCGTACTTCTCCACCGACACCACCGCCGCGCAGCGCGCCCTGGAGATCGACGCCGAGGCGCTGCTCATGGGCAAGAACGGCGTGGACGGGGTCTACGACTCCGACCCGAAGACCAACCCCGACGCGGTCAAGTTCGACGCCCTTGGATACGGCGAGGTCATCACCCGTGACCTGAAGGTCGCCGACGCCACCGCCGTCACACTGTGCCGCGACAACAAGCTTCCGATCCTGGTGTTCGAGCTCCTGGCGGAGGGCAATATCGCGCGCGCCGTCAAGGGTGAGAAGATCGGCACGCTTGTGGGTGACCAGGACAGCCGGGACTGACCCGGGATACACCCGGTCCCTGACCGGGGGATGGACAATGTCCTGCCGGTCGGGAACCGTGCAGGAAGAAGACGCGACGCAGCCGGCCGCCGCCCCCACGCATATGGAACAGCAGCCGGGCCTACTCAAGACACGCAGGAGCAAGTGGTGATCGAAGAGACCCTCCTCGAGGCCGAGGAGAAGATGGAGAAGGCCGTCGTGGTCGCCAAGGAGGACTTCGCCGCGATCCGCACCGGGCGTGCGCACCCGGCGATGTTCAACAAGATCGTGGCCGACTACTACGGCGCGCCGACGCCGATCAACCAGCTGGCTTCGTTCTCCGTGCCGGAGCCGCGCATGGCCGTGGTGACCCCGTTCGACAAGACCGCCCTGCGCAACATCGAACAGGCGATCCGCGACTCCGACCTGGGCGTCAACCCGAGCAACGACGGCAACATCATCCGGGTGGTGTTCCCCGAGCTCACCGAGGAGCGCCGCCGCGACTACATCAAGGTCGCCAAGGCCAAGGCCGAGGACTCGCGCGTGTCCATCCGCTCGGTCCGCCGCAAGGCCAAGGACGCGATCGACAAGCTCGTCAAGGACGGCGAGGTCGGCGAGGACGAGGGCCGCCGTGCGGAGAAGGAGCTCGACGACGCGACGCACAAGTACGTCGCCCAGGTGGACGAGCTCCTCAAGCACAAGGAAGCAGAGCTTCTCGAGGTCTGATGAACGACTCTTCCTGGGCGACGCCGCCCCACGCCGGGTACTGGGGGCCGTCCGACCAGGGGCCTGCTCAGGGGGCTGACCCGGCGGGTCCCGCGTACGATGCGCATGACGCGCAGCACACTCGGCCCATGCCCATCGTGCCCGACGGACCCGCTGAACCTCGGTACGGCGGCGACCAGGATGACGACCGGGGGACCGCTCGGCTGAGCGGTCCCTTGTTCCGGGACGACCAGTTCCGGGACGAGGCGTTCCGCGACGAGACCACGTCGGCGCAGCCCTACGCGGCGGCGCCGCAGAAGCAGAATCCGGAGCCCATGCCCGACTCCTCGCAGCCGGCGCCCGCGCCGCAGAAGAAGAGCGCGGGGCGGGATCTGGGTGCCGCCATAGGGGTCGGGGTCGGACTCGGTGCGGTGATCATCGCGTCGCTGTTCTTCGTCAAGGCCGCCTTCGTCGGCGTGATAGCGGTCGCCGTCGTCGTGGGTCTGTGGGAGCTGACCAGCAGGCTTCAGGAGCGCAAGGGCATCAAGGCGCCGCTCGTGCCGCTGGCGCTCGGCGGGGCCGCGATGGTCGTCGCGGGGTACGTCAGGGGCGCCGAGGGGGCCTGGGTCGCCATGGCCCTCACGGCACTCGCCGTCCTCGTCTGGCGGATGACGGAACCGCCGGAGGGCTACCTCAAGGACGTCACGGCGGGCGTCTTCGCGGCGTTCTACGTCCCGTTCCTGGCCACGTTCGTCGCGATGATGCTGACGGCGGAGGACGGGGCGGCCCGGGTCCTGATGTTTCTGCTCCTGACCGTCGTCAGCGACACCGGGGCGTACGCCGTCGGCTGGCGCTTCGGCACCCACAAGCTCGCGCCGCGCATCAGCCCCGGCAAGACCCGCGAGGGCCTGGCCGGGGCGGTGCTGTTCGCGATGGTGGCGGGCGCGCTGTGCATGCAGTTCCTGATCGACGACGGCACCTGGTGGCAGGGCCTGCTCCTGGGCCTCGCGGTCGCGGCCAGCGCGACGCTGGGTGACCTCGGCGAGTCGATGATCAAGCGGGACCTCGGCATCAAGGACATGGGCTCCCTCCTGCCGGGCCACGGCGGCATCATGGACCGCCTGGACTCCCTCCTGCCGACGGCTCCGGTGGTGTGGCTGCTGCTGGTGCTGTTCGTGGGCTCCGGCTGACCTGCTTCGCGTGTACGGCTTTCCCGGCCCCCGTCCTGTTCAGGGCGGGGGCCGCGTCGTCAGGTTCTCCCGGCCTTCGGCGTGTGGATCTTCTGGACGCGGCCGCTGAATGATCTGCGACACTGGAACAGTTATGCCTGCACCCGGAGAACTCACTTTCGTCGCCCCCCGCGGAGCCAAGAAGCCGCCGCGGCACCTTGCCGATCTCACGCCCGCCGAGCGCAAGGAGGTCGTGGCGGGGATCGGGGAGAAGCCGTTTCGCGCCAAGCAGCTCTCGCAGCACTACTTCGCGCGGTACGCGCACGACCCGGCGGAGTGGACCGACATCCCGGCCGGCGCGCGCGGCAAGCTCCAGGAGGCGCTGCTTCCCGAGCTCATGACCGTCGTACGGCATCTGTCGACCGACCAGGGGACCACGCGCAAGACGTTGTGGCGGCTGTTCGACGGGACGCTCGTGGAGTCGGTGCTGATGCGGTATCCGGACAGGGTGACCATGTGCATCAGCTCGCAGGCGGGTTGTGGCATGAACTGCCCCTTCTGCGCCACCGGGCAGGCGGGACTGGACCGCAATCTGTCCACCGCCGAGATCGTGCACCAGATCGTGGACGGGATGCGGGCGCTCCGGGACGGAGAGGTGCCGGGCGGGCCCGCGCGGCTCTCCAACATCGTCTTCATGGGGATGGGCGAGCCGCTCGCCAACTACAAGCGGGTCGTCGGCTCCATTCGCGCGCTCACCGATCCCGCGCCCGACGGGCTCGGTCTCTCCCAGCGCGGCATCACGGTGTCGACCGTGGGGCTCGTGCCCGCCATTCACCGGTTCGCCGACGAAGGCTTCAAGTGCCGGCTCGCGATCTCCCTGCACGCCCCCGACGACGAGCTGCGCGACACCCTCGTCCCCGTGAACACGCGGTGGAAGGTGCGCGAGGTGCTCGACGCCGGGTTCGAGTACGTCGAGAAGTCGGGGCGGCGCCTCTCCATCGAGTACGCGCTGATCCGCGACATCAACGACCAGGCCTGGCGCGGTGACCGGCTCGGCCGCCTGCTCAAGGGCAAGCCGGTGCATGTCAACCTGATCCCGCTGAACCCGACGCCCGGGTCCAAGTGGACCGCCTCCCGGCCCGAGGACGAGAAGGCGTTCGTCGAGGCCATCGCCGCCCATGGTGTGCCGGTGACGGTCCGGGACACCCGTGGACAGGAGATCGACGGGGCCTGTGGTCAGCTCGCGGCCACCGAACGGTAGTCTGACGGACGTACGTACATCTTCATATCCGACAGGGGAGCGCCACAGCGCTGAGAGTGCGGCAATCGGGCCGCAGACCCTCTGAACCTCGCCCAGGTCATTCTGGGTAGGAAGTTCGGTCATCACCGTGAACAACAAGAAGTTCTGTGCTGCCGTCGTCGGCCTCGGCCTGGTCACGCTGTCCGCGTGCGGCTCGTCGTCCGACGACTCCGAGAGCTCCGGCTCCAAGAACGTCACCCTCGTCAGCCACGACTCGTGGGCCGTCTCCAAGAGCGTCCTCGCCGACTTCGAGAAGAAGTCCGGCTACCAGGTCAAGGTCCTGGAGGACGGCGACGCCGGGCAGGCCGTCAACAAGGCCATCCTCACCAAGGACAACCCGCAGGGCGACGTCTTCTTCGGCGTCGACAACACCCTGCTCTCCCGCGCGCTCGACAACGGGCTCTTCCAGTCGTACGAGGCCAAGGGCGCCGACCGGATCAAGGCCGGGTACCGGGTCGACGGGGACAAGGTCACGCCCATCGACACCGGCGACATCTGCGTCAACTACGACAAGGCCTACTTCACCGCGCACAAGCTCCAGCCGCCGTCGTCGTACGACGATCTGATCAAGCCCGCCTACAAGAACCTCCTCGTCACCGAGAACGCCTCCACCTCCTCGCCGGGGCTCGGCTTCCTCCTCGGGAGCGCCGCGAAGTACGGCGACGACGGGTGGGAGGGCTACTGGAAGAAGCTCAAGGCCAACGGTGTCAAGGTCGTCGACGGCTGGGAGCAGGCCTACAACGAGGAGTTCTCCGGTTCCGCCGGGGGCAAGAAGGCGAAGGCCGACCGGCCGCTCGTCGTGTCGTACGCCTCCTCGCCGCCCGCCGAGGTGATCTACGCCGACCCGAAGCCGAAGACCGCCCCCACCGGCGTCGCGCAGGGCACCTGCTTCCGGCAGATCGAGTACGCCGGACTGCTGAGCAACGCCGCGAACGCCAAGGGCGGCAAGGCGTTCCTGGACTTCCTGCTCACCAAGGAGTTCCAGCAGGACATGCCGCTCAACATGTTCGTCTATCCGGTCATCGACGGCGCCCAGGTGCCGGACGAGTTCACCGAGTACGGTCCGCAGGCCAAGGATCCCGAGACCATGGACCCGGCGAAGATCGCCGACAACAGGGACGACTGGGTCAAGTCATGGACCTCGCTCGTACTGAAGTAAGGCCCCGCAAGGGCGTCACGAACGCGGCGGCACGGCTCGGGCTGATGACCGTGCCCGTCGCGTTCTTCGCCGTCTTCTTCGCCTATCCCGTCGCCGCGATCGTCGCGCGCGGCCTCGAGACCGACGGGACCTGGCAGTTCGGCCGGATCACCGACGCCCTCACCCAACCGGACATCCGGCACGTCCTGTGGTTCACCACCTGGCAGGCGCTCGCCTCCACCGCGCTCACGCTCCTGGTCGCGCTCCCCGGCGCGTATGTCTTCGCGCGCTTCGACTTCCCCGGCAAGCAGATCCTGCGGGCCGTGGTCACCGTCCCCTTCGTGCTGCCGACCGTCGTCGTCGGTACGGCCTTTCTGGCGCTGGTGGGGCGTGGCGGGCTGCTGGACGACTTGTGGGGCGTACGGCTGGACACCACGGTGTGGGCGATCCTGCTCGCGCACGTCTTCTTCAACTACGCGGTCGTCGTCCGGACCGTCGGCGGACTGTGGGCCCAGCTGGATCCGCGTCAGGAGGAGGCCGCGCGGATGCTGGGCGCGTCCCGGCTCAGGGCCTGGCGGACGGTCACGCTCCCCGCGCTCGGGCCCGCCGTGGCCGCCGCCGCTCTCATGGTGTTCCTCTTCACCTTCACCTCCTTCGGCGTGGTGCAGATCCTCGGGGGGCCGACCTTCTCGACCCTCGAGGTGGAGATCTACCGGCAGACCTCCGAGATCTTCGACCTGTCCACGGCCGCTGTGCTGACGCTGATCCAGTTCGTCGCGGTGGGCGCTGTTCTCGCCCTGCACGCGTGGACCGTACGGCGCCGGGAGACCGCGCTACGGCTCGTGGACGAGTCCCTCACCGCCCGGCGGCCCCGAGGGGCGGGAGAGTGGGGGCTGCTGGCCGGGGTCGTGGGCAGTGTCGCCGTCCTCCTGGTGCTGCCGCTCGCGGTGCTGGTGCAGCGGTCCCTCGACGCTCCCGACTTCGGCTACTACCGGGCGCTGACCCACAGCGACGGCGGGGTCTTCCTCGTCGCGCCGATCGAGGCGGTCGGGAACTCCCTGGAGTACGCCCTCGCCGCCACCGCCATCGCGGTGGTGATCGGGGGCCTCGCGGCGGCCGCGCTGACACGGCGGGACGCGGGCCGGTTCGTGCGGGGCTTCGACGCGCTGCTGATGCTGCCGCTCGGGGTGTCCGCGGTGACCGTCGGCTTCGGGTTCCTGATCTCGCTCGACGAGCCGCCGCTGGACCTCAGGCAGTCCTGGATCCTGGTGCCGCTCGCGCAGGCGCTGGTCGGGGTGCCCTTCGTCGTGCGGACCATGCTGCCGGTGCTGCGGGCCGTGGACCACCGGTTGCGGGAGGCCGCGGCCGTGCTCGGGGCCTCGCCGTGGCGGGTGTGGCGGGAGGTCGATCTGCCCATGGTGCGGCGGGCGTTGCTGATCGCGGCGGGCTTCGCCTTCGCCGTGTCGCTGGGCGAGTTCGGGGCGACGGTGTTCATCGCACGGCCCGACAACCCGACGCTGCCGGTCGCCGTGGCACGGCTGCTCGGACGGGCCGGTGATCTCAACTACGGCCAGGCGATGGCCCTTTCGACGATCCTGATGGTGGTGTGCGCGGTGGCGCTGCTGGTGCTCGAACGGCTGCGGACCGACCGGACCGGGGAGTTCTGATGCTGCTGAGCCTTGAGGACGCGACGGTTCGGTTCGGCGGGCGGGCCGTCCTCGACGGGGTCGGTCTCGATGTCGCCGAGCACGAGATCGTGTGTGTGCTCGGCCCCAGCGGCAGCGGCAAGTCGACGCTGCTGCGGGTGGTGGCCGGCCTTCAACCGCTCGACGGGGGACGGGTCCTGCTCGACGGGCGTGACCAGGGCGGGGTGGCCGCGCACAAGCGCGGCGTCGGGCTGATGTTCCAGGACCACCAGCTCTTCCCGCAGCGGGACGTGGGCGCCAATGTGGCCTTCGGGCTGCGGATGCACGGGGCCGCGCGGGCACAACAGGATGAGCGGGTACGGGAGTTGCTCGACCTCGTCGGGCTTCCGGGTGCCGCCCGTCGGGCTGTCGGCGCGCTCTCCGGCGGTGAGCAGCAGCGGGTCGCGCTGGCCCGCGCGCTCGCGCCCCGGCCCCGGCTGCTGATGCTGGACGAGCCGCTCGGACAGCTGGACCGCTCGCTGCGGGAGCGGCTGGTCGTCGAACTGCGGGAGCTGTTCGGACGGTTGGGCACCACGGTGCTCGCGGTCACCCACGACCAGGGCGAGGCCTTCGCGTTGGCCGACCGGGTCGTGGTGATGCGGGACGGGCGGATCGCCCAGTCGGGTACGCCTCTCGAGGTGTGGCAGCGGCCGGCGGACGAGTTCGTGGCCCGCTTCCTCGGCTTCGAGAACGTCGTCGAGGGCACGGTGGCGGGTGAGGTCGCGGACACGGTGTGGGGAAAGGTTCCGGTGCCCTCGGGAGCTGCCCAGGGGGTCAGGAACGTGCTGGTGCGGCCGGCGGGAGTGCGGCTGAAGGCGGCCGACGAGGGCCTGAGCTGCACGGTGACCGCGCGGACCTTCAAGGGCACCCATGTGGCCGTACATCTGCATCCTCGGGAGGGTGACGGGCCGCAGTTGGAGGCCGCGTGCGCTCTCCGTGCGGCGCCGGAGGTCGGGGACACGGTCGGGGTGGAGTTCGACCCGGCCGAAATCGTCGTGCTGGACTGACCGGGCGGACATAGGGTGCGGGGCATGACCCTGCTCGCACATGACCGGTACTGCGACGAGATCGCTCACCAAGTGGGCCTGTTGAGGGACGTACTGACGTCCGGGGCCGACCTGTCCGTGACGGTGCCGACCTGCCCGGAGTGGTCGCTGGAGCAACTGGTGCGGCACACCGGGGGCGCCCTGCGCTGGGTGGAGCTGATGGTGCGGACCCGGGCCCAGCAGGAAGTGCCTGAGGACCAGGTGCCGTTGGGGGAGGGGCCCGAGGACGCCGGGGCGCTGGACGCCTGGCTCGCGGAGACGGGGAAGATGCTCGTCGCCACGCTTCGGGAGGCCGGGCCGGATGCCAAGGTCTGGTCCTGGGCCGGGATCCCCACCTCGGGCTTCTGGGCCCGCAGGATGGCACACGAACTCACGGTCCACCGTGCCGACGCCACGCTCGCCGCCGGACAGCCGTACGAGGTGGCCCCGGAGATCGCCGCCGACGCGATCGACGAGTGGTTGCAGATCGTGGAGTTCGCACAGCGGACCATGCCGGACGACGAGTCGAGGGAACTGCGCGGCTCCGGGCGCAGTATCCATCTGCATGCCACCGACGGAACATCCGAAGGGTGGGAGTGGATGATCGAGCTCACCGACGACGTCATCGCCTGGCGGCGCGGGCACGAGAAGGCGACCGTCGCCCTGCGCGGCCCGCTGACCGCCGTCATGCTCGCCTTCTACCGCCGACTGCCCCTGGACAGCCCGGAGTTGGAGGTCCTGGGGGAGCGGGAGCTGCTGGAGTTCTGGCTGCAGCGGGCGACCTTCGGATGACATGGGTGTGGCCCGCCCCGAACCCGGGACGGGCCACGCACGACTGTCGTCAGCGGGTGCTGGCCCCGCGACGGCGCAGGCCGAAGAACACGGCGCCGCCGCCGATGGCGACCAGGGCGATCGCGATCCCGGCGATCAGGCCGGTGTTGGAGTTCGCACCGGTCTCGGCGAGGTTGGAGTCGCCGGCCGCGGGCGACGGGGCGTTGCTCTCGACGGTGGCCGGAGCGGTGGTGCCCTCCGAGGCCGACGGGGTCGGGGTCGGGGACTCCTCGGCCGGAGTGCCGGCGGAGTCCGACGGGGTGGGCGTGGGCGTGGGCGTCGGGGTCGGCGTGTCCTCGGTCTTGCAGGCGGTCGCCGGGGTGGTCAGGTTCGGCGTGATGTCCGCGCCCTTGATGTAGGGCAGGGCCTCGACGTGGACCCGGTACACCGCGTTGGGCGCCCAGTCCTCCTCGAAGGTGATGGTGGTGCCCTTCTTCGAGCCCTTCACCGTCTGCTCGCCGACCTTCTTCGCGTCGGCGCCGTTGCTCTGCAGGTACACGGAGACCGTCGCCTCGACGCCGGTCTTGTCCACGTCGGTGACGGTGATGACGCCCTTGGTGCCGTCGCACTTGGCTTCGGCGGAGAACTCATTGATGTTGCAGGCAAGCGCGTTGCCGGAGGCACCGAGCACGATCGCGGTCGATGCGGCGGCGACGCCGAGGAAGCGCGAGACGCGGGCGGTGCGGCGGGATATGGGCGTAAATGCCACGTTCGTCCTTCACAGGATGCTCAAATGCGGGGGGCTGAGGGGATGGTGATGTGACATCACCGTCCCCAGGAGTCTCACAGGTCTATAAGCGCAGCATAAGAAGTGTCAACGTGCAGGCACCCTACAAGTGTTGACTTTGCCTGCTTATTAAGGTGTGAGACGTTTCAGCGCCTCTCCGGCGTCCTCGATCCGGTCAACAAGGGCGATTCGGGCCTCCATTGACCGCTCGCGCGCGAGGGCCTGGAGCAGCGGCCAGGTGGGCAGCTTCTCCGTCCAGTGGACGCGGTTCACGAGCACCATCGGCGTGGGTTCGCCGCGCGACTCGTAGTAGTTGGGCGTCGCGTTGTCGAAGATCTCCTGCACGGTGCCGGCGGCGCCCGGCAGGAAGACCACCCCCGCGGTGCAGCGGGCGAGCAGGCCGTCCTCGCGGGTGGCGTTGGCGAAGTACTTGGCGATGTGCGAGGCGAAGGCGTTCGGCGGCTCGTGCCCGTAGAACCAGGTCGGGATGCCGACGGAAGGACCGCCCCGGGGCCAGCGGGTGCGGACCTCGAAGGCGGCGCGCGCCCAGTCGGTGATCGAGGGCGTGAACGAGGGAGCACCGGCGAGGAGTTCGCACGCCTCGTCGAGCATGGCGTCCTCGAAGGGGGCCGCGTAGGCGCCGAGGTTGGCCGCCTCCATCGCGCCCGGGCCGCCACCGGTGGCCACGGTGAGCCCGGCGCGGGCCAGTTCACGGCCGAGGCGCGCGGCGCCGGCGTACTCGCGTGTGCCGCGGGCCATCGCGTGGCCGCCCATGACCCCCACGACCCTGGTGCCGCGCAGGAGTTCGTCGAGGGCGTCGGAGACGGCGTCGTCGTGGACGGAGCGCAGCATCGACGCGTATATGTCGCCGTCGGCCTTGGTGCGCTGGAACCAGGCGTAGGCGAGCGCGTCGGGGGTCTGCTCGTATCCCTTCTCCAGCCCGTCGAACAACTCGTCCGGGGAGTAGAGCAGTCCGCGGTACGGGTCGAAGGGCAGGTTCGGGACGGGCGGGAAGACCAGGGCGCCGTCCGCGCGGATCTTCTCCGCGGCGTTCTCCCGCATCGGGCAGCCGAGGAAGACGGCGCCCGCGGTGTCGGTGGCCAGCAACTCCCTTGTCCGGTCCGTCAGATCGACGGCCTGGACCCGGAAACCGGCGAGGGTGCCGCGGGCCGGTACGACCGCGTCGAACTCCTCAAGCGTCTCGATCTCACGGTCGTCGTGGTGTGCCGCATGGGCGGGGCTCGTCTGCACCCGCCCATGCTCGCACGCCGGTTGCGGCCCGTGGGTCAGCCCTGGATCGCCGCCGGGTCCATCCAGATGACCTCCCAGGTGTGGCCGTCGAGGTCGTCGAAGGAGCGGCCGTACATGAAACCGTGGTCCTGGGTCTCGCCGGACGGGGTGCCGCCCACCGCGATCGCCTTGTCGACCAGCTCGTCGACCTTCGCGCGGCTCTCCGCGCTCAGCGCGATCAGGACCTCGCTGGTCGTCGTCGCGTCCGCGATCTCCTTCTTGGTGAAGGTCGAGTAGAACGGCTTCGTCAGCAGCATCGCGACGATGGTGTCGCTGATCACGACGGACGCCGCGTTGTCGTCGCTGAACTGCGGGTTGATCGAGTAGCCGAGCTCGGTGAAGAACTTCTTCGAGGCGTCGAGGTCGTTCACGGCCAGGTTCACGAAGATCATCTGCTGGTAGGTCGGCGAGGTCATCGGAGTCTCTCCCATCGGGTGCGTGCTGTTCGGTGGGTAGACGGGTGGGTGCGGCGGAACTCATCGGGCGGCCGTGATTTTTTTCGTACGGGTTTTCCGTACGGGTTTCTCGGACGGGCTCAGGAGGTCAGGGGGAGGGCCGCCAGCTCGGCCACGACCAGGGTGAGTGGGCCGAAGAGGGCCAGCAGGGCGCCGGCGCGCAGGGCCGCCGCGCTGCGGAGCATGGTCGCGGGGGCGCCCAGGCGGAGCAACGCGGCTGTGGTGTCCGACCTCGCGTGCTTGGCCTCCACGGCGGCGGTGAGGAGCGTCGCGATCGTGCAGCTCGCCACCAGGAGCAGGCCGAGGGTGGTCAGGGGGCCCACTTCGGGGCCTGTCGGGTCGTACAGGGTGGCCATGGCGTAGATGCCGGACGTCACCGCGCACACGATGCCCAGCGGGCGGCCGATGCGGGCGGCCTCCGACATGAGGACCCTCCCGGCGAGGAGGCGCAGGGCGCCGGGGTGGCCGGACTGGAGGAGGCGGCCGCAGAGGTGGGTGAGGCCGGGGCCGGCGACTGCCAGGCCCACGGCGGTGAGGAGCCAGCCGATCAGGACGGAGGGGGTGCCTGCCAGGCCGCCGGGGAGCGGTGCGGCGGGGGCGGTCCCTTGCCGGTTGGCGTAGGCCTCCACCGCCAGGCCCGCGGCGAGCACGGCGACGCCCCAGGGGAGGCCTTTGGGGGCTTCTCGGGGGGTCGGCAGGGCTTCTCGGCCCCCGTCCTCGGTGTGTGTGACCTCGGCGGGGGGCGCTGTCGGGGTGCCCTCTCCGGCCCGCGCCTGCGGGGTGTGCTCACGTGCGGTGCCGGCGGCAGGACCGCCCGCGGACCGGTGAGCCCTGAAACGGCCGTACGAGCCGAAGGTCTCCCGGGCCGCCGTCCTGCCGTACGCGCCGAAACGGCCGTACGACCGCGCCGCCCTCTTCGCCGCTGCCGGCCTGTCGTCCCGTGGCCGCAGGGCGCATCCCACCGTGGCCGACGCGATCGCCGGGACCAGGCCCAGCAGGGTCAGGGCGGCCGGCAACGGGAGCGGGGCGTCCGCCGCCAGGAAGTCCGCCGCCGCTCCGTCGAAGGGCATGCCCGTCAGGTCGCCCCGGAGGTGGAGGAAGACGAGCAGGGCCAGCAGGGAGCCGAGGGTGCAGGACAGGGCCGTTGTCGTGGCCGACACGGCCATCAGGCGGGCCGGGCCCAGGCCGATGGCCGCGAGGCCGGGGCGGGGGCGGGTGCCCGGGTCGGTGCGGGCGACCGCCAGGGCGAAGTGGACCGTCGCCGCCAGGGGCGTCAGACACCAGGCCAGCCGCAGCACGGCGCCGGACGGGTCCTCGGGGTGACTGATCGCGTGGCCGAGGGCGCACAGGAGGAGGAAGCCCGTGCCCGCCGAGGCGAGCGCCACCAGGAGGCGGCGCAGCTGTACGGCGGGACGGGCGCCCCGCATCAGACGGAGAGCGAGCACGCGGTACGGCCTTCCGAGTCGGCCATCGGGGGCAGGTGCACGGTGTTCACCCGGCGTCCGTCCAGGAGGGTGACCGTGCGGTCCGCCAGGGCTGCGGTGTGAGTGTCGTGCGTCGCCAGGACCACGGTGATGCCGTGGGAGCGGGCGGCCGTCGTGAGTGTCCGCAGCACATGCGCGCGGTCCGCCCGGTACAGGGGAGCCGTCGGTTCGTCCGCGAACAGGACGGACGGGGCCGGGGCCAGGGCGCGGGCGATGCAGACGCGCTGGCGTTCGGACTGGGTCAGCTCGTGCGGGCGGCTGTGGGTCCGGTCGCCGATGTCGAGGCGCTCCAGCCACTCCAGGGCGGCCGTCCTGGCGCGCCTGCGGCCGGTGCCGCGCAGCATGAGCGGAAGGGCGACGTTCTCCCAGGCGTTGAGCTCCGGGACGAGCGCGGGGGCCGGGTCGATCCAGCCGAAGCGGTCGCGGCGCAGGCGCTCGCGGGTCATCGGTCCCATCGTGTGCACGGGCACGCTGTTGAACCAGACCTCGCCGCGCTGGACCGGGGTGAGTCCCGCCAGACAACTGAGCAGCGCGGTCTTGCCGCTGCCGCGTGGGCCGCTCACGGCGAGGATCTCTCCCTCGCGCACGCCGAGGGAGACACCCTGCAGTGCGAGCGAGCCGTCGCGGTGGGTGAAGTGCAGGGAGCGTGCCCAGAGCACATCGTTGTCCGGCGGGGCCTCCATGGGCGTACACCTCGTTCTGGTCCGTTGTGCCTTGCAATCCCCCGAGCGGGGGAACGAAAGCAGGGCCGATCGGTTACCAGGCACGCTAAGGAGGCGGGGGCGGGACGCCGTACAGCACACGGCCCGGGGTGCACGCCTGTCACTCGGACGGGTGCACGCCGGGCCGTAGGGGCCGCTGGATCGCCGGGGCTAGAGCTTCGTCCAGGCCTCGGTGAGGGTCGCGCGCAGGATCTGCTCGATCTCGTCGAAGGTCCCCTGGTCGGAGATCAGCGGCGGGGCGAGCTGGACGACCGGGTCGCCGCGGTCGTCGGCACGGCAGTACAGGCCGTTGTCGTAGAGGGCCTTGGAGAGGAAGCCGTACAGGACGCGCTCGGTCTCCTCGTCGTTGAAGGACTCCTTGGTCGCCTTGTCCTTGACCAGTTCGATGCCGTAGAAGAAGCCGTTGCCGCGGACGTCGCCGACGATCGGCAGGTCGTGGAGCTTCTCCAGGGTCGAGCGGAAGGCGCTCTCGTTGTCGAGGACGTGCTGGTTGAGGTTCTCGCGCTCGAACAGGTCGAGGTTGGCGAGGCCGACGGCGGCGGAGACCGGGTGGCCGCCGAAGGTGTAGCCGTGCAGGAAGACGTTGTCCTCCTTGTAGAACGGCTCGGCCAGGCGGTCGGAGATGACGCAGGCGCCGATCGGGGAGTAGCCCGAGGTCATGCCCTTGGCGCAGGTGATCATGTCCGGGACGTAGTCGAACTTGTCGCAGGCGAACATGGTGCCGAGGCGGCCGAAGGCGCAGATGACCTCGTCGGAGACGAGGAGTACGTCGTACTGGTCGCAGATCTCGCGGACGCGCTGGAAGTAGCCCGGCGGGGGCGGGAAGCAGCCGCCCGCGTTCTGCACGGGCTCCAGGAAGACCGCGGCGACCGTGTCCGGGCCCTCGAAGAGGATCTGCTGCTCGATCTGGTCGGCGGCCCAGCGCCCGAAGGCCTCGGGGTCGTCGCCGAAGAGCGGGGCGCGGTAGATGTTGGTGTTCGGGACCTTGTGGGCGCCCGGTACCAGCGGCTCGAAGGGGGCCTTCAGCGCCGGCAGACCGGTGATCGACAGGGCGCCCTGCGGGGTGCCGTGGTAGGCGACCGCACGCGAGATGACCTTGTACTTGGTGGGCTTGCCGGTGAGCTTGAAGTACTGCTTGGCGAGCTTCCAGGCGGTCTCGACCGCCTCGCCGCCGCCGGTGGTGAAGAAGACCTTGTTCAGGTCGCCGGGCGCGTGCTGCGCGAGGCGCTCCGCGAGCTCGACGGCCTTCGGGTGGGCGTAGGACCACACCGGGAAGAACGCCAGGTCCTGCGCCTGCTTGAAGGCGGCCTCGGCGAGTTCCGTGCGGCCGTGACCGGCCTGGACCACGAACAGGCCCGCGAGACCGTCGAGGTAGCGCTTGCCCTTGTCGTCGTAGATGTAGGTGCCCTCGCCCCGGACGATGGTCGGGACCGGGGAGTTCTCGTACGAGGACATGCGGGTGAAGTGCATCCACAGGTGGTCGTACGCGGTGCGGCTGAGGTCCTTGGAGCTCACGGTTATCGGGTCCTCACGGTTATCGGGTTCCCCACATGTAGGTCTGCTTCTTGAGCTTCAGATAGACGAAGCTCTCGGTGGAGCGCACTCCGGGGATGGCCCGGATGCGGCGGTTGATGACCTCCAGGAGGTGGTCGTCGTCCTCGCAGACGATCTCCACGATCAGGTCGAAGGAGCCGGCGGTCATCACCACGTACTCGCATTCGGACATGCCGGTCAGCGCGTCGGCCACGGACTCCACGTCGCCCTCGACATGAATGCCGACCATCGCCTGACGCAGGAAGCCCACGGTGAGCGGGTCCGTGACGGCGACGATCTGCATCACGCCCTGGTCGAGCAGCTTCTGGACGCGCTGGCGCACGGCCGCCTCGGACAGGCCGACGGCCTTGCCGATCGCGGCGTACGGACGGCGGCCGTCCTCCTGGAGCTGCTCGATGATGGCGAGGGAGACGGCGTCCAGGTTCGGGCCGGCGCCGTTCCTGGACTCGCTCCTGGACTCGCGGGAGTCCTTGGGGTCTGCGCTTCGACTGGCCACGACGTCACTGTGCACGAGGTCTCGTCACTTCCGCAAGGTCGAGGCGATGAAATTCGTTGTTTACGTGACGGAGACCTGCGGATTTCGCAGCCTTGGCGGGATCGGGGGTGTTGAAAACGCGGGCCTGGCGATTAGGGTGGATGTCTCAGTCAGTGGACAGTTCCAACCCCTCCAGGAGGCCGGCAGTGAGCACCGAGCTGCGTCGTCTGCGCAACTACATCAACGGTGAGTTCCGGGACGCCGCCGACGGGCGCACCACCGAGGTCGTCAACCCCGCGACCGGTGAGGCGTACGCGACCGCGCCGCTGTCCGGGCAGGCGGACGTGGACGCGGCGATGGCGGCCGCCGCCGCGGCCTTCCCGGTCTGGCGCGACAAGACCCCCGCCGAGCGGCAGAAGGCCCTCCTGAAGATCGCGGACGCGTTCGAGGAGCGGGCGGAGGAGCTCATCGCGGCCGAGGTGGAGAACACCGGCAAGCCGATCGGTCTGACGCGGGACGAGGAGATCCCGCCCATGATCGACCAGATCCGCTTCTTCGCCGGCGCGGCGCGGATGCTGGAGGGGCGGTCGGCCGGTGAGTACATGGAGGGCCTGACCTCCATCGTGCGGCGCGAGCCGGTAGGGGTCTGCGCACAGGTCGCGCCGTGGAACTACCCGATGATGATGGCCGTGTGGAAGTTCGCGCCGGCGATCGCGGCGGGCAACACCGTGGTGCTGAAGCCGTCGGACACGACGCCCGCGTCGACCGTGCTGATCGCGGAGATCATCGGGTCGATCCTGCCGAAGGGCGTCTTCAACGTCATCACCGGTGACCGGGACACCGGGCGCCTGATGGTCGAGCACCCGACGCCGGCGATGGCGTCCATCACGGGGTCGGTGCGGGCCGGTATGTCGGTCGCCGAGGCCGCGTCCAAGGACCTGAAGCGGGTGCACCTGGAGCTGGGCGGCAAGGCCCCGGTCGTCGTGTTCGAGGACACCGACATCCCGAAGGCCGTCGAGGACATCTCGGTGGCGGGCTTCTTCAACGCCGGGCAGGACTGTACGGCGGCCACGCGGGTGCTGGTGCAGTCTTCGATCCACGACGAGTTCGTCGCGGCGCTGGCGAAGGCCGCCGCCGACACCAAGACCGGACAGCCGGACGACGAGGACGTGCTGTACGGCCCGCTCAACAACCCCAACCAGCTCAAGCAGGTCTCCGGGTTCATCGAGCGGCTGCCCGCGCACGCCAAGGTCGAGGCCGGCGGTCACCAGGTCGGTGAGAAGGGGTACTTCTACGCGCCGACCGTCGTGTCCGGGCTGAAGCAGGACGACGAGATCATCCAGAAGGAGGTCTTCGGGCCGGTCATCACCGTCCAGTCCTTCACGGACGAGGAGCAGGCCGTGTCGTGGGCCAACGGGGTCGAGTACGCGCTCGCCTCCTCGGTCTGGACCAAGGACCACGGCCGGGCGATGCGGATGTCCAAGAAGCTGGACTTCGGGTGTGTGTGGATCAACACGCACATTCCGCTGGTCGCCGAGATGCCCCACGGCGGCTTCAAGAAGTCCGGCTACGGCAAGGACCTCTCGGGCTACGGCTTCGACGACTACACGCGGATCAAGCACGTGATGACGTCGCTGGACGCGTAGTTCCTCCGGTCGCGGGGGTGCGGGGGCATCCGCTCGCCGGATGTCGGCCCACGGGCCCGGGCCGGCATGCCGCCCCGGGCTACGGCTTGGCCCTGACCAGCCCGGTGTCGTACGCCGTGATCACGGCCTGGATGCGGTCGCGGGCCCCGATCTTGGCGAGGACACGGCCGACGTGCTTCTTCACCGTGGACTCGGTGAGCACGAGCCGTTCGGCGATCTCCGTGTTCGTCCAGCCGTGCCCGATGGCGACGAGGACCTCGCGCTCGCGGTCGCTGAGCGTCCGGAGCCGGGGATCGTCGGGGGCGGTGGCGTCGGTCGGGGCGAGGACCTGGTGGGCGTAGGCGTCCAGGAGACGGCGGGTCAGGCGGGGGGCCACGACCGCGTCGCCGGTGGCGACCGCGTGGATGCCGGCGACGAGTTCCTCCGGGCGGGCGTCCTTGAGCAGAAAGCCGCTGGCTCCTGCCCGCAGGCCTTCGTAGGCGTACTCGTCCAGGTCGAAGGTGGTGACGATCAGGACGCGGGTGCGGCCGCCGGTGGCGGTGATGCGGCGGGTGGCCTCGATGCCGTCCATGCCGGGCATGCGGATGTCCATGAGGACGACATCGGGGCGGAGTTCCGCGGCCATGCGGACGGCCTCGGCGCCGTGCTCGGCCTCACCGACCGGGTCCAGGCCGGGGGTGCCCTCCAGGAGCATGCGGACGCCCATGCGCTGCAGGGGCTGGTCGTCGGCGACGAGGACGGTGGTCATGGCAGGGGATCTCCCGGTGGTACGTCGAGCACGACGTCCACGAGCCAGCCGTGGCCGGTGTCGCGTGGACCGATGATGACGGTGCCGCCGTACATGGCCGCCCGCTGGCGGATGCCGACGAGGCCGTGGCCGGGGCCGTCGCCGCGGGTCTGCGGCTTCGCCGGCGCGGGTGCGCCCGGCGGTGTGCCGGTGTCGGCGACCCTGACGCGTACGTCTCCCGCCCCGGCGGCGAGGGTGACCTCGGCGGACGTGCCGGTCCCCGCGTGCTTGAGGGAGTTGGTCAGCGACTCCTGGACGATGCGGTACACGGTGAGCTGTACGCCGCTGCTCAGTGCGTCGAGGTCGCCCACGGTCCGGTAGGTGACCGGCAGGCCCGTCGCCCGCACCCGCGCGAGAAGGGGGTCCAGGTCGCCGATGCCGGGCTGCGGGGCGAGCGGCGGTGCGTCCTCGTCAGGTCCCCGCTCCTCGCGCAGGACGCCCAGCACGCGGCGCAGTTCACTCATGGCCTGGCGGCCGGTGTCGCCGAGAATGCGCAGGGCGTCGGCGGACCGCTCGTTCCGGTTGGCGGCGAGGGTCGCGGCGCCGTCCGCGACGCTGACCATGACGGAGAGGTTGTGCCCGACGATGTCGTGCATCTCGCGGGCGACCCGGGAGCGCTCGGTGGCGGCGGTGAGCCGGACACGTTGTTCGTGCTCGATCTCCAGGCGCCGGGCGCGGTCCTCCAGCGCCGCCAGATACATCTGCCGGATGCGCAGGGTCAGGCCGGTGGCGACGGCCGCCGTCGCCGTCCCCAGCAGGAAGAAGAGGCTGACCAGCGGATGCTCCATCGGTACCAGGAAGAAGACCGCCAGCACCGCCTCGACCACGGTCAGCGCGGCGGCCCAGCCCAGCACCCGCATTGATCCGGTCCGGGCCACGGTGTACAGGGCGATGAGCGCCGCGAAGCCGGTCGGCAGCCAGACCCCCTGCGACCACTGGACGAGGGACACCGACATGATCACGAAGTACGTGACGGCCGGGACCCTGCGGCGCCACCACAGCGGAACGACGAACGCGGCGACGCAGGCGACCAGGACACCGGACGGCAGCTCACGGACCTCGGTCTCCGCGAACGGGGGCTCGCCCCCGCCCCGGAGCAGGACCGGCAGGCTGAACAGGGCGACGGCCAGCACCAGGGCCGTGTCGAACAGCCACGGGTGCCGGCGGTCCAGCCGCGCGAGGCGGCCCCGGTCGCGCAGCATACGGCCCAGGAGCGGGTGCGCCCACGCGGCGTCGATTCCGGGGGACGGCGGGGCCGCCGTCCCCCGGTCCGGGTCCGCGGGGGCCGCGGCACGGTGCGCGGTCATGGACACCATTGTCCCCGTGCCCAGGTCAGGCGTCGGACTTCACGAGGCGGAAGGCCGCCCCGGCGAGGGTCAGGGCCACCCACCCGGCGAACACCGCGAGGCCCGCGCCGGGGGAGAGGGCGTCGGAGGACTGGTGCAGGGCGTAGACGGCCGATCCCGCGTTGCCGGGGAAGTAGGGGTTGATGCTGTCGTACAGCGAGTCGGGCAGCAGCGAGGCCAGGCCGGGCAGGATGAGCAGGATGCCGACCAGGGCCGCGATGGCTCCGGCGGAGGAACGGATCAGCACGCCCAGGGCCACGCCGAACACGGCGACCAGGCCGAGGTAGACCCCGGCGCCGGCCAGGCTGCGCAGGACACCGTCGTCGCCCAGGGACAGGGCGATCTTCTCGCCGTCCAGGCCCGGGGTGCCCAGCAGGAACGCGGCCAGGGCGCCGACGCTGCTGAGGACCAGGGCGACCGGACCGATCACGGCGGCCTTCGACCACAGGACGGGCAGTCGACGTGGTACGGCGGTGAGCGTCGAGCGGATCATGCCGGTGCTGTACTCGCCGGCCGACAGCAGTACGCCGAGCACACCGATGGCCAGGGAGGCGAACGTGACACCGGTCAGGGCCAGGCTCACCGCGGTGCTGTCACCGCCGCTGCCCGGGCCCCCCGGTCCGCCGGGCGCGACGGCGTCGGGACTGTAGGTGTAGGAGGCGATCGTCCCGAACAGGACCAGCAGGAACACGGCGACACCCAGGGTGATCCAACTGGAGCGCAGCGACCAGAACTTGGCCCACTCCGAGCGCAGCACCCGGACACCGGTGACCTTGTACTCCGTCGTACGGGCAGGAGCGGGGGCGAGGCTGGTGACGGTCATCAGGCGGCCTTTCGTTCGGTGCCGGCCGGAGCGCTCTGGTACTCGACGACATCGCGGGTGAGGTCCATGAACGCCGCCTCCAGGGAGACGGCCTGCGGGGTGAGTTCGTGCAGCGCCACTCCGTGCCGGGCGGCGATCGCCCCGATCTCCCGCGCGTCCCGTCCGGTGACCAGCAGCTCTTCGGCGCTGGAGGAGCTGACCGTGACGTCGGGGCCGGCCAGCAGCGAACGCAGCTTCGCGGCCTCGGCGCTGCCGACCTTCACACCGCCGCCGCTCGCCTCACGGGTGAAGTCGTCGACCGTGGTGTCGGCGAGCAGCCTGCCGCGTCCGATGATCACCAGGTGGTCGGCGATCAGCGCGGTCTCGCTCATCAGGTGCGAGGACAGCATCACGGCCCGGCCCTCGTCGGCCAGCCGGCGCAGCAGGTTGCGCACCCACAACACGCCTTCCGGATCAAGCCCGTTGACCGGTTCGTCGAGCATGACGACCGCCGGGTCGCCGAGTAGGGCCGCGGCGATGCCGAGCCGCTGTCCCATGCCGAGCGAGAAGGCACCCACCCGCTTGCCGGCCACGCTGGTCAGTCCCGCCAGCTCGATCACCTCGTCCACCCGGCTGCGCGGAATGCCGTGGGTGTACGCGAGCGCCATCAGGTGGTTGAACGCGCTGCGCCCGGGGTGGACGGACTTGGCCTCCAGCAGGGTGCCGATCTCGTGCAGGGGCGCGGCCTGACTGGCGTAGGAACGGCCGCCCACGGTGACCGAGCCCTTGGTGGGGGCGTCCAGGCCGACGATCATGCGCATGGTCGTGGACTTGCCGGCGCCGTTGGGACCGAGGAAGCCGGTCACCTCGCGGGCCTTGACGGTGAAGCTCAGATGGTCGACGACGGTCTTGTCGCCGTACCGCTTGGTCAGCTCACGCGCTTCGATCATGGGAAGGGGCCTTTCCTGCCTGGGGCTCGAACCCGTCGGCGCAGGCGCCGCGGTGTCTGCTGTCGACGTTAGGAGCGCCACAGGCCAGGACTCTGGGACCGCGGGGGAATCCTCGGCGTCCGGGTGGTACCGCGGTACCACTGAGAGCCCCCGGGGCCCGTCCGTAGGCCGACCGTGTGTGCCGCGCGCCGCCTCCTGACCGACCTTTTGAACATGTTCAATTTCAGGCGTACGCTGCTGCCATGAGCGACAGAGCCGCCCAACTCCGGGGCATCCGCGCATGGCTGGTCTTCTTCGTCGTCTGCCTGGTGCTCAGCGGCGCCACCGCCTTCCCGCTGGTCCACGAACTGCGCTGGACCGAGGACGCGCTGCGGCACCTCCCCGCGCCGGACGCCCTCACGGACTGGATCACTCGCGTCCGGCGCGGGCTCGACACCGCCGACTCCGACTATCCCTTCCTCCTCTACGGCACGGACTGGCTGGCCTTCGCCCATCTGGTCATCGCGGTCGCCTTCTACGGCCCCTACCGCGACCCGGTCCGCAACATCTGGGTCGTCGAGTTTGCGATGATCGCCTGCGCCGGGATCATCCCGCTCGCCCTGATCTGCGGACCGATCCGGGGGATCCCGCTGTGGTGGAGCGTGATCGACATGGCGTTCGGGGTGTTCGGGGTGCTTCCCCTGTATGTCGTACGGAGGAAGATCAAGCGGCTGGAGGGACTGACCGCGCCTGCCGCCCTCGCCGTGCCCGCTACTTGAGTGCGGCCGTGATGATCCGGACGACCACGGGGTTCGCGTCCTCGCTCTTCGCGTCGGTGGAGTTGACCGAGTAGACGAGGGTGCGGCTCAGGTCGCGGGTGGCGGCGATCGCCGAGTTGTAGCCGTACCGGCCGCCGGACTTGACCCAGTAGACCTTCCCGCCGGACTCGAAGCGCTGGAGGCCACCCGCGCTGTAACTCGCGCCAGTGATGCCCGACGGGACCGAGAACACCTCCTTCAGTTGCGGCCGCTCGACGATCCGGCCCCGGAAGAGGCCGGTGAGCAGCCGCTCCAGGTCCGCGATCGTGGAGATCATGTCCCCGGCCGCGAACCGGTCCGCCTGGTTCCACTCCGTGACGTCCACGAACTCCGTCGTCCCGTCGGCCCTCCGCACCGCCTGGTAGCCCCGGTTGTGCGGGCCGAGGATGCGCGGGTCGGTGCCCGGGAAGTACGTGTCCCGCATCCCGGCCGGCGCCAGCACCAGCCGGGCGGCCTCGGTGGCGTACGACCGCCCGGTCACCCTCTCGATCAGTAGGCCGAGGAAGGTGTAGTTGATGTTGAGGTAGTGCTGCTGCCTGCCCGGGCAGAACTCCGGCTGCTTCGCGCCCGCGGACGCGGCGACCCGCTGAGGGGTGAGGGTGTCGAAGCGGTGGGCGTACACCTCCTCGAAAGTGGTGCCGAGACCGTCGCCCGCCGGAATGCCGCTGGTGTGGTTGAGCAGGTGCCGTACGGTGACCGGCCGGAATTGCGCGCTCAGGATGCCGGGCAGATAGCGCTGGACCGGTGTGTTCAGGTCGATCCGCCCCTCGGCCACCAGGCGCAGTACCGCCGCCGCCGTGACCACCTTCGTCGTCGAACCGGCCCGGAACCGCGCGTCCGGATCGGCGGGCCGCCCGCTCTCCAGGTCGTGCACGCCCGAGCTGCCACGCCAGGTCCCGCCGGTGCCCCCGACCCGGACCAGGGCCGCGGTGGCGTCCGCGTCGGGGAGCCCCGCGAGCGCCGCGCGCAGCGCCTTGCCGTCCGGTGCGCAGGCGCTGTGCGCGGTCGCCGACGAGGTCGGCAGGCCGGCGGTCAGGGGCACGGCGAGAGCGCCGGCGAGGATGCTTCTGCGACGAAGGTCACGCACGAGTCCGCTCCTGGGGGTGTGGGATGTGTGTGATCATCCTGCGGTGCTGTCGAGGTGACGGGATCGTCGGCGAGGAGGGCCCGGCCCCTGGCGCAACCCTGAGCAACTCCCGCTGTTTTCAGGGGAGTTGTGGGTGAGGCTCCCTAGGGGACGAAAAAGTGTTATCGCGGAGCCCTTCACTCCGTCTCCACGCACGAAGCGGCACCGGCCGGAAAGGACGACGTGGACACGCGGCAGTGGCGCGACACCATCGCGGCGGCGCAGGACGGCGACCGGCGGGCCCTGGACGAGCTCGTCGAAGGCTGGCTGCCGCTGGTGTACAACATCGTCGGCCGCGCCCTGAACGGCCACGCCGATGTCGACGACGTCGTCCAGGAGACCATGCTGCGGGCCGTCGACAACCTCGGCAGCCTGCGCGACCCGGACAGCTTCCGGTCCTGGCTGGTCGCCATCGCCATGCGGCAGATACGGGACCGGGCCCGCCGCAGGACCCCCGCCCCGCTGGACGAGTCGGCCACAGGCGGAGCCGCCGACTTCGCCGAACTCACCGTGCTGCGGCTCCAGTTGGAGGGGCAGCGGCGCGAGGTCGCGGAGGCGGTGCGCTGGCTCGACGACGAGGACCGGCAACTGCTCTCGCTGTGGTGGCTGGAGGTCGCCGGTGAGCTCACCCGACGGGAACTGGCCGCCGCCGTCGGCATCAGCAGGCAGCACACCGCCGTACGCGTCCAGCGCATGAAGGAGCGCCTGGAGACCTCCCGGGGCATCGTCCGCGCCCTCGACGGGGCCTGCCCCGACCTGCGCGAACTGACCGTCCGCTGGAACGGCCGCCCCGACTCGGTCTGGCGCAAGCGGCTGGCCCGGCACATCCGCGGCTGCGGCTACTGCGGAGACACCCGCGAGTCCGTCGTACCGCCGGAGCGGCTGCTTGTCGGGATCGCCCTGGTGCCGATCCCGGTCGGATTCACCCTCTCGCTGGCCCTCGGCGGCAAGACGGCCGCGGCCGCCACCGCCACGGTCGCGTCCGTCAGCTGGACCGCCAAGGTGATGGGCGCCCTCACCCAGCCCGTCGTCGCGGCCACCGCGGGGGCGACGATCGTCGCGGGCGGGGCGTACGTCGTCACGCAGACCCCGGACGCCCCGCCACCGCGGGTGGCGGTCTCGCCCACGGCGGCGAGCACGCACCGGGCGCCGCCCGTCCTGGGCACCCCCGCGGTCTCCCCGTCGTCGTCCCCTTCCCCGTCGGTGACACCCGCGAAGACCGTCCCCTACGGCAGCGTCGTCGACGCCGTCGACCGGGCCCCGGACCCCGACACCCCGCCCGCCGCCCTGCCGCACCGGCCCGAGACCGGCGTCACCAGCACCGGCGGCGCGCACGCCGTCCTGAACCACCGCGGGGACAGCGTCACGCTCACCGGCAAGGGCTATGTCCTCGTCCGCTGGCAGATCTCGCCGCAGTACCGGGCCGGCGGCCTGGTCATGCCATCCTGGACCGGCCTGAAAGGCGAGCTCTTCCACGTCGCCTCGGGCGGCGGCCGCCGTATGGACGACCCCGTCAGCGCCACCGACGGCACCGCCACCGGGATGGGCAACTCCACCGTCGGCTACACCGTCCTCCCCCCCGGCACCCAGCAGATGTGGCAGAACGAGTACTTCTACCTCGACGGCAGCGTCACCCTCACGGTCAACGAACGCGGCGCCGACTACGGCCTCAGCGTCTTCCCGTCCAGCTGGGACGCGGCGGAGAAGGACATCACCACCGGCCCCGACCAGGGCGTCAAGCGCTACGGCCTGGTCCGCGACACCGGCAAGGACGACACCCCCGTGCCGCAGTACGTCACCCGCTCGACCCCCGCCGACGCGGCGACCGTCGCTCAGGAGTCCCGGGTTTCGGCGCCGTAGGCCTCCGTCTCACTCCCGTTCGCCTGTGCTCTCAGCGCGCAGAGCACGTCCACGCGGTTCGTCGTGATCGAGTCGACGCCCGCGGCGGCCAGGCGGCGCATCGAGCGGCGCGTGTCGGGGGTCCACACGGAGATCAGGTAGCCGTCGGCGTGGATACGGTCGGCGAGGCCGCGGTCGATCAGGCCGAAACGGTAGTTGAGCCAGCGGGGCCGCACCGCGTCCAGGAGGGTGGGACGCGGGGGCGCGAGGGTCGTCCAGGTGAGCGCGATCTCCGCGGACGGGTCGGCCGCGCGCACGGCGAGCATGGCGGTGGCGTCGGCGCAGTAGTAGACGCGGTCCTGCGCTCCGCACTCGCGGACCACGTCGACGACACGGCGGGCGACCCGTACCTCTCGCGTGCCGGGCAGGTCGAGCATCAGGCGGTGGCCCTCCGTGGCCCGGAGGGCCTCCGCGAGCGTCGGCACCCTGCCGTCCGTCAGCCCTCGTACCTCGTCCGCCGACAGGGCGAGCAGGGGACGGTCGTGCTCCCACAGTCGCTTCAGCGTCTCGTCGTGGAGCAGCACCGGTACGCCGTCCCTGGTGAGGCGTACGTCGATCTCCACCGCGTCCGCGCCCCGGTCGAGCGCGGCACGCAGGGAGTCGATCGTGTTCTCACGGACGTGGTAGGGGTCGCCGCGATGTGCCACGGCCGTCAGCTTCTGCATGCGCCCATTGTGGCGGGGGCGTTCGCTCAGGGAGCGAGCCAGGTGGTGGTGTACGTGTCGATCTCGTCCTTGATCCGCGCCTTGCCGGGCTCGTCGAGGAACGACACGTCCACCGCGTTCTTCGCGAGTCCGGCGAGACCCTGCTCGTCGAGGTCCAGGAGCCTTGCCGCCACCGCGTACTCGCTGTTCAGGTCGGTGCCGAACATCGGGGGGTCGTCGGAGTTGATCGTGACGACGATGCCCGCCTTCACGAACTCCTTGATCGGGTGCTCGTCGAGGGTGCGGACGGCTCGGGTCGCGATGTTGGAGGTGGGGCACACCTCCAGCGGGATGCGGTGTTCGGCGAGGTGGGTGAGGAGCGCCGGGTCCTGGAAGGAGTTCGTGCCGTGGCCGATGCGTTCGGCGCGGAGGTGGGTGAGGGCGTCCCACACCGTCTCCGGGCCGGTCGTCTCGCCGGCGTGCGGGACCGAGTGCAGGCCGGCGGCGATCGCGCGGTCGAAGTACGGCTTGAACTGCGGGCGGGGTACGCCGATCTCGGGACCGCCGAGGCCGAAGCTCACGAGGCCCTCCGGGCGGAGGCGGTCGTCGGTGGCGAGGCGGGTCGTCTCCTCGGCGGCCTCCAGGCCGGCCTCGCCGGGGATGTCGAAGCACCAGCGCAGTACCGTGCCGAACTCGGACTCCGCCGCCTTGCGGGCGTCCTCTATGGCCTCCATGAACGCGCGCTCGTCGATGCCGCGGCGGGTCGAGGAGAACGGGGTGATCGTGAGCTCGGCGTAGCGGACCTGCTGGCGGGCGAGGTCCCTTGCGACCTCGTAGGTGAGGAGCCGCACGTCCTCGGGGGTGCGGATCAGGTCCACGACGCTCAGGTACACGTCGATGAAGTGGGCGAAGTCCGTGAAGGTGAAGTAGTCGACGAGCGCCTCGGGGTCCGTGGGGACCTTGGAGTCGGGGTGGCGGGCGGCCAGTTCGGAAACGATGCGGGGGGAGGCCGATCCGACGTGGTGCACATGGAGTTCGGCCTTGGGCAGGTCGGCGATGAAGGCGTGCAGGTGGTCGGTCGTCGTCATGGGGCCTCCGCTTGCTGGGCGCCGCCGCCGGGCACGGTGGGGTGGTGCGGGGGCGCGGTGATCGGCTGATCGATGCGGAACATGGTAGGCGGGGGTGGGTGGGGGCGGGCGTTGTGCGCAGTTCCCCGCGCCCCTTTTGTGCCTGCGGCGGCCTGTTTCGGCTCCGGTGGGGGCTTGTGTAGCGCGTGCGGGTGTGTGGTGGGTCGGGGCCGGGGTGGGGGGGGGGGGGGGGGGGGGGGGGGGGTGGGGGTGGTTGTGGGTGTTTTGGTTGTAGGGCGCGGCGGCGGGGGGGGGGCGCCGGGGGCCGGGGGCGGGGGGGGTTTGGGGGGGGCTCGGTAACGGACGCCGGCCGCTGCGGGCGGACACCCCCCACCCCGTCCCCTGCGCGCCGTACGCGGCCAACGGCCCATCGGGGCGCGCGGTGCGGCGAACGGTCCGTCGGGGTGCGTGAGGTGGGGATCGGTCCGTCGTGGCGCCGGTGACTGCAACCCCCTAGGGGCGCGGGGAACTGCGCGACCAGCCCCCACCGGCCGGCCGCCGCCCGACAACCTGACCTGGCACCCCGATAGGCGCCCTGCCCAAGCCCAGCGCAGCTGCTCGCGGGGAACTGCGCGATCAGCCCCCACCGGCCTGCAGCCGCCCGACAACCTGACCTGGCACCCCGATAGGCGCCCTGCCCAAGCCCAGCGCAGCTGCTCGCGGGGAACTGCGCGACCGGCCCCCACCGGCCCGCAGCCGCCCCACAACCGAACCCGGCACCCCCCGCAGTCGCCCCGCCCAAGCCCAGCGCACGCGCCCCGCTCCCGTAACATGGCCGCACGAACGACCTAGGGGGACGTGAGCATGACGGACGGAACGCAGTCGAGCGGGGACAGTCGGGACCCGTGGGCGCCGCCGGAGGGTGGGCCTTCGCTGGAGAAGAGCCCCTCGCCCGGTGCCGGTCAGCCGCCGTCGCCGCCCGTGCAGGATCAGCCCACCGTGTCGTCCGTGCCGAACGACGGTTACGGCTTTCCGCCTCCCGGTGCCGCGGGACCCACCCCCGGCTATGGCTATCCCGGCCCGGCACCCGGCATACCCGGTGGGCCTGCCTCCGTGCCGCCCCCGCCCATCGGGCCGGAGGGCCCCGGCGGCCCCGTCGGCTACGGCTACCCCAGCTATCCGCAGGGGTACGGCGGTTGGCCCGCCCCGCCGATGCCCCCGCAGAACGGTATGGGTGTCGCGGCGATGGTGCTGGGCATCCTGTCCTGCGCGCTGTTCTGCATGTACGGCATCCTCTCGCTGGTGCTCGGGGTCCTCGCCATCGTCTTCGGGATCAAGGGACGCAAGCGGGCAGAGCGGGGTGAGGCCACCAACCACGGGCAGGCGCAGGCCGGATTCATCATGGGGATCATCGGGACGATCCTCGGCGTCGCTGTGATCGTGCTGCTCGCCATCGGCATCACCGCCGCCATCAACTCGGACGACGACTCCGACTACTACGACGGCTCCCTCGCCGTCGTGGCGGCCTCCGTCTCGGTGGCGTAGACGGAGCAGGTAAGGGGATCGCCGGGGTTCGGTGGTCCCCTTCAGGCGTTTCTGAGGCGGTGTCTCGCCTCCATCAGCGCGAAGCCCAGGAGGTTGGGGCCTCGCCAGCGCTCGGGGTTGTTCGCGGCCTCGTCGTTCGCCGCGAGGCCGATGCCCCAGACCCGGTCCACCGGGCTGGCCTCCACCAGGACCCGGTCGCCGGTGTTCAGGAGGAACTCCCCGAGGTCTTCGTGCGCCGCGAACTTGTGGACGCTGCCCTCGACGACGATGTCGAAGCGTTCGCGGCGCCAGGTCTGCTCGTCGAAGCCGCGGACCAGCCGGCCCGCGTTCTTGGCCTGGGACGGGTGGCCGGCGGCCAGGACGCGGCGCTCGGCCTCCTGATCTTCGAAAAGGCGTGCCTTGGCCGCCATCATCCAGTGCTCGGCGGTCGCATAAGTGACTCCGTCCACCACGAACGGTGACGGCCACCACTGGCTCAGACAGCTCGCGCCGACGCGGCCGTCCGGACGCGGGCGGTGGCCCCAGAAGTGCAGATACCTGATCTTCGCTCCGGCCCGGACCTGCTTGACCAGGGCATCCTGCGAATCGATCTTCCCCATGCACCAGAGTCTGGCAGCTGCCACTGACACTCCGTCCTTTCTTTTCGAGGACGACTCGACACCTAGTCGACAGATTTCGTCGCGTAACCGAAAGGCAACAACGGAATCACTTGTAGGAGTGCCATTGCTCTGTCAGGATCGGCACTCAAATCGAGCTGGAGCTACGCCACCCACCCGCGGAAGCCGCGGGGTGATGGCGGAGGAGAGCGACATGCACAAGTTCGCGGCCCAGGAGCGGTTCGCCGAAGGCGCGCAGTTCATCGGGGGATGCCTTGTCAAGGGGACCTCCGGTCGTACGCACGCGGTCGTGGATCCCTCGAGTGGGGAGGAGGTCTTCACCTATGAGCTCGCGGGCGTCGAGGATGTGGACGCCGCCGTCGCCGCGGCTCGCGCGGCCTTCCCGGGCTGGGCGGGCCTCACTCCCGGTGAGCGGTCCGACGCCCTGCACCGGTTCGCCGCCGTGCTCGCCGAGTGCGCCGAGGACTTCGCCCGGGCCGAGTCGCTCCAGTGCGGGAAGCCGCTGAAGCTGACCCGGGAGTTCGACGTTCCGGGGACCATCGACAACACTTCTTTCTTTGCCGGGGCCGCTCGGCATCTTCAAGGGCAGTCCGCCGGTGAGTACTCCGGGGATCACACCTCGTATGTGCGGCGTGAGCCCATCGGTGTCGTCGGGTCCATCGCGCCCTGGAACTATCCGTTGCAGATGGCCGCCTGGAAGATCCTTCCGGCGATCGCCGCGGGCAACACGATCGTGCTCAAGCCCGCCGAGATCACCCCGCTCACCTCGCTGCTCTTCGCCCAGGCCGCCACCCGGGCGGGCATCCCCGACGGTGTCATCAACATCGTCACCGGGACCGGGAAGGAGGCCGGGGAGCATCTGGTCGGGCATCCCGACGTGGCCATGACCTCGTTCACCGGGTCGACGGCCGTGGGCAGGCGCGTGGCCGAGATCGCCACCGCCACCGTCAAGCGGCTGCACCTGGAGCTCGGCGGCAAGGCTCCCTTCGTCGTCTTCGACGACGCCGACCTCGAAGCCGCCGTCAACGGAGCCGTCGCGGGCGCGCTCATCAACACCGGGCAGGACTGTACGGCCGCCACGCGCGCGTACGTGCAGCGGCCGCTGTACGACGCCTTCGTCGAGAAGACCGCCGCGCTCATGGAGACCGTCCGGCTCGGGGACCCCTTCGCCGCCGGCACCGATCTCGGGCCGCTCATCTCGCACGTCCAGCGGGACAGGGTCGCCGGGTTCGTCGACCGTGCGCGTGACTACGCGCGCGTGGTGACGGGAGGAGAGGCGCCGGGCGCAGAGCTCGCCAAGGGGGCGTACTACCGGCCCACCCTTGTCGCCGACGCCGCCCAGGACAGCGAGATCGTCCAGGCCGAGATCTTCGGGCCTGTCCTTGTCGTCCTGCCGTTCGACAGTGACGACGAAGGGATCCGGCTCGCCAACGACAGCCCCTACGGGCTCGCCGCCTCCGCCTGGAGCCGGGACGTCTACCGGGCGAACCGGGCCACCCGGGAGATCAAGGCCGGGTGCGTGTGGGTCAACGACCACATCCCGATCATCAGCGAGATGCCCCACGGCGGGTACAAGGCGTCCGGCTTCGGCAAGGACATGTCCTCGTACTCGTTCGAGGAGTACACCCAGATCAAGCACGTCATGTTCGACAACACGGCGGTGGCGGCGAAGGACTGGCACCGCACGATCTTCGGGGACCGATAGCCGAACTCAGGCCGCCCGACCCGCGGCCGCCCACCTTCCCGAAAGGGCACCAGCGCATGGAGCAGTACGAGCCCGACCGCCTGTCCCCGGCCCAAGTGGCCGCCATGCGGCGCAGCTTCCGAAGCGGCCGGGCCGCCATGACCCGGCGGTCCCTGTTGCGTGCCTCCGCGGGCGGCGCGCTCACGGTCGGCGGCCTCGGGGCGCTGAGCGCCTGTGGCATCCCCGCGGCCGGCAACACCAAGGGCGGTGTCTCCGCGGAGGACCACTCGGCCCAGGAGAAGGTCGTCAACTTCTCCAACTGGACCGAGTACATCGACGTGGACGAGAGCGAGAAGCACCACCCCACGCTCGACCAGTTCAAGAAGCGGACCGGCATCTCGGTGAAGTACACCGAGGACATCAACGACAACGTCGAGTTCTTCGGGAAGATCAAGCCCCAGTTGGCCGCCGGTCAGGACACCGGGCGCGACATCATCGTCCTCACGGACTGGCTTGCCGCCCGGCTCATCCGCCTCGGGTGGGTCCAGAAACTGGACGCCTCCAACCTCCCGCACGCGTACGCCAATCTGTCCGCGCAGTTCCGTGACCCGGACTGGGACCCGGGGCGTGCCTACAGCTATGTGTGGCAGGGCATCTCGACCGTCATCGCCTACAACAAGAAGGCCCTCGACGGCGTGGAGGTCAAGTCGGTCTCCGACCTGCTCGACAACGCCAAACTCAAGGGGCGCGTCGGCTTCCTGTCGGAGATGCGCGACAGCATCGGCATGACCCTGCTCGACATGGGCAAGGACCCGTCGCACTTCACCGCCGACGACTACGACGCGGCCGTCGCACGGCTCCAGAAGGCCGTCGACAAGGGGCAGATCCGCCGCTTCACCGGCAACGACTACACCTCCGACCTGACCAGCGGCGACTTCGCCGCCTGTATCGCCTGGGCCGGTGACGTCGTACAACTGAAGGCGGACAGCCCGGACATCGACTTCATCATCCCGGACAGCGGATACATGACGTCGACCGACAACATGCTGATCCCCAACAAGGCGCGTCACAAGACGAACGCCGAGCGGCTCATCGACTTCTACTACGAGCCGAAGCCGGCCGCCGAGCTCGCCGCGTACATCAACTACGTGTCTCCCGTCGACGGGGTGAAGCCCGAGCTGGAGAAGCTCGACCCGGATGCGGCGAACAACCCGCTGATCATCCCCGACAAGGCCATGGCCGCGAAGTCCCACGCCTTCCGCTCCCTGAGCTCGAAGGAAGAGACGGCCTTTGAAGAGAAGTTCGCGAAGCTGACTGGGGCGTGACCACCATGACGAACAAGAACACCGACAGCAGCGGCGACGTCCGTCTCTCCGGCATCAGCAAGACGTACGACAACGGCTTCACCGCCGTACAGCCGCTCGACCTGACCGTCCCCCAGGGTTCCTTCTTCGCCCTGCTCGGCGCCTCCGGCTGCGGCAAGACGACCACCCTGCGCATGATCGCCGGTCTCGAGGAGCCCACGACGGGCACCGTGCACCTCGGCGACCAGGAGGTCACCCGGCTGCCGCCCTACAAGCGGCCGGTGAACACCGTCTTCCAGTCGTACGCCCTCTTCCCGCACCTCGACATCTTCGAGAACGTCGCCTTCGGTCTGCGCCGACGCGGCATCAAGTCGGTGAAGAAGCAGGTCGAGGACATGCTGGAACTCGTACAACTGGGGGAGCAGGCCCGCAAGAAGCCGCACCAGCTGTCCGGTGGCCAGCAGCAGCGGGTCGCGGTGGCGCGGGCGCTGATCAACACGCCCAAGGTGCTGCTCCTCGACGAGCCGCTCGGCGCCCTCGACCTCAAGCTGCGCCGCCAGATGCAGCTGGAGCTCAAGCGCATCCAGACCGAGGTCGGCATCACCTTCGTGCACGTCACGCACGACCAGGAGGAGGCCATGACCATGGCCGACACGGTCGCCGTGATGAACGCCGGGCGTGTGGAGCAGCTCGGCTCGCCGACCGACCTGTACGAGAACCCGAACACCACCTTCGTCGCCAACTTCCTCGGCACCTCCAACCTCATCGAGGCCGAGGTCGACTCCAGGAGCGGCGGCGAGATCGTGCTGAAGGCGGGCGGCGGAAAGCTGGTGCTGCCCGAAGCGCGTTATGCCGGGCCCTCGACGACCGGCGGCAAGGTGCTGGTCGGCATCCGGCCGGAGAAGATCTCCCTCACCCACGCCGACGAGGCCGGGGAAATCGCGGAGGGCCGCAACCGGATCACCGGGAAGATCGCCGACTCCTCCTTCATCGGCGTCTCCACGCAGTACGTCATCGACAGCCCCGTCTGCCCCGAGTTCGAGGTCTACGCCCAGAACATCGACCGCGACGACCGGCTCGTACCCGGCGCCGAGGTCGTCCTGCACTGGAACCCGGCGCACACCTTCGGTCTGGACGCCGACCAGGACATCGACGCGGGCATCCAGGAAGAGGCGACGGTCTGATGGCGACGCTCACCGAGGCGCCGCCGCCTCTGACCCCGACCGCGCCCGAGAAGAAGCCCCCGCGCAGGAGGGGCCGCTTCACGCCGTACTGGCTGCTGCTGCCCGGCATCCTGTGGCTGCTGGTCTTCTTCGCGCTGCCGATGGTCTACCAGGCCTCCACGTCCGTGCAGACGGGCTCCCTGGAGGAGGGCTACAAGGTCACCTGGCACTTCGCGACCTACTGGGACGCACTGTCGCAGTACTGGCCGCAGTTCCTGCGCTCGATCCTCTACGCCGGTGCCGCGACGGTCCTCTGCCTGGTGCTGGGGTATCCGCTCGCGTATCTCATCGCGTTCCGCGCGGGGCGCTGGCGGAACCTGATCATGATCCTGGTGATCGCGCCGTTCTTCACCAGCTTCCTGATCCGCACCCTCGCCTGGAAGACGATCCTCGCGGACAGCGGCCCGGTGGTGAGCGTGCTCAACACGCTGCACGTCCTGGACGTCACCAACTGGCTGGGCTGGACCGCCGGCGACCGTGTGCTGGCCACGCCGCTCGCGGTGGTGTGCGGTCTGACGTACAACTTCCTGCCGTTCATGATCCTTCCGCTGTACACCTCGCTGGAACGCATCGACGGGCGGCTGCACGAGGCGGCGGGCGACCTGTACGCCAAGCCGGCCACCACCTTCCGCAAGGTCACCTTCCCGCTGTCGATGCCGGGCGTGGTCTCCGGGACGCTGCTGACCTTCATCCCGGCGGCCGGTGACTACGTCAACGCGGATCTGCTCGGCTCCACCGACACCCGCATGGTCGGAAACGTCATCCAGACGCAGTTCCTGAGGATTCTGGACTATCCGACGGCCGCGGCTCTCTCCTTCATCCTGATGGCCGCGATTCTCTTCATGGTCACGCTCTACATCCGTAGGTCCGGCACGGAGGATCTGGTTTAAATGACCTTCGTCAACTGGCTCAAGCGCCATCTCGTCGTCATCGCCGGACTGATCACGCTCGGATATCTGCTGCTGCCGAACGTCGTCGTCACGGTGTTCTCCTTCAACAAACCGAAGGGCCGCTTCAACTACCAGTGGCAGCAGTTCTCCCTGGACGCCTGGAAGGACCCCTGCGGGGTCGCCGACATGTGCGGCTCGCTCTCCATCAGCCTCCAGATCGCGTTCTGGGCGACCATCGGCGCGACCGCCCTCGGCACGATGATCGCCTTCGCGCTGGTCCGCTACCGCTTCCGCGCCCGCGGCGCCGTGAACTCGCTGATCTTCCTGCCGATGGCGATGCCCGAGGTCGTCATGGCGGCCTCGCTGCTCACCCTGTTCCTCAACATGGGCGCACAGCTGGGCTTCTGGACGATCCTCATCGCCCACATCATGTTCTGCCTCAGCTTCGTCGTCGTCGCGGTGAAGGCGCGCGTGATGTCGATGGACCCACGGCTCGAGGAGGCCGCGCGGGATCTGTACGCCAGTCCGGTGCAGACGTTCCTCCGGGTCACGCTGCCCATCGCGGCTCCCGGAATCGCCGCGGGCGCGCTGCTGTCCTTCGCGCTTTCCTTCGACGACTTCATCATCACCAATTTCACCGCGGGCTCGACCGTCACCTTCCCCATGTTCGTCTGGGGCTCGGCACAGCGCGGAACGCCCGTTCAGATCAATGTCATCGGCACGACCATGTTCCTCGTCGCGGTCCTGCTCGTCCTGGTCTCGATGGTCGTCGGGAATCGCCGTAACAGGCAAAAGGCGTGAGCATGAGCCGTTGGACACAGGCACTTTCCGAAGTCCGGCCGGTCCCGTACTGGCTGGACGATCCGGGCAGGCCCCGCCCCGAGCCCGCCCTCACCGGCGCCGAGACCTGTGACCTGCTGGTCGTCGGCGGTGGCTACAGCGGGCTGTGGACCGCGCTCAACGCGAAGGAGCGTGACCCGCAGCGGGACGTGGTCCTGCTGGAAGGCCGTGAGGTGGGTTGGGCCGCCTCCGGTCGCAACGGCGGCTTCTGTGCCGCCTCCCTCACCCACGGCCTGTCCAACGGGCTGACCCGCTGGCCGGACGAGATCCACCAGCTCCAGGAGCTGGGCGCCCGCAACCTCGACGAGATCGAGAAGGCGGTCGCCCGGCACGACCTCGACTGCGAGTTCGAGCGCACCGGCGAGATCGACGTGGCGACCGAGCCGTACCAGGCCCGGGAACTCCGCGACTGGTACGAGGAGCTCCAGGACAAGGGCCTCGCCGACGATGTCGACTTCCTGGACGCCGACGCGGTACGGGAGCAGGTGGACTCGCCGACCTTCGAGGCGGGTCTGTGGGACCGCCGGGGCGTGGCCATGCTCCACCCGGCCAAGCTCGTCTGGGGCCTGAAGCGGGCGTGTCTGGGACTCGGTGTCCGGATCCACGAGAACACGCCCGCCCTGGACCTGAAGGCGTACGGCGCCGGCATGGCCGTACGCACGCCGTACGGTTCGGTCCGGGCCCGGCAGGTCGCGCTCGGCACGAACATCTTCCCGAGCCTGGTCAAGCGGGTGCGGGCGTACACCGTGCCGGTCTACGACTACGCGCTGATGACCGAGCCGCTGAGCGAGGAGCAGATCGCGGCGATCGGCTGGAAGAACCGGCAGGGTCTGGGCGACAGCGCCAACCAGTTCCACTACTTCCGGCTCTCCGCCGACAACCGCATCCTGTGGGGCGGTTACGACGCGGTCTACCCGTACGGCGGCCGGGTGCGGGCCGAGTACGACGACCGGCCGGAGACGTACGCCAAGCTCGCCGGGCACTTCTTCACCTGCTTCCCGCAGCTGGAGGGCGTCCGCTTCACCCACGCGTGGGGCGGCGCGATCGACACCTGCTCGCGGTTCTCCGCGTTCTACGGCACCGCGCACCACGGCAGGGTGGCGTACGCGGCCGGCTACACGGGTCTCGGTGTCGGTGCGACCCGGTTCGGGGCGGACGTGATGCTGGACCTGCTGGCCGGGGAGTCCACCGAGCGGACCTCGCTGGAGATGGTCCGCAAGAAGCCGCTGCCCTTCCCGCCGGAGCCCTTCGCCTGGACGGGCATCGCCCTCACCAAGTGGTCACTGGCCCGTGCCGACGCGCACGGCGGGCGGCGCAACCTGTGGCTGCGGACCATGGACAAGCTCGGTCTGGGATTCGACAGCTGAACGATCGTATGTGATCTGAATCACTCCAACGGGTGGTCAGAACCCGCGTAATGCTCGGCAGGAGACCTCCCTCTCTCTCATGACGTGATCAGCGTCGACGAGAGAAAGGGAGGTCCTGTCATGACTGGGGCGAAGACGGCGGTCGAGTGGCTGGCATCCGTCGCACCGGATCCCGGGGCCTGCCGCTGGGAGTGGGAGCGCAATCCCCTCGGGGTCGCGCTGCTTCCGGCCGGCAAGGCCTGGGACGTACTGATCCTGCCGGGCGAACTCGGCTACCCGACGCTCGACGTCCTCACCCGCATCCTCGACCGGCTCGGCCCGGTGCTCGTCGACTTCGGCGACGCGCGGATGGGCTTCTTCGTGCCGCCGGGCACCGCGGCCCGCTGGCTCGGCACCGGTATCCGTACGGCCGGTGCCGGCACCTGGATCGTCGTGCCGTACCCGGGCCGGGTGGCCGGGGGAGGGGTGCGCTGGCTGGTCCCGCCGGACGGCTCCGGCGTTCTCGTCGATCCGGCGCTGCTCGAACTGGCGATGCACGAGGCGGCGGCGGGCCTGGCGACGGAGGGCGACGGCTGAACCGACGCACCACCGCGCCGTCGTCGGCCGCCCGTGCGGCCGACGTGGACCGGAGAGTCCTGTGCACAGTGGGCGTGCGGCGCTGCGGGCGTCCCCCGCCGGCAGCGACAACGCCCAGTGTGCCCAGGAGCTCAGCGGCGGCCGAACCGTGCCAGGAAAAGCCAGAACCCGAGCAGCAGGGCCGTGCAGAGGCACCAGCTGGCCACCACGTCCAGGGGCCAGTGCCAGCCGCGGCGGACCAGGCCGAAGGAGACGCCGAGAACGAGAAGGCCGTAGAGGGCGACGAGTGCGCGGCGGGCGCGGGTGGTGGTGAGCCAGGGGAGGACGAGCAGGGTGGCGGCGCCGTAGGCGATGGCGGCCGTGGCGGTGTGTCCCGAGGGGTAGTAGCCGGTGCCGGGCGGGACAACCGGGGTGCCCGAGCGGTCGGTGAGCTCCTTGAGGGGGACCACCAGGGCCGGGACCAGTGCCATCAGGGCGGCCGCCGCGGTGGACGGCAGCCACCAGCGGTCTGTACCCATGCGGCGGGCCCGCCGGGCCGACCAGAAGATGGCCGCGATCAGGATCGGCACCGCGACCTCGACATTGCCCAGGTCGGCGAGGCGCGCCGAGACGAGGTCCGGGTGGACCAGTGCACGGCTGACCCGCTCGTCGACACGCAGAAGCGGCCCGTCCTCGACGACCTGCCAGGTGATCAGGGCGAAGAGGAGGACCGCGGTTCCGAGAAGGAGGATGAGGAAGGCCGGCCGCCCCGGAACAGGGGGGGTGGTTCCGGGGCGGCCGATCGGATCGGATGGTCGGCCGCCCCGGGGGGTTTGGGGCGGGCGACTGTCCGATCGGTGAGGAGATCCGGAGCCAGAGGCTCCAGTTGTGTGCGCGAGGGCACGACCAGGTCGAAGCTGGGGAGGCCCCGGCCTGATGTCGCCCACAGTCCCCTGTGGGCGGGGTGTATCTCTCATCTGGGTAGAACCTACGGCAGGGTGGCGGGGTACGACAGGCAGAATCGCATCCTCACAACCACCTCGCACACCTTCTTCACACCCTCTGCCGCTCGCCACCGCAGCCCCGGAATTCCCTGTGCGGTCAGATGCGGGTGAAGGCCTGCTCGAGAATGTCGAGGCCCTCGTTGAGGAGGTCCTCGCCGATGACGAGCGGGGGCAGGAAGCGCAGGACGTTGCCGTAGGTGCCACAGGTCAGGACCAGCAGGCCCTCCTGGTGGCAGGCCTTGGCGAGCGCGGCGGTCGCCTCCGGGTTCGGCTCCTTGGTCGTACGGTCCTTGACGAGCTCGATGGCGATCATGGCGCCGCGGCCGCGGATGTCGCCGATGACGTCGAACTTGTCCGCCATGGCGGTGAGGCGGGCCTTCATGACCGTCTCGATGTTCTTCGCCCTGGCGTTGAGGTCGAGCTCCTTCATCGTCTCGATCGAGCCGAGCGCGCCCGCGCAGGCCACCGGGTTGCCGCCGTAGGTGCCGCCGAGGCCGCCGGCGTGGGCGGCGTCCATGATCTCGGCGCGGCCGGTGACGGCGGCGAGCGGCAGACCGCCCGCGATGCCCTTCGCCGTGGTGATCAGGTCCGGGACGATGCCCTCGTCCTCGCAGGCGAACCACTGGCCGGTGCGGCAGAAGCCGGACTGGATCTCGTCGGCGACGAAGACGATGCCGTTGTCCCTGGCGAACCGGCTGATCGCCGGCAGGAAGCCCTTGGCGGGCTCGATGAAGCCGCCCTCGCCCAGGACGGGCTCGATGATGATCGCGGCGACGTTCTCCGGGCCGACCTGCTTGGTGATCTGGTCGATGGCCTGGGCGGCGGCCTCGGGTCCCGCGTTCTCGGGGCCGGTGGGCCAGCGGTAGCCGTAGGCGACGGGGACGCGGTAGACCTCGGGCGCGAAGGGGCCGAAGCCGTGCTTGTACGGCATGTTCTTCGCGGTCAGCGCCATGGTGAGGTTGGTGCGCCCGTGGTAGCCGTGGTCGAAGACGACGACGGCCTGCCGCTTGGTGTGGGCGCGCGCGATCTTGACGGCGTTCTCCACGGCCTCGGCGCCGCTGTTGAACAGGGCCGACTTCTTGGCGTGGTCACCCGGGGTGAGTTCGGCGAGGGCCTCGGCGACCTCCACGTAGCCCTCGTACGGGGTGACCATGAAACAGGTGTGGGTGAAATCGGCCAACTGGGCGGAGGCCCGGCGTACGACCGCCTCGGCGGAGGCGCCGACGGACGTCACGGCGATGCCCGAACCGAAGTCGATCAGCCGGTTCCCGTCGACGTCCTCGATGATCCCGCCGCCCGCGCGCGCGGTGAAGACGGGCAGCACGGACCCCACGCCCTGCGCGACCGCGGCGACCCGGCGGGCCTGCAGCTCCTGCGACTTGGGTCCGGGGATGGCGGTGACGAGGCGGCGCTCCTGCGGCAGTGCGGTCATGAGGGGCTCCTGGGGTGGTGCTGACGCTTGGCTTCTTTTCTCGCAGGCTAGGCCGGGGGCCGGGGGGTGGGCATGCTCCATGTGGGCGTTGTCAGCGGATCGGGTTGTCCGCGGTGGACATGGCGCCGGCTACGACGCCCGGCCACGTAAGCAGTGAACTCCCTTGGCGGGGGCGTTAGATTGACCGCTGATGGTGGACGGAACGGCTGGTCAGGGAGCAGGGGCGATGGACAGCGACGGGACGCGGGACGCGCGGGGTACGCATGCGAATCCTGTGCCACGGGCACGGTCCGATATGCCACCAATGCCCACGGACGCCCCCCTGGTGCCCCCGCGGCAGGACGGGTCGGCGTTCCTGGCCTGGCTGCGTGCACCCCGGCCGGAGGCGGCCCCCGGTATCTGGCGCTTCGGGCACCGGCCCCGGCCTGCCGAGGAGCCCGAGGACATCTCGAACAGGCAGCTGGTGAGCGGCGCCCTGATCGCGTTCCTGGTCGGCTGGCTCGTGTGGTCGCTCCTGCAGAACGGCTATCTGGGTGACTGGTGGGCGCTGCCGTTCAAGCTGCTCGTTCCGGACTCCTGGCGCTACAGCAGCAGCGAGATCGGCAACCTCATCCTGTACAAGGGGTACGAACTCCTGATCGCCCTGGCCATCATGGTGACCGTCGGCAAGCTGGGCCGCTGGGGCGAGGTCTGGCGGCGCTTCGTGGTGCCCCTGGTGAAGCGTCCCGAGCCCCGACAGGCGCCCGCGCCGACAGCGGAGGAGGACCCCGCACAGTGGAACGAACTCCGTGCCGCAGGTGCCCACGACGCGGCCGACCGGCTCACCACGGAGGCGCAGTCCGGGAAGATGCGCGACGTCGACCACGCCCGTATCGCCCGCGCCTGGCAGGGCGTGCGCAGTGGGCGGTTCGGGCTTGCCACGTTCACCGGTGCCGTGCTCCAGGACGGTGCGGCCGCCTGTCTGCACCCCTCCGGGGAGCGGGACCTGCCCACGCGGCTCGCTCGGCACGATCTCCTCACCGGGCAGGTGCGGCTGGGGACGACCGCCGACGACGCCCGTAATCCGTACGCCTACCGGGGGACCGGGCTCGGGCTCGGACCCGAGCTGCTCGGCACCTCGCTGCTCGCCGTGGGACCGGCCGGGTCCGGTAAGACCGGGACCGTCATCAGGCCGCTCGCCGAGTCGCTGTGTCTGCACGCCCTCGCCGGACGGGCCGCCGTCGTGGTGGTCGGTGCCGCGGGCGCGGGGCTCGGACCGGCCGACGCCTACGACGTCGTCGTACAGATCGGGAATCCGGAGTCGGTGTACGACCTCGACCTGTACGGCGGTACGTCCGATCCGGACGAGGCCGCGGCCGTGCTCGCCGAGGCGCTCGTCGGGGACCTCGCCGAGCCTCATCAGGGGGGCGACACCCGGCGGTCCACCACCGTGCTGGCCCAGCTCCTCGGACCGTTCCGGTCGGTCCACGGCCGCTTCCCCTCCGTCCCGGAGCTGCGTCAGCTGCTCGACGGGGCGCCGGGGCCGATGGCCGCGCTGCGCAAGGGGCTCGAGGACTCCCGGCAGGAGTCGCTGCTGCGTGAACTCGACGCTCGGGAGCGGCAGATGGGGAATCCGGGGGATGTGGGAGGCGTCCTCGCGGACCGGGTCGCGCTGCTCGACCGGCCGGCCTTCGCGGGGTTCTTCGACACGTCCGGACAGTCGCGGCCGTTCTCGCTGAAGGCCCTCGACCACCCCGTCCGGGTCCGGATCGACCTGCCCCAGCGCGGGCACGCCGACGCCTCGCGGATGCTGGCGCGGCTGGTGCTCGCACAGTTCACGGCGAGCGTCGCGGTGCGGGAGGACCGGTCGCTGTTCGCGTGCCTGGTCATCGACGACGCCACGGGGGTCGTGACCCCCGAAGCCGTACGGGGCGTCCAGCGGCTGCGTTCCGGCAACGCGGGAGTGGTGCTGACGCTGCGGACGCTGGACGACGTACCGCGGCCGCTGCGCGGACCCCTGCTCGGGGCCACCGGGTGCCGGATGGCGCTGTCCGGGCTCACCCCGTGGGACGGGCAGGACTTCGCCGAGGTGTGGGGCAAGGAGTGGATCGAGGCGCGGGACGTCACCGACCGGCAGATCATCGCCGAGACCCCGGCCGGCAAGGTGCTGCACGCGGTGCGCCGGGTCATCACCGGCAAGGCGCCGACCGCGCGGGCGGTGACCGTGCGGCAGGTCGAGCGGGAGCGGTGGTCCGCGTCCGAGCTCGCGCACGGGGTGCCGCCGGGGCACGCGGTGCTGTCGCTGACCACGGTGCAGGGCGAGCACGCGCCGCCGCTGCTGGTGGATCTGCGGGGATGACGTGAGCTGAGGACCGTACAGTGAGGCAGAATCGTCACAGGTCGTTCATACACAGCGGCCAAAAGATCACCTCTCTGCGCACTTCTCTCCGAAGGTCCCGGGCCTCATGCCACCCACCCTCGCCTCGCTCGTCCATCACTCCGCGCTCAAGCTGACCGTGCGCGCGGGCGAGGACCGGCTGGACGTCCCCGTCCGCTGGGCGCACGTCAGCGAGCTGGCCGATCCCGTCCCCTACATGGAGGGCGGGGAGCTGCTGCTGATCACCGCGCTGCAGCTGGACGCGGAGGATCCGGAGGCGATGCGGCGGTACGTGAAGCGGCTGGCCGGGGCGGGGGTGGTGGGGCTCGGGTTCGCCGTCGGGGTCAACTACGACGACATCCCCGTGGCCCTCGTCGAGGCGGCCCGCGACGAGGGGCTCCCGCTGCTCGAGGTGCCGCGGCGCACCCCTTTCCTCGCGATCAGCAAGGCCGTGTCCGCTGCGATCGCCGCCGACCAGTACCGGTCCGTCACCGCGGGCTTCGCCGCCCAGCGCGAACTGACCAAGCAGGCCCTGACCGGCGGCCCGGAGGGACTGCTCGCCGCGCTCGCCTCCCAGGTGGACGGCTGGGCGGCGCTCTACGACGCCTCGGGCGCCGTCGTCGCCACCGCGCCGGAGTGGGCCGGCCGCCGGGCCGCGCGCCTCACCGCCGACGTGGAACGGCTGCGGGAGCGGCCCGCGCCCGCCTCCTCCGTGGTCGGGGGGTCCGGCACGTCCGACAACGACGACCGGGTGGAGCTGCACTCCCTGGGCACCGGGCGACGGCCGCGGTCCGCGCTGGCGGTGGGCACGGCCGCGGCGCTCGGAACGGCGGAGCGGTACGCGGTGCACTCGGCGATCGCACTGCTGACACTCACGACCGAGCGGTCACGCTCCCTCCAGGCGGCCGAACAGCGGATCGGGGCGGCGGTGCTGCGGATGCTGCTCGCGGGCGAGCCGGAACACGCGCGCACGGTCGCCGGCGATCTGTACGGCGGGCTCCTCGACGCGCCCTTCCGGCTGATCGTGGCGGAGACGGTCGCCGTGTCGTCCGTGCGGATCGCCGCCGACGCCCCCACCCGGGTCCCGTCCGCCGCCGCGCTGGCCGCGGCCGCCGACACCAGCGGCGATCCGCTCGAGGCGCTCACCGAGGTCGTGGAGTCCGCGGCGGCCCGCTCCGGCGAGGCCGTGCTCGTGGTCCCCGAGCGGAAACGGCTGGTGGTGCTGGCCGCGGACGGCGGGGCCTCCGTCACCGCATGCGGCGAGTACGCGGTGGCACTGGAGGCGGCGCGGACCCGCGAACAGGCGAGCACCGGGGACGAGGACGAACTGGTCGTCGGCGTCTCCGCCCCCGTGGGACCGATCGCCGCCGCGGCCGCCTACAAGCAGGCCGAACAGGCACTGTCGGTCGCCCGGCGACGGGGCCGGGTGTACGTCGAGCACGAGCAGCTGGCCTCCGGGTCGGTGCTGCCACTGCTCGCGGACGACGCGGTACGGGCCTTCGCGGACGGGCTGCTGCGGCCGCTGTACGAGCACGACGCGACCGGCCGGGGCGACCTGGTCGCCTCGCTGCGGGCCTGGCTCTCCCGGCACGGCCAGTGGGACGCGGCGGCCGCGGACCTCGGCGTGCACCGGCACACCCTGCGGTACCGGATGCGGCGGGTCGAGGAGATCCTCGGCCGGTCGCTGGACGATCCCGATGTGCGGATGGAGCTGTGGCTGGCGTTGAAGACGACGACGTCGGCGGAGTAGACACCGCCGGGAAGCGCCGAACCGGAGTGTCCGAGTGGCCCACTGCTCCACCCCGGCCAATTCGATCCCGCCCTCCCGGCCCTACCGTGGAGTCATGACTTCCACCCACGCCTTCTGGCTCGCCGGCCGCCAGGTCACCGGCGAGGACACCTTCGACGTCACCTCCCCGTGGGACGGCCGGCTCGTGGGCAGGGTCGCCGTGCCGGACGACGAGCAGATCGAGGAGGCCGTGGCCGCCGCGTACGCCGTACGGGACGAGTTCGCCGCCACGCCCGCCCACGTCCGCGCCGCCGCCCTCGACCATGTCAGCCGCAGGCTCGTCGAACGCACGGAGGAGATCGCGCAGCTCATCTCCGCCGAGAACGGCAAGCCGATCAAGTGGGCCCGGGGGGAGGTCGGCCGTGCCGTCTCCGTGTTCCGGTTCGCCGCGGAGGAGGCCCGCCGGTTCAACGGCGGTGAGGCCCAGCGCCTCGACACCGACGCCGGCGGTCAGGGGCGTCTCGCGCTGACCCGGCGCTTCCCGAAGGGTGTCGTGCTCGGTATCGCGCCCTTCAACTTCCCGCTCAACCTCTGCGCCCACAAGATCGCCCCGGCGATCGCGGCCGGCGCCCCGATCATCCTGAAGCCGGCCCCGGCCACCCCGCTCTCCGGGCTGATCATCGGCGACCTCCTCGCCGAGACCGAGCTGCCCGCCGGCGCGTGGAGCATCCTGCCCGTCCCGAACGACCGGATGCCCGCCCTGGTCCAGGACGAGCGCCTGCCCGTGATCTCCTTCACCGGTTCCGAGAAGGTCGGTTACGCGATCATGGACTCGGTGCCGCGCAAACACTGCACCCTGGAGCTCGGCGGCAACGGCGCGGCGGTCGTCCTCGGCGACTACGCCAGCGACGAGGACCTCGACTGGGCCGCGACCCGCATCGCGACCTTCTCCAACTACCAGGGCGGCCAGTCCTGCATCTCCGTGCAGCGGGTGATCGCCGACGCGTCGGTGTACGACCGGCTGCTCCCGCGGATCGTCGCCGCCGTCGAGGCCCAGGTCACCGGCGACCCGGGCGACGACAGGACCGACGTCGGCCCGCTGGTCAGCGAGGACGCGGCGGTGCGCGTCGAGGCGTGGGTGAAGGAGGCCGTCGAGGCGGGCGCCACCCTGCTCACCGGCGGCGACCGCGACGGCGCCTCCTACGCGCCGACCGTCCTCTCCGACGTCCCGGCCGACACGACGATCTCCTGCGAGGAGGTCTTCGGCCCGGTCCTCACCGTGCAGAAGGTGGACGGCGAGGAGGCGGCGTTCGCCGCCGTCAACGCCTCCAAGTACGGACTCCAGGCAGGCGTGTTCACCCACGACCTGCAGGCCGCCTTCCGCGCCCACCGCGCGCTGGAGGTCGGCGGCGTGGTCGTCGGCGACGTGCCCTCCTACCGCGCCGACCAGATGCCGTACGGCGGTGTCAAGCAGTCCGGTGTGGGCCGCGAGGGCGTGAAGTTCGCGATGGACGACTACACGTACGAGCGGGTGCTGGTGCTGACGGGGCTCGCCCTCTAGCTGAAGCCCTCCAGTACCAAAGCCGCCCTCTAGCTAATGGGAACCATTTCCATATAGGGTTCTCGAAGAGGCCCGGCACCGATGCCTTCCGGTGCCGGGCCTCTTCTTGTCGTCAGCCGCTCCGGACCCTCAACCGGAGAAGCCGACGTGCGCGAGCCGCAGTGGGCCGCGCAGCCTGAGGTGCACGTCGTGCACGCCCTCGGCGACGATCTCGGCGCCGAGAGTGGTGTAGTCGTACGGTCCGGAGCCGGATTCCTCCACCTGCAGGACGGCGAGCACCGTGCCCCCGTCCAGTGAGACTTCGACCGCGCCCTCGCCGGAGACCGTCACGGTGACCCCGGAGGCGCCGTCCCCGAAGTCGCAGCTCCGGTAGACCAGTTCGCCGGTACGGCCCTCGGCCGCCGTCACCGCGTCGCCCGCCGTTTTCGTCCGGTCGACGATCTCGATGCCGCTCTGCTCGTCGAAGTCCGCGCCCTGAATGCCCCGTTGGAGAACGGGACGCGGTGCGCCGGGCTCGCCGTCGAGCAGGACCGTCGTCCGCAGCCGGATGTCCTCACTGGAGGCACCGGCCAGCAGCTCGTACGGGCCCGGCTCCAGGCGTGAGCGGCCCTGCGCCACGTCCCAGAACTCGAAGGCGCGCAAGGGGACTTCGAAGGACAGCTCCTCGCGGACGCCCGGGGCGAGCGTCACGCGCCGGTGGGCCACGAGTTCGCGGCGCGGGCGGGGGAGTGCCGGGTCCACCGCGCGGGTGTAGAGCTGGGCGACCTCGTCGGCGGTGACGTCACCGGTGTTCGTGATCGCGAACGAGACCTGCAGCGCCCCGTCCGTCACACGGGACGTGAGGTCGCCGTACGAGAAGGACGTGTACGAGAGCCCGTGGCCGAACGGGAACAGGGTTGTGCCCTCGAAGTACAGGTACGTCTGGCGGCTGCCGATGACGTCGTAGTCGAGGAGTCCGGGGAGGTCGCCGTCGCTCTCGTACCAGGTCTGGGGGAGGCGGCCCGCGGGAGAGACGTCCCCGGCCAGGACGCGGGCCAGGGCGGTGCCGGCCGCCTGGCCGCCGTGGGCCGTCCAGAGCACCGCGGCGAGGTCGGAGGTGTCGACCGCGTACGGGTAGGCCGAGACCAGGACCAGGACCGTACGGGGGTTGGCGGCGCGCGCCGCCCGCAGCAGGCGCTCCTGGTGGGCGGGGAGCCGCAGGGACGCCCGGTCCTCGGTCTCGCGGCCGTTGATGTGCGGGTCGTTGCCCGCGACGACCAGGACCACGTCGGCCTCGGACGTGACCCGGGTCACTGCGTCCTCGCCGCGTTCGGCGATGATCAGCTCGAAGGTTTCCGGCTTCGCCCCGGGTTCCGTGTTCTCGTCGGCAACCTTCACTCCGTCCGCGGCGACCGTGACGTGGCGGCCCGTGCCGATGTGCCGAAGGAGGTGACCGTTCGCGTGCGGTTCCAGGCGGAAGGTCTCCTGGACGACCCAGCCCCCCGGCTGGTCGGCGGAGGCGCGCAGGTAGCCGTCCTCGGCGACGGAGAGATAGCGGCCGTCGGGCGCGCGGAGCGTGAGGACGCCCTCGTCCCAGTCGATCAGCGCGAACTCGGTGCCGGCCGCGTCGGTCGTCAGCGGGGGCAGGTCCGTGCGGCCCGCGAGCAGCGCCGGGTCCAGGGCACCCTCCGCACCGGGCACCTCGTCTTCGCCCGCTTCGGAGGCCAGGACGTGCAGAAACGTCCCGGCGGAGGTCTTCAGCCGGACCCGGTCCACGCCCTCCGCGAACTCCACCCGCTCGGCGCCGAACCGCTCGTACAGCCCCTCCAGCGGGGTGGAGCGGTGGAGGAGCGTGCCGCTGTACCAGTCGAGCTTGCACTCGTCGGCGAGCAGGCCGACCACGGCGAGCCGGGTGCCGGGGGCGAACGGGAGCACGCCGTCGTTCCTGAGCAACACGATCGCCTGCTCGGCGGCCTCCTGGGCGAGCGCGCGGTGTGCCGGGGTGTCGAAGTCCTTGACGTCGGCGTACGGGTCGTCGTGCGGGTCGAACTCACCGAGCCGGAAGCGGACCGAGAGCTGTCGGCGGACCGCGGTGTCGATGTCGGCCTCGGTCAACAGGCCCTGCTCGTAGGCCTTCCGGATCCGCCCGACCATCTGCGAACTGTCCGTGCCGTGGTCGGTGAAGCTGTCGACGCCGGCCCGCAGGGAGGCCGCGGTGGCCTCCTCGTGGGTGTCGAAGTAGTGCTCGTGGTCGACCAGGTTGGAGGGCGCGCCCGCGTCCGAGCAGACCAGCAGCTCCTCGTCGGTCCAGGCGCGCAGGTGCTCGCGCAGATACGGCGAGACGTGGTTGGGGCGGCCGTTGACCAGGTTGTACGCCGGCATCACCCCGGCCACCGCGCCCGCCTCGACCGTCTCGCGGAAGGCGCGCAGGTCGTATTCGTGCAGCACGCGCGGACGCACCGAGCTCGACGACGTGGCCCGGTCCGTCTCGTTGTTGTGGGCCAGCCAGTGCTTGAGCACCGGGGCGGTGCGCCAGTACGTGGGGTGGTCGCCGCGCAGCCCGTGGGTGTAGGCGGTGGCGATGGCCGAGGTGAGCTTCGGGTCCTCCGAGTAACCCTCCTCGTTACGGCCCCACAGCGGGTGCCGGAGCAGATTGACCGTCGGTGCCCAGATGTTGAGGCCGACCCTCTCGTCGCGGGCGCGCATCGCCCGGACCTCCTTGGACACCGCCTCGCCGATCCGGCGTACGAGCTCGGTGTTCCAGGTCGCGCCGAGGCCCACCGCCTGCGGGAAGACCGTCGCCGGTCCCATCCACGCGACGCCGTGCAGTGCCTCCTGGCCGGTGCGGAACGCGGAGATGCCGAGCCGTTCGACGGCCGGGGCGAACTGGTGCAGGAATCCGGTCTTCTCGTCGAGGGTCAGCCGCGACAGCAGATCGTCGATGCGCTTCGCGAACGGCAGGTGCGGATCGCGAAACGGTGGTGTGTGCGGCGGGTGTGCGGTCACGTGGGGATCCCCCTGCGATGGATCGGTTCGATGCTTTCGAAGCGCTTCGATGCTCATTCGACATCAGGGCGGGTGTCAAGGGATCCACACCGTCACTTCAAGCGGTGCATAAGAAAAGGTCACCCCTTATGCCTCTGAGGAATCTTGGGATCGACCCTTGTGCGCCCTTGGGTGTTCACTTAACCTCACAGCAACATCGAAGCGCTTCGACTACGGATTCCGTCGCAATGGTCGATGCATCGCTTCAGCTCAGCCAGTTCCACTCAAGACACCGCAGCCGACGGCTCCACCGCCGGGTGTCCTGGTGCGCCATGAAGGGTTGACGCAATGACGCCGAACGCCGCTTCCGCCTCCTCCGGACCAAGCCGGAGAAGCTTCCTCGCCTCGACGGCGGTTGCCACCGCCGCGGTGGCGGGCGGGATGCCGCTGCTCTCCGCCTGCGGCGGCTCGGACAGCGACTCGCGCGAGGGGACCACGTCGGGCAAGGCCGCGGACAAGCTGCTCCCGACGTTCGTCGCCAGCACGGTCGCGAACCCGGACCTGCCGTCCAAGAACGGCTCGGCCGCCGGATACACCGGCAAGGTCGACCTCGCGGCCCTCAAGGCCTCGGTCCCGGACAAGCTCGGCACCGGCGCCTCATTCAAGATCATGTCCCCGTTCTGGGGCTCCCCGCCGAAGGCCGGCTGCGCCTACTACAAGGCGCTCGACGCCGCCGCGGGCACCAAGATCACCTGGCAGAACCAGGACGGCAACACCTACGGCCAGAAGCTCGGCGCCGTCCTCGCCTCCAGCTCCATACCCGACATGGTGGTCGTGCCCGGCTGGGAACTGGTCGGCAAGATCGCGAACGCCGTCACCGCGAAGTTCATGGACCTCGGCCCCTACCTGGCGGGCGACAAGGTCAAGAAGTACCCGAACCTGGCCGCGATCCCCTCCGACGCCTGGCGCATGGGCATCTTCGGCGGCGCGCTGCGCGGCATTCCGATGCCGGCCGCCACCGCGTCCTTCATCGTGCCCTACTACCGCAAGGACATCTTCGACAAGAAGGGCTACTCGGTACCCAAGTCGCCCGACGAGTTCCTCAGTTGGGCGAAGGAGGCCACCAGCGCCAAGGCCAAGGTGTGGGCCTGCGGTGACATGTCCTGGACCGCCTTCAACATCTTCGGCGTCCGTGCCTCCGGGGCCCTCGGCTGGAACATCGGCGACGACGGCAAGCTGACGTACCGCATCGAGCAGCCCGAGTACCTCGAAGCCCTGGAGTGGACGCGCAAGCTGTTCGACGCCGGTGTGGTCCACCCCGACGACAAGGCGCGCTCGGGCGACGTGGGCAACCGCTTCACCGCCGGGCAGGTCCTCGTCTACAGCAACGACATGTCCCACTGGTACGGCAAGACCGCCGAACAGGCCGCGTCCAACCCGGACTTCCAGATCGAGGGCATGGACATCTTCGGCGCCGACGGCGGCGACCCGAAGCTGTGGGCGGCCCAGCCCGCCGGCATCTGGTCGATGATCCGCAAGGGCGCCTCGAAGACCACGATCGAGAATGCCCTGGCCGCCGCCGACTTCGCGGCCGCGCCCTACGGCACCAAGGAGCGGATGCTCGTCGACTACGGTGTCGAGGGCACCCACTACACCGTCAAGAACGGCGTCCCGGTCAAGAACGACCTCGGCAACTCCGAGGTGGTCAACGCCTGGGTGATGCTGGCCGCGCCGGCCGCCTACTACGCACACCCCGACTTCCCCGAGGTCGCCCGCAAGCAGGTCGAGTGGCAGCAGCGGATGGGCGCCTTCATGAAGAAGACGTCCACGTTCGGCATGAACATCGTCGAGCCGACCCGCTACGCCAACCTCTCCAGCCAGTTCGAGCAGCTGGAGATCGACTACGTGCGCGGCAACCGCAAGCTGTCGGACGTACAGGCCGCCATCTCCACCTGGAAGTCCTCCGGCGGCGACAAGCTGCGCGACTGGTACAAGCAGCTCATCGACAAGAACGGCAGCGGCAACTGATGTCTCTCACGGCCGGGAGCAGGCCCGACGGGACTCGTCCTCCCGCGGCCGTCGAGGAACCGACGGCCGCGGTCACCGCGGCGGTGACGAAGGCGCGGGTGCCGCGCAAGACGGCCAAGGCCGGCAGGATCCCCTTCCGGGTCCGGCTGCGCCGCGACCGCGCGCTCATCCTGATGACGCTGCCCGTCATCCTCCTGCTCCTGCTCTTCAACTACGTTCCGCTGCTCGGCAACGTCGTCGCCTTCCAGGACTACGACCCCTACGTTTCCAGCAACGGCGTCACCGCGATCTTCCACAGCCCCTGGGTCGGGGTGGAGCAGTTCTCCCGGATGATCGACGACCCGCTGTTCTGGGACGCCGCGAAGAACACCATCCTGCTGTTCGCGCTCCAACTGGTGCTGTTCTTCCCGATCCCCATCGCCCTCGCGCTGCTCATCAACAGCGTGATCAGGCCCCGGGTCCGGGCCGTGGCGCAGGCGATCATGTATCTGCCGCATTTCTTCTCATGGGTCCTCGTCGTCACCGTGTTCCAGCAGATCTTCGGCGGCGCGGGCATCATCGCCCAGACCCTGGAGGACCACGGCTGGAGCGGCTTCGACCTGATGACCAACGCGGGTCTGTTCAAGTACCTGGTCACCGCGCAGGCCGTCTGGAAGGACGCCGGCTGGGGGATCATCGTCTTCCTCGCCGCGCTGGCCGCCGTCAGCACCGACCTGTACGAGGCCGCCGCCATGGACGGCGCTGGGCGCTGGCGCCGCATGTGGCACGTGACGCTGCCCGCCCTGCGCCCGGTGATCGCGCTGCTGCTGGTCCTGAGGGTGGGCGACGCGCTGAGCGTCGGCTTCGAGCAGTTCCTGCTCCAGCGGGACGCGGTCGGGGTAGGGGCCAGTGAGGTCCTCGACACCTACGTGTGGAACATGGGTATCCAGAACGGCGACTTCAGCTACGCGGCCGCGGTCGGCCTCGTCAAGGGAGTCATCGGAGTGTGTCTCGTCCTGGCCGCGAACAAGTTCGCGCACCTGCTGGGCGAGCAGGGGGTGTACCAGAAGTGAGCCTCAACACGCAGCTCGTCCGCAGTCTCAAGGCCCCCGCACGGCCCGCGTGGGAGGAGGAGCCGAACAAGGCCGGAGTCACCGCGAAGGGCGGTCTCCTTCTCCTGTGCTGCCTGGGCGTGCTCGGTCCGCTGTGGATCGTGATCGTCACCAGCCTCTCCCCGAAGCCGGTGATCGACCGGGTCGGCGGCCTCGTCGTGATCCCGCAGGGCATCACCTTCGTGAACTACACGGAGCTGCTCAGCGGCGGTCAGGTGAGCCGGGCGATCATGGTCTCGGTAGGGGTCACGCTCGTCGGCACGGTGTTCTCGATGGCGGTGTCGGTGCTGGCCGCTTACGGGTTGTCGCGGCCGGGGAGTCTGGGGCACCGGTTCTTCCTTATGACCATGATGGCGACGATGTTCTTCGGGGCCGGCCTCATTCCGACGTACCTGCTGGTGCAGTCGCTGGGACTGACGGACACCTATCTGTCGCTGATCCTGCCGAGCGCGGTCAGTGTCTTCAACATCCTGGTGCTGCGGGCCTTCTTCATGGGCATCTCGCCCGAACTCACCGAGTCGGCGCGCATCGACGGGGCCGGTGACCTGCGGATCCTGCTGACCATCATCATGCCGTTGTCGCGGGCCGTGCTGGCGGTGATCTCGCTGTTCTATGCGGTGGGTTACTGGAGTGCCTGGTTCAACGCGTCGATCTATCTGAGCGACCAGGACATGATGCCGTTGCAGAACGTGCTCATCCAGCTCGTGCAGAAGCACACGGAGGCACCCACGGGGCTTCAGCAGGCGGTGCGCACAGGGCAGTTGTCGGCGCTGGGTCTGCAGATGGCCGTGATGGTGCTGGCGTTGATCCCTGTCGCGGTGGCTTCTCCGTTCGTGCAGCGGCACTTCAAGAAGGGCATGTTGACGGGTGCGGTGAAGGGTTGACCGCGGCGCCTATTCAACTGGGGGCTGTTGAGCGTCGGCGGCTGCGGGTTCGTGGTGGCTGGTGGCGCAGTTCTCCGCGCCCCTGAGTGGGTTCACTTCCTCTTAGTTCAGAGCGAGGTTTGTCATGCTTACGTCCGGGCTTAGTCGGCGTGCTGTTCTGGCCGGGACCGCGGCTGTCGCCGCGCTCACCACCGTTCCTTCCCTCCAAGGGCGTGCGGAAGCCGCCTCGGTCACTCCCACCTACCGCTGGCGTCAAGTCGCCATCGGCGGCACCGGATTCGTCACCGGTGTTCTCTTCCACCCCTCCGTCCGCGGACTCGCCTACGCCCGTACCGACATCGGCGGTGCCTATCGCTGGGACGACCGGAGCGCGCGCTGGATTCCGCTCAACGACGATCTCGGCTGGGACGACTGGAACCTCCTCGGGGTCGAGGCCATGGCCGTCGACCCCGCCCATCCCGACCGGGTCTACCTCGCGCTCGGCACCTACGCCCAGTCCTGGGCCGGCAACGGGGCCGTGCTGCGGTCCGAGAACCGTGGTGCCACCTGGACCCGGACCGACCTCACCGTGAAGCTCGGGGGGAACGAGGACGGGCGGGGGGCCGGGGAGCGGCTGCTCGTCGATCCGCGGGACAGTGACACGCTGTGGCTGGGCACCAGACACGACGGGCTGCTCAAGTCCACGGACCGGGGCGCGACCTGGAAGGCCGTGAGCTTCCCGGCCACTCCGAGCGCCACCGGCCAGGGCATCACCCTCCTCGTCGCCGCGGGCCGCAGCGTCTACGCCGGCTGGGGCGACTCGGACGGCACCGCCGCCAACCTGTACCGCACCTCCGACGGCACCACCTGGGAAGCCGTCCCCGCGCAGCCCTCCGGTGCCGCCGCCAAGGTGCCGATCCGGGCCACCTACGACTGCCACACCCGCGAGCTGTACGTCACCTACGCCGACGCGCCCGGCCCCAACGGGCAGTCCGACGGCAGTGTGCACAAGCTGGCCACGGCGAGCGGGAAGTGGACGGACGTCACGCCCGTGAAGCCCGGCGGGACCACGAGCGACGGCTCCTCCGACTCCTTCGGGTACGGCGGAGTCGCCGTCGACGCCCGCCGCCCCGGCACCGTCGTCGTCTCCACCAACAACCGCTGGGCGGCCGTCGACACCCTGTACCGGACCACGAACGGCGGCCGCACCTGGACCTCCCTCAAGGATTCCGCGGTCCTCGACGTGTCCGAGACCCCGTTCCTCACCTTCGGGGCCGACACACCCAAGTTCGGCTGGTGGATCCAGGCCCTCGCCGTCGATCCGTACGACTCGAGCCACATCGTCTACGGCACCGGCGCCACCCTCTACGGCACCCGGGACCTCAAGCACTGGGCGCCGCAGATCCGCGGCCTGGAGGAGACCTCCGTACGCCTGCTGATCTCGCCCCCGACCGGGGAGGCGCACCTGCTCAGCGGGCTCGGGGACATCGGGGTGATGTACCACGAGCGGCTCACGGCGTCACCGTCCCGGGGCATGGCGAGCAACCCCGTGTTCGGGTCGGCGACGGGACTCGCCCAGGCCGCGGCCAAGCCCTCGTACGTCGTCCGCACGGGCTTCGGCGACCACGGCAACGGCGCCTACTCGAACGACGGCGGCAAGACCTGGGCGCCCTTCGCGGCCCAGCCCGCCCTCGCCAAGGACGCACCGGGGCCGATCGCCACCAACACCGACGGCAGCGTGCTGCTGTGGACCTTCGTGCACTGGGACGGCACCAAGTACCCCGCCCAGCGCTCCACGGACAACGGAGCGACCTGGTCCGAGGTCCCCACCTACCCCAAGGGCGCCACCCCGCTCGCCGACCCCGTCGACCCGACGCGCTTCTACGCGTACGACACCGACACCGGCACCCTGTTCGCCAGCACGGACAGCGGCCTCACCTTCACCGGCCGCGCGAGCGGACTGCCCTCCGGCGACAGCCAGTTCCAGCTGGCCGCGGCCCCGGGACGCTCCGGCGACCTGTGGCTCAGCACCAAGACGAACGGCCTGTACCGGTCCACCGACGGCGGAGCGACCTTCACCAAGGTCACCAGCTGCTGGGCCTCGCACACCCTCGCCTTCGGCAAGGCGGCCAAGGGCGCCGACCACCCGGCGATCTACATGGTCGGAGCCACGGAGGCGATCACCGGCGTGTACCGCTCCGACGACGGCGCGAAGACCTGGGTGCGCGTCAACGACGACCGGCACCAGTGGGGCTGGATCGGCGCGACCATCGCCGCCGACCCGCGGCTGTACGGCCGCGTCTACATCGCCACCAACGGCCGGGGCATCCAGTACGGGGAGCCCGTCTGATGCCCGGGCTGAGCGCGGTGACCAACGGCCGCATCCTCTACGGCGGCGACTACAACCCCGAGCAGTGGCCCGAGGAGACCTGGCAGGAGGACGTCCGGCTGATGACGGCCGCCGGCGTCAACTCCGTCACGATCGGCGTCTTCTCCTGGGCGAAGCTCGAACCGCGGCCCGGGGAGCGGGACTTCGGCTGGCTGGACCGGCTGATGGACCTCATGCACGACAACGGCATCGGGGTCGTCCTCGCCACCCCCACCTCCTCGACACCGCCGTGGATGGGCCACCTGCACCCCGACACCCTGCCCGTCACCGAGGACGGCCGCACCGAGTACTGGGGCGGGCGCCAGCACTTCTCGCACTCCAGCGCCACCTACCGCCGTTACGCCGCCGCCATCACCGAGGACCTCGCCGCCCGCTACGGCGGCCACCCGGCCCTCACGATGTGGCACATCAACAACGAGTACTGCACCTACGACTGGAGCGACGAGGCCGCCGCCCGCTTCCGGACCTGGCTGCAGGACCGCTACGGCTCCCTCGACGCCCTCAACTCCGCCTGGGGCACCGCCTTCTGGAGCCAGGGCTACGGCGACTGGGCCGAGATCCACACACCCCGCAACGCCCACTACATGAAGAACCCCACCCAGGTGCTGGACTTCAAGCGGTTCACCTCCGACATGCTCCTCGAGTGCTACCTCGCCGAGCGGGACATCGTCCGCCGGGCCACCCCGCACACCCCTGTGACCACCAACTTCATGCCGATGTGGGTCGGTCAGGACGCCTGGCGCTGGGCCGAGGAGGAGGACGTCGTCTCCGTCGACCTCTATCCCGACCCCCGTGATCCGCTCGGGGCCCAACACGGCGCTCTCGTGCAGGACATGACCCGCTCGCAGGCCCGTGGACCGTGGATGCTCATGGAACAGGCAGCCGGACCGGTCAACTGGCGGGGCGTGAACCACCCCAAACCCCGTGGCCTGAACCGGCTCTGGTCCCTGCAGGCCGTCGCCCGCGGCGCCGACGCCGTCTGCTACTTCCAGTGGCGCCAGTCCCGGCAGGGCGCGGAGAAGTTCCACTCCGGAATGGTCAGTCACGCGGGGGAGGAGGGACGCACCTACCAGGAGGTCAAGCAGCTCGGGGCCGAACTGGCCGCGATCTCCGCACAGGTGACGGAACGTCACACCGTCAACGACATCGCCGTCCTGCACGACTGGCACGCCTGGTGGGCCGGCGCCCAGGACGGCCGCCTCTCCCGTGAGGTCGACTACCCCGACGTCCTCAAGGCCTGGCACCGCGCGCTCTGGGAAGCCCACCTCACCACCGACTTCGCTCACCCCGCACACGACCTCACCGCCTACAAGGTGGTCGTCGTCCCCCAGCTGTACGCCCTCACCGACGCGGCGATCGACAACCTCCTCGCCTACGTCCACCAGGGCGGCACCCTCGTCTCCGGATTCCTCACCGGCGTCGCCGACGAGGACGACCGGGTACGCCCCGGCGGCATGGACGCCCGGCTGCGCGAACTGTTCGGCATCCGCACCCTGCACGAGTGGTGGCCGCTGGACGCGGGGGAGCACGCGGAATGCGGCGGCTCACCCGGGGGATTCCGCGGCACCCTGTGGTCGGAGGAGATCGACAAGACCGAGGACGCGACCACAGAGGCCTCGTACAAGGGCGGTGAGCTCGACGGGCTGCCCGCCGTTCTGCGCAAGGGCCGCGCCTGGTACCTCTCGACGCTTCCCGAGCCGGGCGCTCTGCGCGAGCTCCTCGCCGGGATCGCCGCAGGTGCGGGCGCGCGACCGGTCCTCGACGGACTGCCCGGCCAGGTCGAGGCCGTCCGCCGCGGTGACCTGCTCTTCCTGCTCCACCACGGCCGCGAGCCGGTGACGGTCGACGTGCCCGGCACCCACCAGGACCTGCTGACGGGCCAGTCCCTCACGGACCGGGTCACCCTGGGCCGCTACGGAGTGGCGGTGCTCCGGCCATGACCGACGGACCCGTCCACGGCACCTGGGAACCCGAACCGGCCGCGCGCTGGGAGGACGGCTTCCTCAGCGGCAACGGCCACCACGGCGCTCTCCTCTTCGGCGAACCGAACGACGAGCGGGTCGTCGTCACCCACCACACGCTCGTCCGCCCCAACGGCGCCGAACACGCCCGCCCGCCCCGCCTCGCCGCCGAACTCCCCGCGCTCCAGGACCGGTTGCTCGCCGGCGAGCTCGACGCCGCCGAGCGCTTCACGGACGGACGCCCGCTGCAGTGGGTGCAGCCCTTCCACCCCGCCTTCCAGATCCGGCTGCGCCGTCCGCGCGCGGCCACTCCCGACCACCGTCGGTCCGTCGACTTCACCACCGGCGTCCTGCGCACGGAGTCCCAGGGATCGCGCAGCGAGGTCTTCGTCTCGCGCGCGGACGACGTCATCGTCCAGCAGGCCGAGGGGGCGGACCTGGTCGTCTCGCTGGACCACCGGCTGCCGGGCGCACCCGACACCCTGATGGTCGGCCAGAGCATCGTCCGCGCCGCCGACGGGGCCCTGCTCACCCTCTGCGTCCGCTATCCCGACAGCGACCGCCGCTACACCGGCATCACCCTGGTCGTCCCCACGGGCGGCCGCACCGCGCTCATCCCGCCGGGCGCGCGAGTCACCGGTGCCGAGTCCGTCCTCCTGCTGACCCGCGTCGTACGCCACACCGGCGAACTGGACACGGCACCCCACATCGAGGCCCTGCGCGACCTGGTCCCCGAATCCGGGTCCGAGCCGGGGACCGAGCCGGGGTCCGTCACCTACGCCCGACTCCTCGACCGGCACACCCCCCTCCACCGCACCGCCTACGCACGCGTCACCCTCGACCTCGCCGCCGACCCCGCCGAACGTGCCTTGCCGGGCTCGGAGTTGCTGAAGCGGCCCGACAGCCCCGCCCTCCTGGAACGCCTCTTCGCCGCCGGCCGCTACCACCTGCTCTCCGCCAGCGGCCTCTTCCCGCCCCGCCTCACCGGCCTGTGGACCGGCGAATGGGACACGGCATGGTCGGGAGCCTTCACCAACGACGCCAACGTCAACCTCCAGACCGCGTCGGCCGCGTACGCCGCCCTCCCCGAGGTCACCGAAGCCCTCGCCTCCCTGATCCACCGTCAGCTACCGGACTGGCAGGACAACGCCCGCGAGATCTTCGGCACCCGGGGTGCCGTGGCCCCGCCGCACTCCGACGGTGAGTCCGGGCTGACGTACCACTTCAGCCGCGAGTACCCGCTGCACCTGTGGACCGCCGGCGCCGACTGGCTGCTCAAGCCCCTCGTCGACCACGACGAGACCCGCGGCGAACAGGACCCACGCACCGCCCGTGCGCTCGCCGAAGTCGCCCTGTTCTACGAGGACTTCCTCACCCGCACCGACGCCGACGGCCATCTCGTCGTCGTCCCCTCCTACTCGCCCGAGAACCGCCCCGCGAACGCCAGTTGGGGCGCGATCAACGCGGCCATGGACCTCTCGGCCGCCCGGCACGCCCTGCTCACGGCCGCCGCCTACCACCCCGGGAACGCGGAAGCCTGGCGGGCCCTCGCCGACCGGCTCCCTCCCCACCGGGTCAACGCCGACGGCGCCCTCGCCGAATGGGCCTGGCCCGGCCTCGACGACACCTACGACCACCGCCACCTCAGCCACCTCTACGGCGTCTGGCCACTCGACGAGATCACCCCCTACGACGCCCCCGACCTCGCGGCGGCCGCCCACCGCGCCCTCGAACTCCGCGGCTCCGAGAACGACTCGGCCCACGGCCACCTGCACCACGCCCTCGTCGCGGCCCGGCTGCGCGACGGCGAACGCGTCGCGCACGCCCTCGGCCAGGTCCTCAAGGGCGACTTCTTCCACACCTCGCTGATGAGCGCGCACTACCCGAACCGGCACGTCTACAACGCGGACGCCGCCCACACCCTGCCCGCCGTCCTCGTCGAGATGCTGGTGCAGTCGACACCGGACCGGCTGGTGCTGCTCCCGGCGGTTCCCACCACCTGCCCCCGAGGTGAACTCCGGGGCATCCGCACCAGGTTCGGGGCCGCACTCGACCTCACCTGGAGCCCCACCGAAGCGACCGCGGTACTGCGCCCCACCCGCACCCACCGCGTCGAACTGAGGACTTCCTCCGGCACCGAGCCGCTCGACCTCGTCGCCGGAGAAGACCACGTCCTCCGTCTGGAGGCGTGGTAACCCCCCGCATTTCCCCCCACCCATGGAAAGGGACACCATGGCAAGCACTCTCCGCAAGATCACCATGGCCGCACTGGCCCCGGCGATGGCCATCGGCGCCACCGTCGGACTCGCCTCGGCCCCCGCCTCCGCCGCTGTCTGGAGCTCCTGCGCCCAGTACGGCAACACGAGCCTGAACGGCTACACGCTCTACAACAACATCTGGGGCTCCGGCGCCGGCAGCCAGTGCATCTGGGCCAACTCCGGCACCAACTGGGGCGTCAACGCCAACCACCCCAACACCGGCGGCATCAAGTCCTACCCCAACTCCAAGAAGGTGATCAACAAGTCGATCACCTCGCTCGGTTCGCTCTCCAGCAGCTACAACGTCTCGGTCCCGTCGTCGGGCGCGTACAACACGTCGTACGACATCTGGGACACCGACTACGACTACGAGATCATGCTCTGGGTCAACAAGACCGGAGCCGTCGGTCCGCTCGGCAGCTCGCAGGGCAACGTGACGCTCGGCGGCCACACCTGGACCGTCTACAAGGGCACCAACGGCTCGAACCAGGTCTTCTCCTTCGTCCGCACCTCCAACTCCAGCTCCGGCACGGTCAACATCCTCCCGATCCTGAAGTGGATCAAGGACACCAAGGGCTGGTTCGGCAACGAGACCATCGGTGACGTCCAGTTCGGCTTCGAGATCACCAGCTCGTCCGGTGGCCTCGACTTCGCCGCCAACAACCTGACCGTAAGCAGCAGTTGACCTGATCATGGGGCGAGATCGGGTTTGATGGGGACATGCGTACCACCACCCCCCTCCGACGTGCCCTGATCACCGTGACCGCGACCGCGGCCGTCGTTCTCACCGCGACGGGTTCCGCGGTCGCGGTTCCGGTCTCCGGGACGCCCGCGGCACCCCACGCCACCGCCCCCTCCCTCTCCGCCCTGCATCCCGTCGTCGCACTCGCCGCCGAACGCCTCGCCACCGCCGACCTGGTCGCCGCCGCCAAGTGGGGCACCGACAGCCCCATCGACGACCCCGCCCGCGAACAGCAGGTCCTCGACAACGTCGCCGCCCAGGCCCAGCAGCTCGGCGCCGACCCGGACGAGATCCGCGTGATCTTCCGCGACCAGATCGAGGCCAACAAGATCGTCCAGCGCGGCCTGTTCCAACGCTGGACCGACCACCCCGACGAGGCGCCGACGACCAAGCCGGACCTGAGCGTCGTACGGCAGGAGATCAACCGGGTGACCAGCGCGCTGGTCGAGGCCCTCGCCACCACCGCCGACGACCGCGGCGCGCTCACCTGCCGTCCCGAACTGGCACTGGCCGCCCTCCAGGTCCACCACGAGGACCACCTCGACGCTCTGCACACCAGGGCCCTGGCGCGTGCCCTGCGCTCGGTCTGCGGAAGCTGACCTCCTGCACGACGAAGCGGCCGGCCCACCCCCGTGGGACCGGCCGCTCCGGTAGGGCTACTCCGCCACCGGAAGCCGCGCACCGTCCCGCAGGAACAGCGGAATGCGGTCCAGCGGGGCGTCGACGGTCACCGTCCTGCCCCCCTCGTACGTCTCACCGGTCCACGCGTCCGTCCAGGTCGCGCCCGCAGGAAGATACGTCGTACGGACCGTCGCGCCTGCCGTGAGAACCGGCGCCACCAGCAGATCCGCGCCGAAGAGATACGCGTCGTCGACCGTCCACGTCGCCTGGTCGTCCGGGAACTCCAGGAAGAGCGGGCGCATCGGCGTCAGGCCCTCCTCGTGGGCCTCGCGCATGACCTTCAGGACGTACGGCTTCAGCCGCTCGCGCAGTCGCAGGTACTTCTCCATGATCGCGCCGGCCTCCTCGCCGTACGACCACACCTCGTTCGGGCCGCCGGTCATCTCCGGTCCCAGCGGCATGCCCGGATCGCGGAAGCCGTGCAGGCGCATGAGCGGGGACAGCGTGCCGAACTGGAACCAGCGGACCATGACCTCGCGGTACGCCGGATCGTCCGGGTCGCCGCCGTGGAAGCCGCCGATGTCCGTGTTCCACCACGGGATGCCGGACATCGCGGTGTTGAGACCGGCCGCGATCTGCTCGCGCAGGGTCGGGAAGTCGGTGCCGATGTCACCGGACCACAGGGCGGCGCCGTAGCGCTGACTGCCCGCCCAGGCCGAGCGGTTGAGGGTGATGACCTCCTCGCCGGCGGCCGTCAGGCCCTCGTGGAAGGTGCGGGAGTTCTCGGCCGGGTACATGTTGCCGACCTCGAGGCCGGGCCCCGCCCAGTAGCGCAGGTTCTCCTGGAAGCCGGGCTTGAGCTCCGGCTCGCAGGCGTCCAGCCAGAAGGCCGTGATGCCGTACGGGGCCAGGTAGTTGTCCCGGACCTTCGACCACATGAACTCCCGGGCCTCCGGGTTCGTGGCGTCGTAGAAGGCGACCTGGACGGTGGAGGCGACCCCCTTGTCGGGCCAGTCGGCGTGCGCCATGGGGCCGTACTGGGTGCCGATGAAGTAGCCGCGCTGTTCCATGACCGGGTGGTTCTCGCTGAGCGGCGACACCGACGGCCAGACGCTGACCACCAACTTGATGCCGAGCTCCTCCAGTTCACGGACCATCGCCGCCGGGTCGGGCCACTCGGCCGGGTCGAACTTCCACTCGCCGAGGTGCGTCCAGTGGAAGAAGTCGCAGACGATCGCGGAAATGGGGAGCCCGCGCCGCTTGTACTCCCGTGCCACGGACAGGAGTTCCTCCTGGGTGCGGTAGCGCAGCTTGCACTGCCAGAAGCCCGCCGCCCACTCCGGCAGCATCGGCGTCCGGCCGGTCACCCCGCTGTAGCGGCGCTGGCCGTCGGCCGGGGTGCCCGCGGTGATCCAGTAGTCGATCTGGCGGGCCGAGTCGGCCACCCAGCGCGTGCCGTTGTGGGCCAGCTCCACGCGGCCGATCGCCGGGTTGTTCCACAGCAGGGTGTAACCGCGGCTGGAGGCCAGGACCGGGATGCCCACCTCGGCGTTGCGCTGGATCAGGTCGAGGACCAGGCCCTTCTGGTCCAGCTTGCCGTGCTGGTGCTGGCCGAGGCCGTACAGCTTCTCGTCGTCGTAGGCGGCGAAGCGCTGCTCGAGACGGTGGTGGCCGTTGCCGACCGCGGTGTACAGACGCGAGCCGGGCCACCAGAAGTGGGCGCGGGCCTCCGCGAGGAGCTCGGCGGAGTCCGCGGTGCGCAGGAAGCGGAGCTGCCCCTCGGCGTCGACGTGGACGGTCAGCGCGCCCACCGTCAACTGGCCTTCCCCGTCACCGATCTTGACACTGCTCTCGGTGGCCGGCGGCTCGTCGAGCAGGGCGCCCGGCAGCCCCTCGAGGATCGGCCCGCCGAGCCGGGCCCGCACCCGGACCGCGTCCGGACCCCAGGGCTCGACCCGGACGGTCTCCTGGCGCCCGCTCCACTCCAGCGCGCCGTCCCGCTCCCGGAACGTGCCGACGGTGGGGGACGACTGCGCGAGAGTGACCTTGGGCTGGACTTCGGCAGGCTGATTCACGAGGAGTGCTCCTGAAGGAATGCAGACAGGGGCGTGCCGCACAGGCACGGGATGCGTGGTGTGTGAGGTCGGGTGGGTGAGGTGTCAGGACACCGAAGGCGCCGGGCCCGTGCTCGCCCGGACCGTCAACTCGGGTTCGATCAGGATGACTTCGTCCTCACCGCGGCCCTCAAGCTTGGCGACGAGCCGCTCCAGGGCGTGGCGGCCCATCTCCTGGGCGGGAATGGCGACCGACGTCAGCCGCACCGAGGCCTGGACGGCGACCTGTTCGGGGCAGATCGCGACCACCGAGACGTCCTCGGGGATGGCCCGGCCCTGCTGGCGCAGCAGCGCGAGCAGCGGCTCGACCGCCTGTTCGTTCTGGACGACGAAGCCCGTGGTGGCCGGACGCTCGTCGAGGATGCGAGCCAGCGTCACGGCCATCGCGTCGTACCCGCCGTCGCACGGCCGGTGCAGCAGTCGTACGCCCAACTCCTGGGCCCGCGACCGGAGTCCGTCCAGCGTGCGCTCGGCGAAACCGGTGTGCCGTTCGTAGACGGCGGGGGCCTCGCCGATGACAGCCATGTCGCGATGGCCGAGCTTCGCGAGGTGCTCGACGCACAGCGCGCCGGTGGCCCGGAAGTCGAGGTCGACGCAGGTGAGCCCGGAGGTGTCGGCGGGGAGGCCGATGAGCACGGAGGGCTGGTCGGTGCCGCGCAGGAACGGCAGCCGCTCGTCGTCGAGTTCGACGTCCATCAGGATCATCGCGTCGGCGAGCCCGCTGCCGGTGACGCGTCGTACGGCGTCGGGACCCTCCTCGCCGGTGAGCAGCAGGACGTCGTACCCGTGCGTCCGTGCGGTGGTGGCCACCGCGATGGCGATCTCCATCATCACCGGCACGTACATGTCGGTGCGGAGCGGGATCATCAGCGCGATGATGTTCGACCTGCTGCTGGCGAGGGCGCGGGCACCGGCGTTCGGGTGGTAGCCGAGTTCGCGGATGCTCTCCTCGACGCGCTGCCGGGTGGTCGTCGAGATGGACCGCTTGCCACTGAGGACATAGCTCACCGTGCTCGCCGAGACTCCGGCGTGCTGGGCGACCTCGGCGAGGGTGACCATCCAGCTCTCCAAGCTTTGTGAAGCGCTTCGACAGTGCGCAGTGCGTACAGGGGCGGGTGAGGGTGGTTCGACAGTAGCTCCCCCGGGAGTGGGTGTCCATAGGTTGTCGAAGCGCTTCGACAGAGACTCTTGGACGAGCGACCCACGGAGAAGGCCCCGCCGCCGGTGAACCCGCTCCCGCCTGCCCGTTCACGGCCTCGACGGGGTACGCCTTCCTGCCTACCACGACCGGCCGCGGGGGGCCATGGAACGGGAACCCGTCCGGTGAGAGCGGGATGGGCACCGTACACCTGGGGCGGGGCGCGGGGGTGAGCGTGCGGCCGGGCGAGGGGCGGGGCGCGGGGGTGGACGTGCAGCCGGGCGAGGGGCGGGGCGCGGGGGTGGACGTGCAGCCGGGCGAGCAGCACCGATCCGCCCCCGGCCTCGAGCCGCCTGACGCGGCGGGCCCGAACCGTCCTCGGCGGCCCGCCCATCCCGATGACGCGGCCCGCCCACCCCGATGACGCGACCCGCCTATTTCGAGGACGCTGAGACCGCCGTCCCGCGCACCGGGGGTGCACCTGCGCCCGCAGGGCCGCCCGGACCTTCGGCCCACGAGGCCGTCGATGGCGCGCCGGCCGGCGTCCAGGTCCTCGCCGACCAAGGCCGCCCTCGACCTCGACGCCTTCCCCCCGGCCACTCGACCGGCGGAAGCTGCCGAGCGGCGGCACGTACGGGACCGGCACCGAGGTCTACAAGGGCACCGGCGACTGGACACCAAGCCGTTTTCCGTCGACATCGGCCGAACGGCCGCGCGAGGGGTGGTGGCCTCGCCCCGGATCGGGTACCAACGATCGAGTAGCACCCGTCGGTAACCATACGGCCCCCAAGATCCCGATTCACGACGAGGTGAGCCTGATGTCCGCACCGTCCACCAAGCCCGTCGTCACCGAGCGCGAGGCCCGCGAGGTGGCGGAGGCCGCCCGGGAGCAGGACTGGCGCAAGCCCAGCTTCGCCAAGGAACTGTTCCTCGGGCGTTTCCGGCTCGACCTCATCCACCCCCACCCGATGCCCCCCGAGGAGGACGCCCAGCGCGGCGAGGACTTCCTGGCCAAGCTCCGCGACTTCTGCGAGACCAAGGTGGACGGCGCCCTCATCGAACGCGAGGCCCGGATCCCCGACGACGTCGTGGACGGGCTCAAGGAACTCGGCGCCTTCGGCATGAAGATCGACACCAAGTACGGCGGTCTCGGCCTCACCCAGGTGTACTACAACAAGGCGCTGGCCCTCGTGGGCTCCGCGAGCCCCGCGATCGGCGTGCTGCTGTCGGCCCACCAGTCGATCGGCGTGCCCCAGCCGCTGAAGCTCTTCGGCACACAGGAGCAGAAGGAGCGGTTCCTGCCCCGGTGCGCCCGCACCGACATCAGCGCCTTCCTCCTCACCGAACCGGACGTCGGCTCCGACCCGGCACGCCTCGCCACGAGCGCGGTACCCGACGGGGACGACTACATCCTCGACGGAGTGAAACTGTGGACCACCAACGGCGTGGTCGCCGACCTGCTCGTCGTGATGGCCCGCGTCCCCAAGTCCGAAGGTCACAAGGGCGGCATCACCGCCTTCGTCGTGGAGACCGCCTCACCCGGCATCACCGTCGAGAACCGCAACGCCTTCATGGGCCTGCGCGGCATCGAGAACGGCGTCACCCGCTTCCACCAGGTCCGGGTGCCCGCGGCCAACCGCATCGGCCCCGAGGGCACGGGCCTGAAGATCGCCCTGACCACCCTGAACACCGGGCGCCTCTCACTGCCCGCCTCCTGCGTGGCCGCCGGCAAGTGGTGTCTGAAGATCGCCCGCGAGTGGTCCGCGGCCCGTGAACAGTGGGGCAAGCCGATCGCCCACCACGAGGCCGTCGGCTCCAAGATCTCCTTCATCGCGGCGACGACCTTCGCCCTGGAGGCCGTACTCGACCTCTCGAGCCAGATGGCCGACGAGAACCGCAACGACATCCGTATCGAGGGCGCCCTCGCCAAGCTCTACGCCTCCGAGATGGCCTGGCTCGTCGCCGACGAACTGGTCCAGATCCGCGGCGGCCGGGGCTTCGAGACCGCCGAGTCCCTCCGGGCCCGCGGCGAGAAGGCGGTCCCCGCCGAACAGGTCCTGCGTGACCTGCGCATCAACCGCATCTTCGAGGGCTCCACGGAGATCATGCACCTGCTGATCGCCCGCGAGGCCGTCGACGCCCATCTCTCGGTCGCGGGCGACCTCATCGACCCGGAGAAGTCCCTCGGCGACAAGGCGAAGGCGGGCGCGAACGCGGGCGTCTTCTACGCCAAGTGGCTCCCGAAGCTGGTGGCAGGTCCCGGCCAACTCCCCACCTCCTACGCCGAGTTCAAGCGCGAAGTAGACCTCTCCGGCCACCTGCGCTACGTCGAACGAACGGCCCGCAAACTCGCCCGCTCCACCTTCTACGCCATGTCCCGCTGGCAGGGCCGCATGGAGACCAAGCAGGGCTTCCTCGGCCGCATCGTCGACATCGGCGCCGAACTCTTCGCGATGAGCGCGGCCTGCGTACGCGCCGAACTCCTCTACACCACCGAATCCCACGGCCGCGAGGCCTACCAACTGGCCGACGCCTTCTGCCACCAGTCCCGCCTGCGCGTCGAGGAACTCTTCGGCCGCCTGTGGAACAACACCGACGACCAGGACCGCAAGGTCGTCAAGGGAGTCATGTCCGGCACCTACGCCTGGCTTGAGGACGGCATCGTCGACCCCTCGGGCGAGGGAGTCTGGATCGCGGACGCGACCCCCGGCCCCTCGGAGAAGGAGAACGTCCACCGCCCGATCCGGTGAGAGATTTCAGCGATCATGCGCCATAGGGTGTGCCCATGAGGTCCGATAGCGCACCCGACTGGATTGTCGACCGCCTCCGCACGCTCGGACAGCGGATCCGCGCCGCGCGGCAAGCCCAGAACCTCAGCCAGGAGGATCTGGGCAGGGCGACAGGGCTCGGTCGCAGCCGGGTCGACCAAGTCGAGCGCGGAGCTGACGACACGAGCCTCGACGACTTGCTGCTGATCGCACATGTCCTCGATGTGCTGCCTGCAGATTTGGTCGCCGACTGAGTGCCAGCTGCCCGGGCAGCTACGAGACGCGAACCGTTGACGTGAAGTTCGGCCCCCGAGAAGGACGCGCTGTCCTCCTACGCCGCCCTTACGGCCACAATGGAGGGATGAGCGACAGTCCAGCCCCTCTCGCCGACCCGCACCTGGTCCACGACCCCCTCTCGGGCGACGGTCCCAAGGACGTGGTGATCCTCGGCTCCACGGGCTCCATCGGCACCCAGGCCATCGACCTCGTGCTGCGCAACCCCGACCGGTTCCGGGTGACCGGGCTCTCCGCCAACGGCGGCCGGGTCGCGCTCCTCGCGGAGCAGGCGCACCGGCTGAAGGCGCGGACCGTCGCGGTCGCCCGCGAGGATGTCGTACCGCAGCTCCGCGAGGCGCTCAGCGGCCTCTACGGCACGGGCGAGCCGCAGCCCGAGATCCTCGCCGGCCCGGACGCGGCCGCACAGCTCGCCGCCTCCGACGCGCACACCGTCCTCAACGGCATCACCGGCTCCATCGGCCTCGCCCCCACCCTCGCCGCCCTGGAAGCGGGCCGCACCCTCGCGCTCGCCAACAAGGAGTCGCTCATCGTGGGCGGCCCGCTGGTGAAGGCCCTCGCCAAGCCCGGACAGATCATCCCGGTCGACTCCGAGCACGCGGCCCTCTTCCAGGCCCTGGCCTCCGGGACGAGGGCCGACGTACGCAAGCTCGTCGTCACCGCGTCCGGCGGCCCCTTCCGCGGCCGCACGAAAGCCGACCTCGCTCAGGTGACCGTCGAGGAAGCCCTCGCCCACCCCACCTGGGCCATGGGCCCGGTCATCACGATCAACTCCGCGACCCTCGTCAACAAGGGGCTCGAGGTCATCGAGGCGCACCTCCTCTACGACATTCCCTTCGACCGCATTGAGGTGGTCGTGCATCCCCAGTCGTATGTCCACTCGATGGTTGAGTTCACGGACGGATCCACGATCGCCCAGGCGACGCCCCCCGACATGCGCGGGCCGATCGCCATCGGTCTCGGCTGGCCCGAACGCGTCCCCGACGCCGCACCCGCGTTCGACTGGAGCAAGGCGTCGACCTGGGAGTTCTTCCCACTCGACAACGACGCGTTTCCTTCGGTCAACCTTGCGAGACACGTCGGACAGCTCGCGGGCACGGCCCCGGCGGTGTTCAATGCCGCCAACGAGGAGTGCGTCGAGGCCTTCCGGGCCGGCGCACTGCCGTTCAACGGGATCATGGAGACCGTGACCCGGGTGGTGGACGAGCACGGCACCCCGCGCGGGGGAACCTCGCTCACCGTCGCGGACGTCCTCGAAGCGGAGACCTGGGCGCGGACCCGGGCCCGGGAACTGACGGCACAGACGGCGGAGGCCCGTGCATGACGACCCTGATGTTCATCCTCGGCATAGGGCTCTTCGCCTTCGGCCTTCTGGTGTCGATCGCGTGGCACGAGCTGGGGCACCTGTCCTTCGCCAAGCTCTTCGGCATCCGCGTGCCGCAGTACATGGTCGGCTTCGGACCGACCGTCTTCTCGCGGAAGAAGGGCGACACGGAGTACGGCATCAAGGCCGTCCCCTTCGGCGGCTACATCCGCATGATCGGCATGTTCCCGCCCGGCGACGACGGCCGTATCAGCGCCCGCTCCACCTCCCCCTGGCGCGGCATGATCGAGGACGCCCGCTCGGCCGCCTTCGAGGAGCTCCGGCCCGGCGACGAGAAACGCCTCTTCTACACCCGTAAGCCCTGGAAACGCGTCATCGTCATGTTCGCGGGCCCCTTCGCGAACCTGATCCTCGCGGTGGCGCTGTTCCTCACGGTCCTCATGGGCTTCGGCATCTCCCAGCAGACCAACACGGTCAGCTCCGTCTCCAAGTGCGTGATCTCGCAGAGCCAGAACCGCCAGACCTGCAAGGCCTCCGACCCCGCCTCCCCGGCCGCGGCGGCCGGCCTCAAGGCGGGCGACAAGATCCTCTCGTTCAACGGTGTACGGACGGACGACTGGAACAAGCTCTCCGACCTCATCCGCGCCAACCCCGACAAGACGGTCCCGATCGTCGTCGAGCGCGACGGCAAGGACGTCACCCTCACCGCGAAGATCGCCAGCAACCAGGTCGCCAAGAAGGACTCCAGCGGCCAGTACGTCCAGGGCGAGTACGTCACCGCCGGTTTCCTCGGCTTCAGCGCGGCCACCGGCATCGTCAAGCAGGACTTCGGCGACTCCGTGGTCTGGATGGGCGACCGCGTCGGCGAGGCCGTCGACTCCCTGGCCGCCCTGCCCGGCAAGATCCCGGCCCTGTGGAACGCGGCCTTCGGCGACGCCCCGCGCGAGCCGGACTCCCCGATGGGCGTGGTCGGCGCGGCCCGCGTCGGCGGCGAGATCTTCACCCTCGACATCCCCCCGACCCAGCAACTCGCCATGGCCCTGATGCTGGTCGCGGGCTTCAACCTCTCCCTGTTCCTCTTCAACATGCTCCCGCTGCTGCCCCTGGACGGCGGCCACATCGCGGGCGCCCTGTGGGAGTCCCTGCGCCGCAACCTGGCGAAGGTCCTCAAGCGCCCGGACCCGGGCCCGTTCGACGTGGCGAAGCTGATGCCGGTCGCTTATGTGGTGGCGGGGATCTTCATCTGCTTTACGGTCCTCGTTTTGATCGCCGACGTCGTTAACCCGGTGAGAATCTCCTAGCCATACGGCGTTCGAGGCGGCCCGGCACGGTGTGTGGCGGGCCGCTCTCCATTGAGTGGGTTTGCGGGCCGGGATGTGCTCGCGTCGGGGCTCGTGCCGTAATCTCGAAGCCTGGAGCCCGGCGCTGACGGGACCTGGACCTTGATCCACGACTTGGGGTTGCACAGCAGATGACTGCGATTTCTCTCGGCATGCCGTCCGTTCCGACCAGGCTCGCCGAGCGCCGGAAGAGCCGGCAGATCCAGGTCGGCACGGTCGCGGTGGGCGGTGACGCCCCGGTGTCGGTCCAGTCCATGACGACGACCCGTACGTCCGACATCGGCGCCACGCTGCAGCAGATCGCCGAGCTCACGGCGTCCGGCTGCCAGATCGTCCGAGTGGCCTGCCCGACCCAGGACGACGCGGACGCTCTCGCGACCATCGCGCGCAAGTCGCAGATCCCGGTGATCGCGGACATCCACTTCCAGCCGAAGTACGTCTTCGCGGCGATCGAGGCCGGCTGCGCGGCCGTACGCGTCAATCCCGGCAACATCAAGCAGTTCGACGACAAGGTCAAGGAGATCGCGCGGGCCGCGAAGGACCACGGCACGCCGATCCGGATCGGCGTCAACGCCGGGTCGCTGGACCGCCGGCTGCTCCAGAAGTACGGCAAGGCGACCCCCGAGGCGCTCGCCGAGTCCGCCCTGTGGGAGGCCTCCCTCTTCGAGGAGCACGACTTCCGCGACATCAAGATCTCGGTCAAGCACAACGACCCGGTCATCATGGTCGAGGCGTACCGCCAGCTCGCCGCCCAGTGCGACTACCCGCTGCACCTCGGCGTGACCGAGGCGGGCCCCGCCTTCCAGGGCACCATCAAGTCGGCCGTCGCCTTCGGCGCGCTGCTCTCCCAGGGCATCGGCGACACCATCCGGGTGTCGCTGAGCGCCCCGCCGGTCGAGGAGGTCAAGGTCGGCAACCAGATCCTGGAGTCCCTGAACCTCAAGCAGCGCGGCCTGGAGATCGTCTCCTGCCCGTCCTGCGGCCGCGCCCAGGTCGACGTCTACAAGCTGGCCGAAGAGGTCACCGCGGGCCTGACCGGCATGGAGGTCCCGCTCCGCGTCGCGGTCATGGGCTGCGTGGTGAACGGCCCCGGCGAGGCCCGCGAGGCCGACCTCGGCGTCGCCTCCGGCAACGGCAAGGGTCAGATCTTCGTCAAGGGCGAGGTCATCAAGACCGTCCCCGAGTCGAAGATCGTGGAGACCCTCATCGAGGAGGCGATGAAGATCGCCGAGCAGATGGAGGCGGAGGGCATCGCCTCCGGCGAGCCGTCGGTGTCGGTCGCGGGCTGACGTCCGTGGCTCACCGGTGCCGCATCCAGACGTTCGGCTCCTGATAGAGGCCGACGTCGGCGTCCCGGTCGACCCGCAGCACACTCAGCCCGTCCGGGATGACGTAGTCGCCGGACTCGGGGAGGGCGAGGTCCGTCCAGCCCTCCCACTCGGCGACCGTGCCGGTCATCGTCTGTGAGACGGGGGCCGGGGCGAGGATCCGGGCGCCGAGCCGTTCGTGGGTCCGGATCCAGGGATCGAGGGCGGTCCCGTCCTCCCGCCGCCACCGCAGGAACGACTCGATGGGCGTCAGCGGATAGCGGGCCTTGGTCGTGGGCCGCACGGGCGCGACGACCCGCCGCAGCCCCGCATCCTGTCCGGCCTCCCGCAAGGCGGTGAGCATCCGCCCGGCCAGCCCCCGCCCCTTGAGCGACGGGGTGACGACCGCCCCGCAGATCACCAGGGTGTCGGGTTCGACGCCCTGCTCATGACCCTCCACGGCCCGCACCAGCGCCTCCGTGTATCCCGAGGGCAGCGCGTCGGCCCGGCCGTCCCACCGCAGCGGCACCCCCCACCCGGCGGCCACGGGAACCCCGTCCGCGTCCAGCAGCATCAGATCCAGCCCCGCGAAGAACTCCCGTACCCGGCCGATGTACTCCTTCACCAGCCGGTCGGCGGTGATGAACGCGGGGAAGCCCTCGCCGAACAACTCCGCGAGCTGCTCATCGGGCCATGTCCGGGCGTCGGACCGCACACGAGTCGAGATCATCCGACGTTCCTATCAGCGCGGGTCGGCTGTGTCAGCAAGGAACGGCCTCCGAACCGGGGGCGGCACGGCTCAGCTTCCGCAGGTACAGTGCGGAGATCAGCAGACCCCAGTGTGAGGCCCCGCCCGTGTTGACCCAGACGACCTCCCGGGTCCTCGAACCGAGCGACCTGGACGCCGCGCTCGCCGTGCTCGACCGCGATCCGGTCGCGAACGCCTTCGTGACGTCGAGGGTGCAGGTCGCCGGCCTCGACCCGTGGCGGCTCGGCGGCGAGATGTGGGGCTGGTACGAGGACGGCATGCTCACGTCCCTCTGCTACGCCGGCGCCAACCTGGTCCCGATCTGCGCGACCCCCCGAGCCGTCCGCGCCTTCGCCGACCGCGCCCGGCGTTCCGGCCGCCGCTGCTCCTCCATCGTCGGCCCCGCCGAACCCACCGCCCAGCTCTGGCGCCTGCTGGAACCCAGTTGGGGCCCGGCGCGGGAGGTCCGTGCCCAGCAGCCCCTCATGGTCACCGACCGCATGCCCACCGACATCGCCCCGGATCCGTACGTCCGCCGCATCCGCAAGGACGAGATGGAAACGATCATGCCGGCCTGCGTGGCCATGTTCACGGAAGAGGTCGGCGTCTCCCCGCTGGCCGGCGACGGCGGCCTCCTCTACCAGGCCCGCGTCGCCGAACTGGTCGGTTCCGGCCGCTCCTTCGCCCGCCTCGACGAACACGGCAAGGTCGTCTTCAAGGCGGAGATCGGCGCCGCGACGGACCGGGCCTGCCAGATCCAGGGCGTGTGGGTGGCCCCCGAGTACCGGGGCAGGGGAGTGGCGGCCCCGGGGATGGCGGCCGTACTGCGGTACGCCCTGGCGGACGTGGCCCCGGTGGTGAGCCTGTACGTCAACGACTTCAACACCCCGGCGAGGCGGACGTACGCGAGGGTGGGCTTCCGGGAGATCGGCGCCTTCATGAGCATCCTCTTCTGAGAGCCGACCCGCCCCCGGCACACACCGGAAACCCCCCTGTACCCTGCCCGCATGGACCTCGTCATCGGCCCCCTGGACCTGTCCGCCCACGTGGACGAGGCCCTGGCAGTACAGGCCATCGCATTCGGCCTCGGCACCGACGAGGTAGCGGTCCGCCGCCAGATCGTGCTCCGCCACATGACCTATCCCGGCGCGAGGGCCCTCGGCGCGACCGTCGGAGGAAACCTCGTCGGGTTCGTGTACGGCATGCCCAACAACCGCACCCACTGGTGGTCCACCGTCGTGGAGCCCTACCTCCGCGCGCAGCACAACGACATCTGGCTCGACGACTCGTTCGTGATCACCGAGCTCCATGTCCACCCCCACCACCAGAACCGCGGCATCGGCCGCACCCTGATCACCACGATCACCGACAGCGCGGCGGAGCCGCGCTCGATCCTCTCCGCGATCGACACCGACAGCCCGGCCCGCGGCCTGTACCACTCCCTCGGCTACCAGGACCTCGCCCGCCAGGTCCTCTTCCCGAGCGCCCCGAAGCCGTACGCCGTGATGGGCGCCCCCTTGCCCCTGCGCCGCCGCTGAACCGATTTCCACGGGCGCAGTCCGCCCGGCTAACCTCCTAGCCATCACCCTTTCCCGGCAGGAGTACGAGAACCATGGCGAACGCACCGGTCCAGCGCATGTCCCAGTTGATGGCGAAGACGCTGCGCGACGACCCGGCGGACGCCGAGGTCCTCAGCCACAAGCTGCTCGTCCGCGCCGGGTACGTCCGCCGGACCGCGGCCGGCATCTGGTCCTGGCTGCCGCTCGGCATGCGGGTCCTGCGCAATGTGGAACGGGTCGTCCGCGAGGAGATGGACGCGATCGGCGCCCAGGAGGTGCTGCTCCCCGCCATCCTGCCGCGGGAGCCGTACGAGGCGACCGGCCGCTGGGACGAGTACGGCCCCGAGCTGTTCCGCCTGCAGGACCGCAAGGGCGGCGACTACCTCCTCGGCCCGACCCACGAGGAGATCTTCACCCTGCTGGTGAAGGACCAGGCGTCCTCCTACAAGGACCTGCCGGTCATCCTCTACCAGATCCAGAACAAGTACCGGGACGAGGCCCGCCCGCGGGCCGGCGTCCTGCGCGGCCGCGAGTTCCTGATGAAGGACTCGTACTCCTTCGACACCGAGGACGAGGGCCTGGCCAAGTCCTACGCCCTGCACCGCGAGGCCTACCAGAAGGTCTTCGAGCGCCTGGGCCTGGACTACCGCATCTGCGCCGCCACCGCCGGTGCGATGGGCGGCTCCAAGTCGGAGGAGTTCCTCGCCCCCGCCGAGGCCGGCGAGGACACCTTCGCGGACTGCCCGAACTGTGATTTCGCGGCCAACACCGAGGCGATCGCCTATGAGTTGAAGCCGGTGGACGCGGACGGCGTCGCCGCCCTCGAGGAGATCCCCACCCCCGACACCCCGACCATCGAGACCCTCGCCGCCCACCTCGGCGTCGAGGCCTCCGACACCCTCAAGAACCTCCTCGTGAAGGTCGACGGCGAAATCGTGGCCGTCGGCGTCCCGGGCGACCGCGAGGTCGACCTGGGCAAGGTGGAGGCGCACTTCGCGCCCGCCGCCGTGGAGTTGGTGGGCGCCGAGGACTTCGTCGGCCGTCCGGACCTCGTCCGCGGTTACGTCGGCCCGCAGGGCCTGGGCGAGAAGGTGAAGTACATCGCCGACCCGCGCGTGGCCCCCGGCACCGCCTGGATCACCGGCGCCAACAAGGAGCACACGCACGCGAAGAACGTCGTCGCGGGCCGTGACTTCGAGGTCGACGAGTACGTCGACGTCGTGGTCGTCCAGGAGGGCGACCCGTGCCCGAAGTGCGGCACCGGCCTCAAGCTGGACCGCGCCATCGAGATCGGCCACATCTTCCAGCTCGGCCGCAAGTACGCCGACGCCCTCAAGCTCGATGTCCTCGGCCAGAACGGCAAGCCGGTCCGCGTGACCATGGGCTCCTACGGCATCGGCGTCTCCCGCGCGGTCGCCGCCCTCGCCGAGCAGACCGCCGACGACAAGGGCCTGTGCTGGCCCGCCGAGGTCGCCCCGGCCGACGTGCACGTCGTCGCCGCCGGCAAGGCCCTCCAGATCGAACTGGCCCTCGACGTCTCCGAGAAGCTGCGTGCGGCGGGCCTCAGGGTCCTCGTCGACGACCGCTCCGGGGTCTCCCCGGGGGTGAAGTTCACCGACTCCGAGCTCATCGGCGTACCGAAGATCCTGGTCGCGGGCCGCCGCTCCGCCGAGGGCGTCCTGGAGCTCAAGGACCGCCGCAGCGGTGAGCGCGAGGAGCTGACGGTGGACGAGGCGATCGCCCGCCTGACCGCTTGAGAAAGAACGTGGGGCGGCGGTCGCACCGGCGGCCGCCGCCGTATGGCCTCAAAGCCACCCGGCGAACTCCAGCAGCAACTCGGCGTCCTTCGGCCGCCCCACCCGCAGTGCCCGGACCCCCGACTCCACTGCCCGGAACAACGTCCACCCCCGCAGCCGCTCCTGATCCACCTCCAGCGACTCCGCGAGCCGCTTGATCCGCCGGCGGGTCGTCGCCGCCCCCGACGGCGTGGCGATCAGGTCCTCCACCCGGTCCCGCACCAGCCGGGCGAGATCGAAGGCACACTCCCCGACGACGGGATCAGGCCCGACGGCGAGCCAGGGAGAGCGCACCCCGGAAAGCACCTTGCTCTGCCGGAACGTCCCGTGCAGCAACCGCTCCTCCGGCGGCGCGGCCAGCAACGACTCCCGTGTGTCGAGAGCCGCGCTCACCAGCCCCGCCACCTCCGCGGAAGCACCCCGCATGAGCGAGGCCTGCCGCCCGGTCCGCTCGGCCACCGTCTCGAAGACATGGTCACCGGGCGGCTCCACCCACAGCCGCCGCAGCGCCCCGGCAGCCTCCAGCAGTGCTTTCGCCTCCGGCAGGGACCGCACGGACACATCGGGATGCAGCCGCTCGAGCAGCAGTACTCCCTCGGCGACAAAGGGCTCAAGGAGTTGTACGGCCCCCCGCCCGTCCCAGTGCGCGAGCGCCGCCCGCTCGCTCTCCGGCCGGGCCCGGGCCGGGGCCAGCTTGAGCACGGCCGGTGTCCCGTCAGCGCGCCGCACGAGCACCACGAGGCTGCTGCGTCCCCCGGGCACCTGCACCCGCTCCACGGTCAACTCGCGCAGCGCGACGGCCTGTTCGGCGGCCTCGGGCAGCCGCTCCACCCAGTCGTCACCGTCCGGAGCGCTCTCGCCGAGCGCCCGCACCAGCCGCTGCGGTGGTTCGAAAGCCATGCGCGAGTCGTTTCCTTCCTGTACCGCGTTACGCCGGGCGAACCGACGAGGAAGCCGGGACCGAGGCCGAAGGCGACACCGTGACCGCCCGCTCGGCGAGCCCAGGGAAGGCTACGCTTCCGCCGCGCCAGCGCGCCGCCCGCACCGCGGCCTCCCGCAGCGCCTCGGCGGCCGTGCCCCGCCGCCCGCCCTCGGTTGCCCGCACCAGGTCGGAGTACACCCCGGCCACCCGCTCCTCCAGATCGGCGGCGAGCCGTACCGCCGCGGCCGCGTCCGACACCGGGAAGGGCAACGCGTACGCCGCGGCCGCGGCCACCGGCTTCCCACCCATGTTCCGTACCTGGCGCACCAGCCCGTCCCGCCGGGCCCGGTGGGCGTCGTAGGCGGCCTTGGCCTCCGTTCGCCGAGCCTCACCGATCCGGCCGCCGACGACGCCGTAGCCGTACACGGCCGCGTGCTCGGCGGCCAGCGCCTTCTGGAAGGCCTCAAGCTCCTTGTCGTTCTCGTCGCTCACCGGGTCCCCTCCGTCAGCAGATAGGCGTGCGCCGCGCCGGCCGCCGCCACGGAGGCCAGCAGCCGGGCCAGCTCGCCCGGTACGTCCAGCAGCGCCTTGGCCCGCCGGTCCGCGAGCGCCCGTTCGGCGGCGGCGAGCTGGGCGAGGGCGTCCTTCTCGGTCGCGGGCACCGTGACCGGCGGTGCGGGCGAGGACGGCGACGCGGTGGGTGAGGACGTGGTGACCGTCTCCCCGAACGCCTCCGCATGCCGCACAGCTTCCGCCCGCAACGGCCCCACCCGCTCCGCCAGCGCCGGATGGGCGGCGAGGACGGCGTCGTACCGCTCGACGATCCCGCGGCTGTCCCGAGCCGCACGCGCGCGTGCCCGCTCGACGACGGACGGACTGACGGCGGTGCCCTCCTCGCTGCTCCCGGTCCCGTCGGAGCAGCCGACCAGCAGGGCGCCCCCGGCGACCGAGGCGAGCAGGGATCTTCTGCGCGGCCCCGAGGGGACGCGCGGCGGAGGGGGGTACGGCACGACAGACGTCCTCGGGAAGCTCGTACGAACACATGGGCGGGAGGTCAGCCCGCTGGCGATCACGGTACCCGCGCATCCGAGGTCACCTGGACGGCAACACCCCCTGCGACCGGATACCCTTTGACCAGACACGCGACCTACCCACAACAGCACACGCGGCCGAGGAGTCACCCGGATGAGCACGACCCAGAGCGAGAGGCTGCGAGAGCTCCTGGAACCGCTCGTCACCTCCCAGGGCCTGGATCTCGAAGAGATCGCAGTGGACTCCGTAGGACGAAAGCGAGTGCTGCGCGTCGTCGTCGACTCGGACACCGGTGCCGACCTGGACCAGATCGCCGATGTGAGCCGCGCGCTCTCGGCGAAGCTCGACGAGAGCGACGCGATGGGCGCGGGGGAGTACACCCTCGAGGTCGGCACCCCGGGCGCGGAACGCCTCCTCAAGGAGCACCGACACTACCTGCGCGCCGTGGACCGGCTGGTGAAGTTCCAGCTGACCGAGGGCGGCGGCGAACTGGTCGCCAGGATCCTGAAGGTCGACGACGAAGGCCTCGACCTCGAAGTGCCCGGTGTGAAGGGCCGCAAGGCCACCGCCCGCAGACTCGCCTTCTCCGACGTCGACAAGGCGCGCGTGCAGGTCGAGTTCAGCCGCAAGGACAGCAAGAACGAGAACGAGCAGGAAGAGGAGGCGTAGCCGTGGACATCGACATGAGTGCCCTGCGGGGCTTGGTACGGGAGAAGGAGATCTCCTTCGACCTGTTGGTCGAGGCGATCGAGTCGGCCCTCCTCATCGCCTACCACCGCACCGAGGGAAGCCGCCGTCACGCGCGCGTGGAGCTCAACCGCGAGAGCGGCCATGTGACCGTGTGGGCGAAGGAGGACCCCGAGGACCTGGAGGAGGGTCAGGAGGCCCGCGAGTTCGACGACACCCCGTCCGGCTTCGGCCGTATCGCCGCCACCACCGCCAAGCAGGTCATCCTGCAGCGGCTGCGCGACGCCGAGGACGACGCGACGCTCGGTGAGTACGCGGGGCGCGAGGGCGACATCGTCATGGGCGTGGTCCAGCAGGGCCGCGACCCGAAGAACGTGCTCGTCGACATCGGCAAGCTGGAGGCCATCCTGCCGGTGCAGGAGCAGGTCCCCGGTGAGACGTATCCGCACGGGATGCGGCTGCGGTCGTACGTCGTACGCGTGGCAAGGGGTGTGCGTGGTCCGTCCGTCACCCTGTCCCGCACGCACCCCAACCTGGTGAAGAAGCTCTTCGCCCTGGAGGTGCCGGAGATCGCCGACGGGTCCGTCGAGATCGCCGCGATCGCCCGCGAGGCCGGTCACCGCACCAAGATCGCCGTACGGTCCACCCGGTCGGGCCTGAACGCCAAGGGCGCCTGCATCGGCCCCATGGGCGGACGTGTGCGCAATGTCATGGGTGAGCTGAACGGTGAGAAGATCGACATCGTCGACTGGTCGGACGACCCGGCCGAGATGGTCGCCAACGCGCTGTCGCCGGCCCGCGTCTCCAAGGTCGAGGTCGTGGACATGGCCGCCCGCTCCGCGCGCGTGACCGTCCCCGACTACCAACTCTCCCTCGCCATCGGCAAGGAGGGGCAGAACGCCCGGCTCGCGGCCCGGCTCACCGGCTGGCGGATCGACATCCGGCCGGACACCGAGCAGGCCGGCGAGTAGCGCCGGCGAACGGCGTCGGCGCATGGCGCCGGGGAATAGATCCAAGCCGCAGGTGGCTTAGATCACGACAACAACCGTTCGATCGCTGCCCCGAAGGGGTGAGGTCGCTACGGGGAGGTAGACTTAAGAGTGTCTGGCCGGACGCCCGCCCGAGCATGCCCTGAACGCACCTGTGTGGGTTGCAGGCAGCGAGCGGCCAAGACCGATCTGCTGCGCATCGTGGCGATCAAGGACGCATGCGTCCCTGATCCTCGCGGTACGCTGCCCGGCCGGGGTGCGTACGTACACCCCGCCCTGGTCTGTCTCGACCAGGCGGTACGCCGCCGGGCGTTCCCGCGGGCGTTGCGCGCCCCGGGAGCGCTCGACATAAAGGCGTTGCGCCAGTACGTCGAGCAGACAGACAGTTGCTGAGCAGGCAACACCGTAAGAAGCGTCGCGCGGAACCCCCGTGCGGCCCTGGTACCCCGCGAGTTGGAAGTAGGTCGAGATTGCGATGAGCACTCGATGAGCACGCGATGAGTACGCCCATGAAGTAGCGACGGTCCGGACGCACCCGGACCTAAAAGGAGCGAAGTGGCTAAGGTCCGGGTATACGAACTCGCCAAGGAGTTCGGGGTGGAGAGCAAGGTCGTCATGGCCAAGCTCCAAGAACTCGGTGAATTCGTCCGTTCGGCGTCTTCGACCATCGAAGCGCCCGTTGTCCGTAAGTTGACGGACGCCCTCCAGCAGGGCAACGGAGGCGGCAAGCCCGCCCCCGCACGCAAGGCTGCCCCGGCCAGGCCGGCAGCCCCCTCTCCCGCGCAGGCCGCCCGTCCGGCCGCCCCGCGCCCGCCGGCTCCCAAGCCGGCCGCCGCCGAGAGGCCCGCGGCTCCCGCCGCTCCGGCCGCTCCCGGCTCCCGTCCCACTCCGGGCCCGAAGCCCGCACCGGCGCCGCGGCCCGCCCCGGCGTCCCCGGCTCCGACCACGCCCGAGTTCACGGCGCCCCCGGCGGCTCCTGCGGCTCCCGCGGCTCCCGCGGCTCAGGGCCAGGGCCAGTCCCAGGGCCAGGGTTCCGGCCCGCGTCCGGGTGCTCCGCGTCCGGCCTCCCAGGCCCCCCGTCCCGGCGCCCCGCGTCCGGCCGGCGGTCCCGGTCAGGGCGGACAGGGCCGTGGTGAGCGCGGCGACCGTCCCGGCGCTCCGCGTCCGGGCGGCCAGGGTGCCCGTCCCGGTGCTCGTCCGGCCGGTCCCCGTCCGGGCAACAACCCCTTCACCTCTGGTGGCTCCACCGGCATGGCGCGCCCGCAGGCGCCCCGTCCGGGCGGTGCCCCGCGCCCCGGCGGCCCTGGCGGTCCCGGTGAGCGTCCCGGCGGCGCCCCGCGTCCGCAGGGCCAGGGCCAGGGCGGTCCCCGTCCCCAGGGCGCGGCGGGCGGTCCCCGTCCGCAGGCCCCGGGCGGCTCGCGTCCGAGCCCGGGCGGCATGCCCCGTCCGCAGGGCGGTCCCCGTCCCGGCGGCGGCCCCGGCGGCGCGCGTCCCAACCCCGGCATGATGCCGCAGCGTCCGGCTGCCGGCCCGCGTCCCGGCGGCGGTGGCCCCGGTGGTCGCGGTCCCGGTGGCGGTGGCGGTCGTCCCGGCGGCGCCGGCGGCGGTCGTCCCGGTGGCGGCGGCGGTTTCGCCGGTCGTCCCGGCGGCGGTGGCGGCGGTTTCGCCGGTCGTCCCGCGGGTCCCGGTGGCGGTGGCGGCGGTTTCGCCGGTCGTCCGGGTGGTCCCGGCGGAGGCGGCGGCGGTCGTCCCGGCTTCGGTGGTCGTCCCGGCGGTCCCGGTGGCCGTGGTGGCACGCAGGGCGCCTTCGGTCGTCCCGGCGGCCCCGCGCGTCGCGGTCGCAAGTCGAAGCGGCAGAGGCGCCAGGAGTACGAGGCCATGCAGGCCCCGTCGGTCGGCGGCGTGATGCTGCCTCGCGGCAACGGCGAAGCCATTCGCCTGTCGCGCGGTGCCTCGCTCACCGACTTCGCGGAGAAGATCAACGCCAACCCGGCGTCGCTCGTCGCGGTCATGATGAACCTCGGCGAGATGGTCACGGCCACGCAGTCCGTCTCCGACGAGACGCTGCAGCTCCTCGCGGGCGAGATGAACTACACGGTTCAGATCGTCAGCCCCGAGGAGGAGGACCGCGAGCTGCTCGAGTCCTTCGACATCGAGTTCGGCGAGGACGAGGGCGACGACGAGGACCTGGTCGTCCGTCCGCCGGTCGTGACCGTCATGGGTCACGTCGACCACGGTAAGACCCGGCTCCTCGACGCCATCCGCAAGACGAACGTCATCGCGGGCGAGGCCGGCGGCATCACCCAGCACATCGGTGCCTACCAGGTCTCGACCCAGGTCAACGAAGAAGACCGCGCGATCACCTTCATCGACACCCCGGGTCACGAGGCGTTCACCGCCATGCGTGCCCGTGGTGCCCGGTCGACGGACATCGCGATCCTGGTCGTCGCGGCCAACGACGGCGTCATGCCGCAGACGGTCGAGGCGCTCAACCACGCCAAGGCGGCCGACGTCCCGATCGTCGTCGCGGTCAACAAGATCGACGTCGAGGGTGCCGACCCGACCAAGGTGCGCGGTCAGCTGACCGAGTATGGCCTGGTGGCCGAGGAGTACGGCGGCGACACCATGTTCGTCGACATCTCCGCCAAGCAGGGTCTCAACATCGACTCCCTGCTGGAGGCCGTGATCCTCACGGCCGACGCCTCGCTCGACCTGCGGGCCAACCCGAACCAGGACGCGCAGGGCATCTCGATCGAGTCCCGTCTCGACCGCGGCCGCGGTGCCGTGGCGACGGTCCTCGTCCAGCGAGGCACGCTGCGGGTCGGCGACACGATGGTCGTGGGCGACGCCTACGGCCGCGTGCGCGCCATGCTCGACGACAACGGCAACAACGTCGCCGAGGCGGGTCCGGCCACACCGGTCCAGGTGCTGGGTCTGACCAACGTCCCGGGTGCGGGCGACAACTTCCTGGTGGTCGACGAGGACCGTACGGCCCGTCAGATCGCCGAGAAGCGCGCCGCCCGCGAGCGGAACGCGGCGTTCGCCAAGCGCACGCGCCGTGTGTCGCTCGAGGACCTGGACAAGGTGCTCAAGGCCGGCGAGGTCCAGCAGCTGAACCTGATCATCAAGGGTGACGCTTCTGGTTCCGTCGAGGCCCTCGAGTCCTCCCTGCTCCAGCTGGACGTCGGCGAAGAGGTCGACATCCGCGTCCTGCACCGCGGTGTCGGTGCGGTCACGGAGTCGGACATCGACCTGGCGATGGGCTCGGACGCCATCGTGATCGGCTTCAACGTCCGCGCGGCAGGCCGTGCGGCGCAGATGGCCGAGCGCGAGGGTGTGGACGTCCGGTACTACTCGGTCATCTACCAGGCGATCGAGGAGATCGAGGCAGCCCTCAAGGGCATGCTCAAGCCGGAGTACGAAGAGGTCGAGCTCGGTACGGCGGAGATCCGCGAGGTCTTCCGCTCGTCCAAGCTGGGCAACATCGCCGGTGTGCTGGTCCGCTCCGGCGAGGTCAAGCGCAACACCAAGGCGCGGTTGCTGCGCGACGGCAAGGTCGTCGCGGAGAACCTCACCATCTCCGGTCTGCGTCGCTTCAAGGACGACGTCACCGAGATCCGCGAAGGCTTCGAGGGTGGTATCAACCTCGGGAACTTCAACGACATCAAGGTCGACGACGTCATCGCGACGTACGAGATGCGCGAGAAGCCGCGCGGCTGACCGTCGTAGCACGCGATCGGGGCCGGTCGGCGGACGTAATATCCGTCGATCGGCCCCGGCCGTTGCGTGTACGGTTCCCCGTACCGGCGTCCAAGCGCGGCGCCCGTACCCCGAACCGGCGGGACATCCGGACATACATGTATGTGGGGACTCTGTCCTTCGACCTGCTCCTCGGTGACGTCCACTCGCTGAAGGAGAAACGCTCTCTCGTCCGTCCGATCGTGGCCGAGCTCCAGCGCAAGTACGCGGTGAGCGCGGCGGAGACGGGCAATCAGAACCTCCACCGCAGGGCCGAGATCGGGCTGGCGGTGGTCTCGGGGGACACGGGACACCTCACCGACGTACTGGACCGCTGCGAGCGGCTGGTCGCCGCGCGGCCCGAGGTGGAACTGCTCTCGGTTCGACGCAGGCTCCACAGCGACGAAGACTGAAGCAACAAGTAAGTACTTAAGGAGACGGACCAGTGGCCGACAACGCGCGCGCCAAGAGGCTGGCGGACCTCATCCGAGAGGTGGTGGCCCAGAAGCTGCTGCGCGGGATCAAGGACCCGCGGCTCGGCTCACACGTCACCATCACGGACACCCGGGTCACGGGTGACCTGCGGGAGGCGACCGTCTTCTACACGGTGTACGGCGGCGACGAGGAGCGGGCGGCCGCGGCCGCCGGACTGGAGAGCGCCAAGGGCGTGCTCCGCTCCGCGGTCGGCGCGGCGGCGGGCGTGAAGTTCACCCCGACGCTGACGTTCGTGGCCGACGCGCTGCCCGACACCGCCAAGACCATCGACGACCTCCTCGACAAGGCGCGCCAGTCCGACGAGAAGGTGCGCGAGGTCTCGGCCGGCGCCAAGTACGCCGGCGACGCCGACCCGTACCGCAAGCCGGGCGACGAGGACGAGACGGACGACACCGCCGAATGACGCAGAAGAACCCGCCGCCCGACGGCCTTGTCATCGTCGACAAGCCGTCGGGCTTCACTTCGCACGACGTGGTCGCCAAGATGCGCGGGATCGCCAGGACCCGCCGCGTCGGACACGCCGGCACCCTCGACCCCATGGCGACGGGCGTGCTCGTCCTCGGTGTCGAGAAGGCCACCAAGCTCCTCGGGCACCTCGCGCTGACCGAGAAGGAGTACCTGGGCACGATCCGGCTCGGCCAGACGACCCTGACCGACGACGCCGAGGGCGAGATCACGGGGTCGGTCGACGCCTCGAAGGTCACCCGAGAGGCCGTCGACGCCGGGATCGCCAAGCTGAGCGGCGACATCATGCAGGTGCCGTCCAAGGTCAGCGCCATCAAGATCAACGGCGTGCGCTCCTACAAACGGGCGCGTGAGGGCGAGGACTTCGAGATCCCGGCCCGCCCCGTCACCGTCTCGTCCTTCGCGGTCCACGACGTCCGGGACGCGGTCGCCGAGGACGGCACGGCCGTGGTGGACCTTGTCGTGTCGGTGGTCTGCTCCTCCGGCACCTACATCCGGGCCCTCGCCCGCGACCTGGGGGCCGACCTGGGCGTCGGCGGTCACCTGACGGCTCTGCGCCGCACGCGCGTGGGCCCGTACAAGCTGGACTCGGCCAGGACCCTCGACCAGCTCCAGCAGGAGCTGACGGTGATGCCGATCGCCGATGCCGCGACCGCCGCGTTCCCCCGCTGGGACGTCGACGGCCGCCGGGCCAAGCTGCTCACCAACGGCGTACGGCTCGACATGCCCGACGCGTACACGGGCGCCGGTACGGTGGCCGTCTTCGACCCCGAGGGCCGCTTCCTGGCGCTGGTCGAGGAGCAGAAGGGCAAGGCGAAGAGTCTGGCCGTCTTCGGCTAGGTCTGGTCCGGGGGAGCACCGGGGCTGTTTGCCCGTGGAGCGGCGGTCACGGGGTTGTGCCGCCGCTCCACGGTCCCCCCTCGGTTCCCCCACCCCTAGGGTGTATCCGCCCGTCCCCATCCATTCACCCGCGTGGGCAGGCGCTCGGAGTGAACCGGGGGAGTGGAAGGGGGCGCGTTCACCACACGATCTGTGCCGCCGATCACCGCACGCCTACCGTCGAAAACAGGAACGTGCGTACGGCGGGGAGGTACGGCCATGGCGGCAGCAGGTGACTCCGCCGACGAAACGGTGCCTCTCGCCTCCGGCACCGGCGCGGAGATGCCGGGGCGGGGGGATGGGATCGCGGGGGAGACGGGTCGGTCTGCGGGGCTTGGGGGTCGGGAGTCGCGCGAAACGGGCCTGTCTACGGGGCCTGCGGGTCGGGAGTCGCGCGAGACGGGTCGGTCTGCGGATCAGCTGGGCCGGGAGTCGCGTGAGGCGGGTCGGCGAGGCCGGTGGGGTTACCGTGCGGCCCGCGAGGAGAACGCACTGGTCCGGCATAGCGAGCCGGAGGCAGGTTTCGGTGGGCCCGATGACCGCGGAGCGGGGCAGGAGGCCTGGTGGGTCCGGACGGGAGACCGGGAGATCGGTGGGACCGCCGGTTCCCCGAGTCGTGAGAGTCGGCAACGGGACCGGGAGGCCGGTGAGGGCGCCGGGTCCGCGGGTCGTGAGGTTCGGCAACCGGACCGGGAGGTCGGTCAGGCCCGGCCGTCCGATCGGGGTGGCCATCGCGAGACCGGCGATACCGTACGGCCCGGCCGGAGCAGGTGCGAGGAGGGTTCCCGGCATGCGCGGGGGACCGGGCGGGACGAGGGACTCGTGCGGATTCTTGATCTGGCCGGCCGGCCCCGCGGGATCGGGTTCGTGGCCGATCATCGTGGCACCGTCGTCACCAGCCATGAGGCCGTCGACGGGCCGGCCCGGCTCGTGCTGCACGCCGGCGGTGACCGCAGTTGCGTGGTGGCCGCCGATGCCGTGACCGCGCTGCCCGAGCTGGACCTGGCGCTCGTCCGCACCGAAGGACTCGGCGTGGACCCGTTGCCGGTGTCCGTGCGCGACACCGTCGAGACCGGCACCTACGTCCGGCTCCCCGCCGGCTGCTGGCGCGAGGCCCGGGTGCTCGGCGTGGCCTCCGTGACCTACACCGCCACCGACCGCTTCCATCTCCTCGAAGACGCCCTGGAGTTGGCGATCGGCACCGCGGGACGGGACGCCCTGCGGCTGGGCGGCGGGTCCGCCGGAGGCCCCGTGCTCGACGCCGGGACCGGCGCGGTGGTCGCAGTCCTCGGCACCGCCCTGCAGTGCGGCCACCGCGACAGCGGATACGCGGTCCCGCTCCGCCCCGCCCGGACCGGCCCCCTCGCCGACCTGCTCGCGGAGAACGCCGCGACGGTCCCGGCGTACGGCGCCGACCTCAACCTCGCCGGCGTGCTGGAACTGACGGCCACCTCGGTGGGCCAGGACGGCCCGCCGGGCACGCTCGCCGGTCACGTGGGCCGGGAAGACCCGACCGAGCCGGTCGAACGGGCCGCGGTCACCAGGGAGTTCGCCGCTTTCACCGAGGGCCCGGCAGGCGTCCTCGCCCTCGTCGGACCGCCCGGCAGCGGCCGTACGACACAACTCGCGGCCCTCGCCGCCCGCCGCCACCGGGGCCCCGTCCCGGCCCCCACCCTCTGGCTGCGCGGTGCCGACCTCGAGGCCACCGACGCCTCGGTGGCCGACGCGGCGAGCCGAGCGCTCACCAGGGCCGCCCGGATCCTGGCGACCTCCACGGACACCGTCCCCGCCGACCTTGGCGACCTCACCCCCGAACGCCTGGCCCGCCTCGCCGGCACTGCGGGCCGGCCCCTGTTCCTCCTCCTCGACGGCCCCGAGGAGATGTCCCCGGTCCTGGCCCACCGCCTCGCCGAGTGGACGGAGGGCACGGCCAAGTGGCTGGCGCAGACGGGGGCGCGGCTGGTGGTGGCGTGCCGGGAGGAGTACTGGGAGGGCGCGGGCTTCCCGGAGGAGCTGCTGTACGGCAATCCGGAGGGGCACCTTCCGCCCTGTGTACGCCTAGGCGACCTCACCGACGAGGAGGCCCGCCGGGCCCGGGCCCGCCACACCCTCCCCGACGGCATCCTCGCCGCCCCCGACGACCGCCACCCCCTCACCCTCCGGCTCCTCTCAGAGGTGCGCGCTGCGCTTCCGGACACCCCGCACGCTCCCGTGGACCGGGACGAGGTGTTCTCGGCGTACCTCGACCTGATGTGCCTGCGCATCGCGGTACGGCTGGCCACGGCGAGCGGCCTGCGCGGCGCCGCCGTCCGCCGGCTCGCCGCGAAGGTCTCCGGCCAGGTCCATGAGGCCGCCCGCCGCAGCCTCGGTCCCGGGCACGGGGAGCTGGACCGGGAGTCGTTCGAGGCGGTGTTCCCCTGGGGCCCGGCGCCGAAGCGGCTCGGTGGCACGGGCTGGGCCTCCGCCGTCCTCACCGAGGGTCTCCTCGTCCCCGCCGGCAGCGGCTACCGCTTCGCCCACGAGGAACTCGCCGACTGGATCCAGGGCACCCACCTCGACCTGGACGAGGCCCTGCGCGCCCTGGTCCACCGCCGCCGCACCGGACGGGAACACCCGCTCCCCGTCCCGCACCACCGCATCGGCCCCGTCGTCCAGGCCCTGCTCCTCGTCGCCCGCCAGCACGGCGCACCACAACTGGCGTACCGACTGGAGGAGTTGCTCCACGCCCTCGACGCCGACCCGCACCACTGGTGGGCGGCCCACCTTCTCACCGAGACCCTGCTGCGCGTGCCCGACGCGACGCCGTACACCGATGTCCTGCGGGGGCTCACCGACCGCCTGGTGGATCGGCGCCGCCAGGGGGAACCGGTCCCGCCCGCGTTCGGGCCCGCCTTCTGGACCGCCCTCCGGCTCCCGCACGGCACCCGTATCGACCTGCTGCGCCGCCTGGTCCTCGCCGACGGTCCCCCGCACGAGCCCGGCCCCCGGTTCCTGGACGCCGTGGCAGAGCTGCTGGCCACGGACCCCACCGCCGTACAGCCGCATCTCACCCGCTGGTTCGACGACGAGCGGCCGCTGCCCGCGACCCCGCACGCGACCGTGGCGAAGGCCGCGCAGGCACTGCTGCACACGCACCGGACCCGGGCCCTGGACGACCTCACCGAGGTGCTCGTCGGCTGTGCGCACCGGCGGGCCGACGAACTGCTCGCCGTGCTGGCCGAGGACGAGCCGTCGGCGGTGTGCCGTGCCGTGGACCGGTGGGCGCACGACGAGCGGCCGGCGCGGCGGGTGGCGGCGGTGGCGTACGGACTGCGGGCCGCCCCGCACGTACGCACCGACGCCGACCGCGAACTCCTGCGCTACGCCGCCCTCGCGCTGCTCGCCCGCCCCGAGGACTGCACCCTGCACGGCGGTGCGCTCGCCCTGCTGGTGCGCGACCCGCGCACGCGTGCCCGTCATCTCCCGCAGGCGCTCGGGCACTTCGCGGCCGGCGACCCGCAGTTCCCGCCCGGCGCGCTGGTCCCCGCGCTCGCCACCGACCCCGGTCCGGTCCTGGAGGCCTTCCGGGAGCGGCTGCGCAGGCCGGGTGCCGGGGAGGCGCTGCGCACGCTCGCCGACGTCACCACGCCCGCTCTGGCCCGCCGGGTGGCCGTGCTGGTGCGGGAGGCGGTCGAGCGACGCCCGGAGATCGCCGGGGACGTGGCCGCGTACGTCGACCGGCGCCTCGACCAGGGCCCCGCCGCCCGGGCCGTGCTCCTCCCGCTGGTCACCGGACTGCTCGACGGCGCCTCGGAACGGGTACGGGCCGCGTTGGCGGCCGTGCTCGTCGGCCCGGGCACCCCCGCCTCAGGACCGCTGCGCCAGGAACTCCTCGCATTCCTCCTGGACCACGAACGGGAGCCCGCGGTCCTGGTCGCCCTGCTGCCCGCGGCCGCCGCGCGCGGCGGGGACGGCGTCCGCGACCTGGTCCGGCGCACGGGCCTCCTCCTCGTCCGCACCCCGCTGGGCGCGACCCGTTTCGACCGCGCTCTCGTCGACCTCGGCCGGCATGTGCCCGGGTTCGCGGCGCTGGTGGCCGGCTGGCTCGCCGACACCCCGCAGGAGTGGGCCGGGGTGGTCGGCCCCAGCACCCGGCGGATGATCGAGAACCTGGCGGGGGTACGGGTTCCCGCCTGACTCCGCCGCGTTCGCAGGGCCTGCGGAGCCCCTGTGGCCGCGTGCGTCGGGTCACAGCCCCCATGCCGATGCGAGCGACGGGCACGCGGCATGGCACCCTTAGACCTGCGTAAGTCGCAAGAGTCAATACGGACACGGGTTCGACAAGGAGCGGTCACAGTGCAGCGCTGGCGTGGCTTGGAGGACATCCCCGAGGACTGGGGGCGCAGCGTCGTCACCATCGGTTCCTACGACGGGGTCCACCGCGGGCACCAGCTGATCATCCGGCATGCCGTGGACCGGGCGCGCGAGCTGGGCGTTCCCTCGGTCGTCGTCACCTTCGACCCGCACCCCAGCGAGGTCGTCCGCCCCGGCAGTCACCCGCCGCTGCTGGCCCCGCACCACCGGCGCGCCGAGCTCATGGCCGAGCTGGGCGTGGACGCGCTGCTGATCCTCCCCTTCACCACGGAGTTCTCGAAGCTCTCGCCCGCCGACTTCGTCGTCAAGGTCCTGGTCGACAAGCTGCACGCCAAGGCGGTCGTCGAGGGCCCCAACTTCCGTTTCGGCCACAAGGCCGCGGGCAACGTCGACTTCCTCGTGGAGCAGGGCAAGACGTACGACTTCGAGGTCGAGATCGTCGACCTGTACGTGTCGGGCACGGCGGGCGGCGGCGAGCCCTTCTCCTCCACCCTCACCCGCCGTCTGGTCGCCGAAGGTGACGTGGAGGGCGCCGGGGAGATCCTGGGCCGCCCGCACCGGGTGGAGGGCGTGGTCGTCCGCGGGGCCCAGCGAGGGCGTGAGCTCGGCTTCCCGACCGCCAACGTCGAGACCCTCCCGCACACCGCCATCCCCGCCGACGGCGTCTACGCCGGCTGGCTGCACGCCCAGGGCGAGGCGATGCCGGCCGCGATCTCCGTCGGCACCAACCCGCAGTTCGACGGCACCGAGCGCACGGTGGAGGCGTACGCGATCGACCGCGTCGGGCTCGACCTGTACGGGCTGCACGTGGCGGTGGACTTCCTCGCGTATGTGCGCGGGCAGCAGAAGTTCGAGTCGCTGGACGCGCTGCTGAAGGCGATGGCCGTCGACGTGCAGCGGTGCCGTGAGCTGATCGAGGGCGCGCAGGCCTGAAGCGCGCAAAGACGAAAAAGGAGGGCCGGCACCTTTGTGGTGCCGGCCCTCTTTCGTCCACTGCTCTCGTCTACTGCTGCGGCGGCTGTCCCGCGTTCGGGTCGTACGGCGGCTGCGGGAAACCGGGCTGCTGCTGACCCGGCTGGCCGGTCTGCCAGGACTGGCCGGGCTGGGCGCCGGGGAAGCCCTGGAACGGCGGCTGGGGCTGCTGCGGCTGCGCGGCCGGGGCCTGCTGGTGACCCGGCATCGGGGGAGCCATGGTCGGCGGCTGGTGGCCGCCCTGCCCCGTCCACAGGCCCTGCTCCTGCTGGGCCCGCACGAAGTCCTCGGCCACCATCGCGGCGAGGTCGAAGTACGCCTCCCGGACCTTCGGCCGCATCATGTCGAGGTCGACCTCGGCACCGGCCGCCAGGTGCTCGTCGAACGGTACGACGATCACGCCCCGGCAGCGCTGCTCGAAGTGGGTGACGATGTCCTCCACCTTGATCATCTTGCCGGTCTCGCGCACACCCGAGATCACGGTGATGGACCGCGAGACCAGGGACGCGTACCCGTGCGCCGACAGCCAGTCCAGCGTCGTACTGGCGCTGCTCGCGCCGTCCACCGACGGGGTCGAGATGATGATCAGCTGGTCGGCGAGGTCGAGGACCCCGCGCATGGCGCTGTAGAGCAGACCCGTGCCCGAGTCCGTGAGGATGATCGGGTACTGGCGGCCCAGCACGTCGATCGCGCGCCGGTAGTCCTCGTCGTTGAACGTCGTGGACACGGCCGGGTCGACGTCGTTGGCGATGATCTCGAGGCCCGAGGCCGCCTGCGACGTGAACCGGCGGATGTCCATGTACGAGTTGAGGTACGGGATCGCCTGGACCAGGTCGCGGATGGTGGCGCCGGTCTCGCGCCGCACCCGGCGGCCGAGGGTGCCGGCGTCCGGGTTGGCGTCGATGGCGAGGATCTTGTCCTGCCGTTCGGTGGCGAGGGTGGAGCCGAGGGCGGTGGTCGTGGTCGTCTTGCCCACGCCGCCCTTGAGGCTGATCACCGCGATTCGGTAGCAGGACAGCACCGGGGTGCGGATGAGGTCGAGCTTGCGCTGCCTCTCCTGCTCCTCCTTCTTGCCGCCGAGCTTGAACTTCGAGCCACCGGGAGTGGGACGGCTGCTCTTGGCCTTCTGCTTCTTGCTGTTGACCAGCCGGTCCGAGGTCAGCTCGACCGCGGCGTTGTAGCCGAGCGGCGCGCCCGCGCCGGCGACCTGCTGCCGCTGGTCGTGCTGGACGGCCGCGGGCCAGGCTCCACCGGTACGGGGGTCCACTCCGGGCTGGCCCGGAGCGCCCGCGTAGGGGCCGGGCTGGGGTGCCTGCGGCGGCTGCTGTCCCGGGAACTGCGGTTGGCCCGGGTGGGCCTGCGGCTGCCCCGGGGGCGGCGGCACGGGACCCGGCTGACCCGGCTGGCCGGGTTGTGCGGGGGCCTGCTGCTGGGGGTAGCCGTAGCCGCTCTGGTCGGGCTGGGGGGCGGGCGGTTGCGGGAAGCCGTAACCGCCCTGGGGGTTCGGGGGCGCGGGCTGCTGGGGGTAGCCGTAGCTGCCCTGGCCGGGCTGGGGCTGGGGAGCCGGGGGCTGAGGGAAGCCGTAGCCGCTCTGCGGGTTCTGTGCGGCGGGCGGCTGGGGGTAGCCGTAGCCGCCCTGTGCCGGTTGGCCCTCATGCTGCGGCGGAGTGGCCGGCCAGCCCCCGGGCGCCGGTTGCGGTGCCTGGGGCTGGGGCGCGGCCGTCGGCTGCGCGGGCGGGAGCGGGGCACCGGGCTGTCCGCCCGTCGTCCACTCCGGTGCCGACGTCGGTGCCGCACCGGGGGCCGCCGACGCGAACTGGGGCGGGAGGGGCGGGACGGCGCCCTGGGGAGCCGGCGGGGGACGCCAGCCTTCCTGCTGGGCGTCGGGCTGCTCGGGTGCGGCGGTCTGCGGAGCCTGGGGCTGGTCCGGCGCGGCGGTCTGCGTGGCCGGGGCGTCGGGCGCGGCTGCGCGCGGGTCGGCGTCACCGCTCGGGGCGGATGCCGGCGGCGTGTTGGTTTCCGGCGTTTCCGGCGCTTCCGGGGCTTCCGGCGCCTCCGGTGCCGAGGCTTCGGCGGTGGGCGCCTGGGGGGCGGCCGTGCCCTCGTCGTTTCCGGTCTCGTCGTCGGAGGCGGATGTGGCTCCGGCCTCGCCAGGAGACGGGGCTGCCGGTGCCTCCGCCTCCGCGGGCCCCTGCGGGGCTTCGGCGGGGGCCGGTGGCTCGGGGGCGGCGGGCGCGGGGGAGGGTGCCTCCGCCGACGGGGCGGCGGGGGGCTGGGGGGCGCTCGTCGCCGTGACGGAAGCGGAGGGCGCGTCCATACGGCCTTCCGCTTCACCTCCGGCGGAAGCCGCGCCGCCATCTGCGGTGAAGGAGCCGGGGGCTGCAGGGGGTGCGGGAGCCGCTGCGGGCGCGGGAGGCGCGGGGGCTACCGGGGCGACGGGAGGTGCGGGAGTCACCGGCGTGGGGGGCGCGGGAGTCACCGGCGCCGCGGTGGGCGCCGTAGGAGGAGCGGGGGGTTGCGGGTAGCCGTAGCCGCTCTGGGGGTTCGGAGGAGTGGGGGGTTGCGGGTAGCCGTAGCCGCTCTGTGGGTTCGGCGGCGCCGGCGGCTGAGGGTAGCCGTAGCCGCTCTGCGGGGGCTGCGGGGGCTGGGGGGCCGCGCCGGGGTTCCCCGCCCACGGCGGCGGAGGCGGTGGCGTTGCGCCGGCCGGGTCCGCGGACGGGTCGAACCGCGGGCCGGGAACAGGAGCCGACGGTGCGGAACCGGACGTATCGGGGTAACCGGGGTGCGGTGCAGGCGCGGTGGGGGCAGCGGCGGGCGCGGGAGGTTCCGCCTCGGCCTCGGGCGCCGCGCTCTGCGTGTACCAGGCAGGCGCGGCGTAGTCGATGGTGAACTCGCCCGTCATCTCGGTGGCGGACTCCGCGTCGGACTGGTCGTCGCTGGGCGTGGTCCAGCCCGCGCGCAGCCCGTCCCGATCGCTCTGCACAATTCCTCCTGGTGTGGGGTCGAGCACCCTCGTGCCGTGTGGGCACTCATGTGCCGGGCTGGGGGCGACCGTTCCTGGTGTCCGATCCGTCTGAAGTCCCCTGGACGCGAACAACCCACCCGTGGGTTCTTACGTCGCACCCGCATCAAGCGTAAACGCCACCGGCGTCGGCGGGGCAGGCCCGTCCGCTGTGCGCTCGCGCCCAACGGACCGATGCCTGCCTCGATGTCGGCCTTGTGACGGTTGTCTGTCTCTTGAGCCCGGGCCGCAGTGCCTGCTCGGCTACCGCGCTACTCGGCCTGCTCCGGGGTGAGCCCGCCGTTGTGCGGTGCGGCCTCCAGGTCGAACTCGCCGTCGCGTGCGCCCAGTACGAAGGCCCGCCACTCCGCCTCCGTGTACCGCAGTACGGTGTCCGGGTCCAGGGAGGACCGCATGGCCACCGCACCCTCGGGGAGATAGGCGATCTCGACGCGCTCCTCGTGCTCCTCGGTGCCGGGCGCGCTGTGCCACTCGACGCCGGAGATATCCAGGCCGTACAGCTCGTCCCGTTCCCTCGCCTTTCGCGCCTTGACGTCCTCATCCGGGGTCTTTGCGGCGATGTCGTCCGCGTCAGTCATGGTCGGCGGGCCCTTTCTCATGAGCGAACCTCGTGCACGAGCACCCTACTTGGCCTGGGCCCCCTCACACAGCGCAACGGTTCGGTCACGAACTCGCGTGAGGGGCCGACACCTTGGCCGCGTCACGAGCCCGCCCGTCAGTCCATCCGGCGGGGCGCACCGAGGAGACCGGTCTCCGCGTCGGTGGGCTGGGTCATCACGTACTGCCGGTGCTTCTGGGTGCACCACAGGGCGACGTTGTCGGCGAGCGACGGCAGGGACGCGGCGTCGCTCTGGGGCAACCGCATGGACTTGCCGACCACTTGGGACTCCTGCGGCGAGATCCGCTGTACGCCGACGACGTCCGCGTTGGCCAGCAGCCTCGGGGCGGTCGGGCCGAGGTAGGGGAGCAGGGTCAGCACCGACTGCCAGGGCGCGGTGGTGAGACGGCTGCGCGGCGGGCGGATGCCCAGGTCGCGGATGATGAGCACCGGGCTGGCCGGGGACGGGCCCTGCGGGGCGATCCGCCCCACCTGGTGCACCGTCACACACTGCTGGCCGCCGCCGGCCGCCTGCGCCATCGGCGCCCACAGCTGCGGACGTGCCGTCTCCACGGCCACGCGCGCGCCGATCGCCGCCGCCCGCAGGGCGATGACCTGGGCCATCCAGGTACCGCCGACCAGCACCATGTCCAGGCGGGTGGGGCGGCACAGTCCCAGCACCGCGGGCTGGTTGTCCTGGTCGATGCCGAGGATCAGACCGTCGTCGCCGACGGGCAGCGTCAGTTGCGCCAGGACGTCGGCGTCGACCAGATGACGCTCACGCCGGGGGCCCAGCAGGCCGAAGGCCTCGCGCAGCCGCCGCTCGGGACCGATCCGGGCGGGCTCGGGGGAGCGGGGCAGATGCCCGGGACGCTGTCCGGGGAAGCCCGGGGTCGATCCCGGGGTCGACGAGGATCCGAAGCCGGAGCGGCCGGAGGAACGGACGGTGGGAGTGGACATCAGCGGGTACCTCCCAGCGGCAGGGTGGCCAGAACTCCGGGCAGCTGCTCACGGTCGAGCCGTACGAGACCGACCTTGAACGCGGACGCGGCCCGCTCCAGGTGCTCGGCCGCCTCGCCCAGTTCGTTCTCCCCGCGGCCGGTCAGGCGTACATGCCCGGACAGGGCGATGACCTTGCCCCGGCGCCTGCTGATGGTCAGCGAGAAGGTACTGGCCAGCGTGGGCGCGGAGGTCAGCGCGCCGACCAGCCGGGGGAACGCCGGACCGCCGCCGCCGAACTGCGGCCACTTGGAGATCCAGTACGTGGTGTGCAGCCGGTCGTCGCAGCGCCAGGTACGGGTGCTCTCGGCCGTACGGCGGCCCGAGCGGCTCCCGTCGAGCGCGGCACCGCCGGTCGTGGCCATCGGGTTGACACAGCTGGAGGTCGCGATGGCGCCGCAGATGTCCGACTCGCTCAGCACCTTGGCCTGCATGCCGACGCCCATGAGCCGGCTGGCCAGCTGGTCGGCGACCCGCAGCAGCGCCCGCCGGGCCCCCTGCATGCCGCCACCGCGGGCTTCCACGGCCTCGGGGCACAGCTCCGGGTCGAACTTGAGCGCGACCCAGGTGATGCGCAGCCCCGGTGTCATGCTCTGGGCCTGCAGCGGCCCGTAGGAGCGGACCGCCATGGCCTGCGGAGGCAGGTGCGGGGCGGGCGCGGGCTGGGTGTGCTGGACGACCTGGACCGAGGCGAGCCGGATGTCGTCCACCTCCAGGAGGCCCTGCAGCAGATCGAGGGGGATGTCGCCGGTGCCGTAGGACGGACGCAGGGGGGTGTCGGCGGCCTGCACCTGGACCAGCGCGGTGAGGAAGGTGCCGTCGCCGAGCATGCCGATCTCACGCTGCTCGCGGTCCTGGAAGCTGTAGGTGCGCAGCGCCGGGTCGCACTCGACGGCCGGGGCGAAGCCGGGGTCGGTGCCGGGGGGCACGGCCTCGGCGTTGCGCTTGCGGCGGTCGCGGAGCGCGCGGGCGGTGCTGAACCACTCGGGCAGCGGACGCCCGCGCCGGCGCAGCAGTCCGGCCAGGACCAGCGGTACGGCCAGCACGATGCCCACGGTGAGACCGATGGGGCGCAGCAGCCAGCCGATCAGCAGGACCGCGGCGGCCAGTTCGAAACCGACCAGGTGCTGGACGCGGATGGGGCCGATGCTGCCGGGGCGCCTGGCGAGCGAAGGCGAGGCCGGACTCGGGCGCGTGGACGGCTGTGCCGGTTCCGGCCCCGGCCCTGGCCCCTGGTTCTCCTGGGTACGACGGCTGCCGTTACGGCGCCGGGACCTGGTCGCAGTGCTCATCCCCCGGTACAACCCCTTTGCATTGTCTGGCCGCGACTCGAGCTGGCGGCGGATCACCGTACCCCGTACCGTACGGTGCGATCGTCACACGGCATAGTAGAGGCCCCTGCAGGAGCAAACGCCACGGACTACCGGGCGGCCCTGGGGAGTTCGGCATTCGGCAACAATGCGAAAAAACGGGGAGTTGACCCATCGATGGCGACACGTCGGGATGAGCTGAACGCTTACTCCTTCGCGCGCAGGCGCACGGTGGCGGCGTTTCTTCAGCCGTCACCGCACGGTTCGGAAGAGGCGGCACCGCGCCCCCTCAAGACCGTCCTGCCGAGTCTCGGTGTGGCGGTGCTGGTACTCATCGGATTCGGCGCCTGGGGCATGCTCAGCCCGACCGCTCCGAAGGGCTGGGACGCACAGGGCAAGAACATCCTCGTCGGCAGCGAGTCGACGACGCGCTATGTCCTGGTGAAGACCAAGGGCGAGAACAAGCTCAGCCTGCACCCGGTCCTCAACCTGGCGTCCGCCAAGCTGCTGCTGAACGGCGAGAACCCCCAGGTCCTGAAGGTCAAGGAGTCGGTGCTCGACAACAGCAAGTACCCGATGGGCGCGACGGTCGGCATCCCCTTCGCCCCGGACCGGCTGCCGTCCGCGTCGGACGCGGAGACGGTCAAGACCTGGGCGCTGTGCCAGGCACCGGGTGAAGACGGACAGCCCGTCAGCGCGACGTACGTGCTGGACAAGAGCGACAACACCAAGCTGTTCCAGAAGAGCAGCGGCCGGCTGAAGCAGGACGAGGTGCTGTACATCGAGGGTCCGACGGACCCGACGATCGGGCACGGCCAGCGGTTCATGGTCACCTCCGACGGCAGCGCCTACCTGATCGGCGGCAAGCTGTGGCGGTTGATGACCGACGACAAGATGCAGGACATCGAGCGTGCGGTGTTCGGTGACGGAAAGCAGCCGCAGAAGGTCAGCGCGGACTTCGTCAAGACGCTGAACATCGCGGGCGCCCTGGACTTCCCCACTCTGCAGGATCTGGGGGCGCAGGCGGGATCGCAGGCGAACATCGAGGGCCTCCTTCCCCAGTACTCGAAGGTGGGCCTCGTCCTGGAGGCACCTTCCGGCAGTTCGACGCAGAAGTTCATCGTGCTGAAGGACGGGGTCAAGGCCGTCTCCGACTTCACGGCGCAGATGTGGCTGCGCAACCCCTTCATCAGCGCCGTGTACGGGGCCACGGACCCGGAGCCGGTGAAGGTCACCTTCAACGACATCCAGCCGGAGACGGGTGAGTGGCTGAAGGAGAAGAACTGGCCCGCCGAGTCGGTGCAGCAGGCCAACACCGTCTGGGAGCAGGGCGGTGAGAAGACCTCGTGCAGCATCTGGCACGGCGGTGAGAAGAACCCGAAGACCGGCAGGCAGCTGATGTCGGTCTGGACCGGCCGGGACTTCCCGAAGGACACCTCCCAGAGCGGTTCCCGGACCTACGTCTCGCCCGGCAGCGGCCTGCTCTTCAAGAGGATCACGGGCACCGACGCCGGCGGCGGCAGCACCTTCCTGGTGACCGACACCGGCCTGCGCTACTCGATCCCCGCCCGCAACGACAGCGAGGTCACGGGTGGCGAGAAGGCCGACTCGCAGACCCAGCAGACCAACACCTCCCAGGTCCGGCTCGGTTACGGCAAGATCCGCGCGGCGTCGGTCCCGGCGACATGGGCGGACCTGCTGGCCGCGGGGCCGGAGCTGAGCAGCGGCAACGCGGAGCAGGCGCAGGGGTCGTAACCCCGCCGTCGGATCCCGTGTCACTCACACTTCACGAACGCACTTGTGAAAATGGTGAGTTGACTTCATCGCGATCTTGCTACAAGGCCCCAACTGGTGTTCGCTCCGTCGGCGGATGCGTCTAGAGTGGAACCAGACCGGACGGGATACGCCTGCCACCATTCGGTGTCGGCGTTCCGAGTGAGGGTCTACTCAGAACTCCTACGTCTCATGGGGGACACAACATGGCTGGACAGCAGTTCACCATGACCGAGGAGGAGATGGTCGCGTTCAGCGGCAAGATCTCCTCGGTCAACTCCTCGATCCAGGGCGAAATCTCCCGCCTGCAGACCGTGATCGACACGATCACGGGCGGCTGGAAGGGCTCGGCGGCCACCGCGTACAACAACCTGCAGTCGCAGGTGAACCAGGATGCCAACAAGATCAACCAGATCTTGAACGACATCAAGGAAGCGATCGACCAGAGCACCAAGGCCTACGCGGCTTCGGAAGAGGAGCAGCGCGCGTCCATCCAGAACATCGCGGCCTCGTCCCCCTTCGGATGATCGGACCCGTGCGCCGCGGCGCACGTCCGTGACCGACCATCCACACATCCGAGGAGACATAGAAGAGATGTCCGGGCAGATTCTTGTAAATTTCGCCACGATCTCCCAGGCCGCGCAGGACGTCCGCAGCACCGCGGGCAAGATCCGTACGCAGCTTGACGAGCTGGAGAGCGGCGTCAAGCGCATCTCCGCCAGCTGGGAAGGCACGGCCCAGGAGTCCTACCGCGCCAAGCAGGCCGAGTGGGACCAGCGCGCCGCCTCCATGCAGCAGACGCTTGAGGCCATCGCCAAGGCCCTCGACAGCGCCGCCCAGAACTACCAGGCGACCGAGTCGAAGAACGCCCAGATCTGGGGCGGCTGACGTGACCGCTTGATGGGGGCGGGTGCGCTGTCGCGCACTCGCCCCCATCGGCGGTTCACGGGGCGTATGGACTTTTCCGCTCATAGCTGGTTCATGCGTCCCGTACAGGAACAAAACGGGAGGACGTAAGACAGTGGGATCCGGGGCATCGCGCACCGCGCGTCGGAGCGCCGCAGGTACCGCCGCCGTCGCGGTACTGGCCTGTGGGCTGCCCTTGGCGGGGGCCACACCGATAGCCGCCGCGGAGCGCGTGCGGACCACCTTGGCCGACGACGACGTGCGCTTCCAGGTCGACGACACCAGCTGCTCGTTCCCGTCCGACATCATCAAGGGAACGCCCTGGTCGCTGCAGCGCGTCGTCCTCGACCAGCTGTGGCAGGACACCAAGGGCAAGGGCGTCAAGGTCGCCGTCATCGACACCGGCGTGGACACCGTCAACGCACAGCTCAAGACGGCTGTCGCCAACGGCAAGGACTACCTGCACTCCGGCGGCAACGGCAAGACCGACAAGGTGGGCCACGGCACCAAGGTGGCGGGCATCATCGCGGCCCGGAAGCTCGACGGCACCGGATTCATGGGCCTCGCTCCGGAAGCGACGATCATCCCGATCCGCCAGAACGACGACCAGGGCAGCGGCAACGTCGGCACGATGATGCAGGCCATCAGGTGGGCGGCCGAGCAAGGCGCCCAGGTCATCAACATCTCGCAGGACACCGCGTCGAAGATGGACCCGGCGGTCGACACCGCCTTCCGTTCGGCCATCGAGTTCGCCCAGTCGAAGGACGCACTGATCGTGGCCGCGGCCGGCAACGACGGTGCGGACGGCAAGGTCAAGGAGACGTACCCGGCGGCCTACCCCGGTGTCCTCGCGGTCGCCGCGTCCGACCGCAACAACGCCCGCGCCCCCTTCTCCCAGTCGGGGCCGTTCGTGGGCGTCGCGGCACCGGGCATCGACATGGTCTCGACCGTCCCGGTGGGCGGCAACTGCGTCGACCAGGGCACGAGTTTCGCGGCGCCGTACGTCTCGGGTGTCGCGGCACTGATCCGCGCCAAGCACCCGAAGTGGACCTACAAGCAGGTCATCACCCAGATCGAGCAGACGGCGGACCGGACCAAGGCGGACCGCGACGACTTCGTGGGCTGGGGCGTCATCGACCCGGCCGCCGCGGTCAACGACGACACGACGGAACCCTCCGCCGACGGCCCGAAGCCCGACTCGGCCGGCCCCGCGGGCGGCGCCGCCGACGTCCAGGCCGCCACACTGGTCCTCGGCGAGACCGAGCAGCAACGAACGGAACGCTACGCGCTGTACGTGGTCGCCGCCGGATTCGCCCTGGTGCTGCTCCTGTTCGGTGGTGGACGCGTTCTGAGCGACTGGCGGCGCAAGCAGGGTGTGGGTAACAACGTGGAGTCAACGGGGAGCTGAGCATTATGGCTGAGCAGTACAAGGTCGATCTGAGTGAGATCGAGGGGACGATCACGCGGTTGAACGCCGTCATCAAGGACATGTCGACCTCCAAGTCAAGCTGCATGGGTAAGACGTATTTGCCGAAGGGTGCGCTTGGAACGGGGTTCGGCGAGGCCGACAAGCTGTATGGCGCACACGAGGCGATGAAGGAACGGCTGTACGAGATCGTCGCGTATCTGGAACAGGTACTGGACGACTTCGGGCAGAAGACCAAGCGGACGCATGACGCATACAGCGATGCTGAGGCGGAGAACCTTGCTGCTTTCAACCGGAAGTGATCAGGTGTTCTGCTGGATGGAGATGAGGGGGCAGTAGGCATGGCCAGCCAAGACGAAGGCATCGACAACTTCGAGTATGCTCCGGCGAATCAGTGTTTCGCTGCAAAGCACACCACGATGTTCGGGGTCGACTTCGACATGGACCAAATGAAGGAAATGGTCCGAAACGCTGACCCGGCAACGGTGAAGTCGGTCGCACGTGGTTGGGCAGACCTCCACAGCGATCTCGTCGGGGGCGGCGGAATCAAGGAGACCCTCGACGCCGCTGTTGAACACGTTCTTGCCCATTGGGAAGGGGAGAGCGCCGAGTTGTTCAAGCAGCGTGCGCAGCTGATCGGCAAGAAGATCACGGACAGCTCGACCTACGCTCAAAACGTTTCGCAGTCGCTCACGGGCGCCGCTGTGATCCTTGAAAAGGTCAAGCCGACAGTCTTGGCTATGGAGAAGCCGAGCGCTGTCTCCAGTGGGATGGATTTTATCGGCAACATGGGGCATCGCGATGCTTCGGCGACGGATGACGCGATCAAGAGTGGCGGTAGCTCCCAGGAAGCCCTCGACAAAAATGCGGGCAGTCTGTCTGAGGGACGCGAGGCGCAGTTGAGGATGGCTGCGCAGATGGAGGTCCTGGGGGCGGCTTATAACAGTCGAGCTGCGGAAATGGGGTCGTGGAGTCAGAAGCTCCCTGCCAAACCAGGAGGCAGGCGTGAGGAGAGCGAAGATTATCCACCCGATCCCGGAGGCGCCGCACCCGCTCCTGTGATGGTGCCGACAGAGCTCGCACCTCGAAGCCCGAAGGCCGTAACTGCGGGCACTGCTCGTAGTGGTCAGACTGGCACGATCAGCTCATCAAAACCCGTAGCTCCGCCCTCGGGTATTACGGGTGGCGCACACAAGCCGACCTCGACACAGCCTGGAGTCGGCACTGCAATTGACGGAATTTCTGGAGGTCGCACTGGAGCGCCGACAATTGGCGGCGCTGGCACGGTCGGCGGTGCATCCGCTGCCGGCGTCGGTGGCGTGGGCGGCGTCGGTGGCAGTGCTGGCTTCGTCGGTGGCGCGGTTGGTGGAGCTGCTGGAGCCAGCGCCGCTCGCGCTGGCGCTGCGGGCATGGCAGGTCGTGGTGGCGTTGGGGGCGTGGGCGGCGCAGGTGCCGCCAAGGGTGGCGCCAGTGGGCGGGTCGGTGGCACGGCGCGTAATGGCGTAGTTGGTGGCACGCCCAAGTCCGGAGCGGGCGCTGGCAGCGGTAGGGGTACGGCCGGCGGCTCCGGCCTGCACGGCAGCCGCGGCGCCGCAGGACGAGGAGCTAACGCTGTTCGCAAGGGAGGCATGGTAGGCGCCCCTGGCGGGCGCAAGGGACGTCCCGAGGATGAGGAGCAGCGTGAGAACGAGCGTCCCGACTACCTGGTCGAGGACGAGGAGACCTGGGCTCCGCAGACCGACGCGGCACCTCGCGTCATCGAGTAGTCGTTCGACGCTCATCGGCTCGTGACAGGATGCGTGGGTGTGGCCTTTGGGCCACACCCACATTCAGTATGGGAGAGGGAAGACGGAATGGCCTTCACGCGAACGGTGCATGCGTTGGGCGCCACAGCACTGACGGGCGCGCTGATCCTGGCGGCGGCACCTACCGCATCCGCCGACCAGGCCAGACGAGACCAGTGGGCGCTGGACACGCTGCAGGCTGAATCCGTCTGGAAGATTTCGAAGGGTAAAAGCGTCACCGTTGCTGTAATCGATACGGGCGTGAACGCTGAGCACATCGACCTTAAAGGGAATGTACTCAAGGGCAAGGATTTCCTCGACGGCGATGATGATGCCTCGCCGGAGACCTCGCAAGACCAGACCAATCATGGTACCGAAATGGCATCGATCATTGCTGGCCATGGCCATGGGGTGGGTGCCGCTGACGGGGTAATGGGGTTGGCGCCAGAATCAAAAATTTTGCCGATCCGAGACGATACTGATCGCGACGGCAGTTTTGCCGATGAGATTCGTTACGCAGTAGATCAGGGCGCTTCCATCATCAACATTTCCGGATATGTTGGTGAAGATGTTCCTGCCGATCGCGAGGCTGTGGCTTATGCATTGCAACATGACGTCCTGATCGTAACGGCGTCAGGAAATAATGGACAAGCTCACGACATTCACTTTCCTGGGGAGTATCCAGGTACTCTCACAGTTGGTGGCGTCGATCAAGGCGGGGAGATTTGGGCGAAGTCCAACTACGGCCCCGAAGTTCTGCTCGCAGCCCCTGCTACGCGGATCGTTAGCGCAGGTGCTACCGGCAACAAGCTGCGTATTGGAGATGGAACTTCAGCCTCCGCTGCTTATGTTTCCGCAGCAGCTGCCTTGCTGCGATCGAAATTCCCCGATCTCACGGCAGGGCAGATCGCGAATCGCCTCGTAAAGACCGCCGTTCTGCCAGCCTCCGCCAAGAACATCAGTCTCCCCGACCAGAAGTATGGTTTCGGGGAAATTCGCCCACTCGCTGCATTGACGCAGAACATGCCTGCAGGATCCAAGTATGGGCCGCTCAAGGCGCCAGTGTCTGCATCCGCGAGCCCCTCCGCCGTTCCGAGTACGGGCAAGTCTGAAGCGGATTACGCTGCTGACAATAAAAAGGCAGACCAGAAGCAAATGATTTTCCTGGTCGTTCTGGGTGTCATCGCCTTGGCCGTGATCGGGTTTATTGTACTTCTGCTCGTGAAGCTATCCCGACGCAACAAGAACAAAAACGGCGGCCCCGGTGGTCCGGGCGGCTATCCGCAGTACGTGCAGCAGCCCGCTCCGCCCCAGCAAAACCCGTACCAGCAGCCTGTCTCGCCGAAGCAACAGAACCCGTACCAGCAGCAGTCCCCTCCGCCTCAGGGGCAGTGGCCGCCGCAATAGTAGCTGAACTTCCACTGCTGAGCAGGATTGTGCCTGTGTGGGTGCAAATGACGATCTCGGTCGTCATTTGCACCCACGTTGCTTTCTGATCAAGTAAAGGTTCTGCGTCGCCAAGCGGGCGGCTGAGAACATCGAAGGCACCTGCAACGATCAATCCGGAGGTTCTGAATCTCCAGCAGGCTGCATGGCTGTCCCTGGAACTGGTGCGAGGTGTCCTTGGTCATGAAAGATGTACCCGATCCAGCCAACCAAGTCCGGCTGGCGTCATACGGCATAGCTTTTCTTGTTCGCGCCACTCGCCTGTGGGGCCCTCGCAAATTCAAATTGCGAGGGCCCCACCCGCGAGCGCATATTGCCCAGGTACAGTAGGTGTCTGGCTGGGGGAGTTCCTGCTCTGGCTATCCTCCCTGTTCCGCCCGACGATGGCAGTCACAGCCGCATCCGCCTACCAGCAACAGGCCTGTGCTGTACGGCAGCGGGATGTCGCGTACCTGGCGGCACTCGGTATGTACGTCCTCGTATCCCGGTCGTCGCGCGAGCGTGCACTCGGGTGACAGCGCCCGCATACCCGATCGTCCGACGGGACGCGCGCTCAGTGCTCGCCCTCGAATCGCCGGGAGGGCGGTGGGGGGGTGAGGACATCGGGCTGTGGGGGGCAGTGCTCGGCGCATGCCCGGCACGCATACACGGTGAAGCCCGGTCCCGAGTTCTGGTGCACCATGGCCACTACGACCGGGGCGTCGGTGGTCACCTGACAGCGGACGCACATTCGCACCGGCTTCCGGACCATTGCTCGCGGAGCGATCGCCGACACTACGACGTCGGGGGCCAAGGTCGGCTCTGACTCGTGCTGCCGTCCGTCGAACGCTGACAGATTCACCCCCGTCCGCTCGGCGTCATCAGGCTCGCGCACCCCAGGCGAAGGGGGCGTCTCGGTGCCGTAGGGCTGCCCGTGCCGCTCGCTCCGTGCCCCCATCACGCCACCTTCTTTACACCGACGACATGCCGGTCGAGGTCGATCGCGGAGTCGGCCGCGAGAGTCAGGGCCATACGGCGCCGAGCCTGCGTCGCCCGCTCGCGCTCCCGTACCTGGTAGGCCCATCCCGTCGCGAGCACATACGGCCGCACGGAGGCCGCCGCGCGGCCGTCCAGCGGCGCGAAGAGCCCGTACGGGGAACGCTCGACTGGCAACCCTGGCTCGCCCCGACGGAACGCCACGGAATCTCCCTTCAAGACCGGCCCGACAGGGCGCGCAGTCGCCCTCCGCTTGCCGGTGCCCGGCATGCAAACACTCAGGATCCAGCGCAACAGCGCATGGATAATGCTCATTGTCATCAGCTCCTCAGAGGCTGGTGGCCATACCCCGGGACCGTTCGCGCGGCCGCCGGGGCCTTTTCTGTCCGAGACTCTACTAAGCCATGTAGAGCTATGTATAGCTCTCTGGAGATACCTGTAGCTCGGCATCGACCTACGTTGCCTTTGTGACTGACCGCAGTGAGGTACCCGAGTTTGCCCCACAGGGATCCCAGCTGATCTACGTCGCCGTAGCCGACCACGTCGAGGCAAGGATCAGTGCCGGAGAGTTGCAACCGGGCGCGCGACTGCCCGCGGAGCGGGATCTAGCGCAGGAGTACGGAGTCGCCTACCTTACGGTCCGGCGGGCCGCGCAGGTCCTGCGTGACCGAGGGCTCATTGAGACCGTTCATGGCCGCGGCACCTTTGTAGTCGACCCGTTGCCCAGCGTGATTGCGGACTCCTCCAGCAACGACGGCAAGGCCGAAGGCTGACGCCATGCCTCGAAGGGGCAGTCCAGAGGGGCAGCGTCTCCGAGCCACCGACGCGCATCGCGGCAGTGAGTGTGGGCTTTCTCTGCCTGTGTGAGCCCAGCCATCGAGCATCAGATGTTGCGGACCCCGCTGGAGCGGCTCTGCCCAAGGGTGCGCCTCGTGGTCCTCCGTGTTCAGGCATGCCGATGGGGTGGCAAGTGACTGTTGAGACTGGATGAAGGCGCCCTGGCGGTTGCTCGGGTGGAGGGTCTGTGCGAATCCGGGGGCCGAGTGTGTCCGTGGGACACCGGACGCATAACATGTCGTGCTGTTTCTGCGGTCCACAGGGCCGACATGCAACATCACGGGGGAGTACATCGACGGTGGCTGGTTATTACAAGGTCGAGCTGGATGCGCTTGCTCAGCTGATCACGCAGCTAGGCGAGTCCGCGAACAGTATGAGTTCAGCGATGAAACAGCTGAAGGACATAGGCCCCAAGGGCTCGGGCTACGCCGAGTTGGAGCAGGCCTGTGACGACTTTCAGGACAAGTGGGGCTACGGCATCGGCCTGATCGCCGATGCCACCGGCGGCATCACCGAAGGGCTTTCGGAATCCCGCAAGATCTATGAGGCGCTGGAAGACCAGATCGCCGAGTCGTTCAAGCCGTCCGGGAAGGCTGGCAAGTGATACCGGCTCATGACCCTGCCTCGGCCGCACAGTCCGAACCCAAGACCGTGAGCCAGGGCGACGTTGAGGCGGTGGGGACCGAATCCGGGGACGACCGGGCAGCATTCCGTTTCCAAGTGCAGCCGGAGTTCCATCCCATACCCCTGGGTATCGGCGTCGACGAGGAGACATTCGACGAGAAGATGCGGGAGTTCGCCCGCGCCTACTGGGGCGAGCGGGAGGAACTGGAACCGATTCGCAGGTTCACTGCTGCCATGTACGCCGTGAACTCCCAGCAACTCGCAGCCGAGGGCACCGTCTACAACGCTCTCGGTGTCTTCCCCATCGGTGGCACTGCGGACGGCTCTCACCCGCCCGAGCGGGTGAGCCGCTGTACCCTCGCCGTCAGCGTTCGAGACCTCGACAATCCGGACCCTGACGTCTCTGCCGTCGGCATCGCCGAAACGCTCGACAAGGGTGAGAGCGCCGGTGAAATCCAGCTCGTCACGCTCCCGGCCGGCCCGGCGGTTGTCCACGTCGCCGGCTCCCGTGCGGTGTGGGATCTCCCCGATGGCGAACAGGAGAGGTTCTTCGTACGCATCGAGATCTGGATGCCCTTCCCGGGGGACGACAGGCTTCTGCTCCTGTGCCTGAGCACAGCCGATGTCCAGGATCTCTTCCACTATCAGGCGGTCCTGGCCGACATCGCCGACACCATCACCTTCGACGACGTCGAGGAAGACCTTGCCTCGCTGGGCGGCAACGTACCGCAGGCCCACCCCTTTGGATGATCGCGTCGAGGAGGACACCACTGATGAGCACGCAGACTTACGACGCGCTTGGTTTCGACCCTGCGCCGGGGGTGCCGGCGTCGGTGCAGCAACTCGTCACCACCCTCAGCCGGGTGGGGAACCAGCTGAACGACGCCCACGGCACACTTGCGCGTGTGGGCAAAGCCGATGGTGTCTGGGAGGGCGACGCCGCGGCAGGTTTCGCCAAGAAGGCCGGGGAACTACCGAAGTACCTTGCCGATGGGCACGAATCGTTGATCGACGCCGCACAGGCCTTGAATGAGTGGCAGTCGAAGCTGACCGACTTCCAAGCGCTCGCCGCCCGGTATGAGAGGGAGGCCGAAGAGGCCCGCCGCGTCCTCAAGGAGGCAGAGGCCAATCCGGATCTCCAGCTGGCAGGCAAGACCTTCGACACCGAGGCTGCACTGGGCAACGCCCAGAAGGCACTCGATTTCGCCGTGAAGCGGGTGAGCGAGGCCACCGGCGAGCTCAATGCCATCATCAAGAGGGCTGAAGATCTTCTCGGTGAGCACGAGGAGGCTGCCCGTGCTGCTGCCGAAGCGATTCGCAGGGCTGCAGAGGGGGCCCCGGACAAGCCGGGACTATTCGACCGCTTCATGGATTCGCTTAAAGATCTCGGCAGCAAGATCAAGGACCTTGCCGGGGACATCTGGGAGTGGATACAGAAGAACGCCGATACCATCTACAAGATCGGTGACTGGCTCGGTTACGCCAGTGCGGCGTGCGATGTCCTTGCTGTCGTCTTCTCCGAGACGGTGATCGGCGCGATCGCCTTCGAGGCGATCGGCATGGTGCTGAACGGCTATGCACTCGCCTTCCACGCGGTCGGCTGGGCGGCCGGAGCCAAGAAGGGTAACTGGCTGGACATCGGCCTCGACATCGTTGGTTTCGTACCGTTCGGTGACCTGGCGCGTGCAGGAAAGGTTGCCAAGGGAATGTTCACGGGCGTCAAAATCCCTATGAATGTCCTGGACTTCGGGGTGAAGGCGGCCGACTCCTGGAAACGTGCGGGTGACATCATCGACCACGCTGGTGGAACTGCAAAACTCGGTGAGGAAGCCGAGGAATGGACTATGAGGAATTGGGGTGCCCTTGGTTCCAAGGCTCATGCCATCCATGTCACTGCGGATAACCTCAAGGACCGGTTTGCGGTCGCCGTCGCCAAAGAGTTCGGCGATTCCAACCTGTACCGAGCCGGTACAGGAGTGTTGGATAAGCCCTTTCAGAAGCTGGTGCCAGCACTGGTGGAGCACACGCCCCTCGGCCGCATTCCCGCCATTGCGGACTCTGTCAAGCCGGTCATCGACAACGCGGGTCACACGGTTTCCCGCTACGTCGACCCGAGGTCGTGGACAGCGCGCGGCTACGAAGCCGTGGTCGGTGCGAAAGGTTTGTACACAGAGGGCGTCCGCCATGCCACTGAGGACATCCAGTACGGATCCGAAAAATTCCACGACAGCGTCGATAAGGCGCGTAATGCGGCTGGCGAGTTCATCGACCGCGCGGCTGGCAGCAATCCGTTCGGGTAAGTATCCTCGCCGGGTCCTGTGTGCTGGGCGAGCCGCCGGCGACTGAGTGTGTGCCCACCCCATGTTCGGGAGGCAGGCAGCTTCTGGGTATCGGCGACAGGTACTACCGTATCCTCTGTGCGCGGTTAGGCTCTGGAGCCCAGCCCGCAGGTGAGTACTGCTGGTAGCCGGTGTCCGAATGCCGGTATGTATTCGGTGCGTTGTGGGCCTCAAGACGGTCGCGCTTTGCCTGAACGCGCCGACAAGACAGACGCATCCACATCTGACACAGCGGAGCCGGAGAGAAGAATGCACCCTCAGCCTCAGGAGCAGCCTGCTTCGGCCTCGAACCTGTCGATGCCGTTGGCGCAAGCCGGTTACGCATTTGTGATTAAAGCGAACAATCCTGTTCCAGGCGGCCCGCGGCTTGAGGCGGAAATGAGCACGACGATCCGGTTGTCGGGTGCTCGGCCGGATGATGTCCCGCTCACGGAAGTGTTCGAGTCGCGATCCACGGAGCGGTGGACTCGCCAGTCGCCGGTGCCCTTCTGGATCCATGGCGGGCAAGGCGGTGGACTGATGTGTTCCGTCCATCCGACCGGCCCGGATGCCTACGACGTGTACGCGGCCGATGGTGTGCAGCTGGCCCGCATCACGCGCCGGGCCGGCCGCTTTCTGCCATGGCCCCGCCGTATCCGGTGGACGGCGCAGATCAGCGGCATGCCCAGGCCCTTCAAGGGTAAGGTCGGAAGTTGGTATTCCTGGCTGGCCTACGCCTTGACTGCCCCGGTCTGGTTGCTCTTCTTCCTCGGCATGCTGGTGTACTCACTGATCGAGGGCGACACGAGCGACACCAGCCTCGACGGTCCGACACGTACCCGATGGAGTACGGCCGGATCCGGTACGGCCCTGGACTATCGGGGAATCGGCAAGGTCTACCACTTCGAACCTCAGCGCTTGGACGTCCGCGTCGCTTATGCACAAGCGGTCCTTCATGCTTGGGAACGGGTGCGCTGATGTCACGGCGGAGTAGTGAGAGCCGTCCGGCCGGGCATCAGGGGCGGCTTCCGGCCTGGGAGGGGCGCTTGTGTGCCCGGTGAGTCGAGCGACGCGAACCAAGACTGTGCTTACGGTCGACCGCTCGGGGGCCGATGTGGCGGGTCGTGCGAGCGCTCGTGACATCCAGGCCTCCACGTAGAGCCGCTGTGTGAATGAATCGGAGATCCTGACCTCGGTTTAGTGGCGCGACGCGTTTTGCATCCTCGGAAAGCGCCCCCGCCGTCGTCGGCTGAGGACTACCTGCCGGCCGACCTCACAATTTGCCGAAGACCACTCCCCGCCAGGCCCAACCGGACTTGAGGGTGGTGGCCCGCAGAGGGTTGACCAGGTCTGAGCTGTCGAAGTGGAAGGTCTCCCTCGCTTCGAGGCTGCCGTCGTCTCCTCGTTGGAGCCTCCGGTGGGTGGAGACGGTCCTGCTCGGGCCGCGTGTGTACTGCGACGAAATCTTGAGCCTCGGAGGGTTCCCGACGCGGCTGAGCTCCCACGCTTCCTCCAGCGCGCGTACCTCGTGGTCCTCGTGGTTCAGGCGCATGCGGATACGGATGGCGCGCAACAGTTGGGACTGGACGAAGAAGGTCTGCCAGGTCGGTTCGGCCAGTCGCCACTCTGCGACCAGGTCGGCGTCTTCCGGGGCGCCGTCGCGGATGACGTACGGGAGGTCAGGCCGGTTGAGGCCGAGCAGGGCTGCCTGCACTTCCCTGGGGGAGGCCGGTGTGACGCCGTCGGCGGGGTGCTGCGTGCCGGTCAACTTGTCGAAGAGTCCCACGAGGTCAATCTACGGGCTCTGCGACCACCGGTCGGAGGGACATCCGGAAGAATCCATCGCGGAGCGGGGATCCTCGGCGGGTTGCGTGAAGTACAAGTGGTCATTGTGTGGAAATTGCGGCTGTGCTTCCGCTGCTCGTTCGGGCTTGCGGATTCATTCCGCGGTTCCCTGTGTCAGTGCGTCGACTTCGGCGGCTAGACTCGAACGCCGTCGATGTACCACGGAGCGAGTCCCTCGTGAGTACGGCTACGCTGTGACGGCCGTACAGGCGTTGGGTGCGGTATCCCGTGAGGGTTTCGGGCGACAACTCGGCCGACAATAAGCCGAGTTGGAGTTTCGGGCGATTGTTGTTTAGATGATCACGCAAGTTCGCCCGCAATCGAATACTCACGGGGGTCTTTATGAAGACGCACATTCTGTCTGCCCGGCATGCAGCCGTCGCGTTCACGTGCGCCGTCGCACTCATGTCGCTCACGGCCTGCAACGACGACAGCAACGCAGCGGAGTCCGCAGCCGGTTCCACGCCGTCCAAGGCCGCGAAGGCCAGTCCCGCCGCCGAGCCGAACGGAATTGAGAAGCTCTCCGTCAAGGAGATCTACAACACGGGTCTGAAGGCAAATGCCGAGGCGGGATCGTTCCACGAAAAGATGACACGTGAGGGCGGCAGCAGCGATCTGCGGCTCTCCGCCACGGGATGTGTCGGCACCGTCAAAATTGCGGGGAAGGGCTCGTTCCAGATCATCCGCAAGGGCAACGACATCTGGGCCAAGCCTGACTCGACGTTCGCCGACGGCATGAACTCGGCGCTCGGCGAGAACGCGTTCTCCACTGCCAAGTGGAGCCACGGGACGCCGAGCAACGCGCTGATGGAGAAGCTTGCGAGTTGGTGCCACAACGAGCAGATCACAGCGCCCGACACGCTCGACGCCAGCACCAAGCTGACCAAGGGGAAGGTCACCACGGTGGACGGCCAGCCCGTGGTGCCGGTCGTCTTGGCGTCGAAGGGAGAGTCGGTCACTTGGTACATGGCGACCACGGGCAAGCCGTATGTCCTCAAGCGGGCCAGCAGCCGTGACGACATGCCGGACCTCGCGTACTCCGACTTCGCCGCGGCGGTGGACGTACAGGCGCCGACGGGGTCGGTGGTGGAAGCACCGGAAGCCTGATCTCCGTGCGCCCGACGGCCCGGCGGGCAGCTACCCGTCGGGCCGTTCGCGTTCGCGTCTCACGGTCCGGTGAACAGTGGTCCACGCAGAGGAAGATCCGGTATCTTTCGGCCTGCTGATTGGCATGTCCTTGCCTAGGTCGCCGAGCGCGAGGCTCGGCCGGAGTGGGCACCTCACGTCGTACGGATGCAACGAAATCCGTGGGCGAGTGAGTGGACCGGCATGCCCACCACTTTCACAACGGGGATGGGACAAGGGATGAGTACTCCCTTCGATGCACCGCAGCACAGCGGTTCCACTCAGACGCGGCTGAACTCCGTGCCCGCAGAGGGCGGTGGCGGAGGCGGCGGTGGCGGTACCAACGTCGACACCCAGCGCCTCGACGCGGCTGCCAACGCCCTCGTCGAACTGCGCGGTGACACCGAGAACGCCGACAACGCCGCTGACGACGACTGCCTGAGCGCCTCCAGGGGGCTGAACAAGCACAGTGCCGGGGGCATGGCCGAGGCGGGCTCCTGGGCCACCGCCGGTTCCCTGGTGACCATGGACGTCCGCTGGGGATCCCAGGTCATCAACCTCAAGAGCCTGCTCCAGGACATCAGCGACAAGCTCCACACTACTTCCGGCCACTACACCAGCACCGAGCAGGAGGAACAGGCTCGGCAGCACTCGATCAGCCCCTTCGGGTGATGTCGGGCCGCCCGGGGCCGTCGCCGTCGCCGTAGCGCCGCGCCCGGGTGAGCCCATCGAGTCGGACCTGAACCCCCTCACAAGGAGCAGTCGCACATGGTGTCCATCCCCTACCTCGACAAGGCCGACCTCGGCCCGCTGGCCGACGCCGCCGCATCCTGGAAGGCATTGCCGGCCAAGTACGACGCGTTGCAGCGGGAGTTCGAGCAGCGGGTCATCAACCACCTCAAGGGCCACTGGGAGGGTGACGCGGCCGAGGCCGCCTTCGTCACCATGGGCAAGGCCCGTACGGAGTACGAGAACGCCGCCACCGAGGCGGAGCGCATCGCCAAACTGCTGCTGGACGCGCACGGCGAATTCACCGCTTCCCAGAAGCAGTTGCACGCCCTGCTCGACGAGGCCCGCAACGACCACTACAAGGTCTACGACGACGGACGCGTCGAGGACGTCGACCCGCGGCAGGACAGCCCGACCGCTTCCGCCTCGCCGGGTCTGGCCGAGGAACGCAAGAAGAAGCTGGACTCGCTCGTCTCCCGGCTGACGCGGGTCCTGGAACTGGCCACCGCCGCGGACGAGGCCGCCAGTTCGGCTCTGGAACGCGACGCCAACGGCGACAGCCAGTCCTTCAACACCAGCGTCTACACCACCCTCGACTCCGTCGAAGCCGACCAGGCCGCCGCCCTGATGAACAAGAAGGGCCGGCTCTCCGACGCCGAGATCACCAAGCTCAACCTCCTTCTCTCCGCCAACAAGAACGACCCCGAGTTCTCAAGGGACTTCGCGGTCAAGACCGGCGGCGAGAACATGCTGAGCAAGTACAACGAGCTCATGAGCCCGCCGGCCGGCACCACGCTCTCCAAGGCGCAGCTGGCCCAGCTCAAGGAGCTCAAGGCGAACTTGGGCACCACCATCGGAACGGCGACCACGTCGGACGACGGGGGTACGCCCGACAAGGACATCACCAACTTCCAGAACGACCTGCTCAAGGCGGGCCAGCGCGACTTCAACGCCAACCCCACCGAGTCGCCGTACGGCCTCAGCGGCTACCAGCTCACCAGCAGCCTGATGAGCGAGGGCAAGTGGGACAAGGACTTCCTCCAAGACTACGGCGACGCGCTGATCACCGCGGAGAAGAACGGCGCCAACGCGGGGCAGAACCCGGACGCGTACTGGGGCTATCCGCGGACGCTGGGCACGACCAACATCGGGGCGCTCGACCCGATGGCGGGGTACATGGACGCCTTGGGCCACAATCCGGAGGCCTCCACGGAGTTCTTCGGCTCCGAGACCTCGGTCAACGGCGAAAAGGTCGACCACTACGACTACTTGATGAAGGACCGGCACTGGCCCGAGGGCGCGGGCTACACCGGTGACGACAAGAACCCCAACGGCTACAACAACCTCGGTCACGCCCTGGAATCCGCCACGACCGGCCACCCGTACGACGCCCCGATCCCGAACCCGCTCCCCAAGCACACCACCGAGCAGGCCGAACTCACCTCGAAGATCATCTCAGATGTGTCCCAGCATCCCGATCTCGCCCACAAGGGGATGAACGACAGCCTGGGCCGCATGTCCGCCGAGTACATGCCAGACATCAATCGCGCCCTGGCCAACGACGAGACGGGTCTGGACAAGCTCTATCCCGAAGGTGACAGCGCACCGGCGATCATCAGCGACAAGAGTGAACGTGACGTCACGCGTTTTCTGTACACAGTCGGCCAGGATCCGGACGGGTACGCGGCCATCAACTTCGGTCAGACGCAGTACACCAGCTCGCTGATGGAGTATCACCTCGAGCATCCGGAGGCCTACGACGTCTCGGCGACCGAGAAGATCGAGAAGATCAGTACGAACTCGGCGGAGATCGAGGGCATCATCGGTACCGCCCGCAAGGACGCGGTCATCCACGACAAGGTTGCCGACGATGCGGTGTTCAACAGTCGCATCGAGGCAGCGGGGGACTGGGCGAAGACCGGCGTCGGTATCGGGATCGGCGCGGGGACTGCCACTATCGCGTCTCCGGCAGGTGGGGCAGTGGCCGGTGCAGCTGCAGAATGGGTCAGTGGCCAGGTGATCGACTCGATGGTTTCCGGTGCTACCAGGGACTCGCTCGGCGAAGTCGTCTACAGCACAGGTGGAGAGGTCGAGGATCGAAAGAGGTCTTTCATGGCGGTCACCAGCGACGCCGCGATGCTTGCGAACGAGCGGGCCGATACCGGGCTGAGTCAGGAGCAGGTGGACACCGCGGTGAGCAAGGGGCTCAACAGCGGCCACGGAAACGCCAAGGACAACCTGGACGACTTCGCCAGTGACCTCGATGCCGATACATCCGGCCTCGGAAATTGAGAGGCCAGCCCGTGACCGACCCCACCCACCCCAAGCCCGAGGTCCCTGTGAGCACGAGCTCTGCTTTTCGGAAACGCCTGACCGTCGGCTTGCTGGCAGTACTCTGCCTGGTCGCAGGAACAGTCATCGGCGACCGCTTCATCCCGTTCCGCGGCACGGGTGTCTCCGCTGACTGCGGTGGCATTCTCTCCGCCGTTGACATGGGGTTCATCGAGCAGACCACCTTTACCAGTCGACGGGTCACCTCTACGGAGTTCACCGAGTCCGGTGCGGGCGACGCGTACCGGCTGGACTGCACGATCGACGGTGACGAGAAGACGCAGCTCGACGCACGGGTCCGCCTCACCACCGTCGGCGCCGAGGCATGGGAGGACGACCTCAAGGAACGGGGCCGTCTGCCGGGCGAGACGAAGCCCTTGAACAGTGCAGCCGCCGGTGGGCAAAAGTCCGTGGCGCTGTCCGGTGACTCGAGCGCGGCCGTCTATATCCCCTGCAAGTTGGACGGCAATGCGACTGCTCATCTCAGCGTCTCCGTGGAGTCTCCTGGTGCTTCCGACGGCAACACAGACAGCCAACGTCTCACCATCGCAGCCATCGCTTCCCGCCTCGCCAACCACGCCGTCCTCAACGCCGGGTGTCTGAAGCCTGTTTCCGCGGCCGACCAGTCGCCCTCCTTCGGCTCCTGATCGTGGACCGACCTGGCCCCGAAATGAGTGCCCCATGACGTGGGATCACCGCACATGGATCCGAGGGAAAGTAAGACGCCGGCTGATGAGTTCCGCGCTGACACTGGCCGTCCTGGGTGCCGGGTACTACGGGTTCCAACTCCAGTACCCGGCCGCCAAGACAGCGCGGGTGTGCAGTGGGATGCTTCCGGTCGACCCGGTGCTGAGCCTCGCGGGGAAGTCGAAGCTCTCTCTGCTGGGCTTGGGCTTCCACGTCTCCAGCAAGCAGTTCGACGTCTCCAGCGATGTGACGGAACCAGCCGGTCTGGCGACGACGTGCGACGTCGACGGCGTCGTCATATCGATCGAGACCGCGTCCGGTGCTCACAACGCATACGGGTTCTATTCCTTCCAGCGTGACCAGGAGTCCTTTCCCGTACCACTGGACGCGGGTTGGCAAGGATTCATGGTCACTGATGAGGACGAGGCGACGGCGTCGGTGCTTCTCAGTTGTAAGAACTGGACGCCGGAGGAGGGCAGCGGAATCCTCGTGGTGGGCGAGTCGCCCTACGACAGCGAGCCCACAAAGGCCGTCCGGCTCGACCTCGCCCGTACAGTGACCGGGGCAGCCCAGCGTGCCGCAGAGAAGACCGGTTGTGCGCAGGAACCGGGAAACTCGGGCAAGCTCACCGCTCCTGCTGCCGAAGCCACGACCGTGCCGGTGAGCAACGCCACGGGGACCTGCAAGGGGATGACGTCCGTGACGAAGGTGCGGGAAACCGCAGCTGGAACGTCACCGGCCGAAGAGTGTCTACTCGTGGGCGGTCTGCAACTTGCCGCCGCCTACGGTCCCTTCAGCGATGCTTCCCAGGCTGTGGTCAACGGCCCGTACGGGGGCCACGACACTCCTTCGGGAACCGACGAATACACGGCCTGGACGTCAGCCACCTGCCAGGGCGCCCTGGGCATCGGTTACTACCACGCTTGGCCAGTCGAGGGCAGTGACCGGGAGTTCACCTCGGACCCGCTCACGAAGGAGGAGCGCGCGGATCTGGAGAACTTCGCGGAGCAGTCGGCGGCCCGCCATGGGTGTGGGGCACCGGCGGCCCTGCCCTCTTGAGTTCGTCCGAACTCGCCTACAGGCGCGCGGCGTTGACTGTTTTTGCCGGGCGCTCGGCGAAAGCTCACGGCTGCTCCGCTCCGGGCAGGTCCCTGACGACGCTTTCCCCGGTGGGCTGGGTCAGCTGCCGGGCAGCGGTTTTCGAGGTCGATGGTCCACACCGCGGATTCGAAAGAAGTGGTGCCACCTGGCAGGGAGTTGACGCCGTCCCTCCATCGTGTGCTGGTACGTGACTCTTCGGTCGGCGTGCGGTTGCGGAAGTGCAAGTCCAAGATCTCGAGGGATAGTGCACGGAGCGGCGTATGTCTGGTGACTTCTACTTAGATCCGCAGGAACTGGCGAAGCTGGCCGGCGCGTTCGATACGCGGGCGTATGACCTGGCGAGTGCGGTCAGGGCATTTCAGGGTACGACGGGGGCGGAGCAGATCCATGACGGTTTCGGGTTTCTGACAGAGTCCGAAGAGGTCACGTCGGCCTATGTGGAGTTGGCCGCAGGGATGGTCGAATCGCTGGGGAATCTGGCTCGGCATTTCGATGAGGTAAGCCAGGCCCTCAAGGGCAACGCGAAGAATTCCGAAGCGTCGGACGAGGCTCTCGCCGGTCTGTTCAAGGGTGGGAAGACTTGAGCGAAGAGAGCGTCGCCGAGAAGGTGTACGAGGCCGGGATCGAGGTGGTGAATCCCGGTGGCCGTCCAGATGTGCTGCGGGCCGCGGCCAAGGGGTGGCGGACGATGGGGGAGGAGCTGGAGGAGGCGTACGGCGGGCTCGACAGGAGGGCGCGGGGCGTACTCGGTGAGCATTGGCGGGGGGAGTCCGCCGAGGCCTTCCGTGAGTATTGGGCGAACGTCGGGCGAGCCGTCGAGGAGACAGTGCCGCTTTTCGAGCAGGCGGCCGAGGGGCTTGAGGAGGCGGCCGACAACATCGAGGAGATCAATGATGAGATTCATCAGATCTACCTCGAGATCGGTGTATCCATCGCAGCGTCCGCCGCGCTCTCCTTTGTCACGCTGGGCTTTTCTGCGGCTGCCGGAGCTGCCAACGCACTTCGTCTCGCCGCGCAGGCCGCCGATGCCGCGTCGAAGTTGGGCCGGCTGCTCGGCGCTGCCGCTCGTGTGTTTCGGTACGTTCGCGGGCTGGCGAGGGGGAGCGAGGGGTGGCGGCTGGTTGTCGAGCTCGGTGTGCAGTGGGGTGCGGGGACCGGGACGGGGATCGCGACCAATCTGGCCATGGGCAAGGACGCCGAGTTCGTCAACAACGCCGTCAACGGAGCCGTGGGAGCGCTGGGCGGGAAGTACGGGTCCGGCCTGTTGGCGCAGAGGCTGGGTGGAGGTACGTGGGCGAGCGCCGCCGACGGTGCGGCGGTGGGGGGCGCCTCGTCGGTCGTCGGTGACACCCTGAACAACCTTCACAGCAGGGGTCGGTTCGATGCCTCTCAGATGGCGCTCGGAGCCGTGGCCGGAGGGCTGACCGGGGGTGCTGGGAGCGCTGCCGTCCACCGAGCCACGGATGGACGGACGCTCTCCGCGGCGCACCAACTCGTGGGGGATGTGGCCACCAATGCTCCCATCAGCTTCGGACTGGGAGCAGGAGGCAACATCTCCAAGGACGTCGACGAGGTGGCCAACGGCAACCCCAATGCCGAAGAGGCCAAGGACAAGCCCGGCGCGGTCGCTGACGCGAAGAGGAACGCGAGAGAGGACGCCGACGCCGTGCGGGGGCGGCCCGATCCGCAGAGGTATGGAGCATTCGGGTGAGCAGTGAATGGACCATGGACAAGGACGCGAACGGTGCAGCCGACGTCATCGGTCTTCGACTCTTTCTCCGCTGCGGGAGGTTCGTCGCCGCGGCTGCTCCGCTCGCCCTCGCGGCGTTGACTGCAGCGTGGCTTTTTCTGGGAGCCACGCTGGTGCGCGCAGCTGTCTTGTGGTGTTCGCTGGGGCTGTTGGCCACATGTGTGGTGGTCCTGGGCGTGGCGGTGGTGCGTGCGGGCGGCCCGTCCCGTCGCGAGACCTACGAATGGGGTGTGCGGATCGCTTCGACCACCCCGGACTGCGGCGAAGGCGCCGTGCCGTTGCGAGTGGATGGCACGCGCTGGTTGTCGGCGCGCCTCGCCGGCGTGATGGTCGCCGTCCCCGCGATGTTGGCTCTCTGGGTGACGCTCGCCGTCGTCGATGGACGGGCAACCGGCACGAGTGCCGTACTGGCCGAGGCTGGTGCTGTGATCGAGCAGCGTCCCATCGTGAAGATCGAGAACGAGGTTGCCGAAAGTCGTCACAGCACTGCCGATGCCACAGCCGACTTCACCGTTCTGCTTCCTTCCCCGACTGGTGAGGGCGTGCCGGTGAGATTCGAAGCGACCACGAATTTCCGCCGCGAAGTCGGCAGCGACCTCTACGTCGCCTACGTCCCCACCCACCCCGAACTGGGCGCCATCGGCGACGACCAGCGTGAGGACGTGCAGCGTCAACTCGCCGGGCGGGCCGTGCAGTTCGGTGACTCGTGGACGATCGGTGGCTTTTGGGCCCTGGTGACTCTTGCCCCGCTCGGCTACTGGTGGAGGAACGAGAGCCCGCGTCGCCCGAAGCGAACCGTCACCCCCGACTGGCAGTCCCTGCGAGTCGCCGTCGTTGGTACCAAGGAACACACCGACGTGCCCCCGCCCGGCAGCCCGGAGGCGGCCGACGAGAAGAAGCGTCGGGAGAACACCCGCACGTTGCGGTGCCTGATGCTGGAGGGCGGCGGGCGGCAGGTTCCCTTCCACTCCCAGATGGACGGCGAAGCCGCGGGGGCCGCCCTGACCGGCGCGCATGGGTGGCTGCTCTGGCATCCGCGCCAACGTCGTGGGCGGGATGTCCTCGCCGAATTCGTGGGCGACGACGGCTGGCAACTGCCGGGCGCCGTCCCGGTCCAGGTTGCCGAGCAGGCCGAGGAGGCGGGCGTCATGGCACCCGCGCAACCGGATCCCGAGCGGCGAGTGCAGACCCTGGACCTCGGCGCCGGCTGGCTTGTGACCGCGTCCGCACCGGTCGTCGTGGGACTCGCGGTGGCGCTCGGTTGCCTGACCGCCCTGCTGCTCGTCCCGGACAGCGGCGCGTGGCGGCTGTGGACGGCTGCGGCGGGCGTGCTGACGCCCCTCGTCGCTCTCATCGCGCAGGTGGTGGCGAGGATGGACCACGGCGATGGTGACGCGGAGGGTTGAGCGGTGCCGCTGAACAGGCCTCTCACCGACACACCGGAGGAGATGCCCTGACCGGATGAAAGACACCCCCGACGCCCCGACGCCCCGACCACTTGGGGCTCCGTAAAATCCGGAGCGCGTTGTCGGGGCCAGGTCCGGGAAGTTGCCGGGCACTGCCTTCGACCACGGGGAAGCCCACCGTGCGCTACCGAGACGCTGGAGTCCGGTCAGTCGTCACCGGCCTCGACGTCACGTCTCGAGACGCTTGCGCCCGATCGCGTAAGCGAGCCCCCACGCGGCCGCTGCCGCAACCACAAGCCCCAGCGGAGAGAACCAGTCGACTCCGCCGGACGCCTCGTCGTTCCACCAGGCCTTGGCCGGGAAGAAGGGTTGGGCCTGGAGGAAGTGCCAGGCGGCGAGGGGGGTTTCCTCCAGGGCGAAGATCAGCGGAAGCGCGTTGACATAGCCGAAGAACGCGCCGAGCGCGGCGATCACGGCTCCGCCGATCCCGGCACCGTTGTGGCCGCGGCCCACTGAGCCGACCAGGAAGCCGACGACCGCGCCGTTGATGAGCGCGTGCGCCAGGTACAGGACGGTGGCCACGGTGACCGACTGTTCCCTGTACGTGGCCGCGATGAGCCCGGTGTAGAGCAGCGCGACGAGGACCGAGGCCGCGAGGCCGAGAACGATCGCGCCGACCGGGTTGCCGTCGGTGGCCGGGCCCTGACCGAGAGGCTGCGGCGGCTGGAACGCAGGTGCCGGGTGCATCGGGGGCTGCCCGGGGACGGGCGGCGGGCCGAACCCCGGCTGCTGCTGTGGCGCGGGCTGCATGTACGGGTTGTAGCCACCCTGCGGCTGCTGCGGAGGCTGTGGTGGCGGTGGGTACGGCGGCGGCTGGCTCATGGAATCCCCCGACGAAAGAAAGAACTGGCTGCGGGAGCAAGCTACCTGCGAGATCGGGAGAGGGCCGTAGGGGGCGGAGCAGGCACTGTGAAGAGCGCTGTTCGCGGCACGGGGGACGCGCGTGAAGGTTCGGCGGAGGCCCCCGCAGCGGTACTGACCCGGGCAGAAGGCCCCATCGCCGGTACGCCGGCGACGGGGCCTTCTTGACAACAGCCCCTCCGTCAGTCGCTGGTCGGGAGAGCCACCAGCGTGTACGGGGTCTCGCCGTAGGTGACGGAAGGGTTCGGCTCGGAGATGTAGAGCCGGGCATCGTGCCAGAAGGGCCGGGCCCATATCGACATGCCCTTGCGGATGTCCGTCGGGTACTCGACGACGGTCTTCGTCGAACCGTCCTTCGCGTTGAACTCCACCAGTTCGGGGCCCTTGTCGTTGTCGTTGCTGGTCTTGTAGGCGAGGATCCGGTCACTTCCGGCCGCGGGCAGCGGATAGTACGACCTGAACTCGACCGCGTCGGTCTTCCACAGCTGCTTGCCGCTGTCCAGGTCGTACGCGGCCAGCAGCTCCTTGCTCTTCGGGCCGGTCACATCGATGACGAAGGTGTCGCCGAAGACGCCCGCCTCCGACCAGGGGCCGCCCAGGGAGTCGTCGGTCATGACGTACTCGGACGGTGTGGCGGGGGAGAACTGGCTGCGGACCTTGCCCGTCTCGTCGTCGAGGGAGAAGAGCGCGTCCCCGTCGTCGCCGTGCCGGAGCAGAACGACGGGAGAGGTCGAGACGACGTCGCGGCCCTCGATCTCGCCGAAGTCGTCCTTGGGCACCTTGTGGTGGTAGGTCCAGCGCGGCTGTCCGGTGGCCGGGTCGACCAGCGAGACCTCGTCCCAGTTCTGGCCCCAGTCGGGGTCGTCGAAGTCGCTGACGTGGCAGCCGCGGACCCGGATCAGTGCCTTGCCGCCGGTGAACTCACCGCTGGGGCAGTCCTGTGTCGCGAACTTCTTCGGGTCCCAGGCCGTCGTGCCGTCGGCCGCCTTCAGCGCCAGTGTCACCTTCGCGGCGTTGACGACGACCACGTCGCCGGCCCGGGCGACCGACACCTCGTCCTTCGACGTGGTGCCACCCGGCTTGAGGTCCTTGTCCCAGAGCTGCTTGCCGGTGCCGAGGTCGTAGGCCACGAGGTGGTCGCAGGCCTTGCCCTCGCCGTAGGCGACGATGCCGATGTCGCCGGAGGAGTTCTCGGGCGCGACGCACGCCTCGCTGCTGTCGCCGGGGAGCGCCGTCGCCCACAGCTGCTTGCCGTTGTCGAGGTCGTACGCCTTCACGCCGTTGGGCAGGGTCTGGACCACGGCCTTGCCGGTGAACCAGGTGCCCCGCGTCTTGGCCCCGAGGACCGCGTCTACGTCCTCGCCCTGCTGCTTGGCGGCCACGCTCCACAGCACGTTGTTGCTCGCCGAGCCGACGAGCATGTACCAGGCCCCGAAACCGGCCCCGCTCAGCACGAGCACGGCCATGACGAGCAGCACGATCATCCCGACCGGCTTCTTCCGCGCGTTCCCGGGCTGGGCCGGGCCGACGGGGCCGAGAGGGCCGCCCGGCCCGGCGTACCCGTACGGCTGCGGGGGCTGCGGCGGGAACCCGTAGCCCTGTTGCTGGGGCTGCTGGGGCTGCTGGGGATGGCCGTAGCCCTGCTGCCCGGGTTGCTGTGGATAGCCGTAGCCCTGCGGCACCCCGTACCCCGGCGGGGGTGCCTGCGGCGGCGTGTTCGGCGGGGCCTGCTGCGGTCCGCCGTACCCATACCCGTACGGCTGCGGCGGCGGGCCCTGCGGCGGCGCCGGCGGTTGCTGCGGGTACCCGTACCCCGGCGGGGGGACGGGCGGAGGCTGCTGCCCGTACGGGCCGGCGGAGCCCTGGCTGCCGTCTGTACTCATCAGCTGTTGCTCCTCACGTAACCCGCCCAGGCGGCCTGGAACTCGCTCTCCCCCATGCCCGTGGCCTCGCGCAACTGCTGGTCGAGCTGCCCGGGGTGGCGGTACTGGTCGGTGACGAACCGAAGAGCCGCGGCCTCGCCGTTCTTCTCGGCCATGAACCGGATGGCCAGGTAACTGACCGTGTAGTTCGTGGAGACCTCGTCCCCGGCCCCGGGATCCTCGGGCAGCGTGCCGCTGAACTCCTTGCCGGTGACGTCGTTGCGGATGGTCAACGCACCGAGCTCACTGTCGAAGCGGAACGCCACGTAGTCGGCGAAACCCTCGACGACCCACCAGCGGGTGTTGGACTCGGTGGCGAACCCGCCGGAGGCGGCCTCCAGGGGCTGCACCACGGCATGCGCGAACTCGTGGTGGGAGATCTCCTGGACGAGCTTGGGCCAGTACGTCGCGTTGGTGAATCGGTTCCCGGACATGTCCATCTTGACCCGGGCACCGCCGTACTCCAGGTCCTTCTCGTCACCGCCGAACCCGGCGTCGAAGGTGGGCATCGCCACGCTCTGGCCGGCCTCCCAGTCGACGGACTGCGAGCCGTACAGGGAGGAGTAGGTCTTGCGGTCGGGTTCGAGAACCGTCACGAAGCCCGTGGGCGTCTCGGTGTCCTGGGGGCCGTTCGCCTTCCACAGCTCGATGTCGTCCTTCGCGGCCTTCTCGATGTACGGCGCGTAGCGGTCCGTGTCGGCGGCGTGCTTCTTGTCCGAGATCGTCAGCGTGTGGGCCTTCTTGACGACGTGCATGTCGTCGTAGAGGTCCCAGGGAGCCGGGTAGAACACATAGCTCTTGGCACCGAAGGCGCCGGGTGCGGGACCCACCTTGGTGATCCGTGGCTCGGCGTCCTTGGACTCCCGTTTGATGATCCAGCGGTACCACTCGGACACCGGCCGGACGTCCACGTCCTGGATCTTGTGGACGAAGGCGACGTCGAGGGCGACCGTGGCTCCGTCGCCGTACTCGTCGGTGCTCGTGCCCGTCGTGTTGAGGATGGAGTACTCGGCCTGCGCGAAGGGGATCTTGCGCAGATTCTCGAAGAGACTCTTCTGCGTGTCCTTGGCCTCGCCGGTGAAGGGGGCGAGGTACGTGTCCTCCTCGCCGCTCCTCAACGCCTGGCTGCGGCCGTCGAGCAGTTCCTGGATGTCCTTGGAGCTCAGCAACTGCTCGCCCTGCGCGTTGCCCGCCGCGGTGGGCAACGCGCCGCCGCCGAAGGCCTGGTATGCGGCGAGCCCGCCGATGCCGAGAACGGCGAGCACGGCCAGGACGACCACACCGATGACGGCCTTCTTCAGGCCGCTCCCGCCCCGGTCACCGTTCCCGCCCCGGTCACCGCCGGCTCCGCCGGGAGGCTGCGGCTGCGGGTACGGCGTGTGGGGCGGCGCGGGCCAGCCCTGAGCCGTGGCGGGTGGTTGCGGCGGATAGGCGTAGTGACCTGGCGCGGCCTGGGGCGGATGGCCGTAGTGACCTGGTGCGGCCTGGGGCGGGTAGGGCACGCCACCTGGCTGCTGCTGCGGCGGCGGCTGCTGCTGCGGCTGTGGGGCCCACCCTCCCTGCCCCTGTGGATACGCGCCACCCGGCCCTCCGGGCGGCGGTGGGTACGACATGAACCCGGTCCCCCATGAGTCTCGATGATGTGTGGGAGCCCGCAGAGAAATGGAGCACGACGCTCAAGTGATCAACAGCTCCCCCGTAATGCTCATGACACCCTACAAGTACGCCGGTTCCGGTCGATGCCGCCCCCATCCCTTGCTCATCCGGGGCTCAGCCGGGCGGAAAAAGATGGTGATCCACGCGGAAAGGGTCAGTGGTGGTGAGGTGGGCCCCCTGGGGCGGCCGCGTGAGCGCGTGTGATGGACAGGTGAAGTCGAGGCGTGGACCAGCGCTTTTCCGGCGGCATGGCGGACGCCGTGGTGTGCCGGGTCGTCACTGCATGGACAGACCTGCGAACAAAGAGAGTCGCTAGGGTGCGGGCCCTCTGCTGTTGTCACCCGGAGGTTCCCCCTCGATGCCCATGGCCGGTGTTCTGCTCGCGGCCCCGCCCGGCGGTGCCGTCAGCCCGGTTGCCCTCGGGGGCATCGGTGCCGGCATCGCCGCGCTGGTGCTCGTGAACCTCCTGATCGCCTGGTCGTCGCGCCGCAAGCGCAGGAAGGTCCCGGCCGAGGAACTGCGCGAGGAACTGCGCGGGGAGATCCGCAACGGCGCCCCGAACGTCCGCGGGCACATCCGCGTCAATCCGGCCCGCTACCCCGGGATTTCCGTCGGACAGGCCGAATCTCTCGCCGCCGAAGAGGGATTCACCCGGCAGACCCACGCCACCAAGGGAATGTGGCTTTTCCTGCGCAGGGTCTCCGACTGACGCACAGGACTGCAAAACAGGGGGAAAGCACGTGGCCGATTTCAAGGTCGGTCTCGATGAACTGCGCAGACTGAAGAAGAAGCTCGAGGACAGCGAGTCACAACTCGACAAGGCGCTGCGCCGGATGAAGGACACCGGGCCGAAGGACCTGGGCAAGGGCGTGCTCGACAAGGCCTGCGAGGACTTCGAGGAGAGCTGGGAGTACGGGCTCGGCAAGACGCAGGAACGGATCAAGGTCCTCAACGAGGCGCTGCCCGCCATCATCAAGGCGTATGAGCAGACCGAGCAGGAGATCCAGGGCGCGTTCGGGCACACCGGAGCCCACACTCCGGGGGTGGCGCAGTGAGCGACGACTGGAGCGGCCTCGGCTGGAATCCCACCCCCGGCCACCCCCACCTGGCGACCAGCCTCTCCGACGATCTGCTGCACACCGCCGAAACCCTGCAGACCACTTACCAGTTGCTGGACTCCCTCTCCAAGGAGAGCACCTGGTGGTCGGGGGAGGCGGCCAAGGCGTTCACCCAGAAGGTGACGGACCTCCCCGACTACCTCCAGCGCGCCCATGACTCCCTCCAGTCCGCGGGCGGCGAGATCGCCAAGACCGACCGCCCCGCGGGCGACCCCCACCTCTACCCGCACAGCGCGCTGCGCGCCCACCCGGACCAGCCGGACACCCACAAGGCGGTCGTCGAACTGCCGTCGGGGCTCGCCGCCGTCGTGGTGGCGGATCAGGCCGTCACGGTCCCCGGAACGCTGTTCGGCGTCGAGGGCGTGAGCACCTCGGCCGTCCGCACCGCCACGTTCCACCTCGCCTTCCCGCGGGTTGCGCAGGCGGTGGTGGTGTCCCTGTCCACCGAGATCTTCGAGGCGGAGGAGGAGTTCCTGGAACTGGCCACGCTGGTGGCCGCCGGGATCTCCTTCACGGCCCCGACGCCGGTCCCGGTTCCGAAGAGCACCCCCGTCGCCGCGAGCCCCTTCGGACAGCGCCTCTCACAGCTCCCGGAGCGCGTCCAGTCGCAGCTGTACCGCATACAGACCCTCGGGATCCCCGACGACGAGCAGCCCGCCGGGTGTGAGTGCGAGGGCATCGCACGGCCGCAGCAGGGGCAGGACGCGCACCTCGCCGGACAGCACGTGCCACAGGTGCAGCTCACCGTCGCTCCAGGCCACGGCGAGCACTGGACCGACCGGGGTGTCAGCCGCGGCAAGGGCGGTGACCAGATGCCGGCGCTGCTGCACCGGGACGGGCATCGGCTCGGCGGAACCGGTCTCCCACAGTCGCACCGAGCCGTCCGACGCGGCACTGAAGGTGAGGGTCAGTGCGTCGGCGGTGCCGACGCAGGTGGCGGCGGTGACCGGCTGTTCGTGAACATGGCAGGACCGCGGAGTGTCCTGATACTCGCTCAGGGACCACACGTGAACCGCGCCGCTCCGGTCGCCGACGACGGCGTACGGCTCCTGCAGACCACCGCTGCCGAGCGCACTGACCTGGGACTCCTCTTCGGCGAGGGCGGCCGAACCGTGGTGCTCGGCGATGTGCCCGAGCACGATCGCGGCGGTCGGGTCGTCCTCGGGCACGAGCGGCAGCAGCGCGTCGGACCGGTCGAGCAGCAGCGCCGAGCGGGCGTCGCACGGGGCGACGGAGCGCGGTCGTACGAAGGACGGAGGGGAACCGGCACCCCCGCCTGCAGTCCCGGTCGGCGCACCGCTGTCCAGGTCGTACGTCCGCGGCCGCCCCGTGGCGTCGGCCGTCAGAACCCGTCGCTCCTCGCCCGGTACCAGGGCGAGCGCGCTCACCGCGAGGCCGGGCCGGGCCCACACCGCGGTCCACCAATGGCGCTCGGCGAGCGGCTGAAGGTACTCGGTCAGCGCCGGGTCCGTGCCCACGGCGGCGGTGTGCAGCAGGGCGGCCCGCTCGGCACTGTCGGTGTGATACGCCGTCAGTTCGGATGCGGCACGCCTCCACACCTCGCGCAGCCGTCCGGGAACGGGGATGCGTGCGTCGGCGAGAGCGGCGGTCAGGGCGGCGGCGGAGCCGTGGACCAGGAAGCCGGGGTCGGTCAACAGGTCGCGTACGGCGGCCCCTTCGTCGTCCCTGCGCAGCGCCGCGCCGAGGATGTGGCGGCGGACCCTGTCGGGTGCCTGGGACCAGTCCGGTCGGCCGTCGGAGGTGTGCGGGACCGTCGAGAGGAGTTCCGGGTACGGGGCCTCGCCCGCACGCGGCGCCCCGGCCGTGTCGCCCAGGTCGACGACCTCTACGTGGTCGGCCTCTACGTGGTCGGCGGCCAGCAGACCCGATTCGCCCACCTCAACGGCCGCACGCACATGGGGGAGTGTCAGCAACGGCTCCAGCATCTCGGCGACCAGGGCCTCCGGCGTCCCCGCCGGCAGATCCGCGGGTCCCGCCCCGGCCCGATGCAGATCGGGTACGAGGAGCAGCAACGGCCGCTCATCCAGCGCCACTTGGTCCAGCAGTCGGGCCGGGGACAGCGGGCCGTAGCCGAGCTGCCGCCCCAACTCCCAGGCGAAGCTCTCGGCTGTGAGCCCCTCGGACGGGACGGTGGCATGGACGGTGATCCCCGGCCGGTCGATCGTCCCGGCCAGGAACCAGGCGAGCAGACGGCTCTTGCCGCTGCCCTCGGCGCCCCGCACCAGGCACAGCCGGGGCCCGGCACTGTTTCCGCCGGCCGCCCAGTCGAGCAAACGCTGCCCGGAGGGCCGTGTCTCCTCGTCGATCGGCGGCCAGGAGGTGAGGTCCGGTGTGACGGCACCGACGGTCATGGTGTGCTGGGTCCCCTCGTCCTGAATCCGGCTTCGCTCTACTGCGGCTGCTCGGCGGCCGCCTCGCGCAGCAGCCGGATGCCTTCCGCACGGGACTCGGCCGTCTCCCCGTAGGGGAAGTTGTGGGTCAGCTGCGCCTCGGGGAAGACCTGCCCGAGCCACAGCGAGCAGTAGTGCCCCGGCATGAAGCAGGCCTCCAACTCGGTGTGGATCCGCAGCACTTGTTCCGGCTGCACACCCGCGGCCCGCAGCCGGGCCCACAGCCGCTCCTCCGGGTGGACACCGATGTCGCCGGCCTGGGTGACGATCTGCTTCTCACCCCGGTCGTTCACGATCTCGAAGGCGGTGAACCACTCCGCGCTCGCGGTGTCCCGGATGTCGTCGAGGACGAGGGGCCACCAGTGCTCCCGGCCCTCGAACGCCCGCGGGTCCAGGGTCCGCAACCGCTGCTCCAACTCCGCGTACGCGGCGGACGCCTCCTGCGGCACGTCGGTGCCGAGGATCGCGGCGAGGGCCTGGTCGAGCGCGGCGAGCGACTCGGCGAAGGCCTCCGGAGTCGCGTTCACGAACCTCGACTCCTCGGCCCAGTCGAGGAGTACGGCACGGACGACGCCCTCGTGGTCGGTGCAGAGCTCGAACCCGCGGTCGGACCCGAGCCGCGCCCACTGCCGGCACTCGTCCAGCACGACAGTACGGCCGACGGACTCGGCGAACTCCTGCAGCGGGACCGGGTCGGACTCGGCCGTCGCGAAGTACGGTCCGACGGCGAGCGGGACGGCAGTGTGCGCGAGCCGCCGGACACTCTCGGGGCTGTCGGCCGGGTCGGTACCCGTCCTGCTCCCGAAAAGCCGCATGTCGTTGTTGTTCATCGCCCCTACCTCGCCTCGGGTTCGGCGACATATTCGAGGATGTCGTGCCAGCGGGAATGGGCCACTGCCAGTGCGGCCGGGTCGATTTCTCGCATCTGCTCGGTGAGCCGTCCCGCCGCACCCTCCGGATCGAGCGATTCCTGTTCCGACTCGAAGTCGTAATGGGGACGCTCTTTCTCCAGCAAGTACAGGAAATGGGCGAAGGAATTGAGATCCTTGTTCAGCGGATAGATCTCGGACTCGTCACCGGGGAGGCAGTAAACGGTCCCGGTGACCCCGTCGAGCGCGATGTCGTCGTACGGGACCATGCCGAGGAGAAGCCAGCCTTCGGCCCCCTCGGGCAGGTCGGTCCACCGCTCGCGCAGGTCTGCGTAGCAGTCGCCGAGCGTCCTCACCTGCTCCGGAGTCCCGTCGACCAGGTCGAACCAGGGATTGGGGCGGGCCGGAATGCCGACGTCACGGAGGAAGCGCGCGCTCGGTTCGTGCTGGATGTTCGCCACCACCACAGCGGAATACGTGGTGAGCTCTTCCGGGCCGAACTCGGACTCCAGGGTTTCCCGGTCGATGGGGGGTGTCATCCAGTGACCTGCCTGCCTTGCGAATGAGAGGAGTGCCCGATGCTAGCACGTACGCTATTTGCCCCGGTTCACCTTGAGGCGATCCAGATAATTCATCATTTCTGCGTTGCCCTGCGCTCTGGATTCTTTTGTGTTTCCGTAATCGATGCTGTGGGTGACATCGACGTGTGAAAGTCTTTCCCTCATCCACGCGCTGCAGTTCGGGGCGGACGAACAGGGGGCTCGTTCCGTGTACAGCTCGGTCATACGGCCGCCCGCCCCGTCCCGGAGGACCGGGAAGCCGATCATGCGCTCGGAGTGACGGAATCCCGAACTGCGCGCGACCAGGACGAAGTCGCCGTCGTCCTGCTTGTTGCTGTTGAAGCGCGCTGCGGCGTAGTTGTTGCTCTCGAACTTGTCCTGCCCGTTCACCTGCTTGTGATTGCCGTAGCTCTTGTCCGAGTGGCGGGCCAGCTGGACGGCCTGGGACAGCGGCGTGCTCCCGAGTTCCACCTGCGTCGAATTGCTGAGAGGACGCGGCCTCTCCTTGCCGTGGAGTTTGAGGTTCGCTTCGCCCGGCAGCGGTCGTCCGGCATTGTCGCCGTCGAGCTTCAGGCCGATGCGGTCCCGGTCCTCCTGCGTCAGCTTGTCGGTCCCGCCGTCCGGCCTCAGCCGCTTGAGCGTTCCGTCGTCGCCCATCAGGTACATGGGCGTCTTGCCGTCGTTGGCCTTCTGGAGCTGCTTGAGGGACAGGGCTGTCTCGTCGTCGTTGTCCCGGTGGCGCTTGGCCATCTGCTTCAGGCCGCCGGTCATGTTCTCGTCGAGGTGCGCGGCGGAGCGCTTGACGCCCTTCTCGATTCCGTCCATGACCTGGTCCAGCATGGCGTTGGCGGCGTCGGCGATCGCGTCCTTGCCCTTGGTGCGGCCGTGCGTGGACTTGGCGCGGGAAAGCTTGCCGCCGGCCCCGTCGCGGATCTTGCCGCCCGCGCCCTTGAGCTGCGTGCCGGCCCGGTCGTAGGACTCCAGATCCATACTGAACTGACCGCCGCCGCCTCCGCCGCCCGAGCCGCCGCCACCGTCGGCGCCGGCCAGTTGCATCGACCCGCCCGAGCTCCCGCCCGCACTGGCCAGCTGCATCCCGCCCGACTTCGCCGCGTCGACGCCCTCCCCGAAGCCCTCCTGGCCTGCCTTCGCGGTCTGGCCGAGGTCGACACCGTGCTGGGTGCCCAACGCGTTGCCGCCGAGCTGGACCACCAGGTCTCCGGCCATGTTGCCGAGCGACTGGTAGACCGGCCCCATCGCGATGTCCATGACCCGCGAGACGACCTCTTCGCACACTTCCTCGAAAATGCGCTTGACCGCGATCCGGGTGGCCTGGGTCCCCGCGATGCCTCCCAGCGTCGACAGGCCCAGGGTGACGGGAGCGGCGGCGATCGCCGCGGCGATCTCGGCTGCCAGGATGCCCAGTTGCACGATGGCCGCCAGCTTGGCGCCCTCGATCAGTACGGCCACTCCGTCCAGCGCGGTGGCCGCGAGCCGTCCCGCCTCGGCGAGGTTGGTCAGGTGCGTGCCCTTGACCTTGCTCCAGTGCATTTCGAGCGCCTGTACCGCCAGGCCCTCATTCGTCCCGATCAGATCGGAGATCGCCGCATGTGCGTCGGCTGCTCCGTCGTCGATGTCGTCGGCGAACTCCCGCATGGCCTGGGCCATGTCGCGGTAGTCGTCCTCGTCGACGTTGGGCCAGCTGATGCCTATCAGGTCCAGGGCCGCATCCAGCTCGCTCGGCAGGACTACACCCACAAGGACCCCCGTTCGAAAGTTAGTTGGGGAAACGTAACTTTGATCGGATCATGAGAACAAGTTCACCCGGCGTCACATGACCTGATCCGAGGCTCAGTTGGCGCATACCTTTCCGAACGGAACCCGGGGCCACGTAAATCCGTCGCGCCCCCGCGAGCATGCCGTTAGCCTCCGCCTGGACGGGACCGTGAGGGGAGCCGGGCATGGAGACGGGACGCATACGGACCGACCGACTGGGCGTACTGCTTGACCAGTTCGACTGCGTCAGGGAGCGGGCGCAGATACGGCTCGAAGGTCTCGGCGACGAGGAGTACCTCTGGGAGCCGGTCCCCGACTGCTGGTCGATCCGGCGCCGGAGCGAGGCGGTGACGCCCCGGGCGTACGGTCCCGGCGAGTGGGTCCTCGACAAGGGCGCCCCGGACATCCCCTCGGGCGAGTACGCCGAGGTGGCCCGCCAGGCCGCCGACGGCATGAGCGTCGCCAAGATCGCCGAGGACTGGAGCGTGAGCGTCGAACGCGTCGAGGAGGTCCTCGCCCACACCGGCCCGGTGGAACCCGACATCTCCCCGGTCACGACCATCGCCTGGCGACTCGGACACCTCCACTCCTGCTTCGCCGGCGAGTGGGAGTGGACCTTCGGCGAACGCCGCACGGATCCCCACCAGTTGGTCGACTTCACCCCCTCCGCGGCCCTGGCCCAGGAACGCTTCTGGTCCCTGCTCGACCGCTGGCGCGAAGCCGTCGGCCGGGTCACCGAGGAACAGCTCGACACGATCGGCTTCTCCCAGTACCCGTACGGCTCCGCTCCCGACGAGCCGTACATCTCCGTGTTGTGGGGGTCCAACCTCGAACTCATCCACCACGTGGCGGAGATCGCGCTGCTTCGCGACTTGTGGCAGGCGCGCTTCAAGGCTCGCGGGTAGACCGACCGAGACTGGTCTGGGCGGGCGCGAGCCGGGTGCGGAATCAGGGACACGGGGCCGGGAGGAGCCACCCGGGTCCTCTCGTGCGCCGCGTCCGTGAACGCCGAGGAGCCGGGCGTTCTTGCCGAACTCGGGCGACAGCTCCCGCACGGGACGCTGGAGCGCGCCTTGGCGGACTCCGTTCCGCGGTGCGGCCGGGACGTGGACGTGCCGGAGGCGGTCGCACTGGTTGTTTCTGGAACGCCCCGCGCCCCGGCCCGGGTCTGAAAGCCAGCGGGGAAATCTCGTGGACGTTCTGTGGACGAGTCGTCCCAGGACCGGTTGACGCCCAGCGCCCCGCGACATCACCGACCCACTTTTGAGAGTCTGTCGATCGTCATCGTCAACCGCATCGGCAGTTGGGCGGCCATGAACCACAGCAGCCAGGAATGGGCCTCGCAGGCCCAGCAGCCGGGGCAGCCGCAGTACCCACCGCAGACCCCGAACCCGTACCGGCAGGCCCACGCTCCGGCGGAGACCGTCATCGAGGTCCCCAACAAGAGGCTGCACAAGTACGACAAGGTCAAGCCGGGGGAGCAGACCGTCACCATCCGGCAGGCCGGCCCCGGCGCGAACGGCGAACCCCTCGTGTACGTCCACGTCTCGCAGGACGCCCCGAAGGGCGGGCGCCAGGCGCGGCCGCCGTTCACCGTGAGCGGCCCGAACGGCGAACCGCTCAGCTCGGTGCGGTCCGTCGAAAATGGCGTCTACGAGGTCTACGGCGGTGACGGCGCCCCGATCGGCCGGATCACCCGGCGCGGCGGGCGGACCCTGCCCTGGCCGCGCCGCGTGCACTGGAGCGTCCAGCCCGCTCAGGGGGGCGAACCGCTGGCCGCCGAGGTCGGGACCCGCAAGGCGTGGACGGTGTTCGTGCTGATCTCCCCCCTGTACTTCGTGTGCTGGGCGGTCATGGCCGCTCAGGGAGCGATCTGGCTGCTCCTCGGGGAGAAGGACGAGGCGAAGAAGGAAGCCGCCTGGGAGATGGAGCCCCCGACGTGGACGCGATGGCGTCAGCCGGGTGGGCCGGAAATCGCCATCGAGTACCAGACGGGCCGCAAGTACCGTCTCGCCTCACCCCGGCTGGACCACCGGCTGGCATACGCGCAGGCCGTCCTGCACGTGTGGGACCGCGCATAGCATGCGCATGCCACAAGTTGGCGACAGCGAACACCGTCAGGTAGGCCGGAAGTTGCTGCTCCGATAGTCTGACCGGCGATCACTGATCACGCTACGGGGAGGCACACGGCGATGGCGGACTTCCAGATCGATGTCGATCGTATGAAGACTCTGATCAACAGGCTCGACCAGGTGGACGACCGCATGCGTGGCGCCCAGGAGCGGCTCAACAAGGTGGGTCCCAAGGGACTTGGCACGGACGGTCTCGACAACGCCTGCGACGGCTTTCAGGACGACTGGGGCGACGGCATCAAGCGGATTGCCGACGGCGCCAAGCAGCTCCACGAGGGACTGCAGAAGACGCTCGAGGCCTACCGGACGACCGACCAGGATTTGCAGAAGGGCTTCAGCCAGAAGTAGGCGCACCACCGCTCCGACAACTCGCACGGCACACGCACACGCACACAACGGGGAGAAGACGATGGGAATGTTCGACGACCCCAACTGGCCAGGGCTGACGTTCAACCCGGCCAAGGGCGACCTGCACACGATCGAGTCACTGGCGTACGACGTGAAGACGGTCGGCGACGAGCTCGACGAGATGCGCGAGATGCTGGTGGGCATCGGCAAGACGGACGGCATCTGGGACGGCGAGGCCGCCAAGAAGTTCCAGGAGAAGGTCGGCGAACTGCCCAAGTACCTTCAGCAGGGCCACGAGTCGATGAACGCCTGCTCCAGGGCGCTCAAGGGCTGGCACGACGAACTCGAGACCATGCAGTGCCAGGCCAAGAACCTCGAGGAGCGCGCGGTCGAGGCCCGCAAGCGGCTCGACCAGAAGAACGCCGACGTCGACAAGGTCAACGTCAAGATCGAGGGCGCGCAGTTCCAGCAGCTCACCGAGCAGCAGGCCAAGGCCCTGTCGGAGGAGGCCGACTCCGCCACGCGCGCGGCCCAGGACGCCGCGACCGACCTCAAACTCCTCATCCAGAACGCCGACGCGCTGCGCAAGTACTGGGAGGAGCAGGCCGCGAAGGCCGAGAAGGCCATCCGCGAGGCCGCGAACAACCGGCCGCCGGACATCAGCATCTGGGACAAGATCACGGACGGTCTGAAGGGCGCCTGGGACGGCTTCACGGACTTCCTCGCCGACAACGCGGACCTGTTCTCGAAGATTGGATCCGTCCTGTCCATCGCCTCCCTGGCGACCATGGCCATCCCGCCCGTGGGAGCGATCCTCGGTGGACTGGCGATCGGCGCCAGCGCCCTCGCCCTGGCCGGTTATGGAGCCAGGACGGCCCGTGGCGAAAAGGTCGGGGTGATGGACTGGGTCGGCGCCGGGCTCGGTGTGCTGCCGGGCATCGGAGCGGTCAAGGGCATGACGGCGGCCGGAAAGGCGGCCAAGGCGGCGGCGACCGGCACCCGGCTCAAAGGTGTGTTCGCCGGCGCCGACACGATGGCGACATCGACCAACATCGCCCGGGGCATGGCCGACGGCGTCATGTACAAGGGCCTGGCCTGGGCCGGCAAGAGAATCGGCCTCAGCGACGCGGCGGTGGACGTCGGCAGCTGGACCATGCGCGGCACGGCGATGGGGGTCAAGGGCGTTGCCCTGGGGTACGGCCTGGTCTCGGACGCGATGAGCTCCAAGTCGGCTCCCGCACCGTCCAGCAACGCGTTCATGGCGGCGGCGGGAGCGGCGTAACCGATGGACACCATGCTTCCCGGCGACGGCTCGGCCGACACCACCGTCGTCGCCACCCCGCGCCTGACATTCCGGGTGCCGCCCGCCTTCTTCGAACTCCCCGTGTACGAGACCGAGGAGCAGGTCGGCCAAGCGCTGATCGAGCTGGCCCAGGACGTCTACCCAGAGGGAACCCCCGAGCTCTGGTTCCAGTACGCGGCGACCCAACTGCCGGTGGTCGCCGAGATGATGGAGGCCGGGGTCAGCTACGCCGGATTCTGTCTCCTCGACCTCGACGGGCGGCGCAGCACGGCGACGGTGACCGGCGCGCTGCTGGAGTCGGTGCCGGACGGCCGGAAAATGACGGCCGCGAGCGTCGCCGCGGAACTCGTGGGCCTCGGGGGTGAAGAGGCTCAGGTCGAGACGGTGTGGCTCACCGCGGGCGAGGCCGTGGTCCGGTTCACCGCGGACGTCACGACCCTCCCGGCCGAGGTCACCGACTCCGGCCGTCCCGAGGACGTGGAGGTCGGGAAGATCGCCGTCTTCCTGCCGCTGCGCCGGGAGGCGGAGATGGTTCTGTTCGAACTGAGCACTCCGTGCATGCAGGACTGGGACCTGTACTCCGACCTCTTCTTCAACATCGTGAACACCATCGAGGTGAACGACGGCGAGAGCCCGGTCGAGGCGCTGGTACCCCAGCAGCCGGAGGACGTTCCTCCCAGCGGTCCGGCAGACACGACGAACGGCGTCCAGGTGCCCCTGCAGGCGCAGTCCGTGCGAGACGTGTTCGGATGAGCGGATGAGCGCGGATGACGGCACCGTCCCGGCGGAGGCCCTGGACCTGTTGCAGGTCAGGGCCGCGCAGCTGGCGACGGTGCCGGGCCTGCCCGAGGCGGCGCGCACGATCGGTGCCGACCGGGGCATCGACTATCTGGCCGACCCGCAGGTCGCGGCGATGCTCCAGCGCCACCGCCGGCTGCTGGGTGAGATGAACTCCCGCGGGTTGTGGGGCGGTCTGCTGTTCGTGCCCGGGGCGGTCGGGGCCTGGTTCCTGCTCGGCACCACCGCATGGTCGAACTCCGGCACGGCGGCCGATGTGGTCCTCTGCACCCCGGTGGCGCTGCTGCTGGCGCTCAGCGTGTACCTGCTGGCCCGGGCGCTCTGGCTCCGCCACGTCTGGCTGCGCGGCGGGACCCGCGATCAGGTCAACGGGTACCTTCAGGTCTTGTCGGCAGCGGGACTCCCGCATCGCGGACTGCCTGCATGGCTGAAGCCGGTCACCGGAAAGAGATGGCGATGACGACTGTATTTGGCGTGCACGCGCAGGCCCCCCAGGGAAACACGGGCCTCAACCTCCAGAGTGTCATCAAGGTGCGCGGCGGAACCTCCGTCCACGTCGCACGAGGATCCGCGGGCGAAGACGCGCCGGACCGACTCGGCACGGACTTCGCTCTCTACGAGGACCCGGCAGGTCACAAGCCCCTGTGCGCCGTGGCCCCGACCGGTCCGGGGGGTGCGCTGACCGTGACGGCGCCCGACGGAGCGGTCCTCGGCGTGCTCCGTCCGCCCACCCGACAGGGCGGCGGACGGACCCGGTACGAGATGGAACTCCCCGACGGCACCCGCCTGGTCGGTCGCCGCGGAACCGTCGGGGCATGGCTGCTGTACGTCGTCCTCTCCCCGCTCGCCCTGCTCTACAACGCGGCGAGTCTCGTCGGCGGATACGGCATCGACTGGCACCTGCCCACGCGCACGGCCTGGCGCCCCGCGGGTGGCTTCGGCCCCGCTCCCCTGAAGTTCTCCGGCATCAGCGACAAGTACAAACTCCGCACACCCGGCCTGGACCCCCGCCTGGCCTATGCCCAGGCGGTAGTGCACTTCTGGTCCGCCTGACCGGAACCGACAGACCTCACGCATACGGCGGTGGCGGCACCCGCTCAGGGCACCGCTACCGCCGTATCCCGCACTGCTCAGAGGTCCCTCAACCGACCCGCGCCCCCGCCGCCTTGGCCCGCTCCCGGGCCTCCGGGCTGACACCGCGTCTGCGGGCCGCCATCCGGTCGTCGACGGCCGTGCGCTGGGCCAAGCCGAACAGCCGACGCGGTCCCGGTACGGCGACGACGCCCAGGAAACGCGGGTCGCCCGCGAACCAGACCTCGCCGACCTCGCCCGACCTGACCCTGCGGACCCAGAAGGTGTATCCGCTGCCCAGGAAGCTGCCGTAACCGAGGGAGACGGTCTTGTCCGGGCGCTCGGGATCCGCGAAGGAGAACCTGGTGGTGCCGTTCTTCGCGAGCGAGGCGGCCCCGGGGACCGACTGCCAGGGATAGACCCGCAGGACCCGGCGCAGCGACCGGATACCCAGCACCCTCGCGGTGTTCAGCATGGCCAGGTAGATCAGCACGAAGAGGGCCGGGAAGAGGACCCAAAGAGTCCACACGGGCGTCAGGAGCACCGCGTACATCCAGGCCACGAAGGACCCGAGAGAGAGGAGGAAGGCACTGAGCCGGAACGCGGCCGTGCGGCGCCAGGCCCGCCGGGTGGCCGGGTCCTCGTAAGCCGTCTTCGTCAGGGGCACGTCCACTGCGTTTCACTCCATCGGGGTCAGCCGAAGACCGCGCGCACGGACGCCTCGACCTCGGACTCGGGAATCTGGGCCTTGAACTCCTCGGGGAGCGGGTTGTCGAAGCTCACCATCTCCGCCAAGGCGCGGTGGATGTCACGGTAGTTCTCGCGAGCGCCGACGGCCGTCGTCGTCAGCGTGAGGACCGCGAGGTTCCGCCCGTCCGGGAAGGGCAGATACGCGGTCGCCTCGTACAGGGAACGCTGCCGGGAGTCGGCCTCCGCCGGCAGCTCCACCAGTGACTCGGTGAACGCGCCGGGCCCGCAGGGCAGGTCCACCACGGCGATCGGCAGCGCGTTCTTGCGTGCGGTTGCCGCCTGCGCCGCCGCCAGTTTCGGCGGGGTCCACGGGATCTCACGCCGGGCGAGCATGACGACCGACTCCAGCATGGCGCCGTCGTCCCCCTCGTGGGCGCCGATGGCGAAACTCACCACGCCTTCCCGCCGCATCTCCGAAGTGAGGGCCCTGGCCTGGGCGAGCTGCTCCAGGAAGCCGGCCTGCTCCTCCTGAGGGACCAGTTCGAGGAGCGACTCGACGGCCTCCACCACCCTCGCGCCCTCGGGAGACTCCGGATCGGCGAAGAGATCGCGGAAAGGGACCTCCACATAGCCGGGCGCGAGCGCGAACCACAGGTCGCAGCCACGCTCCATGGCCGACTCGTCGATGGCGTACTCGAACTCGTCCGCGTCGTCGGTCATGAGTTCCACTCCTTCAGTGCGTCGCGCCGAACAGGATCTTCAGCGTCTTGAGGGCGGTGGCACCATGGCCGGCCCCGTCGAAACTGCCGGCGCGGACACCGTCCGCCCCGGTCGCCGCGTTCTCCGCGACAGGGTTCTTGATCTCGTCCCACAGGTTCTTGGCCACGCCGTACGTGCCGGTCAGCGCTCCCGCGCCGGAGACCGAGACGTCGATGATCTTCGCCGCCGAGGACGGGTCGGCCGCACCCTTCACCAGCCAGGTGGTCAACGGGTTCTCGGCGGCGTGGATGCGCTGCGCGGCCAGCCAGGTCTTGCCGCCCGCACTGCTCAGCTTCTCGCCGAGGGTGAGTGCCTCCGCGCCGGCGCTCGCCGACCGCGCCGCACCGTTGACCCCGCGTGCGACGGCGCCGACGCCCGGGACCATGCCGAGGGTGTCGCCGACCACGCCCACCGCGTTGCTCCAGAAGTCGGCGTCGAACTCCCCTTTGGTGAACCCGTCCTTGAGCGATGCGCGCACCACCGGATTGGACAACCGGCTGATCAGCGTCGCCGCGCTCGCCGCCGCCGCGACCAGCAGGAGGATGGGGCCGACCGGTACGGCGAAGAAGAGCGCCGCGAGGCCCGCGATGGCCGCGATCGTGCCGAGGATGTCGGTGAGGTTGTCGCCCACCCAGTCCATGGCCTTCTCGAACCAGTTCGGCTCCTCGGGCGCCAGCTTGTCCGTGGAGTCCCGCAGCACCCGCGCCTTGCCGCGGGCGTCGGTGCCGTGCTCCTCCTGGAGCTCCTGCGCCTTCCTGACGACGTCGTTGTACGCGGTCCTGGCGTTGGTCACCGCCTCGCGTGCCTTGGTGAGCTCCTCGGTCGCCCGGTCCAGTCGTGCCTGTGCGTTCTTCAGCTCCGCGTCGTCCGTGAACGTCTTGCCCGCGAGCTTGAGGTCGGGGTTCGCGGAGGCCGCCTTCTCCTGGCCCTCCGCGGTCCCGATCTTCCCCTTCGCGTCCTTCGCGTCGCTGTCGAGGGCCCGCGCCCGCTGCTGGTAGCCGTCCAGCGCCTTCTGCCAGTCGGCCAGCGCGGTGGCTGCCCTGGTGATGGACGCGTGGGCGTTCTTCAGGTTCGTCGGCAGTGCCCCGTCGAGCTGCTCGCGGAAGGCGACCGCCGCGTCCCCCTCCCAGTCGCCGCCCGAGCGAAGGTTCTCGATCATCTTGTGGGCGTCGGAGATGGTCTGCGCCGACTTCTGGAGTCGTGTCGTCAGCTCCGACACGACGGAGACGCTGCCCGGTGCCGGGTCGAAGCCCAGGGAGGGATACGAGTTCGCCGTCACTTCGCGCCTCCCTGTGCCGCCGCCTTGCGGAAGCCCTCTTCGAGGGCGTGGTCGACCTCGTCGTAGTTGGCCTTGCTCTGGCCCACGCTGTCCGCGAACTTCCCGGTCAGCTCCGCGAGCTGCTCGGAGCCGTACTTCCAGTGCTCGTGGAACTCGGCACAGGCGTCATCGAGCTCCTTGGTGCCGATGCCCTCCGCGGACACGTCCTGCATCCACTTGCGGACGTTGTCCAGCTCGGCCTTCGCGTCCTCCAACGTCTTTTTGAACCGCCCCAGTTCGGCGGTGTCGGTCTTGAAATACTCCGTCACAGGCTCTCTCCCCGTTGGTCAGGTTTCTTTCACACAGACAAAGAGGGGCGGCCCGCAGACAGGGCCGCCCCTCCACCGGAGCAGGCTCAGCTCTCCGGCAGGTATCCCGTCTGGACGAGCTGGCCGCTCGACCGGCGCGAGATGAACTGGCCACGGCCCTGCGGCTGCGGAGTGGCCTTGATGTTGTTGAACACCGGGCCCTCCGACGGGTCGCCGGACAGCACGATGCCCTGCGCGCCGAGCTCCTTGATCCGGGTGAGGACCGGCTCGAAGGAGGAGCGCGAGGCACCGGAGGTGGTGCGGGCCAGGATGATGCGCAGGCCCAGGTCACGCGCGAACGGCAGGTACTCCAGGAGCACCGACATCGGGTTGCCCATCGACGAGGCGACGAGGTCGTAGTCGTCGATGAAGATGAACGCGTCCGGCTCGTTGTACCAGGAGCGGTTGCGCAGCTGGTCCGGCGTCACGTCCGGGCCCGGCATACGGCGGCTCATCGAGCCGGCCAGCGACTCCATGACCTCCTGGAGCTGCGGACCCGAGGCGCAGTACTTGTACATGTGGCTCTCGGGCATCTGGCCGAGCAGTGCGCGCCGGAAGTCCGAGACCACGAACAGCGCCTTGTTGGGCTGGTACCGCTCCGCGATCTGCTTGGCCATGAACCGCAGCAGCGAGGACTTGCCGGACTCGCTCTCGCCGTAGATGACGAACAGCGGGTCGGTCTCGAAGTCCACGAAGACCGGCGAGAGGGTGAGCTCGTCGACGCCGACCGCGATACCGCGGCTGCCGAAGTCTCCGCCGCCGGGCAGCTCGGACGCGTGCAGCATCGTCGGCAGCATCCGCACCTTCGGGGCCGGCGGGCCCTGCCAGGCGTTGTTGACGCTCTGCACGAGGTTCGCCATGCCGTCGGCGAGGTCCTCCACCTGCGTCGACCCGTCGATCCGGGGCGTGGCCGCGAGGTAGTCCAGCTTGTCCGGGGACAGACCGCGGCCGGGCTTGCCCATCGGCACGTTCTCGGCCCGCTTGCGATCGAACTCCGACTCCATCGCGTCACCCAGCCGCAGTTCGAGCCGGCTGAGGATCTGGTCGCGCAGCGCGGGCCGCATCTCGGTGTACCGGGTCGCGGTGATGATCAGGTGGATGCCGAAACCGAGACCACGGGTCGCAATGTCCGCGATGACCGGGTCGAGCATCTCGTAGTCGTTCTTGAACGTCGCCCAGCCGTCGATGATCAGGAAGACGTCGCCCCACTGCTGGTCGGGGTAGTGCCCCTGGGCCCGGCGGGAGCGGAAGGTGTTCATCGAGTCGATGCTCTTGGAGCGGAAGAACTCCTCACGGGCGCCCAGGATGCCGTGCACCTCCGCGACCGTACGACGCACCTTCTCCTGGTCCAGACGGGAGGCCGCGCCGCCCATGTGGGCCAGGTTCTCCAGCGCGAGCATGCCGCCGCCGCCGAAGTCGAGGGCGTAGAACTGCACTTCGGCCGGGGTGTGGGTGAGCGCGAACGACGTGATCATCGTGCGGACGAGCGTCGACTTGCCGGACTGCGGGCCACCCACGATCAGCGCGTGACCGGCGGACCCCGACAGGTCCGCGTACATCACGTCACGGCGCTGCTCGAAGGGCTTGTCGACCAGGCCGACCGGGATGATCAGCTTGCTCTGGGCGTGGTAGCCCTCGGCGTGCAGACCGCGCTCCGCGCTGATGTTGAGGGCCGGCAGCACCTGGTCGAGGCTGAACGGCTCGTCCAGCGGCGGCAGCCACACCTGGTGGGCGGGCGGCCCCTGACCGTCCAGGCGGCTGACGATGACGTCGAGGACGGTGTCGGCGAGCGCGTCGTCGACCTGGTTGCTCCGGGTCTCCGGCTCCGGCTCGGCGAGGATCCGCACCGGCACGGGCGCGGCGGTGAACAGCACGGGGGAGCGGTCGATGCGGCGGCCACCCTGGGCCATCGGGCCGTTGGCCCGGTAGGTCCCCGACACGTACGCGGCCTTGAACTGCACCATGGTCTCGGTGTCGTACTTGAGGATGCCCGCGCCGGGGACGTTCGGCAGGTGGTAGGCGTCGGGAACACCGATCGCCGTACGGGACTCCGCGGCAGAGAAGGTCCGCAGACCGATGCGGTACGACAGGAAGGTGTCGAGGCCGCGCAGCTTGCCCTCCTCCAGTCGCTGCGAGGCGAGCAGCATGTGCACACCCAGCGAACGGCCGATACGTCCGATCTGGATGAACATCTCGATGAAGTCGGGCTTGGCGGCGAGCAGTTCGCTGAACTCGTCGATGATCAGGACGAGCGAGGGCAGCGGGTCGAGCGCCGCGCCTGCCGCGCGTGCCTTCTCGTAGTCGGTGATGTTCTGGTAGTTGCCCGCCTGCCGCAGCAGCTCCTGACGGCGGTTGAGCTCACCGGTGATGGAGTCCCGCATCCGGTCCACGAGCGTGAGCTCGTCGGCCAGGTTGGTGATGACCGCGGAGACGTGCGGCATGTTGCCCATGCCGGTGAAGGTGGCACCACCCTTGAAGTCCGCGAGGACGAAGTTGAGCGTCTCGGACGAGTGCGTCACCGCGAGGCCGAGGACCAGGGTGCGCAGCAGCTCCGACTTACCCGAACCGGTGGCGCCGACGCACAGGCCGTGCGGGCCCATGCCCTCCTGCGAGGCCTCCTTGAGGTCCAGCATGACCGGATCGCCGCTCTCGCCGAGACCGATCGGCACGCGCAGCCGCTCGTGCAGGGTGCGCGGCCGCCAGGTGCGCGAGACGTCCACGCTCGCCGCGTCACCGATCTGCATCAGGTCGGTGAAGTCCAGGTTCGCCAGCAGCGGTTCGTCCGCGTCGGCGGCACCCAGACGCAGCGGCGCGAGCTGCCGGCCCAGCGACTCGGCCTGCGCCTGCGACAGCACGTCGGGGACACCGGTGAAGACACCCGTGCCCGCCTCCAGCTCCATGGCGTCGGGCCACACCCGCACCGACAGCGAGCCACGTGCCTCGTCGAGTTCACCGGGCACCACCTCGAGGATGGTCACGCCCTGCAGACCCTCCGCGGAGGCGAGCACCGAGTCGGCGGGCACCCCGCCGCCGTCGAGGACGACGACCACGTGCGGCTGGTCGAGCACCGGCGAACCGTCCCGGCTCCAGCGGGGGCGGCCCTCCAGCTGGTGGGCGATCATCTCCTCCAGCTCGCCGAGGTCGTAGCAGAGCAGACGCCGGCTGCCGGCGCCGTCGGACTCCTTGTGCTGCATGTGCGGCAGCCACTTGGTCCACTCCCAGTCCACCGCCGCACCCGGCGAGGCCACGACCGCGATCACCACGTCCTCGGGCGAGTGCAGCGAGGCCAACTGGCCGACCACGGACCGGGTCTGGCCGTAGACCGTCTCCGCGTCCCCGGAGATCGTCACGTGGTAGAAGGAGCGCAGCCCGATGGCCAGCGGGAGCTCGCCGAGCGTGCCGTAACTCGCGATGAACTGCTGCATCGCGTGCGCGGTCAGCGGCTCCAGCTCGTCCACGGGCGCGGTGTCGGGCGCGACCAGCGGCGTCGCCAACTGCTGCGGGCCCAGGCCGATCCGGACCTGGACGAAGTCCGGGTCCATGGCGCGCCGCTCCCACAGCCGCGACCCCTCGGCGACCAGCGCCCACAGCTGCTCCGGCGCCGGGTGCAGGTAGTACTGGGCGTCGCGCTGCTTGTGCACCGTGCGCCGCACCTCACGGCGCTTCTGCGCCAGGTACTTGAGGTAGTCGCGCCGGGCCTCGGCCATCTGACCGGACGGTCCCTTCCGGGCCCGCACGATCTGGGCGACCAGCATGGCGACCGTGGACACCATCATGAGGCCGCCCATGATCTTCATGAAGCCCTGGGCGCCGGGCATGAAGAAGAACGCCGCCGACGAACCCATGCCCAGCATGGGCAGCAGGTTCATCAGGAGGCTGTCGTCCTCGGTACGAGGGAGTTCGGGAGGTGACTCGAGCTTGACCTCCTCACTCGGCACCTCCGGCGGGAACACCCGCGGCGGGCGCTTGACGATGACGACGCTCACCGATCCACCAGTCCTTCACGCAATCGCAATGTCGAACCGCCCCCGTCGTGACGGCCCCCGTATGTTCGTCAACTCATGGGGCTTTGCCAACACATGAGTCGGGCGTTGATCCTACTGTTCTGCGGGCCCCTTGAGCCGGGAGGGGATGGGGAGAAGCCGCAAGAGGACGGTAGGGTGACGCTCCAAACGAAGCGCGGAGCGGGAATCGCCCTGGCAAACCGCGACGAATCACCGAGTACTGGACTAGGGGGAACCGTCAGGTGAGTACGGTTTCAGCAACCGGATTCTGCCGGGTCACGGTGGCGGCACCGAACAGCCGGATCGATGTGGCACTTCCCGAGGACGTGCCGCTCTCTGACGTCTACCCGGAGATCCTGCGGCTGTCGGGGCAGACCCCCGAAGAGGCCGCGCCCACCGGGTACAACCTCGTACGCAGGGACGGCTCCGTTCTCGACGACGGCCGCTCGCTCTCCGAACAGCAGATACGCGATGGCGAATTGCTGCTCCTGCGGCCGTTCGCGGACTCCCTGCCACCCGCCGTCTTCGACGACGTCGTCGACGCGGTGGCCGCCGTCGTCGAGGCCGACCGGCGCAGCTGGAACGACGGCATGATGCGCGTCGTCGGCCTGACCGCCGGCGCGCTGCTGCTGACGATGATGGCGCTGGCCCTGTGGTTCTCGGAGCCGCTGCGCCACGACATGCACGGACTGCCGGGCGTCATCGCCGGCGTCACCGGTGTCGTCCTCGTCGCGCTCGCCTCCGTCCGCGCCCGGGTCTACGACGACCACCACGCGGCCGTGGCCCTCGGCCTCGCCTCGCTGCCGCACCTGATGGTCGGCGGCTCCGGCGTCATGGCCCTCGACGCGGGCGAGGGCCCCGGACGGCTGAACCTCCTCGTCGGCCTCGCCGCCGTCCTCGTCGCCGCGGTGCTGCTCGTCCTGATGCTGCCCCAGAAGGACGCGCCCTTCATCGCCGCCGCGTTCGGCGCCGGCATCGGCGTCCTCGCCACCTTCGCCGCGATCGTCTCCGAGGCCGAGCCGCGCGAGACCGCCGCCGTCACCGCCGTGGTCATGGTCGCCGTCATCGGCTTCCTGCCCGGCTGGTCCGCCCGCTTCTCCCGGCTGCCCATCGGCTTCCGCTCGCCCGACCAGATCGCCAAGCGCGGGCGTGCCGAGGACCAGCAGGAGCAGGAGCCGGTCGACTACCAGCTCATCACCGATCAGGCCCGCCGCGGCCACGAGCTGCTGCTCGGCCTCGTCGGCGGCGCCGCGGTCACCGGTGTCGCCTCCGCGGGTGTGGTGCTCGGCTTCTCCAGCAGCGGCTGGGCCCAGCTGCTGTCGCTGGCGGCCGGCCTCGCCATGCTGATGCGGGCCCGTCTCTTCCTGTACACGTCCCAGGTCGTGACCCTGATGATCTCGGGCATCATCACCGTCAGCCTGCTGGTCCTCGGCCTCGCCCTGAACCCGCCGGCCGACATCATCAAGGACCTCGTCTACGACCACAACAGCGCCCCGCTGGACATCCGCACCGTCTGGCTGGCCGCCGCGGTGGCCCTGGGCGCCACGCTCCTGGTGGCCGTCGCCCTGATCGTGCCGCGCAAGGGCGTGACCCCCTTCTGGGGCCGGATGCTCGACCTGAGCGAGGGCGCGGTGCTCCTCTCCCTCGTCCCGCTGTGCCTGGCGGTCCTCGACCTGTACGCGGCGGCCCGCGGCATGACCAGCTGACCGTCCGCACACCTCGCGGCGGCTGTCACCCACACGGGTGGCAGCCGCCGCGGCATGTGTACGACACCGGCGTGGGCCGGGGCACTGCCGCAGGGCTGATACGCTGGCTGACGGCCGTTTGTGTACGCACCCCCGGAGCTCACCGCTCTGGAGGCCGCGCCCAGCGGATCCCCGCCTCCCGAGTTACGGAAGCTCCCCTGAGAAGTGGACCAGGGGCACTCGGTGGCTACCCAAGAGACTACGAGGAGTACGCGTGTCGCTCGACGCCGCTACGAAGAAGCAGATCATCACCGAGTTCGGTACCAAGGAGGGCGACACCGGCTCCCCCGAGGTCCAGGTCGCGATGCTCTCGCGCCGTATCTCGGACCTGACCGAGCACCTCAAGACCCACAAGCACGACCACCACTCCCGTCGTGGTCTGCTGATCCTCGTCGGTCAGCGCCGCCGCCTTCTCCAGTACCTGGCGAAGAAGGACATCCAGCGCTTCCGTGCGCTGGTCGACCGCCTCGGCATCCGCCGCGGTGCGGCGGGCGCCAAGTAGGACGCCGTGAAGGGAGCGGTTCCCGAAACGATCGGGGACCGCTCCCTTTGCCGTACGTGCTCAACGTACGGAAACGTGCGCAGTGTCACACCCACTTTGTAGTGTGGTAGCACAACGCAGTGACACGAGGAGAAGTGCACCTCGCCGCCGCCGGTCCTCGGTAGTGGCCCCCGGGCCTTGCGAACCCGGGTGCTTCGATCGAAGACCGGCCCGCACCAGATGGAGCGCTTCTCCGCTCACGTCCCCCCGCCACACGGGCGGATCGGGACAAAAGACGCAACGCAGACGAAAAGTAACGGAGAAAACGCTAGTGGAGAACGAGACCCACTACGCCGAGGCCGTCATCGACAACGGCTCCTTCGGCACCCGCACCATCCGCTTCGAGACGGGCCGCCTGGCCAAGCAGGCCGCCGGCTCCGCCGTGGCGTACCTGGACGACGACACCATGGTGCTGTCGGCCACCACCGCCTCCAAGAACCCCAAGGACCAGCTCGACTTCTTCCCCCTGACGGTGGACGTCGAGGAGCGGATGTACGCCGCCGGCAAGATCCCCGGCAGCTTCTTCCGCCGTGAGGGCCGCCCCTCCGAGGACGCCATCCTCACCTGCCGCCTGATCGACCGCCCGCTGCGCCCCTCCTTCAAGAAGGGCCTGCGCAACGAGATCCAGGTCGTCGCCACGATCATGGCGCTCAACCCCGACCACCTGTACGACGTCGTGGCGATCAACGCCGCCTCCGCGTCCACGCAGCTGGCCGGCCTGCCCTTCTCCGGCCCGATCGGCGGCGTCCGCGTCGCGCTGATCAACGGCCAGTGGGTCGCGTTCCCGACGCACACCGAGCTCGAGGACGCCGTCTTCGACATGGTCGTCGCGGGCCGCACCCTCGAGGACGGCGACGTCGCGATCATGATGGTCGAGGCCGAGGCCACCGAGAAGACCATCCAGCTGGTCAAGGGCGGCGCCGAGGCTCCGACCGAGGAGGTCGTCGCCGCCGGTCTGGAAGCCGCGAAGCCCTTCATCAAGGTGCTCTGCAAGGCCCAGGCCGACCTCGCGTCGAAGGCCGCCAAGCCCACCGGCGAGTTCCCGATCTTCCTCGACTACCAGGACGACATCCTGGAGGCGCTGTCCGCCGCCGTCCGCCCGGAGCTCGCCTCCGCGCTGACCATCGCGGGCAAGCAGGAGCGCGAGGCCGAGCTGGACCGCGTCAAGGCGCTCGCCGCCGAGAAGCTCCTGCCGGAGTTCGAGGGCCGCGAGAAGGAGATCTCCGCCGCGTACCGCTCCCTGACCAAGCAGCTCGTCCGCGAGCGCGTGATCAAGGAGAAGAAGCGCATCGACGGCCGTGGCGTGACGGACATCCGTACGCTCGCCGCCGAGGTCGAGGCCATCCCGCGCGTGCACGGCTCCGCGGTGTTCGAGCGTGGCGAGACCCAGATCCTGGGCGTCACCACCCTCAACATGCTCCGCATGGAGCAGCAGCTGGACACCCTCTCCCCGGTGACCCGCAAGCGCTACATGCACAACTACAACTTCCCGCCGTACTCCACCGGCGAGACCGGCCGCGTCGGCTCCCCGAAGCGCCGCGAGATCGGCCACGGCGCCCTCGCCGAGCGCGCCCTGGTCCCGGTCCTGCCGACCCGCGAGGAGTTCCCCTACGCGATCCGCCAGGTCTCCGAGGCGCTGAGCTCCAACGGCTCGACGTCCATGGGCTCGGTCTGCGCCTCCACCATGTCGCTGCTGAACGCCGGTGTGCCGCTGAAGGCCCCCGTCGCCGGTATCGCCATGGGCCTGATCTCCCAGGACATCGAAGGCGAGACGCACTACGTCACCCTCACCGACATCCTCGGTGCGGAGGACGCCTTCGGTGACATGGACTTCAAGGTCGCCGGCACCAAGGAATTCGTCACCGCCCTGCAGCTCGACACCAAGCTGGACGGCATCCCCGCCTCCGTCCTGGCCGCCGCTCTCAAGCAGGCCCGTGACGCCCGCCTCCACATCCTCGACGTGATGATGGAAGCGATCGACACGCCGGACGAGATGTCCCCCAACGCCCCGCGGATCATCACCGTCAAGATCCCCGTGGACAAGATCGGCGAGGTCATCGGCCCCAAGGGCAAGATGATCAACCAGATCCAGGAGGACACCGGCGCGGACATCACGATCGAGGACGACGGCACGATCTACATCGGCGCGGTCGACGGACCGTCCGCCGAGGCCGCCCGCACCACGATCAACTCGATCGCCAACCCGACCATGCCGGAGGTCGGCGAGCGCTACCTGGGCACGGTCGTCAAGACGACCACCTTCGGCGCGTTCGTCTCGCTGCTCCCGGGCAAGGACGGTCTGCTGCACATCTCGCAGATCCGCAAGCTCGCCGGCGGCAAGCGCGTGGAGAACGTCGAGGACGTGCTCGGTGTGGGCGCCAAGGTCCAGGTCGAGATCGCCGAGATCGACTCCCGCGGCAAGCTCTCCCTGATCCCCGTGATCGAGGGCGAGGAAGGCTCCTCCGACGAGAAGAAGGACGACGCCGACCAGTGACGTCCCCCGGCTCCAAGGCGACGGCCCGCACCTCCTCGGAGGCGCGGGCCGTCGCCCGTACCCAAACCCTGATCAAGGGCATGAACGGCATCGGTACCGTCCGCAAGACCACCCTCCCCGGTGGCCTGCGCATCGTCACCGAGACCCTCCCCTCGGTCCGCTCCGCGACCTTCGGCATCTGGGCGCACGTCGGCTCCCGCGACGAGACGCCCGCGCTCAACGGCGCCACGCACTACCTGGAGCACCTCCTCTTCAAGGGCACCACCCGGCGTAGCGCGCTGGACATCTCCTCCGCCCTCGACGCGGTCGGCGGCGAGATGAACGCTTTCACGGCGAAGGAGTACACGTGCTACTACGCGCGCGTGCTCGACGCCGACCTGCCGCTGGCCATCGACGTCGTCTGCGACATGCTGACGGGCTCGCTCATCCTCGAAGAGGACGTCAACGTCGAGCGGGGCGCGATCCTCGAGGAGATCGCCATGACCGAGGACGACCCGGGCGACTGCGTGCACGACCTGTTCGCGCACACCATGTTCGGCGACAACCCCCTCGGCCGCCCGGTCCTCGGCACGGTGGACACCGTCAACGCCCTCACCGCCGACCGCATCCGCCGCTTCTACAGGAAGCACTACGACCCGACCCATCTCGTCGTCGCGGCCGCAGGCAACGTCGACCACAACAAGGTCGTACGACAGGTCCGCGCCGCCTTCGAGAAGGCCGGCGCCCTGAAGAGCCCCGACGCCCTGCCCATCGCCCCGCGCGACGGCAGGCGCGCCCTGCGCACCGCGGGCCGCGTCGAGCTGATCGGCCGCAAGACCGAGCAGGCCCACGTCGTCCTCGGCATGCCCGGCCTGGCCCGCACGGACGAGCGCCGCTGGGCCCTCGGCGTGCTCAACACCGCCCTCGGCGGCGGCATGTCCTCGCGCCTCTTCCAGGAGGTCAGGGAGAAGCGCGGACTGGCGTACAGCGTCTACTCGTACACCTCCGGCTTCGCCGACTGCGGCCTGTTCGGCGTGTACGCCGGCTGCCGGCCCTCGCAGGTCCACGACGTGCTGAAGATCTGCCGCGACGAACTCGACCAGGTCGCCGAACACGGCCTCTCGGACGACGAGATCGGCCGCGCCATCGGCCAGCTGAGGGGCTCCACGGTCCTGGGCCTGGAGGACACCGGCGCGCTGATGAACCGCATCGGCAAGAGCGAGCTGTGCTGGGGCGAGCAGATGTCCGTCGACGACATGCTGGCCCGGATAGCGTCGGTCACCCCGGACGACGTGCGTGCGGTCGCCCGCGAGATCCTGGGACAGCGTCCGTCGCTGGCGGTCATCGGCCCGCTGAAGGACAAGCAGGCGGCCCGACTGCACGAGGCCGTCGCCTAATCCACCCCGGTTGCATCGGTTAAGGAAACAAGAAGATGAGCAAGCTGCGCGTGGCGGTCCTCGGAGCCAAGGGCCGGATCGGCGCCGAGGCGATCAAGGCCGTCGAGGCCGCCGAGGACATGGAGCTGGTGGCCGCCCTCGGCCGGGGCGACGAACTGCGGACCCTGGCCGAGACCGGCGCCCAGGTCGCCGTCGAACTGACCACGCCGGCCTCGGTGATGGACAACCTCGAGTACTGCGTCGGCCACGGCATCCACGCCGTCGTCGGTACGACGGGCTGGACCGACGAGCGCCTCGCGCAGCTGAAGGGCTGGCTGGACGCCTCCCCGCAGACGGGCGTCCTCATCGCGCCCAACTTCTCCATCGGGGCCGTCCTGACGATGAAGTTCGCGCAGATCGCCGCGCCCTGGTTCGAGTCCGTCGAGGTTGTCGAGCTCCACCACCCCAAGAAGGTCGACGCCCCGTCCGGCACCGCCACACGCACGGCCCAGCTGATCGCCGAGGCCCGGCGCGCGGCGGGCACGGCCCCGGCGCCGGATGCCACGGAGACGGCCCTGGACGGGGCGCGCGGCGCGGACGTCGACGGGATCCCCGTCCACGCCGTCCGCCTGCGCGGCCTGCTCGCCCACCAGGAGGTCCTGCTCGGCGGCGAGGGCGAGACCCTGACCGTCCGCCACGACTCCCTCCACCACAGCAGCTTCATGCCGGGCATCCTGCTCGGCGCCCGCCGCGTGGTCACGACCCCGGGCCTGACCTTCGGCCTGGAGAACTTCCTGGACCTGGGCTGATGCGCGCCAAGCTGTCCTACGCCCTCACGGCCGCCGTCCTGGTCTTCTACTTCGTCCTGGTCGGCAGCCGCGGCGTCATGCTGATCCAGTCCGGCACCCTCGTCACCGTCACCTTCGGTGTCGCGGTGCTGATCCTGCCGGTGATCGGCGTGTGGTTCCTGTGGAAGAACACCCAGTTCGTCCGCAGGGCCAACGCTCTCGCCGCCAAGCTCGACGCCGAGGGCGGCCTGCCCGTCGACGAGCTGCAGCGCACGCCCGGCGGCCGGATCGACCGTGACTCGGCCGACGAGGTCTTCGCCAAGCGCAAGGCCGAGACGGAGGCGGCTCCCGACGACTGGCGCAGCTGGTTCCGCCTCGCCGTCGCCTACCACGACGCCCGCGACACCCCCCGGGCGCGCAAGGCGATGCAGCGCGCGATAGCCCTGCACGACGGCAGGCCCGTCCAGCAGTCCTGAGGTCTCGGCATGGCGAAGGGGGCCGGCCCTGGTGCGGACCGGCCCCCTTCGCCATGCACCCCGCCGGGCTCAGACCCGCCCGTACTCCGCGGCCCAGGCCTCCACCGCGTCCGCGGCCCGCTCGAACGCCTGGCCGCGCGCGAGGAAGTCCGCGTTGTGCGTGGTCAGCAGCGGCGACACGTCCTGCGGTGCCTGGCCCTGCCGTACGAGGGTCAGGGCCTGCCCCTGGACCGTGCGCGGCAGTCCGAGCCAGCGCACCGGCTGCTGTGCCGTCCGCACGGCGACGACCTGCTCCCAGCGCACCGTACGAGTGAAGAGGAAGCCCACCCGGCGCACCCCGCGAGCGCTGACCCACACACCCATGCGCAGCAGCCGCAGCGCACCGACGATGACGAGCGCCGCGATGCCGAACACCACACCGGCCTCGGACGGCGAGTCCGTCAGCGCGATGATCACCGCCGCGAACAGCACGTACGAGGCCAGCAGCAGCAGGATCGCGGCCACGCCCACCCGCCACGGACCGGGCCGGTAGGGCCGGCGCCAGTGGTCACGGTTGTCGAACGGCAGCGCGACGTCGTCCGTCGTCTCGAATGCGCGGTCGGCCGTCAGGAAGGGCAGGGGCACGGCGGGTCCTCACTCGGTCCATGCGGTGGGCTGTGCCCGGTGAGGCTATCCGCCGGTAACCCTGTCGGCCACCTCAGGGGGTCCATGGGGGTAGCTCCCACGCCATTCCGGCGGTGGGGACAGTCAGCGCCCCTGGGAGGCCTGCGACTGCTGATTCTGTGCGGGCGCCTGATCCTGTGACAGCGCCGGCATCCCGAGGACCAGGGACCCCACCAGTCCGGCGACGATGGTGAGTCCCGTCAACCAGCGTCCGGCGATCTCACCGGCGGACGCCTTCTGGCGGGGTGGAGGGGTGACATTGCTGCGGAACCTGTCGGCTTCGGCGAGAAAGGCGAACGGTACGGGCTCGCGCCGACGCAACAGCATGGGGGTACTTCTCCCTTCAGGGATCGAACGAATCGCTGCTGTCTGTACAGACGAGCGGTTGCCGCAAAAGGTGCCCGGTTTCGCCGACTTAACTCGGTCACGACAGTGAAAGTCCCGTTTGGCGGGTCGTAGAGTGGCGTCGCCATACGACGAGCTGGGAAGGACCCTCCGAACCGTGACCCCCACCCCCGACGACGATTTCAAGATCGAGCTGCGCGACGACGTCACTGTCGAACTGGTCAAGCACAGCGCGGCCGACTCCGACGTGCTGTTCGCCGCCAGGGTGTCGACCGTCGGAGAGCAGTCCCTGGAAGAACTGGGCAAGGACCCGGAGCGCTCCAAGGGCCTGATCAACTACCTCATGCGGGACCGGCACGGCAGCCCGTTCGAGCACAACTCCATGACCTTCTTCATCAACGCCCCGATCCTCGTCTTCCGCGAGTTCATGCGGCACCGCGTGGGCTGGTCGTACAACGAGGAGTCCGGCCGCTACCGGGAGCTCCAGCCCGTCTTCTACGTCCCCGGCCCCGACCGCAAGCTCGTCCAGCAGGGCCGCCCGGGCAAGTACGTCTTCGTCGAGGGCACCCCCGAGCAGCACAAGTCGGTCGGCAGCGCCATGGAGGAGTCGTACCGCCAGGCGTACCGCGCCTACCAGGAGATGCTCGCGCAGGGCGTCGCCCGCGAGGTCGCCCGCTCGGTCCTCCCCGTCGGCCTGTTCTCCTCGATGTACGCCACCTGCAACGCCCGCTCGCTCATGCATTTCCTCGGTCTGCGCACCCAGCACGAGCAGGCGAAGGTGCCGTCGTTCCCGCAGCGGGAGATCGAGATGGTCGGCGAGAAGATGGAGGCGGAGTGGGCGAAGCTCATGCCGCTCACCTACGCGGCCTTCAATGCGAACGGCCGTGTGGCGCCGTAACGGACGGCTGTTTCCCCGCTGAGCACAGATGTGCGGGCCCTCGCGGCGAAGTGTCCGTATTGCGGCATTTGGAGAAGTTCACTTAGCCTGATCGAACGGACCCGGCACTGCTTGAACCCCCGAGCAGGCAGTGCCGGGCTCCGCATTTGTCACCACTTGTCGCGTCCCCCTAGGGCAGACCCCACCTTGAGCAACGAGTAGCGTGTTACCCATGGCTCCGACCTCCACTCCGCAGACCCCCTTCGGGCGGGTCCTCACCGCCATGGTCACGCCCTTCACGGCGGACGGCGCACTCGACCTCGACGGCGCACAGCGGCTCGCCACCCACCTGGTGGACGCAGGCAACGACGGCCTGATCATCAACGGCACCACCGGCGAGTCCCCCACCACCAGTGACGCGGAGAAATCGGACCTGGTACGAGCCGTACTGGAGGCGGTCGGCGACCGCGCCCACGTCGTCGCCGGCGTCGGCACCAACGACACCCACCACAGCATCGAGCTGGCACGGGCCGCCGAGAGGGTGGGCGCGCACGGCCTGCTGATCGTGACGCCGTACTACAACAAGCCCCCGCAGGAGGGCCTGTACCGGCACTTCAAGGCCGTCGCCGACGCCGCGGAGCTGCCCGTCATGCTCTACGACATCCCGGGCCGCAGCGGCGTCCCGATCAGCACCGAGACGCTGGTCCGGCTCGCCGAGCACCCACGGATCGTCGCCAACAAGGACGCCAAGGGCGACCTCGGCCGCGCCAGCTGGGCCATCGCCCGCTCCGGCCTCGCCTGGTACTCCGGCGACGACATGCTGAACCTCCCGCTGCTCTCCGTCGGCGCGGTCGGCTTCGTCTCGGTCGTCGGCCACGTGGTCACCCCGGACCTGCGCGCCCTGGTCGAGGCGTTCGTCTCCGGCGACGTACAGAAGGCCACCGAGATCCACCAGAAGCTGCTCCCGGTGTACACCGGCATGTTCCGCACCCAGGGCGTGATGACGACCAAGGCCGCGCTCGCCCTCCAGGGCCTGCCCGCCGGGCCCCTGCGCGCCCCCATGGTGGAGCTTTCCACCGACGAGATCGAGCAGCTCAAGATCGATCTTGCCGCCGGCGGGGTACAGCTCTAGCACCAGACTTCGCGCGCCCGGCGCGCAACCTGACTCAACAACTGAATACGCGGGCCACCGGTGCCCGCACCACAACGACAACTGCTACACGCACGAACGTCATGCACGCCATGTGCCCCACCGGTACGTGGCGTGTGTGGTGAGGAGAGTCTTTTGAGTCATCCGCATCCTGAACTGGCCCCGCCCGCGCCTCTTCTCGAAGGCGCCCTGCGGGTCACCCCACTCGGCGGTCTCGGCGAGATCGGCCGAAACATGACGGTCTTCGAATACGGCGGCCGCCTGCTGATTGTCGACTGCGGGGTCCTCTTCCCGGAGGAGGAGCAACCCGGAATCGACCTGATCCTGCCGGACTTCTCGTCCGTCAGGGACCGCCTCGACGACATCGAGGGCATCGTCCTCACCCATGGCCACGAGGACCACATCGGTGGCGTCCCCTTCCTCCTCCGCGAGAAGCCGGACATCCCCCTGATCGGCTCCAAGCTGACCCTCGCTCTCATCGAGGCCAAGCTCCAGGAGCACCGCATCCGCCCCTACACCCTCGAGGTGGCGGAGGGACACCGCGAGCGCATCGGTCCCTTCGACTGCGAGTTCGTCGCGGTCAACCACTCCATTCCCGACGCCCTGGCGGTCGCCATCCGCACGCCCGCCGGAATGGTGGTCCACACGGGCGACTTCAAGATGGACCAGCTCCCGCTGGACGGCCGTCTCACGGACCTGCACGCGTTCGCACGGTTGAGCGAGGAGGGCATCGACCTCCTTCTCTCCGACTCCACGAACGCCGAGGTCCCGGGCTTCGTCCCGCCGGAGAAGGACATCTCGAACGTCCTGCGGCAGGTCTTCGGCAACGCCCGCAAGCGGATCATCGTGGCGAGCTTCGCCAGCCACATCCACCGCATCCAGCAGATCCTGGACGCGGCCCACGAGTACGGCCGCCGGGTCGCGTTCGTCGGCCGCTCGATGGTCCGCAACATGGGCATCGCGCGAGACCTCGGCTATCTGAAGGTCCCCCCGGGCCTGGTGGTCGACGTCAAGACGCTCGACGACCTCCCGGATCACGAGGTCGTGCTGGTCTGCACGGGCTCCCAGGGCGAACCGATGGCAGCCCTGTCCCGCATGGCCAACCGCGACCACCAGATCCGGATCGTCAACGGCGACACGGTGATCCTCGCGTCCTCGCTGATCCCCGGGAACGAGAACGCGGTCTACCGCGTGATCAACGGCCTGACCCGCTGGGGCGCCAACGTCGTCCACAAGGGCAACGCCAAGGTGCATGTCTCGGGCCACGCGTCCGCGGGCGAGCTCCTGTACTTCTACAACATCTGTCGGCCGAAGAACCTGATGCCGGTCCACGGCGAATGGCGGCACCTGCGCGCCAACGCCGAGTTGGGCGCCCTGACCGGCGTCCCGCACGACCGGATCGTCATCGCCGAGGACGGTGTCGTCGTCGACCTCGTAGAGGGCAAGGCGAAGATCTCGGGCAAGGTCCAGGCGGGATACGTCTACGTCGACGGCCTCTCGGTCGGCGATGTCGGTGAGCCGGCCCTCAAGGACCGCAAGATCCTCGGCGACGAAGGCATCATCTCGGTCTTCCTGGTGGTGGATTCGTCCACTGGCAAGATCACGGGCGGCCCGCACATCCAGGCCCGCGGCTCCGGCATCGACGACTCGGTGTTCAGCGACGTGATCCCGAGGATCACCGAGGTCCTGGAGCGCTCGGCGCAGGACGGCGTGGTCGAACCCCACCAGCTGCAACAGCTGGTGCGGCGGACCCTGGGCAAGTGGGTCTCCGACACCTATCGCCGCAGGCCGATGATCCTGCCTGTGGTGGTGGAGGTCTGACGGACCGTCGGACACTCGTCCCAGTGAACCAGGAGCGGGGGGGGGGGGGGGGGGGGGGGGGGGGGCCGCGCCCCCCCCGCGCGGGTTGCGAGCCCGCCGCGGCGCGCCCCGCCCGCGGCGCCCGGCCCCCCCCCCGCCGCGGCGGGGGGGGGGGGAGAGAC
>NZ_JBITGI010000010.1:327302-376762 GCF_044456945.1 Streptomyces sp. NPDC050759 | reverse complement strand
CTGTACATCGCCAACGGCATCTCCGGCGCCATCCAGCACCGCGCCGGCATGCAGACCTCCAAGACCATCGTGGCCGTCAACAAGGACGCCGAGGCCCCCATCTTCGACCTCGCCGACTACGGCGTCGTCGGCGACCTCTTCGACGTCGTCCCCGCCCTCACCGAAGAGATCAACACCCGCAAGGGCTGATCCCGCTCCGGGCGTACGAGGCCCCCGTGACCGCCGACGCGGTCGCGGGGGCCTCGGCTCATCCCAGGGTGACGGTGGCCTGCACCGGCAGGTGGTCGCTCGGGAACTGCCCGTTCATGGCGAAGGTGTTGATCGAGGCCCGGTGGACGGTGGCGCCGGGCGAGGTGAGGATCCAGTCGATGCGGTCGCCGTCGGGGGTGAGGGGTTTGTAGCCGTGGAAGGTGGCGTACTGCTTGCCGCGTTCCGCGGCCGCGTCCCAGGTGTCGACGAGACCCGTGGCGAGCAGGGTGTCGTACGCCGGGTTGTCGTGGGCCGTGGCGTTGAAGTCGCCGGTCACCACCACCGGTGACGAGGGGTCGAACCCGGCGATCTTCTGGGCGAGGAACTGGGCGGACCGCTCGCGCGCGTACTGGCCCACGTGGTCGAAGTGGGTGTTGAGGACGTGGAACTCCCGTCCGCCGACGGCCCGGTCACGGAAGCGGACCCACGTGACGATCCGGGGAAGCGCTCCACCCCAGGTGTTCGAGCCGATGACCCTGGGCGTGTCGGAGAGCCAGTACGTGTCGTGCTCGACCGGGGCCAGGCGCCGGGTGTCGTAGAAGACCGCGGTGGACTCGTCGTGGCTGCCGCCCTCGCGGCCGGTGCCGATCCAGTCGTAGTGCGGTCCGAGGTCGGCGTGGATGTCGCGCAGTTGCTGGTAGAGGCCTTCCTGGGTGCCCATCAGGGTAGGGGCCTCCTGACGTAACAGCCGGCGCATCACCGGGCGGCGGGCGGCCCAGCTGTTGGGTTCGGAGGTGCTGGCGAAGCGGAGATTGAACGTCATGACATCGAGTCGGCGGTTTGACGGCTTGGCGGCGGAGGCCGGCAGCGTGCCCATCAGCGGCACGGCGACGGCGGCGGCCATGGCGGTTCTGAGGCCCATGCGACGCGTCATTCTGTGGGTGTCCGACATGTTGTTCCCTCCCGACGGGACAGGATGAATGTTCGAACCGGAGTGCGGTAGAGGGCGTAGAGGTTCTCGGCGCCTTGAATGAACGTGGTGGCTCATGCTGTGGACGGGGTGTTGACCGTCCGGAAGCTTCATGGATAACTTCGCTCTACGGATTGTTGATTCCGTAGAGCGGAAAACTGGAGGGTGTGGGATGGGTCAGGGCCAGCAGGAGCAGGTGGCGACGAGCCTCGCGGGTGCCGTCAGCGAGGAGATCAGCGCCTCCCTCGCGCCGGTCGACGCCGAACTGGAGCGCCGCTACCCCGGAGACCCCGGCACCCGCCAGCCCGTGCACACCGTCTACGTCCCCGGTGACGCCTTCGCCGCCGACACCATCCGCTCCTGGGGCGAGAAGGCCCTCGCCGCCCTCGACGAACACGCCCCGGACGCGGCGTCCTTCGCCGCCGTCCTCGGGTTGTCCGACGACCTCGCCGAGCCCGTCCACGCGCGCGTGCGCGCCAAGTTGGAGCACGAGCCCATCGAGGACCTGCGTGTCGACTTCGAGGACGGATACGGCCCGCGCCCGGACGCCGAGGAGGACGAGACGGCGGCCCGCGCGGCACGACTGATCGCCGAGGCGTACAAGAACGGCACGGCGGCCCCGTACATGGGCATCCGTATGAAGTGCATGGAAGCGGCCGTCCGGGACCGCGGCATCCGGACCCTCGACGTCTTCCTCACGGGTCTCATGGCGGCGGGCGGCCTGCCCGACGGGCTGGTGCTGACCCTGCCGAAGGTGACCTACGCCGAGCAGGTCACCGCGTTCGTCCGGCTCCTGGAGGCCTTCGAGAAGGCACATGGACTGGACTCCGGCCGACTCGGCTTCGAGATCCAGATCGAGACCAGCCAGTCCGTCCTCGCCACCGACGGCACCGCCACCGTCGCTCGGATGATCCAAGCCGCCGAGGGCCGCGCCACCGGACTCCACTACGGCACCTTCGACTACAGCGCCTGCCTCGGCGTCTCCGCCGCCTACCAGGCGAGCGACCACCCCGCCGCCGACCACGCCAAGGCGATCATGCAGGTCGCGGCCGCGGGCACCGGCGTACGGGTCTCGGACGGTTCCACGAACGTTCTGCCGGTCGGCCCGACGGCCAAGGTCCACGACGCCTGGCGACTGCACTACGGCCTGACCCGCCGGGCGCTGGCCCGCGCCTACTACCAGGGCTGGGACATGCATCCCGGCCACCTCCCCACCCGGTACGCGGCGGTGTTCGCCTTCTACCGAGAGGGCTTCGAGCAGGCCGCCGGCCGGCTCGCCCGGTACGCGGGCCGGGTCGGCGGCGACGTCATGGACGAGCCGGCCACCGCCAAGGCGCTCAGCGGCTATCTGCTGCGCGGTCTCGACTGTGGCGCCCTCGACATCGCCGAGGTGGCCCGGCTGACGGGTCTGACCCGGGCCGACCTGGAGGGGTACGCGGCACCGCGGCGCGGTGACCTGACCGTCTCCACGAAGTAGGAGGAAGCAGGCGGAGACGTAGCGGCCCTGTCACGGTCGCAACCACCGGCTGAAGTCGTCACTCCCGCCCCGTAGTCTGGGTCGCACGCATTGACGTGTTCACAGGAACGGGGCAGCGGTGTCTTCGGGGGAGACCAACGGAAAGGGCCAGGACGAAGCCGGTCGGCTGCTGGCCGGGCGTTATCGTGTCGTGGCCCAGCTCGGTCGCGGCGGCATGGGTGTGGTCTGGCGGGCCGTCGACGAGGTCCTCGGCCGCGAGGTCGCCGTCAAGGAACTGCGCACCTACACCGACGCCGACGGGCCCGAACTGGCGGATTTGCGGCTGCGGATGCAGCGCGAGGCCCGTGCGGCGGCCCGGGTCCGGCATCCCGGCGTCGTCGCGGTGCACGACGTGGCCGAGGTCGACGGGCGTCCACTGATCGTCATGGAGCTGGTCGACGGACCGTCCCTGGACGCCGTGCTGCGCAAGAGCGGCCCCCTCGACCCGCGTGAGGCGGCCGGCATCGGCGCCAAGGTCATGGACGCGCTGGCCGCCGCCCACGAGGCCGGCGTACTGCACCGGGACGTCAAGCCCGGCAACATCCTGCTCGACCGCTCGGGCCGCGTTCTGCTGACCGACTTCGGCATCGCCACCATGGACGATCCGGGCGACGGCTCGGCCACGAACCTCACCCGCACCGGCCATCTCGTCGGTTCCCTGGACTACATGGCCCCCGAGCGCGCCCAGGGTGCCGATCCGGGACCGGCCTCCGACGTGTGGGGCCTGGGCGCCACGCTGTACGCGGCGGTCGAGGGAGCGTCGCCGTTCCGCCGTACGTCGACGTTCTCCACGCTCACCGCGATCGTCGGCGAACCGCTCCCCGAATCCCACCGTGCAGGCCCCCTCGGCCCGGTTCTCCAGCGCCTGCTGGACAAGCGTCCCGAGGCACGCCCGGGGGCCGGGGAGGCGCGCGGGCTGCTGCAGGCGGTGGCGGACGGGGCCGGACCGGACAGCCCCACGACGACCTTGCGGGGGACGGCGGGTACGGCGGGCTCGGGAGATTCCGCGGATCCGGCGGATCCGGCGGGGCAGGCCGAGACCGCGCCCGACGTTCCGGCGGGGCCGGTGGTATCGGCCGGTCTCGGGCCGACGGTGCCGACGAGCCCGGGGGCGGCGCCGGGATCCGGGTCGCAGACGGCGCAGGGGGCTGGGGCCGAGCCGGCCCAGGGTTCCGGTGAGCACGGAACGTCGGGGACCGTGGCGGCGCCGAGGCCGGGGTCCGCGCAACCGACCGGGTCCGAGGCGGCGGCAGAGCCTGGGACGCCCGGGCAGGGCACGCCGGCTGCTCAGCACAGCGGTGCTTTCGGACAGCAGGGGCAGGGGCAGCCTGCTGCGGGTGCTGCGGGTGCTGCGGGTGCTGCGGGTGCTGCGGGTGCTGAAGGGCAGGCCGGGTCCCCGGCGCCGTGGTGGGTGGCGTCCGCGTCGCAGGACGGTGCCCCCGGACAGACCTCCCCGCCGGGGCAGGCCTCCGGTGCGTTCACCTCTCAAGTCGGTGGTCCGGGGCAGCCCGGGTCTTCTGGGCACGGTTCGGGGGCGTTTGCCGGTTCTTCGGGCTCTGCTCCTGGGCAGCCCGGGTCTTCTGGGCACGGTTCGGGGGCGTTCGGCGCCTCCCCGGGCTCTGCTCCGGGGCAGCCCGGGCCCTCCGGACACGGCTCCGGTGCGTTCGGCGCCTCCCCGGGATCCGCACCGGGAGAGCCCGGGTCCCCGGCCTACGGTCACGGGGCGTCCGGGCTTCACGACCCGCTCCCTACGGGCCCCATGACCACCGCGCCCCGGCCGCGCCGCACAGGCCGCGTCCTGCTCGCCGCCGCGGCCGTCACCGTCGTTCTCGCGGTGGCCGGTACAGCCGTCGCCCTGCTGAACAACTCGGGTCACGCCGAGGCCGACGCCGGTCCGACCGCGACGGCCACCACGGCGACGGCCTCCACGTCCGCCCGCACCGACGCCGACCGATCCAGCAGTCCCGAGCCCACGGACGGGGACGCCAAGAAGACCCCGAGCGCCAAGGAGACGTCCGGCGACGACGGGGGTGCCAAGCCCACGAGCCGGGCTTCCGCGTCCGCCACGGCCAACTCCTCCGGCGGTGGCACCTCAGGGGGCGGCGACTCGGACGGTTCGTCCGGCGGCAGCGGCAGCGGCAGCGGAAGCGGCCCTGGCGGCAGCGGCTCCGGGGGCGGCGGCACGGCCGGAGACGGCGGCGCCGGCACCCCGGCCCCGGCGTGCACCGCCATCGGCGGCGGCAAGTACAACTGCACCGTCTGGAAGACCGCCACGTCCTACACCGCCTCCGGCGCCGAGGCCGGTGTTCTCAACGCGGGCACCAACTACTTCTACTGCCAGTCGAATCTGGGCCGCCGCGAGACGTCCGGCCAGTGGACCAACGTCTGGTGGGCGAAGACGGACGACGACAGCGGCAACACCGGCGTCTACGTCAGCGACGTCTACATCAAAGGCGGGAACAACGACGAGCCGGTGCCGGGACTCCCGGTCTGCTGAACCGTCACGTACCGCTCCAGGCCGGACTCCGTGACCCGCTTCTCGTCGGCGAACAGCCGGGTGCCCGCCTGGCACAGCTGCCGGTCGGCGCGGGCCCGTGTCACGAACTCCTCCGGCGTGACACCGAACAGCGCACGCAACCGGGCCGACCCCACGAGGAGTTCGGTCAGCAGCTCCCGCTGGCCGGGGTGGGTGCGCGCGGCGCCGGTGCCGTCGTGCAGGACGCCGTGGCGGTTGACGTACGAGTGGACGCCCGGCAGGGTCACGCCGCCGGGCAGCTCGACCCGCACCTCGGGCGCGGGCAGCCAGGCGCGCCCGTAGTTGCCGTTCGGGAGCGGCACGCCCTCGCTCGCGTCGATGATCGCCAGTTGCTCGGCGTCCAGCCAGATGACGAACAACTCCCGTACGGTGTCCGGGGCGTGGAAGGGCGACGCCGACACGTATCCCATGCGGCTCACGTGCGCGGACACGCCCACGTCGACGCCGGTCACCCGTGTCCTCACCATGGGGATCGGTGAGGTGATCCCGAACTCGGCCATCTTGTGCCTCAGTTGCCCGGGACTGGCGTTGGAGCCGACCGCCAGGACGGGCGCGCGGTCCTCGTACCACCACCGGTCGCGGGGCAGGGGCACCAGCCGGTCACCGTCGAGCAGCGCGGAGTCCGCCGGCCAGGCGCCGGGATACCGCAGCGGGTGATCGCGAGGTGCCTCGGCCAGGCCGAGGGTCTCCAGGGTGAAGTCCTCCATGGCAGCTCAGTCCGCCGGCGGCAGCTCGCCCGAGCCGCGGGTGATCAGTCGGGTCGGCAGTTCGATCCGCTCCGGTGTCAGCAGCGTGCCGTCAAGCTGGCGGAACAGCCGCTCGGCGGCCGTACGGCCCAGCGTCGCCGCGTCCTGGGCGACGACCGTGACGCCCGGCTGCAGCAGATCGGCGAGTTCGATGTCGTCGAATCCGACGAGGGCGACTCTGCGGGTGTGTTCGGCCAGGACACGGACCACGGTGACCGTCACGCGGTTGTTGCCGGTGAAGATCGCGGTGACGGGGGAGGGGCCGGTGAGCATCCCCTCGGCGGCCCCGCGCACCCGCACCGGGTCGGTGACGCCCAGCGATGTCCAGACGTCCGCCACCTCGATGCCGGCGTCCTCCATGGCGGCCCGGTACCCGCGCAGCCGCTCGACGGCCGTGTGGATGCGGGGCATGTCGCCGATGAAGCCGATCCGCCGGTGGCCGTGGGCGATGAGGTGGGCCACGGCGTCGCGGGCACCGCCGAAGTTGTCGGAGAGGACGACGTCGGCGTCGATGCGGCCCGCCGGACGGTCCACGAACACGGTGGCGACGCCCGCCTTCAGCTCCGGCTCCAGATAACGGTGGTCGTCACCGGCCGGGATGACCACGAGGCCGTCCACGCGCCGGGCGCACAGCGCCAGCACCAGTTCCTGCTCACGCTCGGGGTCCTCGGCGCTGGAGCCGTTGATGAGCAGGGCGCCGTTGGCCCGGGCCACTTCCTCCACCGCGCGGCTGAGGGGGCCGTAGAACGGGTCGGCGAGGTCCTCCAGGACCAGGCCGATGCTGGCGGTACGACCCTTGCGCAGGACGCGCGCGCTGTCGTTGCGGCGGAAGCCGAGGGCCTCGATCGCCTCCCGCACCCGGTGTTCCGTCTCGGGCGTGACCCCCGGTTCGCCGTTGACCACACGGGAGACCGTCTTGAGCCCGACGCCGGCCCGCGCGGCCACGTCCTTCATGGTCGGACGGTTGCCGTACCGGGTCGTGGCGAGGCGGTCTGCTCGGCTGTGGGTGTCGGGCACGATAAGGCGTCCTGTCCTGTGGTCGACGGGGATGCGGCGGTCCATGATTTTGTATGAGGATGTGGCGTCGAGCATAGAGCCTGGACAACGTTGTCAGAACCGGGAGACACTGTCCACCGCAATCTGTCGGCCTGCGCCCCACCGCGAGTCCGGCCTGTCCATTCCTCAAGGTTGAACCGGGGAGAACTGACACTGATGCACACCGACCTCGTGGCTGCGCTCGACATCGGCGGCACCAAGATCGCCGGAGCGCTGGTGGACGGCCACGGCCGGATCCTGCTCCGGGCACAGCGCGCCACGCCCGCGCAGGAGGACGGCGACACTGTGATGCGCGCCGTCGAGGAGACCCTCGGCGAGCTCACGGACTCGCCGCTGTGGGCGCGCGCGAGCGCCCTCGGCATCGGCAGCGCGGGCCCGGTGGACGCCTCCACCGGCACCGTGAGCCCGGTGAACGTGCCAGGATGGCGCGACTATCCGCTGGTCAGCAGGGTCCGTGCGGCGGCCGGCGGACTCCCCGTCGAGCTGATCGGCGACGGTGTGGCCATCACGGCGGCGGAGCACTGGCAGGGCGCCGCCCGTGGACACGACAACGCGCTGTGCATGGTCGTGTCGACCGGTGTGGGCGGCGGCCTTGTACTGAACGGCCAACTGCACGCCGGGCCCACCGGCAACGCCGGGCACATCGGGCACATCAGCGTCGACCTCGACGGCGACCCGTGCCCGTGCGGTTCGCGCGGTTGTGTGGAGCGCATAGCCAGCGGTCCGAACATCGCCCGGCGCGCGCTGGAGAACGGCTGGCGGCCCGGTCCTGACGGCGACACGTCCGCCGCCGCGGTGGCCGACGCGGCCCGGGGCGGCGATCCGGTCGCCGTGGCCTCCTTCCAGCGGGCCGCCCAGGCGCTCGCCGCCGGTATCGCCGCCACCGCGACCCTCGTCGAGATCGACATCGCCGTCATCGGCGGCGGGGTCGGCAAGGCGGGTGACGTCCTCTTCGAACCGCTGCGCAAGGCGCTGGGCGACTACGCGACCCTCTCCTTCGTCCAGCGCCTGACGATCGTGCCCGCGCAGATGGGCACGGACGCGGGGCTGGTCGGCGCGGCCGCGGCGGCGCTCGCGAAGCAGGCGGACACGGCGGCGGCGGTTTGACGCCGGGGCGGTGCGAGGTGCCGGCGAGGTCGGCAGAAACGTTCACTTGGCGGCCGGGTCCGCAGACCCGGCCGCCAGGCGTCAGCAGCTCAACCGCGCGTCCGCCCAGTCCGCGTGGTCCGAGTCGATGCCGTCCCCGCCGTCGGTGACGACGAGCCGGACCAGCCGGGCGCCGGTGATGCCCGCGGTGAGCGGCTCGGCCGGCAGGGCGTTGGTGAGGACGCCGGTGGACGCCACCTTGGTGCCGTCCGCCCAGACCTCGAAGGCGACGGTGCCGTTCGCGCCCTTCTCGTCGTCGACACCGACGTCGGCGGTGACGGTCTCGCAGGCCGCGCCCGTGTAGTACTCGACGGCGCTCTCCGCGTGCACCCCGAGCCCCTTGGCGTACACCACCCCGCCCAGGGTGATCGGATGACCGTCGCCTGCGGCGCTCTCCCCGTTGCTGGTGTTGCGTTCCACGGGACCGTAGCCGTTGGCGGCCGACAGCCACGGAAGGTCACCGAGTGCCGAGGTCCCCGTCGGCGGCGGCACCACCACGGTCGCGGTGAACGGCAGCACGGTCTCGACCCGGACACCGGCCGGTGAGCGGTAACTCGCCCTGAGCGTCAGGTCGTACGACCCCGTCGGCGTCCCCTCTGGAGCGGTGAGCGTCCACGTCGTGCGCAGCGAGCGGCCCGTGGACAGGGTCTTGGAGGTGGTCGGCGAGGTCGGCTTCAGGGCCCAGCCCTCGGGGCCGGACAGCCGTACGGAGACCTGCCCGGCCGGGGTGCGTCCCAGGTCGGTGACGGTCGTCGTCAACGCGGCCCGCGTGCCGGCCTGGACCAACGGACTGCCGTCCAGGCCGAGTTCGACGGCGGGCGGGTGCTGGTTCCACCTGCGGTCGGCGAAGACCCGTACGAGGACCGTTCCGTGCGCCGGGACGGTCGCCGAGATCGTGCCCGCGGTGTTGTAGCTCTTGTGCTGCCACAGGTCGCGCAGGGTGTACGCGTCGGCGTCGGGCAGGCCGACGGCCGCGGCGGTGGTGGCGATGCGCTGCGGGCTGCCCGTCTCGTTGAACAGGGCGACCGCGCGGCTGCCGTCCTTCATCTCCTTGGCGACGACCCAGCGTCCGCCCTCGGAGGAGATGACGGATCCCTGCTTGCCCAGCGGGTCCTGGTCGACGGCGATGACCTCCTTGTTGCCGAGGATCTCGAAGGTCTCGTCGGAGGCCGTGCGCAGGTCGCTGCCGATGAGGAGGGGGGCCGCCATGACCGACCACATCGAGAAGTGCGAGCGGTACTCGGTGGCCGTCATGCCGCCGTTGCCGACCTCCAGCATGTCGGGGTCGTTCCAGTGGCCGGGGCCCGCGTGGGGCGCCAGCGGCAGGTTCTGCTTGAGGATCGACAGCATCGAGCCCCAGGTGTCGCTGATGTCCCCGGTGGTGCGCCACAGGTGTCCGACGTCCGCGGCCCACTCCCAGGGCTTGTTCTGGCCCCACTCGCAGATGCTGTAGACGATGGGTCTGCCGGTCGCCTTGAGAGCGTCGCGCATGGTCGTGTAACGCAGCTTGGCGTCCACGCCCTGGTTGTTGCAGTTGTCGTACTTGAGGTAGTCGACGCCCCAGTCGGCGAACTGCTGGGCGTCGCTGTACTCGTGGCCCAGCGCGCCCGGGAAGCCGACGCTGCTGCACGTCTTCGTGCCCGCGCTGGTGTAGATGCCGAGCTTGAGGCCCTTGGAGTGCACATAGTCGGCGACGGCCTTGATCCCGTTCGGGAAGCGGGCCGGGTCCGGGACGAGCTTGCCGTCCGCGTCCCGGTCCGGCAGCGCCCAGCAGTCGTCGAGGTTGACGTACTGGTACCCGGCGTCCTTGAGGCCCTTCTCGACGAAGATGTCCGCGATCCCCTTGACCATGGACTCGTTGAACTCGGCCCGGCAGTGGGTGGAGTTCCAGTTGTTGAAGCCCATGGGCGGGGTGAGGGCCAGGCCGTCGGCCAGGGCGGGTGACGCCGGCCTCTCCTCGTCCGCGACCGCGGGAGCCCCGGGCACCGCGAACAGCAGCACGGTGAGTGCCGTGACCATCCTTCGGCGGGTTGTGCGGGTGTGAAGGTGACGCATCGTTACGTTCCTCCGAACCGGCAGAAGGTGCGATGACGGCATGTACGCGTCATCCGGTGTGGGTTAAAGGTAGGACGTGTTGGACTGTGGTGGAAGAGAGCGGCACGGCGTACGGGGGCGTGACCCATTCCGTCCGGCGACGTTGATCAGGCCATGAAGAAGCGCAGCATGCTCGCCATCGCCTCCCTCGCCACCGGCTTCGTCGTCGCGGCGGTCACTCCCTCGCACGCCGTGGGTGAGGAGCTCGACCGCGTCGACGTCGACAAGACCCTCAGCAGCCTCGACCACACCGTCGCCAGCGACAGTCTGGACGGTGTGGACGGGTCCGCCCTCGGGGGGAACGGCTGACGAGGCCTGCGCGCGCCGCGGCACCGGGGCCCCTTCGGACGAGGGGCCCCGGTGCCGCGTTTGTGCGCCCTCATCTGCGGCTGGTTTCCGTGGCAGGGTGGAGCGGGCAAGCCTCAGGGGGCCAAACAGAAGAGGGGGAGTCCGTGATCGTCTGGATCAACGGCGCGTTCGGTGCGGGGAAGACCACCGCCGCACGGGAACTGATCGAACTGATCCCGAACAGCACGCTCTTCGACCCCGAGGACATCGGCGCGGCGGTCGTACGTCTGCTGCCGCCCAAGCACCTCACCGAGGTCGGCGACTTCCAGGACCTGCCGATCTGGCGACGTCTGGTGATCGACACGGCGGCCGCGATGCTCGCCGAGCTCGGCGGGACCCTCGTGGTCCCCATGACCCTGCTGCGCCAGGAGTACCGCGACGAGATCTTCGGCGGCCTCGCCGCCCGCCGGATCGCCGTCCGGCATGTGCTCCTCGCTCCGGCGGAAACGATCCTGCGCGAGCGAATAGCCGGGCGGGAGACCCCGCCGACCCTGCCGCCCGGCGAGATGGGGCGGGGGCATTGGGCGTACGACCACATCGAGCCCTACCGGGCCGCCCTCGCCTCCTGGCTCACCGCCGACGCCCACCTGATCGACACCGGCGCGCTCACCCCGTACGAGACGGCCGCCCGCATCGCCGAGGACCTCGGCGCCGGGACCGTGCCGGTGTGCGACATCGTGCAGACCCCCGAGCCCACCGCCGAGACCGTGGCCGCCGGTGTCCTCCTCTTCGACGAGCACGACCGGGTGCTGCTCGTCGACCCCACCTACAAGGCCGGCTGGGAGTTCCCCGGCGGTGTCGTCGAGCCCGGCGAGGCGCCTGCCCGGGCCGGTGTGCGCGAGGTCGCCGAGGAGACCGGCATCCAGCTGGAGGACGTACCGCGTCTCCTCGTCGTCGACTGGGAACCGCCCGCGCCTCCCGGATACGGCGGACTGCGCCTCCTCTTCGACGGCGGCCGGCTCGACTCCGCCCGGGCGGGGGCCGTTCTGCTCCCCGGTCCCGAGCTGCGCGGCTGGTGTTTCGCCAGCGAGGAGGAGGCCGCCGAGCTGTTGCCGCCGGTGCGTTACGAGCGGCTGCGGTGGGCGCTGCGGGCCCGGGAACGCGGTGCCGCGCTGTACCTGGAGGCCGGGGTTCCGATCGGCTGACGTCCGGGCAGGCCCCGTCGGCATGCGGTGCCGACGGGGCTTCGCCATGTTCGAGGAATGTTCGACTCAGGCAAGCGGAGGGCGAGAACCCGCCAAGGGAATCGTCGCGATACCTCCATGTCAGAGCTAACGAGACTTCCCGCCCTCGTCAACTCTTGGCAACGAGCGCAAACAATCCCCTTTTCGGTCATTTTCCGCCTTGACCGGCCTCTCGGCGTGTTGCGACAGTCCGCTCAGTTTCCCCCAGTGGGCCAACAGCCCCATGACGAGACCCTGTCCGCCGGCGACGGCGAAAACTCCGCGCCAGCCCAGCACCTACCCGGGACGTCCGCACGATGACGACGCAACAGCAGCCGATGCCCGCCGACACCGGCACCACGCAAGCCGGTGAACCGTCGCCGCAACCGCGGAGCGACGGCACGGTCATCACCGGTCGCTCGCCCGCCCGGATGGCCTGGCGGCGCATCAGACGGGACAAGGTCACCCTGGTCGCGTTCGTGATCACGGTCCTGTTCATCCTGGTCGCGCTGCTGGCTCCGGTCCTGACGGCGATCACCGGATGGGGGCCGATCACCCCCGACGGCAAGGCGATCGACCCGGACACCGGCAACTTCCCGCGCGGCGCGCTGGGCGGCATCGGCCTCACGCACCTGCTGGGGGTCGAACCGGGCACGGGCTACGACCTGTTCGCCCGCATCGTCTACGGCCTGCGCACCTCGCTCCTCGTCGGCTTCGCCTCGGCCGTGCTGTCCACCGTCGTCGGTGTCGTGGCGGGCCTCGCGGCGGGGTACTCCGGAGGCTGGGTCGACTCCGTGCTGTCGCGGATCATGGACGTGATGCTGGCCTTCCCGCAGCTGCTGTTCATCATCGCGCTGACCCCGGTCATCCAGAACGCGATGCAGACCAACAGCCACGGCGGCACCGACGAGAACCTCCGGCTGCTGGTCCTCGTCCTCAACATCGCGGTGTTCGCCTGGGCCTACACCGCCCGGCTGGTGCGCGGGCAGGTCCTGTCGCTGCGGGAACGGGAGTTCGTCGACGCCGCGCGGATCATGAGCGCCGGCCGGTGGCACATTCTCTTCCGCCAGCTGCTGCCGAACCTGTGGGCGCCGGTCCTGATCTCCTTCGCGCTGGCCGTCCCGCAGAACATCACCACCGAGGCGGCCCTGTCGTACCTCGGCGTGGGTGTCATCCCGCCCAACCCGGACTGGGGGGCGCTGCTGTCGGACGCCTCCCAGTACTTCCTCCAGGACCCGATGTACCTGTTCGTCCCCGGCGTCCTGCTCCTGGTCCTCGTCCTCGGGCTCAACCTCCTCGGAGACGGAGTCCGGGACGCCCTCGATCCCCGCGCGGCCCGAAGCTGACGCGGTCCCCTCAACACCGGCGTGCACGCCCCCACTCGGGTCGCACCGCCGAGCCGTAAAAGAAACGGAGTGTTACCCAATGACGCGCAGAAGGCGCACGATCGCGCTCGCGGCCACCGCCGTGGCGATCGCCCTGGGGGCCACCGCATGCGGGGGCTCCTCCAGCACCACCGGCAGCGGTTCCCCGACCAAGGGCGGCACGCTGACCGTCCTCGACCACGCCGACTTCGACCACCTCGACCCGCAGCGCGTCTACACGACCGAGGGTTCGAGCATGGACCAGGAGCTCGTGCGCACCCTGACCGGCTGGGACGAGGCCGGCTCCCAGCCCAGGCTCGTCGGCGACCTGGCCACCGACACGGGAACGCCCAGCAAGGGCGACACGGTGTGGACCTTCCACCTGCGCAAGGGCGTCACCTGGCAGGACGGCACGGCGGTCACCGCGCAGGACGTCAAGTACGGCGTCGAGCGGACCTTCTCGCCCGACATCAACGGCGGTCCGCCGTACGCCAGTCAGTGGCTGGTCGGCGGCTCCTCCTACAAGGGGCCCTACTCGGGCAAGGAGCTCGCCTCCATCCAGACGCCCGACGCGTCCACGATCGTGTTCCATCTCGGCCAGCCCGTCGCGGACTTCAACGAGACGACCGCCATGCCGGGCTGGTCCGGGGTGCCCAAGGCCCATGACACGGGGGCCACGTACGACACACACGTCTGGTCCGACGGGCCGTACATGATCAAGTCGTACACCAAGAACAAGGAAGTCGTCCTCGTCAGGAACACGCACTGGAAGCAGTCGACCGACCCGATCCGGCAGCAGAACGTCAACGAGATCGACGTGAAGCTCGGTCAGGACCAGTCGGCGATCGACCAGCAGATCAAGTCCGACGCCGGCACCGCCCAGACCTCGATCATGCAGTGGCCGATCGCGGGCTCCGACCTGACGACGATCTCCAGTGACCCCTCCCTGAAGTCGCGCCTCTACAACATCCCGGCACCGGGCATCAACTACCTCGCGATCAACACCACCCGGGTCAAGGACCTGAAGGTCCGTCAGGCCATCGAGGACGCGATCGACAAGACCACCGTCCGCGGCGCGTTCGGCGGCTCGGCGTACGGCGGCTACGCGAGCACCATGCTCAGCCCCGGTATCGGCGGCTACCGGAAGTCCAACCTCTACAGCACCAACCCCGCGGGCGACCTCACCAAGGCCCAGGCGCTGATGAAGCAGGCCGGCAACCCCAAGCTCACCATGTCGCTGGCGGTGGAGAACACCACGACCCAGGAGCACTTCGCCGACGCGGTGAAGACCTCGCTCGCGAAGATCGGTGTCACCGTGAACATCACGCCGATCGACGCGGCGAATTACTTCAGCACGATCGACAACGTGAAGAACCAGTACGACCTGACCTGGGGCGACTGGATCGCCGACTGGCCGAACGCCTCCACCGTGCTGCCCGTGCTCTTCGACGGACGGCAGATCGCCAAGCTGCCGCAGTCCAACCAGGACCTGTCGTACCTGAACGACCCCGCGGTCAACGCGCAGATCGACAAGATCGCCAAGATGACCGACGTCAAGCAGGCCGACGCCGCCTACGGCGCCCTGGACGAGCAGATCATGAAGGACGCCGCCGTGGTCCCGCTGATGTACATGAACTTCAGCGAACTGGCGGGCTCCAAGGTCGGCGGGGTCATCCCGGACCCCATCCTCGCCGAGCCCAGCCTCGTCCACGTGTACGTCAAGAGCTGACGCACTCCTCCTCGGCCCGCCGGCGGTCCCCGGCCGGCGGGCACCCCCTCTCACGTCAGGGTCCAGCACGACATGGTTCGTTACCTCATCCGGCGCCTGCTGGCAGCGGCCGCGATCCTGCTGGTGATCACCGTGATCACCTTCGTGATCTTCTTCGCGCTGCCGTCCGATCCCGCACTCCTGGCCTGCGGCAAGACCTGCTCGCCCTCCCGGCTGACCGAGATCAAGCATTCGCTCGGGCTCGACAAGAGCTTCCTCACCCAGTTCTGGGAGTTCTTCAAGGGCCTCTTCGCCGGCCGTGACTACGGAGACCAGAGCCTGCGTGTGCACTGCGGCGCGCCCTGCCTCGGCATCTCCTTCCAGACCGACACCCCCGTCCTCAGTACCCTGCTGGGCGACTTCCCCGCGGACCTCTCGCTCGGACTCGGCGCCGCGGTGTTCTTCCTGATCCTGGGCGTCGGCCTCGGCACGCTCGCCGCCGTCCGCCGGGGCAAGGCCGCCGACAAGGCGGCGGTGGGACTCGCCCTGCTCGGTGTCTCCGTGCAGATCTACTTCGTCGGGCTGCTGCTGCTCTACCTGTTCGTCGACAAGTGGCAGATCCTGCCCGCCTCCGGCTACACCCCGATCACCCAGGACCCGAGCGCCTGGTTCGAGGGCCTGATCCTGCCGTGGGCCACCCTGGTCATCGTCTACCTCGCGCTGTACACCCGGCTCACCCGCTCCTCCATGCTGGAGGTCTTCGCCGAGGACTACATGCGCACCGCCCGGGCCAAGGGCCTGTCCAGCGGCAAGGTCGTCCTCAAGCACGGCCTGCGGGCCGCCATCACCCCGATCCTCACCATCTTCGGCATGGACGTCGGCTCGCTGATCGGCGGCTCCGCGGTCATCACCGAGTCGGTGTTCGGCATCAACGGCATCGGCAAGCTCGCGGTCGACTCGGTGCAGAACTCCGACCTGCCGGTCATCCTCGGCACCACGCTCTTCGCGGCCACCTTCGTCGTGCTCGCCAACGTCGTCGTCGACCTGGTCTACGGCCTCGTCGACCCCCGTGTCCGCCTCGCCTGAGCCCCCTCACCGCAGCAAGGAAAACCCCGTGTCCCTCCAGACCTCACCGCAACCGGCGGACGTCGATCCCGCGGCCGCCCCCTTCCTCGACGTACGGGACCTGCGCGTGCACTTCCCGACCGAGGACGGGATCGTCAAGTCCGTCGACGGAGTCTCCTTCACCCTGGACAAGGGCAGCACCCTCGGCATCGTCGGCGAGTCCGGCTCGGGGAAGTCGGTCACCTCGCTGGCCCTGCTCGGGCTGCACAAGGGCACGCGCGCGGTCGTCTCCGGGGAGATCCGGCTGGACGGCAGGGACCTGGTCGCCCTCCCGGAGCACGACATGCGCGCGCTGCGCGGCCGGACCGTCTCCATGATCTTCCAGGACCCGCTGTCCGCCCTGCACCCCTACTTCACCGTCGGCGCCCAGATCGCCGAGGCCTACCGGGTCCACCACAGGGTCTCGAAGAAGGAGGCCCGGGAGCGTGCCGTGGAGATGCTGAAACGGGTCGGCATCCCGCAGCCCCAACTCCGGGTCCGGGACTATCCCCATCAGTTCTCCGGCGGCATGCGCCAGCGCGCCATGATCGCCATGGCCCTGGTCTGCGACCCCGAACTGCTCATCGCCGACGAGCCGACGACGGCCCTGGACGTCACCGTCCAGGCACAGATCCTGGACCTGATCCGCGATCTCCAGGAGGAGTTCGGCTCCGCGGTCATCCTCATCACCCACGACCTCGGCGTGGTGGCCGACATCGCCGACGACATCCTGGTGATGTACGGCGGCCGCCGTATCGAGTACGGCACCGTGCACGACGTGCTCAAGGAACCCCAGCACCCCTACACCTGGGGGCTGTTGGAGTCCATGCCGCAGATCACCGGGGACGTCGAACGGCGCCTGAACCCGATCGCCGGGTCACCGCCCAGCCTCATCAACCCTCCCGGAGGCTGCGCCTTCCACCCCCGCTGCACCTACAAGGGTTGGGTGCCGGAGGGGCGTTGCGCGACGGAGCGGCCCGAACTGGTGGCCGTCCCCGGCACCGGCCGGCACCTCGCCGCCTGCCACCTCACCCCCGAGACCAGGCAAGAGATCCGCGTGCGCACGGCCGCCGGGACCGCGCAGTGACCGCGGCGGACGAACAGGAGCATGCCGTGAGCACCACTCAGCCCGCAGCCGGGGAGCACCTGCTCGACGTCAGCGGCCTCACCAAGCACTTCCCGATCCGCCACGGCATCGTCTTCCAGCGGCAGATCGGCGCCGTGCACGCCGTCGACGGCATCGACTTCACGGTCGGCGCGGGCCAGTCGCTCGGTCTGGTCGGCGAGTCCGGCTGCGGCAAGTCGACGACGGGCCGCCTGATCACCCGGCTGCTGGAACCCACGGCCGGGAAGGTCGTGTTCGACGGCGAGGACATCTCCCACACCCCGGAGAACCGGATGAAGGAGGCTCGCCGGAACCTCCAGATGATCTTCCAGGACCCGTACTCCTCACTGAACCCCCGGCACACGGTCGGCACGATCGTCGAGACGCCGATGCGGCTCAACGGCATCAACCCGCCGCAGGGCCACAAGAAACGCGCCCAGGAACTGCTGGAGACGGTCGGCCTCAGCCCCGAGCACTACAACCGCTACCCCAACGAGTTCTCCGGCGGCCAGCGCCAGCGCATCGGGATCGCCCGCGCCCTCGCGCTGCGGCCCAAGCTCATCGTGGCCGACGAACCGGTGTCGGCGCTGGACGTCTCCATCCAGGCGCAGATCGTCAACCTGCTCCAGGACCTCCAGCGGGAGCTCGGCATCGCGTTCGTCTTCATCGCCCATGACCTCGCTGTCGTACGGCACTTCTGCGAGCGCGTCGCGGTGATGTACCTCGGCAAGATCATCGAGGTCGCCGACCGGCAGACGCTGTACACGCGGCCGAGGCACCCCTACACCCACGCACTGCTGTCCGCGGTGCCCGAGGCCGATCCGGACGGCGTCCGCCGACGCGAGCGCATCCGGCTCGCCGGGGACGTGCCCTCGCCGGTGGACCCACCGTCCGGCTGCCGCTTCCGTACCCGCTGCTGGAAGGCCCAGGACAGGTGCGCGACCGAGGAGCCACCGCTGGTGCGGGTGGCAGGAAACGCGGAAGGTCACCTGACTGCCTGTCACTTCCCGGAGGAGCCGAGCGTCGAGGCCCGCGAGGAGGACATCGTGCTCGATCCGGCGCTGACCGCGTCGGGGGACAGCGCGTCGACTTCGTCGTGAGGGTAGGGGGTGAGCCTGCTCTCCTGTTCCAGCCGGCGGTTGAAGTCGCCCACCACGGCCGCCAGTCGGGCATGGCGTGAGATGAGCGCGGCGGCGGCCTCGGGGATTCCCTCGGGGCGGTTGCCGTCGGCGCACGTGCGGATGAAGTCCTCGCGTTCGTCCCTGGCGAGGCCGTACTGGTCCACGACCAGCCAGTGCACCAGGTAGGAGAGGGCGTAGGCGCGGTCGTAGCGGTGGTGGCGGGTCTCGAAGTCGCGTTCCTGCGCCGAGAGTTGGAAGCGGCTGGACAGGGACAGTCCGTAGTCGGTGAGGTAGAGCCGGTGCCCGTCGGTGAGGATATTGCCGAAGTGGGCGTCGAAGTGGATGAGGTGCCGCTGCTCGCGGAGGAAGCCGGTGACGGCTTCGAGGCCCTGCTCCACGAGGACGCAGGCCAACTCGGCGTTGTGCGTGCGCAGTTGGGCGGAGAACCAGTCGTGGAGGGTGTGCGGCACGTACTCCAGGAACAGGGTCAGGCTCGCGGACGCCGTGCGCAGGGCCTCGACGCGCTCTCTGAGGCCTGGTGAACCTCCCCAGTAGGCCACCGCCCGCTCCACGTCGGCGAGTGCCTCGGGCAACGGCTGCGGGATGCCGGGCAGCACCCGCCAGTGGTGCAGCAGCGGGAAGCCCGGAAAACTGCCCGAGCGCACCCAGTCGGTCGTCATCTCGTGCACGGCCAGCTCACGCCAGGCGCCGAAGCCGGGGCTGCCGATCGCGCCGATGCCGTAGTGGAGGTGGGGCGGCAGGTCGAAGAGGTTCGCGGTGGATCGGACGTTGTCAGGCTCGAGCTCGATGTCGGTGAGCGGCACCTGCTTGACGAAGACCCGTACGCCGTCCACCTCCAGCAGCGTCGCGCGGCCACCGATTCCGGTGCCCGCGGGGGTGCCGGACGCCATGAGGTCGGTGAGGTCGCGGTCGCTCAGGAGGGCGAGGGAGGTGGCGGTGTCGGCGTGGGTGCTCAGGCGTGCGGGGGAGACCATGGCCCCATGATGGGGTCCCCGTGACCGAAGCACGCGATGTTCGCGCCGAGTGCTGCCAACTTCGCGAAGGAGTTCAGGGCTTGGGCGCGGTCGACGTTGAACACGCCCAGCATCACCTTTCCGTCGAACGGCGAGGCGGCCACCGCGTCCCCCGTGAACAGCACCCTGTGCTCCGGGAGATGGAGCGCGACGCTGCCGGGTGTATGGCCGGGCACGTGGACGACCCTGGCCCCGCCGCCGACGTCGAGGACGTCACCGTCGGACAGCTCGGTGAGCTGCGACGGCCTCATGAACTCGCCCCGCGGCAGGTGTCGTAGGGCTTCCGCGTGCAGAGGGCGTTCCCAGTCCTCGAACACAGGGGACGGGCCAAGGACTTCACCCCGTACGACGGGCGCGTCCAGGTGGTGTGCCAGCACCTCGGCGCCGGTCAGAGCGGCCAACTCGCCCGCCCCGCCGACATGGTCCTCGTGGAAGTGCGTGAGCACGACCCGTCGTAGGCGCCCTTGCAGACAGGCGGCGATCGACGCGGCGGATCCGGCCGGGCCGGCGTCGATCAGGGTCGACTCGTCGCCGTCGCGCCAGAGATAGGCCTGGCCGACCGGGAAGCGCAGGAGGTGGAGGTGCGGGAGCAGCTCGATGACGTCCATGGGACGACCGTAGAAAGGCCCCCGTTCGTCGACGAGGGCCTTCTGCGGACAGCAGAGCCGTCGGATCAGCTCGCCGCGTAGTTGCGCAGGAACAGGGCCTCCGCCACCGACAGGCGCTCCAGTTCCTGGGGGGAGACGCTCTCGTTCACGGCGTGGATCTGAGCCTCGGGCTCGCTCAGGCCGATGAGGAGGATCTCGGCGTGCGGGTAGAGCGCCGCGAGGGTGTTGCACAGGGGGATGGAGCCGCCCTGGCCTGCGTACTGCATCTCCTGGCCCGGGTAGGCCACCGCCATCGCGTCGGCCATGGCCGCGTACGCCGGGCTGGTGGTGTCCGCGCGGAACGGCTGGCCCTGGCCGATCTGCTCGGTGCGCACGCGCGCGCCCCACGGCGTGTGCGTCTCCAGGTGCGCCTGGAGCAGCTTGGTCGCCTCGGCCGCGTCGATGCCCGGCGGTACCCGCAGGCTGACCAGCGCACGGGCGCTCGCCTGGACCGATGGGGTGGCGCCGACGACCGGCGGGCAGTCGATGCCGAGGACCGTCACGGCCGGGCGGGCCCAGATGCGGTCGGCGACCGTGCCGTCACCGATCAGCTCGACGCCGTCCAGGACCTTGGCGTCCGCCCGGAACTGCTCCTCGTCGTACTGCAGGCCGTCCCAGGACGCGTCCGGGGTGAGCCCGTCGATCGTCGTCGTGCCGTCCTTCCCGCGCAGCGAGTCCAGTACGCGGATCAGTGCGGCCAGCGCGTCGGGGGCGGCGCCGCCGAACTGGCCCGAGTGGAGGTTGCCCTCCAGCGTGTCGACCTGGACGCGGAGCATGGTCATGCCGCGCAGGGTGGCGGTGACCGTCGGCAGTCCGGCGCGGAAGTTGCCCGCGTCGCCGATGACGATGGTGTCCGCCTCCAGGAGCGCGGGATGTTCCTCGGCGTACCGCTCCAGGCCGCCCGTGCCCTGCTCCTCCGAGCCCTCGGCGATGAACTTGACGTGGACCGGGACCCCGCCGTTGGCCTTCAGGGCGCGCAGCGCGAGCAGGTGCATGAGCACGCCGCCCTTGCAGTCGGCGGCTCCGCGCCCGTACCAGCGGCCGTCGCGCTCGGTCAGTTCGAAGGGCGGGGTCGTCCAGCCGGCCTCGTCCAGCGGCGGCTGCACGTCGTAGTGGGCGTAGAGCAGGACCGTCTTCGCGCCCGCGGGGCCGGGCAGGTAGCCGTACACGGACTGTGTGCCGTCCGGGGTGTCGAGCAGCGCCAGGTCCTGGAATCCCTCGGCGGTGAGCGCGTCCGCGACCCAGCGGGCGGCGGCCTCGCTCTCGCTCTTCGGGAACTGGTCGAAGTCCGCCACCGACTTGAACGCCACCAGTTCGGTGAGCTCCGCCCGCGCCCTGGGCATCAGCGAGGCGACGGTCTCGGCGACCGGATTCGACGACATGGGCACGCTCCTTGTGGGTGCGACGTTGTATCTGTGAGTGCCGTAGATCCTCCCACAGTGGTCTGTGGGCGGGCCCGCCGTAGGATGCGGGGGACAGGTGCGGCAATGGCTTGATCGGGAGCAGCAGACCATCGTGAGCAGCGAGAACACTTCGGCGGGCGACCCTTCGGCGGGCGACTCCGCGGCGGACGGCCCCTCGGCGGACGACTCTTCGGCGGACGGCGTGCAGGACGACGGACAGCGGGTGTGGGACGTCGTCGTGGTGGGCGCGGGACCCGCGGGGGCCTCGGCCGCCTACGCGGCGGCGGTGGCCGGACGGCGTGTGCTGTTGCTGGAGAAGGCCGAGCTGCCGCGGTACAAGACGTGCGGCGGCGGCATCATCGGTCCCTCGCGGGACTCGTTGCCGCCCGGCTTCGAGCTGCCGTTCCGGGACCGGGTGCACGCGGTCACGTTCTCGAACAACGGCCGCTTCACGCGGACCCGGCGCTCCAAGCAGATGCTGTTCGGGCTGATCAACCGGCCCGAGTTCGACCAGCAGCTCGTCGAGCACGCGCAGAAGGCCGGCGCCGAGCTGCGCACGGGCGTCACCGTCCAGCGCGTCGAGCAGCACGGCTCGTCGGTGCCCGACCGACGTACGGTCGCCGTGGTCCTCCAGGGCGGCGAGACACTGCTCGCGCGGGCGGTCGTCGGGGCCGACGGCAGCGCCAGCCGGATAGGAGCGCATGTCGGGGTGAAGCTCGACCAGGTGGACCTCGGCCTGGAGGCGGAGATCCCGGTGCCGGAGACCGTCGCCGAGGACTGGAAGGGGCGGGTGCTCATCGACTGGGGCCCGATGCCCGGCAGTTACGGCTGGGTCTTCCCCAAGGGGGACACCCTGACGGTTGGGGTGATCTCGGCGCGCGGTGAAGGCGCGGCCACCAAGCGGTACTTGGAGGACTTCATCGGTCGGCTCGGTCTCGCCGGGTTCGAACCCAGCATCTCCTCCGGCCACCTGACCCGCTGCCGTGCCGAGGACTCGCCGCTCTCGCGCGGACGGGTGCTGGTGTGCGGTGACGCGGCGGGGCTGCTCGAGCCGTGGACCCGCGAGGGCATTTCCTTCGCGCTGCGCTCCGGGCGGCTCGCGGGGGAGTGGGCGGTGCGGATCGCCGAGGCCCACGACGCGGTGGACACCCGGCGCCAGGCGCTGAACTACGCGTTCGCCGTCAAGGCGGGCCTCGGTGTGGAGATGAGCGTCGGCAAGCGGATGCTGACCGCGTTCGAGCGCCGTCCCGGCCTGTTCCACGCCGCGCTGACGGGCTTCCGGCCCGCGTGGAACGCGTTCAGGGAGATCACCCAGGGTTCGACCTCGCTGGGCGAGCTCGTCCGGGGCCGGCCGATGGCCCAGCGGGCGCTGGCCGCGCTGGACCCGCGTCCCGAGCGACCCGCGGCCGGCGAGGTCACTTCGTGAGCGTGACGTGGAAGACGGGGTGGTCGGGGGCGATGCGGAGCAGGTCGGCGTCGGGGGAGTCGGGACCGACGCCGTTGAAGAAGACGCCGACCTCGGCCTTCCAGCGCTTGAGATAGGCGCGCAGGAGCGGGACCTTCTCGTCGTCGGCGACCTCGGTGGCGGTGAAGGCGTCCACCCTCTTGCCCAGGTGCAGCTCGCCGCCGCCGGCCGCACGCATGTTGTGCGTCCACTGGACGTGGCCGCGCGGGGCGACCAGATACTGCTCGCCGTCCACGGTCATCAGATTCACCGGGGTGGTGCGCCACTCGCCGCTCTTGCGGCCGCGGACGGCCAGGACGCGTGAGCCCCAGACGCTGAGCCCACGACGGGTCAGAAAGGCCACCGTGCGGTTGAGGACGTTGACCGTGAACCAGCCGGGCTTCTGGACGTGCGTGGACATGTGACCCCCAAGATTCGGGAGAGCGTTGCTCTCTTTTGTGAGCACTGCTCTCCTCCGGTGTTCAGTCTGGCACGGGGTGGGGCGTCACGGCAAGAGCGGTGCTCTCGTTTGTGTGCACCGCTCTCATTTCGTGGGAGACTGAAGCCCATGAGTACAGCACAAGGCGCCCGCGCCCGAGCCCGGATCGAGGTCACCGCCACCATCAAGGACGAGGCGCGCAGACAGCTCGCCGCGGAAGGCGCCGCCAAGCTCTCGCTGCGGGCCGTGGCCCGTGAGCTCGGCATGGTCTCCTCCGCCCTCTACCGCTACTTCGCCAGCCGCGACGACCTCCTGACCGCTCTCATCATCGACGCCTACGACTCGCTGGGCGAGAGCGCGGAGCACGCGCACGCGGCCGTAGCGCAGGCGGGACCCATGGAACGCTGGGTGACGGTGTGCGAGGCGGCACGCGGGTGGGCGCTCGCACATCCCCACGAGTACGCCCTGATCTACGGATCCCCGATCCCCGGCTACACCGCACCGCAGACGACGGTCCCGGCCGCCTCCCGCGTGGGTCTCCTCCTCATCGGCATCACCCGCGATGCGCACCGCGGCCCCGGCCTGACCGGGCCAGCACTCGCCGACGAACTGCGCCCCGAGGCCGAACGCATCGCCGCCGACCTCGCTCCCGACCTCCCACCCGAGGTCGTCACCGCACTCGTCGCCGCCTGGGCCCAGCTGTTCGGCCTGATCGGGTTCGAGCTGTTCGGCCAGTTCAACCGGGTGGTGGAGGACCGCGAACGGTTCTTCCGGCATGCGGTGACGCAACTGGCGCGGGGCGTGGGGCTGGCGTGACGGGTGGGCGCCGCGCCCGCCGCGCCGCCTGCGTGTCAAGGAGGCCGACGTACTTCGTCGGGAGTACGTGTGATCGCCACGCTCGGGTGACGCCTCGGCCGGCGGGTGGCGTCTAGCGTGGCTGTCATGGACGGTGAGCAGCGCGTACGCGGGGGCGGTCCGCCGCGGTGGTGGCGGCAGGGGCCGCCGTGGTGGAAGCGCTCGGGTGATGAGGGCAGGGCGGCCCGGTGGCCGTGGCCGTCCACCCTGCTGCTCACGTTCTTCGTGCTCGGGGGGTCGAACTACGCGGCCCAGCAGCAGGTCGGGGAGCGGGCCCCGCTCGATGTGTTCGCACGGGTGCTGCTGGTGATCGGCGCCGGGCTGCTCTTGTGGCGGCACCGGCAGCCGGTGCTCGTCGTCTTCGGTACGGCGGCTGCCGCGATGGTCTACCTGGGGGCCGGGTATCCGTACGGGCCCGTGTTCCTCGCCGTCGCCCTCGCCTGCTTCAACGCCATCGTGGCCGGGCACCGCAAGGCCGCCTGGGCCGCGCTCGGGATGCTCTGGGCCGGACACGTCCTGGTGGCCCACTGGCTCTACCAGTGGCTGCCGCCCTCCGGGGATCCGGCCGCCCCCTGGGGGCAGGAGGGGGTGATCGCCGCCTGGGTCGTCGCGATCGTCGCCCTCTCGGAGCTGGCCCGGACCCGGCGCGAACAGTGGGCCAGGGACCGCGCCGAGCGGGCCCGGGCCGCACAGCGCCGCGCCGACGAGGAGCGGCTGCGGATCGCCCGTGAGCTGCACGACGTGCTCGCGCACAGCATCTCCGTCATCAACGTCCAGGCCGGCGTCGGCCTCGCACTTCTCGACACCGACCCCGAACAGGCCCGCACCGCGCTCACCACCATCAAAGCCGCCAGCAAGGAGGCGCTCGGCGAGGTGCGCCAGGTGCTCGACACGCTGCGCACGCCGGGTGACGCGCCGCGCGCCCCCGCGCCCGGCCTCGACCGGCTGCCCGAGCTGGTGTCCCAGGCGGCGGGCGCGGGCCTCACGGTCGAGCTGGAGGGATCGGCGCCGGGTCTGCCTCCCGGCGCGGACCTCGCCGCCTTCCGCATCGTCCAGGAGGCGCTCACCAACGTCGTACGGCACTCGGGATCGCGGCACGCACGGGTGCGGCTCGAACACGACGGCGAGGCGCTACGGCTGCGTATCGACGACGACGGTCCCGCGACCGGCACCGACGCGGGCGGCAGCGGCAACGGTCTGGCCGGAATGCGGGAGCGGGCCGCCGCACTCGGTGGCACGATCGAGGCGGGCCCGCGTCCCGACGGAGGGTTCCGGGTGCTCGCCGTACTGCCGCTCGAGGTGAAGGCCAAGGAGGACGACCGGTGATCCGCGTACTGCTCGCCGACGACCAGTCACTCGTGCGGGCCGGCTTCCGGGCGCTGCTCGACGCGCAGCCGGACATCGAGGTGGCCGGTGAGGCCTCCGACGGCGAGGAGGCGCTGGCCCAGGTGCGCGAACTGCGGCCGGACATCGTCCTGATGGACATCCGGATGCCGCTGCTCGACGGTCTCGCCGCGACCCGGCGCATCACGGAGGACGACGCGCTCAAGGACGTGAAGGTGGTCATGCTCACCACCTTCGAACTCGACGAGTACGTCTTCGAGGCGATCCGCTCCGGCGCCTCCGGCTTCCTGGTCAAGGACACCGAACCGGAGGAACTGCTGCGCGCCGTACGGGCGGTGGTCGACGGAGACGCGCTCCTCTCGCCGGGCGTGACCCGCCGTCTCATCGCCGAGTTCGCGGCCCGCTCGAAGGAACCCGCGGCCGAAGGCGCCCTCGCCGGGCTCACCGAGCGGGAACGGGAGGTGATGGCCCTGGTCGGCATCGGAATGTCCAACGAGGAGATCGCCCGCCGCCTGGTCGTCAGCCCCCTCACCGCCAAGACCCACGTCAGCCGCACGATGGTCAAGCTCGGCGCCCGCGACCGCGCCCAACTGGTGGTGCTGGCCTACGAGTCGGGGTTGGTGCGGCCGGGCTGGCTGGGCTGAGGGCTGCTCTGCCGGAAGCGCACGAGCACACTGATCACCCGGGCGACGAAGACCACGGGCGCGATCGTGAGCCCGACGCGCAGCAGCAACCTCTCGACGGTTCCCGGCAGTTCGAACAGCAGCGCCGGTCCGGCCACCGCCCCGAAGAGCACGGCCGCCGCGAACAGCGCACTGCACAGCGCGTATCCGATCTCGACGGTGATGGCGTCCCGCTCGGCCTGGTTCCGGCGTCCCCCGTAAGTCTCCACCCTTGAAGTCTCACAGCCGTGCGCCCGGCGGAGCAAGCAGCTCGGCCGGGCACACGGTGTCGGAGGCGTCCCCTTAGGGCCTGTCCGGCGGATCATGCCGACGTCGCGGGGTCTGGCACGCGCATCTGCGGCGTTGTCGTCGGTTGCCGACGCTCCGCGTCGACGCCCTCCTCCGCCTTGCAGCTGCACGCACCAGACCCCGCTCACCTGCACGGATCAGGCACCGTTGCTTGCAGTCGGCCTGATCCGCCGGACAGGCCCTAGTCGCGTACGCCGACGCGCTCCGCCTCCTGCACAGGGGACTTGGCGACCACGACGGACCGCTGCGGGCGGCGCGGGGTGCGCAGTCCCGTGAGGGTGATCAGCAGCCCGGCCGCGGCGATGGCCGTGACCACGACGAGGCCGGGGCGGTAGCTGTCGAGGACGGCCTGCGGGGTGGCGTTCTCGGGGGCGCCCGCCGTCACCACGGCGGTCACGACGGCCAGGAAGATCGCACCGCCGACCTGCACCGAGGTGTTGAGCAGTCCGGAGACCATGCCCTGCTCGTGGTCCTCGACGCCGTTGGTGGCCTGGATGTTGAGCGACGGGAAGACCAGTGCGCAGGCGGCGCCGATGAGCAGCATCGACGGCAGGATCGCGGCGGCGTACCCGGGGTTCAGGTCGACTCCCAGGAACAGCGCGTATCCGACGACCATCAGTGCGAAGCCCGCCGGGATCAACCGCTGGGTGCCGAACCGGTCGACGATCGAGCCGACCTTCGTCGAGGACACCGCCACCAGCGCGCCCGCGGGCAGGAAGGCGAGCGCGGTGTGCAGCGCCGACCAGCCGAGCAGCGACTGCATGTACAGGGTCACGAGGAACTGGAAGCCCACATACGAGCCGAAGAAGGCCATGGCACCCAGCTGCGCGCGGATCTGGGTGCCGGAGCGCAGCACACCGAGCCGGACCAGCGGACCCGGCGAACGCCGTTCGACGAGGACGAACACCGTCAGCAGTACGGCCACGGCGAGGAAGGACAGCAGGGTGCGGGCCGAGGCCCAGCCGGACTCCGGAGCCTGGACGACGGTGAAGACCAGCAGCAGCATCGAGGCGGTGCCGAGAACGGCGCCGGGGATGTCGTAGCCGTTGTGGTCCTTCTCGCGGGTGCTGCGTGGCAGCAGCTTGAGTCCGGCGACGAGCGCGAGCAGGGCGATGGGCGCGGGCAGCAGCATGGTCAGCCGCCAACTGGCCTCGGTGAGCAGGCCGGAGAGCACCAGGCCCATGGAGAAGCCGGTGGCGGCGCAGGTGGTGTAGATGGAGAGCGCGCGGTTGCGCAGCGGGCCCTCCGGGAACGTCGTGGTGATGATGGACAGGCCCGCGGGCGCGGTGAAGGCCGCGCTGAGGCCCTTGATGAACCGGCTGGCGATCAGCAGCGGGCCGGAGTCGACGAGGCCGCCGAGCAGTGAGGCGACCGCGAACACGCCGAGGGCCACCAGGAAGACCTGGCGCCGGCCCAGCAGGTCGGCGGCCCGGCCGCCCAGGAGCAGCAGACCGCCGTAGCCGAGGATGTAGCCGCTGACGATCCATTGCAGCGTCGAGGTGGAAAGGCCCAGGTCGGCGCCGATGGACGGCAGCGCTACGCCGACCATCGACACGTCCAGCGCGTCCAGGAACATCGCGGCGCACAGCACCAGCAGGGTGCCCCAGAGCCTGGGCGTCCAGCGGACCGCTGAGGAAGGGTCCGCGGGGTTGGTGAGCGGAGAAGTCATGCCGAAGACACTACATGCGCGTGCATCGAATGCAAACGCATTTAATTCTGATGCAATAATTCTTCTTCTCTGCTACGGTGCCGCCCATGGCGGCGAAGAAGCCCGAGCGGGAACTCGCGGAACAGTGGCGGGACATCCTGGCGCTGCACGCGCGCACGCAGTGCGAACTGGACCGCGCTCTTCATCAACACGGCCTGTGCGGCAGCGACTTCGAGGTGCTGGACGTCCTGGCCGACGGCGGCTGCGACTACCGCGTGCAGGAGATCTCCGAGCGGGTCCATCTGAGCCAGAGCGCCCTGTCGCGGCTGATCGCCCGGCTGGAGAAGGACGGACTCGTCGAGCGCGGGATGTGCCCGGAGGACCGGCGGGGCGTGCGGGTGTCCCTCACATCGAAGGGACGCGCGTTGCACGGCGATGCCCTGCCGGTGCAACGCGCGGTCCTGACAAGGATGTTGGAACCGTCCTAGCCGATGGCGGACTTCTCCCGCCACAGGCCGGCGACCGACACGTCCCCGGTCACCTGCGGGAACGGCAGCCGGTTCCACAGCGCCAGATACAGCCGCGCGGCGGGCCCGGACACCTCGCAGTCGGCGTCCCCCGCATCGCCGTACTCGGCCGCGGGCGGTTCCCGCGTCAGTCGTACGGTCCACACGGCGCCGTCCGTGTCGCTCGCCCGCACCCGCAACACCCGGGGCTCGTCGGTGCGGACCCTGCTCTTCGCGCGGGCGTGGAAGCCGCGCAGCAACTCGTCGATGCCGTCGGCCGCGAAGTCCCGGCCGAGCTCCTCGGGCGTGCCGCCGCGGGCCGCCTCCGCGTCGAAGCGGTGCACGGCTGTCTCGTGCGCCTGCCGACGGGCCCAGAACGCGAGCGGCGACGGGGCGGGCAGGAACTGGAAGCACTCCAGGCCGGGGTCGGCGGAGCCGAGGGTGTCGACCAGGAGGCGGTGTCCCTCGCGAAACCAGGCGAGCAACTCCCCACCGTCCAGCTCGGGTTGGTCGGGAAAGGGGACGCGGTCGGAGTGTCCCCCGGCCACGACCGTGGCCGCCCAGCGGTGCACTGTCCCCGTGTGCTTCAACAGGTCCCGCACCTGCCAGTCCGGGCAGGTCGGCACCTTGGCGTCCGGTCCGGCCTGCTCGGCGGCCGACGCGAGCAACAGGCCTTCCCGGTCCAGGATGTGGATGAACTCGGCTGTCTCCATGGAGTGAGTGTGCCCCAGGGCGATGCCCCGCTCGCGCGCCTTCAGCACTTCGCCGTCAGGGGATGACGTCGACGAGAGTCACCAGTCACGGGCGGACTGAAGCAGGTGGTCGCGGACCAGCGCCACGTGCGGGTTGCCGGAGGTGCCGGGCCGCTGTACCAGGAAGCTCGTGTTGAGGGGCGGGTCCTCGGGGTCGTGGAGGAGGACCAGTGCCCCTGACCGCAGCTCCTCGACGCACAGATAACGGGGGAGCACGGTGAAGCCGGTGCCGCCGGCGACCGCGGCCTTGACCGCGTTCAGGTCCGGCATGGTGACCGCGGGCTGACGGACCAGACGTCGGCCGAAGACGTGCCGCCAGTAGCGGCGCACGATGGGCAGATCGTCGGCGTAGGCGACGAGCGGGACGCCGTGCAGTGCGCCCGCGGCCGCGACGGACGCGGGTGCGCCCAGCCGCTGTGCCCAGGTGGGAGAGGCCACCAGCACGAACTCCTCGTCGTTCAGGGGCACGGCCGTGAGGGTGCGGCCGCGTGGCCGGAACGTGGCGATCACCAGGTCGTGGCGGCCCGCGCGCAAGTCGTCCAGGAGCGGTTCGGTCAGACCCGGCGTGATGCGCAGCCGTACCCCTTTGTCCACCAGGGGAGCGAGACCGGGCAGGACGCACCGGGACAGCAGCTCGGCCGGACCGGCGAGATGCACCGGCTCGGCCGGAACGTCGTCCGCGCCCCCGGCGGGCCCGGCCACCATGGCGAGCGAGTCCAGGGGCTGCACGATCCTGGCGGCGAGCTCGTCCGCGTAGGGCGCCGGGGTCACGCCCCGCGCCCGGCGCTCGAACAGCTCGCGGCCCAACTGCCGCTCCAGAGTGCGGATCTGGGTGGTGACCGTGGGCTGGGACAGGCCGAGCAGACGGGCGGCGGCGGTGAAGGAGCCGGTGCGGTACACGGTCAGGAACGTCCGCAGCAGGTTCAGGTCCAGCGGGGCGCCGACGGTCTGCCCCGACTCTGCGGAACCATTGGTGTTCCTATCCCTCATATGCGGGAGCCTATTGGATTTCTATGGCGGGGCAGGACTACGGTCTCACCATGTCGAAGATTCTCTTTGTGATGACCGGTGCCGACCACTGGACCCTGGCCGACGGCACCCAGCACCCCACCGGCTTCTGGGCCGAGGAGGCCGTCGCCCCCTACGAGGCCTTCAAGGCCGCCGGACACGAGATCGTGGTGGCCACCCCTGGCGGTGTCGTGCCGACCGTGGACAAGGGCAGCCTCGCGGCCGAGGTCAACGGCGGCCAGGAGAACGCCGACCGCATCGCCGGGGTGCTCGCCTCGGCCGCCGAACTCCAGCAGCCGCTACGGCTGGAGGACGTGAACCTCGACGACTACGCGGCGGTCTTCTACCCCGGCGGCCACGGGCCGATGGAGGACCTCGCGGTCGACGCGGACTCGGGCCGACTGCTCACCCTCGCCCTGGAGAGCGGCAAGCCCCTCGGCGTCGTCTGCCACGCACCCGCCGCCCTGCTCGCGGCGACGAAGGCCGACGGCTCCAACGCGTTCGCCGGGCGCCGGGTGGCCGCCTTCACCAACGCCGAGGAGACCCAGGCGGGCCTCGCCGACAAGGCCAAGTGGCTGCTCCAGGACCGGCTCACCGAGGCCGGCGTCCAGGTCGACGAGGCCGCGCCCTGGGCTCCCCACGTGATCGTCGACGGCAACCTGGTGACCGGGCAGAACCCGGCGTCCTCCGCGCCCCTCGCCGTCGAACTGCTGAAGAAGCTGGGTTGATTCCCCGGGCTCAGACCCCGAGAGCGGGCAGCACCACGGCGTCGATGTAGGACCCGACGAAGGCCGGGTCGGCCGACGTGTCCTCCAGCAGCTGGTGGGCGATCAGGCTGCCCAACAGCGCGTAGGGGACGTAGGACAGGGCGGCGGTGTCCGCGGGGACCTCGCCGCGCTCGACCGCCTGTCCCAACAGCGCCTCCAGGCTGCTCAGTTCGGGAACGACGAGCAGTTCACGCAGTGCCGTGAGGAGATCGGGGTGAGCGTGGGCGGCCTGGAGGACGCCCCGCATCAGGGCGGTGTCCTGCTCCATCCGCAGCCCGTTCAACTGGGCCACCACCGCCGCGAAGTCACCGCGCAGGGACCCGGTGTCGATGCCGGAGAGGGTGGCGGGCTTCTCATGGCGCAGCGCCTCGGCGACCAGCTGCGGCTTTCCACTCCACTGGCGATAGAGGGTGGCTTTGCTGCACCGGGTCCGGGCGGCTACGGCGTCCATCGTGAGGCTGTCGTAGCCGACCTCCCGCAGCAGATCGAGGACGGTCGTGTACAGCTCCGCCTGGCGCTCCGGCGTCAAACGGCTGCGGCGCCGGCGCGGGGTGGAGCCCGCGCCTTCTGAGGTCGTACGTCCGCCGCCGTTGCCGTCCATGCGTTCCTCATCCAAACGAAACTGTTTCGTACACAATCAGGCTATCCCCGTGGCTGTCAGATACGAAACCGCTTCGACGGTGAAGTGGCTCATGGGTAGCTTGGCCGGGAGCCCACCCGGAGACCCTCGACAGCCCCGCCGGCACGCGAACATCGTCGGAGCGGCCTTGAGCCCAGTGCGCGCCTCAGCCCGCCGCGCGTCGGGTCAGCAGTGCGATGGCCGCGGCGGTGGCGGCGAGCGCCGCGACGCTGGTGAGGGCGGCGGGGAGGGAGAACCAGTCGGCCATGAAGCCGATGGCGGGCGGGCCGAGGAGCATGCCGCCGTAGCCGAGGGTCGAGGCGATGGCCACTCCGTCGGGGCCCGCCAGCCTGCCCGCGCGTTCGACGGCGACGGGGAAGAGGTTGGCGAGACCGAGCCCGGTGATCATGAAGCCGAGCAGTGCCGCCCAGACGGAGGGGGCGAGGGCGCCGAGCAGCATGCCGAGCGCGGCCGTGGTGCCGCCGCCCACGAGCGTGCGGGTCTGGCCGAGTCGTTCGAGCAGCCTGGTACCGGTCAGCCTGCCGACGGTCATGGCGAGCGCGAAACACGAGTAACCGACCGCGGCGACGCCGGGCGTGGCGTCCAGGTCGTGCTCCAGATGCAGGGCGCTCCAGTCGGCCAGTGCGCCCTCGCCGTAGGCCGTGCACAGGGCGATCAGGCCGAAGGTGATGACGAGACCGCGGGTGCGGGTGCCCCGGCGACGGGGCGCGGACGTCTGCCGGGGCCCATCCTGCGAGGGTGCCGGGGCCGGGATGCGCAGCAGGGCCCGGCCCGCGACGGCGGTGACGAGCAGGCCGATCACGGTGAGGCCGAACAGGTGCCGGGTGGGGGACAGGGCTCCGGCGACCAGCCCGCCGAGCCCGGCACCGAGCATTCCGCCCAGGCTGAAGGCGGCGTGGAAGCTGGGCATGATGGGCCGCCGCAGAGCGCCCACGAGATCGACCGCGGCGCTGTTGAACGCGACGTTGATGCTGCCGTACGCGGCGCCGAAGACCAGGAGCACGGCGCCGAGTGCCACCGCGGAGTGGGTGAGCGGCGGCAGCGCGACGCTGAGGGAGAGCAGGACGGCGCAGACGACGGTGACCCGGTGGGTGCCGTAACGGCGGCAGAGGCGGCCGGTGAGCATCATGGTGATCACCGCACCGGCCGAGACGCCGAGGAGGGCGAGGCCGAGGGCGCTGGCGGAGGCGCCGGTCTGTTCCTTGATCGCGGGGATGCGGACGACCCACCCCGCGAAGACGAAGCCGTCGAGGGCGAAGAAGACGGTGAGGGCGATACGGAGTCGGGTGAGGGAGTCGTCCGGCACGGTGATGCGCGTTCGCATTTTGTTTATTGGCGGCACAAAGTCAGCGTAGGCGTGTGCTCGATTGTCGGCAAGGGTGTTCGAGTGAGCGGGGGGTGTGGGGTGGCCGCGGCGACGTGTGTCCGGCGGCGACGTGGGAAACACGTCCGGCCGTCGGGCCCGATGACCACCACGGGCTGGAAGTCCACCGTCATCAGATCTGCACCCATCCGCATGCACATTCACTGGGTTACTCGTGAGTCCGGTGCGGTGGCGTTGGATGCTGGAAAGCACGGAGCTGCCAGGCGGTTGGCTCAGGGCGGTTCCTTGAGGGCGAGAGGAGCGCTCCTGGTGGTGCCTGGTGCACGTGGTGTCATGGCCGGGGCGGGTCCGGTCGAGGTCACGCGGCTCGGTGGGCTGTGGCGGGTGACCCGGCCCTGGCATCCGGGGTTACGGCCGTACTTACGCAGTTACGTCGGCTACTGGGAAGCGGTGACCACACCGTACGAGGCACGGTTGGTGCCGACGGGGCGCGCGACCCTGTTGATCAGTCTCGCGGAGCCGTTCTCGCAGGTGCGGCGGCTGGGCGTGCCGGACGCGGGCAGCGGGAACATCGGGTCGCTGGTGGTGGGGCTGGAGGACCGGCCCGCGATCTGTACGCATCCCGGCGGCCAGGAGGCGATCCGGGTGGAGTTCACGCCACTGGGGGCCTACCGGCTGTTCGGCCTGCCGATGAGCGAGTTGACGAATCTGGCCGTCGGGATACGGGACGTTCTGGGGCCCGAAGCCGAGGTGTTGGTGGAGCGGATGGCGGCCACTCCCGACTGGGCCGCCAGGTTCGACCTGCTGGACGCGGCGCTGCTCGCCCGACTCGAGTACGGCCCGCAGCCCACGCCCGAGGTGCGACGGGCCTGGCAGTTGCTCGCCAGCAGCGCGGGGGCGGTCCCGATCGCCCGTATCGCCGCCGAAGTGGGCTGGAGCCAGGGATACTTGACCCGCCGGTTCACCCAGCAGATCGGGCTCACCCCCAAGGCGTCCGCCCGGGTGCTGCGCTTCCGGCACGCCGTGGCGTTGCTCGGTCGTGGGGCCACGAGTCTGACGGAGATCTCCACGGCCTGCGGCTTCTACGACCAGGCGCATCTCAACCGGGAGTTCCGGGCGATCGCCGGGACCACGCCCGGGCAGATGGTGGCCGCGCGACGCGTGGAGGGGGCGATGGCTCTCTCCACGAGTGCAAATTTGTCCAAGACCGCGTCGGCTGCGGGACTGTAGCGTGCCCGCTTGTACAACCGATGGCCGGTCGGATGGCGCGGGGGACCGTCCGACCGGTCGGCCCACGCCGTCCGAGGCCGCGGAGGAGGCCGCCCGGCCAGGACACGTCCATCGACTCAGGAACCGGATTGACCGACAACGGCACACGGCCGTGCAGGAGTTCGCCCGCCGCGCCCCACGGCGTCTCCCCGGAGCAACGGACCGTACTGGAGGCGAGGGGCAGGCGCTCCGTCGAGTTCGGTGCTGCGTGGTTCATCGGGGGGCTGCTCGTCGCCGTCGTCACCTTCGGGCAAGCCCAGGGCGGGGGCGTCCAATTCGTTGTCTGGGTGCCGATGTTCTACGGCGTCCACCGGATCGTCTCCGGATTCCATCTCGTCAAGAAGAGCCGAGAGCTCTCGTAGGCTCCCTGGGGGTCCACGGTCGAGTGGGGCCGTCATCTCAGGACTTCCCCTCGCCGGTGGCGGCCACGGGTGCGGTGAGGTCCTGCTCCTCGGGGAGGGCTTCGGTGTCGACACCGCGGACCTGGCTCAACTCGTGCTTGAGGGCGGCGAGTTCGGCGCCGCCGGCCATGTGGTTGGTGAGCTCCTCCAGGGTGATCCGGTCGCGGGCGGCGGACAGTTCCATGGTGCCCAGGCGCAGCACGCTGAAGTGGTCGCCGACCATGTAGGCGTGGTGCGGGTTGTGGGTGATGAAGATGACCCCAAGACCCCGGTCCCGCGCCGCGGCCACGTACTTCAGCACCACACCGGACTGCTTCACACCCAGCGCGGCGGTCGGCTCGTCCAGGATCAGCACGCGGGCGCCGAAGTAGACGGCGCGGGCGATGGCCACGCACTGGCGCTGGCCGCCGGAGAGGGTGCCGATGGGCTGTTCCAGGTCGTCCAGGACGATGCCCATCTCGCGCAGCTCGTGGTCGGCGGTCTTCTTCATCTGCTCGATGTCCAGGCGCCTGACCGGCCAGGGGCCCTTGGTCATCTCGGAGCCGAGGAAGAAGTTGCGCCACACCGGCATCAGCGGGACCACGGCCAGGTCCTGGTAGACGGTCGCGATGCCCTTGTCGAGGGCCTCGCGCGGGGTGGAGAAGCGTACCGGGGTGTTGTCGACGAGGAACTCGCCCTCGGTGTGCTGGTGCAGGCCGGAGATGATTTTGATGAGGGTGGACTTGCCGGCGCCGTTGTCGCCCAGCACACAGGTCACCTGGCTGGGGTGCACCTTCAGACTGACCCCGTGCAGGGCGCGGATGTTGCCGTACGCCTTGCCGGCGGCCTTCAGCTCGACGACCGGTGTGTCGTCCTGGGCTTCCGTGGTGCTGGTGAGAGTGCCCTCGCGGGTCGTTGTCATGGTGCGGTTACCTCCGGGTCGCGGTGCGGCTGACCCACAGATTGATCAGGACGGCGCCGAGCAGCATCACGCCGAGGAAGGCCTTGAACCAGTCCGGGTTCCAGTTGGCGTAGACGATGCCCTGCTGGACCATGCCGAACATGAACGCGCCGAAGACCGGGCCGATCGCCGAGCCCGCGCCGCCGGTCAGCAGACAGCCGCCGATCACCGCCGCGGAGATGTAGATCAGTTCCTGGCCCACGCCCTCGCCGGACTGCACGGTGTTGAAGGAGAACAGGTTGTGCATGCCGACGAACCAGGCCGCGAAGCCGACCAGCATGAACAGGGAGATCTTCGTGAAGGTGACCGGCACGCCCACCGCCCGCGCGGAGTCCTTGTTGCCGCCCACCGCGAAGATCCAGTTGCCGTACCGGGTGCGCAGCAGCACCCAGGTGGCGAGCGCGGCGAACACCAGCCAGTACACAATCGTGATCTTTATCTGGACGCCGCCCACGTCGAAGGAGCTCGCGAAGACCTTCTTGGCCTGGTCGAAGCCGTCCATGTCACTGATGTCGTCGGTGGCCACATTCCCGGTCACCAGCTTGGTCACCGCCAGGTTCACGCCCTGCAGGATCAGGAACGTGCCCAGCGTGATCAGGAAGCTGGGCAGGCCGGTCCTGACCACCAGCCAGCCGTTGAGGAACCCGATCGCCAGCGCCACCAGCAGCGCCACCACGATGCCCGCCCACACGTTCAACGTCAGCTGGAAGGCGAACATGCTCGCGGTCAGCGCCGAGGTGATCACCGCGACACCCGACGACAGGTCGAACTCCCCGCCGATCATCAAAAGCGCCACCGGCAACGCCATGATCCCGATGGTGGAGGACTGATACAGGATGTTCGCCATCGAACTGCCGTCCCGCACCGGCGGCGCGGCGACCAGGAAGAAGATCCACACCGCCACCGCACCCAGGAACACCCCCACCTCGGGACGCGCCAACAGGCGCAGCGCGAGCGGTCGTTCCGCGGTCCGGCCGTCCGTGACCTTGCCCGGGCCGGAGGCCGGCGGTGTCGTCACCGCCGGCTCGGCATGCTGGGTCATACCCATCACCTGGTGCCCTTCGCGGCGAACTTGGCCACGGTGTCGGCGTTGTCCTTCGTGATGAACGCCGGGCCGGTCAGTACCGGAGCGGTTCCGCCGCCGCTGACGTTGCCGTTGTTCTTGTAGAGCCACAGGGCGTCGACGGCGAGGTAGCCCTGCAGATAGGGCTGCTGGTCGACGGCGAACTCGATGGATCCGTTCTGGACGGCGGCGACAAGGTCCTTGTTGAGGTCGAAGGTGGCGACCTTGGCCTTGCTGCCGGCGTCCTTGATGGACTGGATGGCGGTGAGGGCGAAGGGGGCGCCGAGGGTCACGACCTGGTCGATGCTGGAGTCCTGCTGGAGTTTGGCGGTGATGGTGGACTTCACGGAGGGCATGTCGGTGCCGGTGACGTAGATCTTGTCGGTCTTGCCCTTGAAGCCCTTGGCGAGGCCCGCGCAGCGGGATTCCAGGGCGACCTGGCCCTGGGACTGGACGACGCACAGGGCGTGCTTGGCGCCCAGGGTGTTGAGGCGTTCACCGAAAGCCTGACCGGCGATGTTCTCGTCCTGGCCGAAGTACTCCAGCATGCCCAGTTGCTTCCAGTCGTCCAGGCCGGAGTTGAAGCCGGTGACCGGGATGCCGGCCTTCTCGGCCTTGGCCACGACGGCCTTCATGGCGTCGGGTTTGGCTGCGGTCAGGGCGATGCCGTCGACCTTCTGGTCGATGGCGTTCTGGACGAGGTTGGCCTGGGCGCCGGCGCTGGGGTCGGCGGAGTAGACGAGCTTGATGTTGTCCTTGGCGGCGGCGGCCTGGGCGCCCTTGCGGATGAGGTCCCAGAAGGTGTCGCCGGGCTCGGCGTGGGTGATCATGGCGATGGTCATCCGGGGGGTACTCGCCTTGCCCGCGGAGGCGCCGTCCGCGCTGTCGTCCTCGGACTGTTTGCCCCCGGAGCTGCTGGAACAGCCGGCGGCGAGCAGGGTGCCCGCCAGGACGGTCGCGGCCAGGGCGGCGGCTCGGTGGTTTCTGTGCATGTCCCTTGCACCTCGCTGTGCTGTTCGAAGGGGAATGAGGATCCGGCGTCGACAAAGGGGTTCCCGCCCGGTCCGGAGAGCGCGGGCAAGCGGCTCGGAGCGCCTGGTGCGGCGGGAGATGTTGTCGCGGCAACCGTGGGTGTGGGCCGCGCATCGGGCTACTAGAGCGCGTTACTAGTGCGCGCTAGGTGGTCGTACTATGAAATGCCCCGCTGGTGATGTCAATAGATTTGTCAGGACGTATCGACAAGCTCCGCCTGCTCGCCTCGAGTCCCCCGCGGGCTGCGGGCTGCGGGCTGCGGGCTGCGGGCTGCGGACTTGGGACAGGGAGCAGGGGCTGCGGGCTCCGGCTCCGGCGAGACCGCGGCCGCCTCAGTGATGTGTGCCGGCCGCCAGGATGTGGGCGAGGACCTGCTCGGGATGGGTGACGACGAGATCGTGCCCGGCGGGCACCCGGCGTACGGTGATCGACGGTCGGCTCGCCGCCAGGACGTCGACGGCCTCGCGCCAGGCCGTGTTGATTTCGCGGGCGCGGTCTCCCGATGTTCCGGCCATGGTCTCGGACATGATCATCGTGACGGGGCGGTCGACCTGGTCGAGCCTCTCGGCCGAGGACCGTCGATGGGCCTCGACTTCACGGAGCAGGCCGATGACGTCGTTGGCGGACAGCAGTTGCCGTCGCGGCGTCCCGGCCAGGGATCGTTGCGCGTGCAAGGCCTCCTCGCTGCTGAGGCTCTCGTGCATCTCCGTGAGTTCGTCCTCGGTGAGGAGGGGGCGGGGTGTGGGGGCGGCGCCGTCGATGAGGATCAGTGCGCGAGGCCCCTCGGGCAGCGCTGCGGCATGGTCGAGGACGAGATCCGCCCCGAGCGAGTGGCCCATCAGGACCGTTGACCCGGGAGCGCCCAGGGAGGTCAGGACGGCTGCGGTGTCCGCGGCGAACGAGGCGTAGTCGTAGCTCGCCGCGTGGCTGCTCAGCCCGTGACCGCGCAGATCGAACGTGGCGAGCCGGAAGAAGTCGCGGAGTGAGTCCAGGAGTTGACCGAGATCGGCCTGAGTGGTGCTGAGGCCGGGGACGAAGACCGCTGGTGGCCCGTCGCCGGACACGGTGACAGGGATCGTCACATCATCACGTCGGACCGTGAACGTCTCCATGAATGAGGAAGTCTAGGTCGTGTCCGATGGGTCGCGTGACGCTCCCGCTGGGCACTCGTGTGGGACATGGGGCGGGGAGATCTTTCGGATGAAGAGTGGGCTCGGCTGGAGCCGCACTTGCCGACGAATCGCGGGCGGGGTGGACGCTGGCAATGCCACCGTCGTGTGATTAACGGGATTCTGTTCCGGCAGCGGACCGGTCTCCCCTGGCGGGACCTACCTCCCTGCTTCGGTAGCTGGAAGACGGTGCACGACCGTCATCGCAGGTGGTCGGCGGACGGCACGTGGGAGAGGATCCTGCGGGCCGTCCAGGCCGACGCCGATGCCGAGGGCCGGATCGTCTGGAGCATGGTCAGCGTCGATTCCACGACCTGCCGCGCTCATCAGCACGCGGCTGGTGCCTCCGCCCGTGCCCCGAAGATCCCGGGTCGGCGCAGGAGCCCGGCGCGTCACCGTCCCGATGAGGCCCTGGGACGCTCGCGAGGCGGGCTCACGAGCAAGATCCACCTTGCTGGGGGAGGTGGGTGTCGCCCGCTCGGGTTTGTCATCATGCCCGGCCAGTGGGGGGCCGCACCGCAGATGATTCCCGTCCTGGAAGAGATCCGTGTGCCCCGGCAGGCTGGTGGACGACCGCGCACTCGGCCCGACCATGTCGGGGGAGATAAGGCGTACTCAGCACGCCGTAATCGGCGTCACCTGCGCAGACGCCAGATCAAACACACGATCCCCGAGCCGAGAGACCGGCGGGCCAACCGCCGGCGCCGCGGCAGCCAAGGAGGCCGGCCCACAGGCTTCGACAAGACGATCTACCGCCGCCGCAACGAGGTCGAGCGGACCATAAACCGGCTCAAGAACTTCCGAGCCGTCGCCACGCGCTTCGACAAACGGGCGTACGTCTTCCACGGGACGGTCACCGTGGCCGCGATCCGCCTATGGCTCCGTCCGCAGTGAAACGCCTCGTGCAGAGCCTATCGGCACCTGGGTAGTGGTGGCGTAGTTCGCTGAGTAGGCGCGCGTCGACAGCCCTGACGTCCCAAGACGAGCTGTCGAACTCGGTCTACCAGGGTGAGCGTGTGTCGCGGCGTGCTTCCGGGGCCTGCTCGGGCAGAGCCGTGTTTTGGTCGGTGCGCAGCAGCATGCTCGGGGCGGGTTCGAAGTTTTCATTGGGCGGTGCTGGCTGGTGGAAACGCTCGGTGCGCGGAATGGTGACTTCCACCAGCCGACCCTCCTGGAACATCCATAGCCCGAAGCAGTCGTCGTCCTGGTCGCGAAGCAGAACCTGCACCGTATGCGGACGCGGCCACGGCAGCGACTCCAGGTGCCTGAGCAGACCCTTGCGGGCAGGCATTTTCTCGAACTCCATGGCCCACCCGAACTCGTAGCCCCATTGCCCCGCTATTGGGACGAAGCGACCTCGCCACGTGCGTTCCGGGTCGTCCTGGGTCAGCGGTTCCATCACCTCGTCCGACCAGCGGGCGAGCACGATGACCTCGGCGTCTCTACTCATGCCGGAGTATCACCGCATCCGCCTGGTCCACCGCAACCAAATTCCTCAACCGACCGACGCAGGCGAGGTGGGCGGATTGGCGACGAGCTCTCAGTGCCAGCGAGCCCGACGACGGCGCTTCGGAGAAGCTCATCTGCGCCTAAGCCACGGCCCTGATCAGCTCACACGACCCATCGGACAGCCCCTAGGCGACCGACGTGAGCTGTCTCCCTATGTAGACGATGTCTTTCATTCGAGACGATCACCGTGGAGGATGAGGCGTCCGTACAGAAGGGAAGTCCGCGTGGGGCCCGATTCCGCACTCCTGCTCGCCGTCGCCGGCGTCGCCTCCGGGCTTGCCGGTTCCATCGCGGGTCTGGCCTCGCTGTTCAGCTACCCGGCACTGCTGGCCGCGGGTCTTCCTCCCGTGGCGGCCAACGTGACCAACACGGTGGCGCTGTTCGCCAACACGGCGGGAACCGCGGCCGGTTCGCGAGAGGAACTGCGCGGACAGCGCAGCCGTCTCGTACGACTCTCGATCCTCGCGGCGGCGGGCGGTTCCGTCGGTGCGGCGCTGCTCCTCGGGACTCCGGCTTCGGCGTTCAGCCGGGTCGTGCCCTGGCTGATCGCCCTGGGCTCGGTCCTCATCCTGGTACGGGAACCCCTGCGCCGACTGGCCGAGAACCACCCGCAGTTCGGCGACGGCGGCTCGCGGGCGAAGATCCCCCTGGCCGGTGCGGTCCTTCTGGTGGGTCTCTACGGCGGCTACTTCGGCGCCGCGGCCGGCGTCCTGATGCTGGCGGTGCTGTCCCTGTCCGTGAACGAGCCCCTGCCGGTCACCAACGCGGTGAAGAACATCGCCACCGGCGCCGCGAACGTGACCGCCGCCGTCGCCTACGCCTTCCTGGCCCCCGTCGACTGGACGGCCGCGGCCGCACTGGGCCTCGGTTGCCTGCTGGGCAGTCGCATCGGCCCGATCGTCGTACGGCGACTCCCCGAACGGCCGTTGCGGATCGCCATCGCCCTGGCGGGCCTGGGTCTGGCCATCTCCCTGTGGCAGCGGGGCGGTTGAGAATCCGCGCAGGCGTCAGCTCGTGATCGACCGGACGGTGCGAGGGCTGTCAGTGGGTCCGCGGTGGGTGCGGTCGCCCCGCTGGAGGTGCTGCCACCGAAGGAGCAAGAGGCCGTGCGGACAGGAGTGCAGTCCATATCGGTGCCTGTCAGGGACGCGAAGCTGCATGGATGCGCGGCTCCGCCTCGCGTGGCTCGCGGCCAATGGGGCGGCGCCCCCTACCCCCGGAACGGCACCGCCGACTCGATCTTCGAACGGATCTCCCGCATCACCGCCACGATGCGCCGCTCATGCTCCGCTGTGAGCCGAGACACCGGCACGGAGCAACTGATCGCGTCGACGGCCGGCGCGTCGTACCGCAAGGCGAACCCGAAGCCGGCGATTCCGACGACCGTCTCTTCCCGGTCGACCGAGTATCCACGCGCCCGTACCTCCGCGAGATCGGCCAGCAGAGTGGCCCGAGCGGTATGCGTGTTGGCCGTGAGCACCCTCAACGGCTCGTCACCGAGCGGGAGTTCGTCGTCGGCGCGCTCCGCGAGCAGCGCCTTGCCCAGGGCCCCGGCGTGCGCGGGCACCCGTCTGCCCACGCGGCTGATCGTGCGCAGGTACTCGTGCGACTCCCGTGTCGCCAGGTAGACAACGTCCGAACCGTCCAGCCGGGCAAGGTGGATGGTCTCGCCGAGCGCGTCCGACGCCTCGTCGAGATACGGCCGCACCGCGCGGACGTACAGGTCGCTGTCCAGATAGCTGGTCCCGGTGAGCAGGGCGCGGATCCCGACGCTGTAGAGGGAACCGGTCGCGTCGGTGCGGACCCAGCCGCACTCCACGAGGGTCTGGAGGAGGGCGTACATGCTGCTGCGCGGGACCCCCAACGCCTCGGAGAGTTCGCGCAACCGCGCAGGCCGCTCGCCCCGCGCGGCGAGCAGTTCGAGCACCGCGACGGTACGGACCGCCGACTTCACCTCGGGTACGCCTGCGCGCTGGGACATGGGCCGATCGTAAGGCGATTCGGGCACACCCATTGACCCACGGTGATTTCTCCCTCTAGCCTCCGTCCTCATATGTAGACAACGTCTTTGTATGAGGATCGTGTTCAGCGGAGTGACTTCTCAGAGTGCCCCGGTGAACTCACCTCATCGCCCTGCCAGTTCAAAGGAGAACTGACGCATGCCGCTCGTCGTGGTCGGGATCAGCGTCCTCGCCCTGCTCTTCTTGATGACGAAGCTGAGGCTGAACGGCTTCGCCGCCCTCCTCCTGGTCGCCGTGGGTGTCGCCCTGGTACGCGGCATCGGCCTCGAGGAGATACCGGACGTCCTCTCCGAGGGCATCGGTGACCAGATCGGCGACACGATGCTCACCATCGGGCTCGGTGCCATGGTCGGCCGTGTGATGGGGGACTCCGGCGCCGCGCAACGGATCGCCGGCAAGCTCCTCGACGTCTGCGGCCCGCGCTGGGTGCAGGTCGCCATGGTGCTGTCCGCGATGCTCATCGGCGTCACGATGTTCTACGAGGTCGCCTTCGTGATCATCGTGCCGGTCGCCTTCACCCTCGTCCGGGTCACCCGGGTGAACCTCCTCTGGGTGGGGCTGCCGATGTCGATCGCCCTGTCCACCATGCACAGCTTCCTGCCGCCCCACCCGGGTCCCACGGCCGTGGCGGCCACCTTCCACGCCTCCGTCGGACTGACCCTGTTCTACGGCCTGTTCATCGCGGTCCCGGTCGGCGCGTTCATCGCGCTGCTGTGGCCGCGCCTGCCGTTCGTCCGGCGGATGAACCCCGAGATCCCCAAGGGCCTGGTCAGCGAACGGGTCTTCGAGGAGGAGGAGATGCCGGGCATGGGCTGGTCGCTGGCGGTGGCCCTGCTGCCCGTCGTGCTCATCGCCGGTGCCGCGGTGACCGACCTGGCCACCTCGGGGGACAGCGGCGGGCTGCACTTCGTCGCCTTCATCGGCTCCGCGCCGATCGCCCTGCTGCTGACGCTGCTCGTGGCCATCTGGGTCTTCGGGCCGCGCATGGGGCGCAGCCTGGACGAGGTCAGCACCTCGTGCAAGGAGGCCGCCCAGGCGATGGCGATGATCCTGCTGGTCATCGGCGCGGGCGGGGCCTTCAAGAACGTCCTCGTCGAGGGCGGGATATCCGACTACATCAAGGACGCGACCGACGGCTGGTCCATCTCGCCGATCATCCTGGCCTGGCTGATCGCCGCGATCCTGCGGGTGGCCCTCGGTTCCGCGACCGTCGCCGTCGTCACCGCCTCCGGCGTGGCACTGCCGCTGCTCGCGGGAAGCGGGGTCCACGCCGAGGTCATGGTGCTCGCCGTCTCCTGCGGGTCGATCGCCTTCTCGCACGTCAACGACCCGGGCTTCTGGATGTTCAAGGAGTACTTCAACCTGTCCGTCATCGACGCGATCAAGGCACGCACCACGTACACGACGGTACTCGCGATCCTGGGCCTCGGGGGTGTACTGGTCCTGGAACAGGTGCTGGACGCCCTGAAGGTCTGACCTCCCCCTCCTCCCTCATCAGAAGGACCCCGCCTCGCCATGAGCCAGCCCGTCGTCACGAAGTTCTCCGTCCACCCCGTCGCCGGCCGGGACTCCATGCTCCTGAACCTCTCCGGTGCCCACGCCCCGTACTTCACCCGGAACGTCCTCGTCCTCGAGGACTCCGAGGGACGCACCGGCCTCGGCGAGGTACCGGGCGGCGACGGCATCACCCGGACTCTCCGCGACGCCGAGAACCTGGTCGTCGGCGCCCGCGTCGGCGACTACAAGCGCGTCCTGCGCACCGTCCACGACACCTTCGCCGACCGTGACTCGGGCGGCCGCGGCGCCCAGACCTTCGATCTGCGGACGACCGTCCACGCGGTCACCGCCGTCGAGTCGGCGCTGCTGGACCTGCTCGGACAGCACCTCGAGGTCCCGGTCGCGGCGTTGCTCGGCGACGGCCGACAGCGCGATGCCGTACGGGTCCTGGGCTACCTCTTCTACGTCGGCGACCCGGGCCGCACCGACCTCGACTACGTCCGTGAGCCCGGCGCGGAAGCGGAGTGGTACCGCATCCGGCGCGAGGAGGCACTGACCCCCGAGGCGATCGTCCGCCAGGCCGAGGCCACCTACGACCGCTACGGCTTCCGCGACTTCAAGCTCAAGGGCGGTGTCCTGCCGGGCAGCGAGGAGGTGAAGGCCGTACACGCGCTCAAGGAGCGGTTCCCCGAGGCCCGGATCACCCTCGATCCGAACGGTGCCTGGTCCCTGCGCGAGGCGGTCGAGCTGTGCCGTCCGCTCGTCGGCACGCTCGCCTATGCCGAGGATCCGTGCGGTGCGGAAGGCGGCTACTCCGGCCGGGAGATCCTCGCCGAGTTCCGCCGGGCCACCGGGCTGCCCACCGCGACCAACATGATCGCCACGGACTGGCGGCAGCTGACCCACGCCCTGGCCCTGCAGTCGGTGTCCATCCCGCTCGCCGACCCGCACTTCTGGACCATGCAGGGCTCGGTCCGGGTCGCCCAGTTGTGCCATGCCATGGGGCTGACCTGGGGCTGCCACTCCAACAACCACTTCGACATCTCGCTCGCGATGATGGCGCACTGCGGTGCCGCCGCGCCGGGCGAGTACAACGCCCTCGACACCCACTGGATCTGGCAGGAAGGCATGGAACGGCTCACCGTCGAACCGCCGCGGATCACCGGCGGCGAGGTCGCCGTCCCGGACACTCCCGGCCTCGGGGTCCGGCTGGACCGCGACCGGCTCCGGGCCGCGCAGGAACTGCACGAGGAGGTGGCCTTGGCGGGCCGTGACGATGCCGCCGGGATGCAGTACCTGATCAAGGACTGGACGTTCGACGCGAAGCGTCCGTGCCTGGTGCGCTGAGTTCCGCGTGCGCCGACGCGGCAGCGCTCGCCGCCCTGCTCCTGTTCGGCGGCAACCGCAGTTGCATGACCGAGCGGACCGCCCTGCACGAGATCGCCCACAGCATCGGCGTGGGCACGAGCTCGGTGTGGTCCTCCCTCGGTGGCCGCGGCACCTGGACGGGTACTCAGGCGACCGCCCTCGTCCGGCAGTTCGACGGTTCCTCGGCCAAGTTGTCCACCGGTGGCGGGCACTTCTGGCCGTACGGCCTCAACTACGAGAACGAGTTCTCCGGCACGGCGGCCGACCGCCACGTGCGGATCGTCGCCGCGAGGGTGCGTGACGGGCTGTGAGCTGAGGGGTTGGTGTCCGGGGGCGGAAAACCGCTCCCTGACACGGTGTTCGGGCGCAGGACCGGCCCCTGCGGGGAAGGGCCCTTGTCGACCGGCACCTCACCCGCGCACTGGAGGCTCCCTTGGACGCCCACGGCACACCTGACACCTTCCGGACCGGTCCGCTCTCCCGCCGCAGATTCCTCCAGGCCGCCGGTGTCACCGCCACCGCGGTCGCGGCCGCCGGTCCACCCGCCTCGGCCGCCCCCTCCCACCCGGCCACCCTCTCCCTGACCGCCGCCACCGGCGGTTCCGCGACGCTCTCCCCGGCCGGCGACCGGCTCGTCGCCGAAGTGCAGAACGTGCTCTGGTCGATTCCGCGTACCGGTGGCACCGCCGTCGCGCTCACCTCGCCCGGCCTCGAACCCACCCGCCCGCAGTTCTCGCCCGACGGCGGCCGCCTCGTCGTGTGCGCCTACCGCGGCGGCGGCTTCCACCTCTGGACGCTGCGGTCCGACGGAAGCGACGTACGACAGCTCACCGACGGGCCCTGGGACGACCGCGGCCCCGCCTGGTCGCCGGACGGCACGCGGATCGCGTTCGCCTCCGAGCGCGGCGGCGACACCGTGACCGGCAGCCCGTACCGCGTCTGGGTCGTCGACGTACGCTCCGGCGCGCTGACCCGGCTCACCGGACGCGCCGCCCAGCAGGGCCCGGCACAGGGCGGTGCCTGGGAGGACTTCGACCCCACCTGGTCGGCCGACGGCGAGCGTGTGCTGTTCGTGCGCGCGGCCGTCACCGCCACGGGCACCCTGCGCGCCGACACCGTCGCCTCGGTCGCCGCCGACGGTTCGGGACCGGTCACCGTCGAGCACACCGACGACTCCGGCGCCCAGCTCATGACCCCGGCCGTCTCATCCGGCGGCCGCCTCGCGTATCTGCGCACCACGCCCGCCCCCAGCACCTCGTGCACCCTCGTCGTGGACGGCAGGCCGATCGCCGTCGACGGCGACGTCCTGCCCGCCCCGCCGCGCTGGACCGACGGCGAACGGCTCCTGCTCGCGGTGGACGGCCACTTCCGCCTCGCGGACCCCGAGGCGCCCGCGGCGGGGGAGGAGATCCCGTTCACGGCCGAGATGCCGGTGCAACGGCCCCGCTACCGCGGCAAGGCGTACGACTTCGAGGGCGCCGGCACCCGGTCCGTGCGCGCCCTGCATCTGCCCGCCCTCTCGCCCGACGGCCGCAGTGTGGCCTTCGCCGCGCTCAACTCCCTGTGGATCGCGGGGACGTCGGGAGGGCGCGCACCCCGCAAGGTGTTCCACGTCCCGCACACCCGCTATGTGCTGGGGCCGGCCTGGACGCCCGACGGCACGGGGCTGGTCTTCGCCGACGACCGGGACGGACTGTTCGCCGTACGGCGCCGGGACCTCGACTCCGGCGAGGAGACCGTGCTCGCCGAGGGCGGCCGGGTCTTCGCCGCCCTCTCGCCCGACGGAACCCGGCTGGCCTGCCTGGACATGTCCGGCAACCTCGTCGTGCGCGACCTGCCCGACGGCAGCGAACGGACCCTCGTCGCACCGCTCGGCGCGGGCGGTCTGCCCGGCCGCCCCAGCTGGTCCCCCGACGGGCGGTACATCGCCCTGTGCGATCGCAACCGGCTCAACCAGCGCTTCCGTGAGGGCTACAACCTCATCCGGGTCGTCGACACCACCACCGGCACCGCCGCCCTGCACGCCCTCGCCCCGCACACCTCCCTCTCCGACCGCTACGACTCCGGCCCGGTCTGGTCGCCGGACGGCCGCTGGATGGCCGTGGTCGCCGAGTCCGCTCTGTGGCTGCTGCCGGTCCGCCCGGACGGTACCCCCGACGGTGAGCCGCGCCGCCTCACCACCGAGCCCGCCGACCACCCCTCCTGGTCCGCCGACGCCCACACCCTGCTCTACCTCTCCGCCGGCACCCTGCGCCTGATCGACGTCCGCAGCGGCGAGGCCCGTACCGTCAAGGTGCCGCTGGACTACCGGCGCCCCCGTCCCGCCGACACCCTCGTGCACGCCGGCCGGTTCTGGGACGGCACCGGACCGGACGTCCGCGAGGACATCGACATCCTGATCCGTGACAGCCGTATCGCGGAGGTCTCCCCGCACCGCACCGGGCGACCGGCCGCACGCCGACTCGACGCGAGCGACCGCACCGTGCTCCCAGGGCTCTGGGACGCGCACACCCACCCCTGGCAGAGCACCTACGGCGGACGCCAGACCGCGCTCCAACTCGGCTACGGCATCACGACCGCCGTCTCCCTGGGCGGCTTCGCCTACGAGCAGGCCCGGATCCGGGAGGCGGTCGCCGCCGGCGTACTCGCCGGGCCGCGGCTGCTGGCCACCGGTGAACTGCTCGACGGGGCCCGCGTCGCGTACAGCATGGGCCGCGCGCACCACACCCCCGAAGGGCTGCGACGCTCGCTGGCGCGCGGGGCGGCGCTGGACTGGGACTTCGTGAAGACGTACGTCCGCGCCCCGGGCTGGGTGATGAAGGAGGCGGCGGACTTCGCGCACGAGCGGCTCGGTGTGCGCAGCGGCAGCCATCTCTGTACGCCGGGCGTGCAGCTCGGGCAGGACCTGACGACCCATCTGCAGGCCACGCAGCGGCTGGAGTTCGGGCACGCGACCACCGCCACGGGCCGCGTCTACGAAGACGTCCAGGAGATCTACACCAAGGCGGGCTTCCATCTCGTCGCCACCCCGTTCACGGCGCTCGCCCTGCTGGGAGCGGACCCCGCGCTCGCGGCGGACCGCCGGGTCACCACCCTGATGCCGCCGTGGGACACCGTGTTGGTCCGCCGGCAGGCCGGGCAGCCGCCCACGGCCGCTCAACTGGCCACCCTCGACCGGGAGGTGGACGTGTATCGGCGCATCCTGGGCGACGGCGGCCAGATCGCGCTCGGCACGGATCAGCCGCTCGTGCCGGTCGGGCTGCATCTGCACCTCGCCCTGCGGGCGCTGCACCGCGGGGGGCTGTCTCCCGCCGAGACCCTGCGCACCGCCACCCTGCTGCCCGCCCGTGTGTTCGGCGCGGACGCCGACCTGGGCACGCTGGAGGAGGGCAAGCTCGCCGATCTCACGGTCGTGGACGGTGACCCCTTCACCGACTTCGACAGCCTGATCCGTACGGTGACGGTGGTGCGCGGAGGTGTGCGCTTCGAGCAGGCGGACCTCGTGGACGCGTTCGACTCCGGGCGGCGCTCGGGTGTGTCCTCCGAGGCGGAATGGCTCGCGGTGAGCGAACAGCTGCGGCGTGAGGGATGCTGCGATCCGGGGACCGCGCTGTGAGAGATACCGGGCGATGCAGGTCTGACGCCTGGACGCGTACGGGTCCCTGGATCTGACTTGTCCGATTCCTGTGCGGCGCGCACTCTGGGTCTGTGAGGCACCTCACCGCGCGAATAGAGCAAGAATGGCCACTTTTGATCAAGGGAACGGTCACAGCGGGTGGTCATCCGATGTTGCGACGGTCACCCTCAGCCTGGACGGCGTGGTCACAGGGTGGAGCGAGGGCGCTCGACGCCTGCTGGGCCACCGTGCCCCGGAGGCCGTAGGGCGCGCCGCGACAGATCTGCTCCTCGGTGAGGGAGCTGCCGGGGCGACCGGGCTCTTCCTCACCGGCTCCCGGGAATGGAGGGGCACGGCGGCACTGCGGCATCGGGACGGCCACCGCGTCGAAACGGCCCTGCACGCCCAGCCTTCGCTGGCCCGCGACGGCACGGCCCACTCCTTCGTCGTGGCCCTCTCCCTCTCCCTCTCCCCGGGCCCCGACCGCAGCATGCTGGAGTGGGCCTTCGACCAGGCCTCCATCGCGCTCTCCATCCACAGCGTGACGTCCGGCTCGTGGCGCCGGAACGCGACGGCGGAGAGCGGGGAGCGAGGGGCAGGGACGGAGGGCGAGGTACGACCGGTTGG
>NZ_JBITGI010000010.1:0-327205 GCF_044456945.1 Streptomyces sp. NPDC050759 | reverse complement strand
TGGGGCTGGCGGCGGTGCGGGATCGGTCGGGGGCGAGGGCGGGCGCGGGTCGGGGGTTGAGGGCGAAGTGCGACCGGTTGGGGCTGGCGGCGGTGCGGGATCGGTCGGGGGCGAGGGCGGGCGCGGGTCGGGGGTTGAGGGCGAAGTGCGACCGGTTGGGGCTGGCGGCGGTGCGCGACCGCTAGGGGGCCAGGGCGGGCGAGAGCCAGGGGTCGAGGGCGAAGTGCGGCCAGTAGGGGTGCAGGGCGGGGAGCCGCCGGCAGGGGGCGGTGACGATCCGGTCGGCAGGGGCAAGGTTGAACCGGCGGTTCGCCAAGCCGGACGCGGGGTGGCCCTCGAGGCCGCATACGCGTCGCAGGCGCCCGCCCCCGCCGACGAAGGCTTCCTCCAGTGTGTCCGCCGGGTCGCCGAAGAGCGCGCCCCGATGCGCTACGAGTGTCTGGCCCCGGAGCCGGCCTGCCCCCCGGGCGCCGCCGTCTCCCGCGGCTCCGCCCACCACCGCGCCTGGGTCATCGAGCTCTGGCCCGTCCGCGACCCCGCAACCGGTGAGGTCGTCGGCGTGGGCACCGCCGCGTTCGACAGCAGCGACCAGCACGCGGCCCGGCAGCGGCTCGCCCTGTTGCAGGAGGCCGGCACCTGCATCGGCACCACCCTGAACGTGACCCGCACCGCCCAGGAGCTCGCCGATCTCGCCGTCCCGCGCCTCGCCGACTTCGTCAGTGTGGACCTCCTCGACTCCGTGCTGCGCGGGGACGAACCCGTGCCGGGACCGGTCGACGCGGCCGTGGTGCTCCGCAGGGTCGCCCACCAGTCCGCCACCGAGGGGGAGGGCGTACCCGAGGCGGCCGTCGACCTCGGCGGGGTGGACACCTACCCGCCGTTCTCGCCGCCCGCCCGCTGTCTGGCCGACGGGAAACCGGTGCTCAGCGGCGCGGGCGCCCCCGACTTCGCCGCCTGGATCGCCGGACACGAGACGCGTACCGCACGCGTGGCGGAGTACGGGTTCCACTCCGTCATGGCCACCCCGCTGCGCGCACGGGGCATCACCCTCGGCGTCGCGGTCTTCACCCGCGGCAGAGGCTCCCCGCCCTTCGAACCGGACGACCTGATCCTCGCCGAGGAACTCGCGGGCCGGGCCGCGGTCGGCGTCGACAACGCCCGCCGCTACACCCGCGAGCGCACCAACGCCCTCACCCTCCAGCGCAGCCTCCTGCCCCGGGACCTGCCCAAACAGGCGGCCGTCGAGGTGGCGTACCGCTATCTGCCCGCCGGCACCGGCGCGGGCGTGGGCGGCGACTGGTTCGACGTCGTACCCCTGTCGGGCACCCGCGTGGCCCTGGTCGTCGGGGACGTGGTCGGGCACGGCATCCATGCCTCCGCCACCATGGGCCGGCTCCGCACCGCCGTCCGCACCCTCGCCGACGTGGACCTCCCCCCGGACGAACTCCTCACCCACCTGGACGATCTGGTCACCCACCTGGCCACGGACGAGGAGGACATCGCTCCGGACGAGCCGTACGTCGTCAGCGGCGAGATCGGTGCGACCTGTCTCTACGCCGTCTACGACCCGGTCTCCCGCGTGTGCACCTTCGCCAGCGCAGGTCACGTCCCGCCCGTCGTGCTGCTCCCCGACGGCACCGCCCGGGTGGTGGAGCTGACGCCGGGGCCGTTGCTCGGCGTCGGAGGGCTGCCCTTCGAGTGCACCGAGCTGGAGCTGCCCGAGGGCAGTCTGCTGGCCTTCTGCACCGACGGTCTGGTCGAGGCCCGCGACCGTGACGTCGGTCTCGGGCTCGACCGGCTCTGCGAGTCCCTGGCCGGTCCGGTCACCTCGCTGGAGACGACCTGCGACACCATTCTCAAGGCCCTGCTGCCCAAGAGCCCCTCCGACGACGTGGCCCTGCTCCTCGCCCGCACCCGCGCTCTGCACGCCGACCAGGTCGCCGCCTGGTCCCTGCCCTCCGACCCGTCGATCGTGGCCGACGCCCGCGCCCAGGCCACCCGCCAGCTCACCGCCTGGGGACTGGAGGAGGCGGCGTTCGTCACCGAGCTGGTGGTGAGCGAGCTGGTCACCAACGCCATCCGCTACGGCGCCGTTCCGATCGGCCTCCGCCTCATCCGTGACCGGACCCTGATCTGCGAGGTCTCCGACGCCAGCAACACCGCCCCGCATCTGCGCCGTGCCCGCACCTACGACGAGGGCGGCCGCGGGCTGCACATGGTCGCCCAGCTCACCCAGGGCTGGGGCACCCGTCAGACCCCCGTGGGCAAGACCATCTGGGCCGAACAATCCCTCCCGGCCGGCTGATCATGGCAGCGCGACCCAGAACCGACGACTCCGGCGACCGCACGCACACGCTGGGGCTCCTCTACCCGCCCGCCGGCCGCCTCCGTGACTACACCACCATGCAGCTCGCCTTCGTGGGCGGGGTGGCCGAGGCCGCCGCCCAGCAGGGCTACGACCTGCTGCTCGCCCCCGCCGGCAGCCATGACGACCCCTCGTTCCTGCGGATGATCGACGACCGGCGGGTGGACGGCGTGATCGTCATGGAGATCCGCCGGGAGGACGACCGCGTCGAGCACCTGGCCGAGGCGGGTTTCCCCTTCGTGGCCATCGGCCGCAACCACCGGGCCGACGCGGCCGGCTGGGTCGACCTGGACTTCGCCGGTCTGGCCGGCGGCTGCGTCCAGCACCTCGCCGACCTCGGCCACCGCCGAATCGCCTTCGTCAACCGGTCCGAGCAGCTGTTCAACAGCGGCTACGGCTTCGCGCGGCTCGGGGACGAGGGCTACACCGAGGCGATGAAGAAACTGCTGCTCACCCCGCACGCCTATCTCTGCGGCGACGACCTCGCCTCGGGAGAGGGGGTCGTGGAGCGGATCCTGAGCGAGGACCCGGCGACGACGTCGCTGGTCACCATGAACGAAGCGGCCCTGGAAGGCGTCTACCGCGGACTCACCCGGCACGGCCGCAGCGTGCCGCGCGACTTCTCCGTCGTCGGCGTCGCGGCCAGCCCCTGGGCCGAACAGGTGAACCCGCCCCTCACCGCCGCCGAGATACCCGCCAAGGAGATGAGCCGGGTCGCCGTCGACCTGATGATGCGGCGGCTGCGCTCACCGGACTCGCCTCCCCGGCACGTCCTGCTGAAACCGCTGATCACCCTGCGCGGCAGCACGGGACCCTGCCGACCGGTGCCGGGCTCGGAACCCGAGAATGATCTCCCCGATTTCCCCGATTTGGACCTGGACTTCTGATACGTCCGTTTCTGTGACCCGATCACCGAACCCTGGGAGCAGAACATGTCGTACCCCCTCGACCGCCGCGGTTTCCTCCGCGCCTCGGGCGCGACAGCGGCCGCTGCCGCCCTCGGCGCAGGCGCGGCCCTGACCTCCTGCAGCTCGGACACGTCGGGCCCGGTGACCCTCACCTGGTGGGACTACTTCACCCTGGACAACTTCCAGCCCGGAATGAACCGCCTGATCAAGGACATCGAGGCCGGCGTCCCGGACGTGCGGATCGAGCGGCGGACCTTCCCGTTCGCGGAGCTGGACCGGCAGATCACCCTGGGCGCGATCTCCGGCGACCTGCCCGACCTCGCCATCGTCGACAACGTCGCCATGAACACCCTCGGGGGCAGCCGTCTGCTGGCCGACCTCACCGCCAGAGTGAAGGAATGGGGCCAGGCCGACCGGTACTACAAGGGCCCCTGGGAGGGCTGCCAGGTGGGCGGGAAAACGCTGGGCATCCCCAACAACAGCAACTGCCTCGCCCTCTACTGCAACACCCGCATGCTCAAGTCCGCCGGCGTCGAACCGCCCACCACCTGGGAGGAACTGGCCTCCGCCGCCCAGAAACTCACCAGCGGTGACCGCTACGGCCTGGCGCTGAGCGCGATCAACACCGAGGAAGGTGTCTTCCAGTTCCTGCCGTTCCTCTGGCAGGCGGGCGGCGACCTGGACACCTTCCGCACCTACGGCGCCACCGCGCTCACCTTCCTGGACGAACTGATCGCCAAGGGCTCCCTGTCCGAACAGTGCGTGGGCTGGACCCAGCAGGACGTCAACACCCGCTTCCTCAACCAGCGCGCCGCGATGCAGATCAACGGCCCGTGGCAGATCCCCACCCTGAAGAAGGCCGACTTCGACTGGAACGTCGTCGCCCTGCCCCGCGACAAAGAGGCCGCCACCTGCCTGGGCGGGGAGAACTGGGTGGTGATGGCGAACAGCAAGCACGTGGACAAGGCGTGGGAGGTCCTGGAGTACACACAGCGCCCCTCGGTGCTGGTGCCGTACCTGGTGGCCTTCGGTGAACTCCCCGCCCGCAAGGACCTCGCCGACCGCGGCAGCTGGGCCTCGGACCCGGCCCTGCGGCTCTTCCTCAGCCAGCTGCCCCTGGCCCGGCCGCGCCAGTACGGCGCCCACTACGCCGAGGCCTCGCAGGCCGTCGCGGAGGCGGAGCAGGCCGTGCTCACCGGATCCGCGGCCCCGTCCGCCGCGGCCAGGACCGCGGCCGAAAAGATCGACAAGGCTCTGGGCGAGCAATGAGCCGGCCCTCCGCGCGCCGCCGCCGCACCGGCTACCTCTTCTGCCTGCCGGGCATGGCCTTCCTCGCCCTCTTCCTGGCCTACCCGCTCCTCTACAACGTGTGGACGTCCGTCCACGACGTCGACCTGGGCCAACTCCTCGGTGGGGCAGAGCGGTTCAACGGACTGGACAACTACCGGACCGTGACCGACGACCCGGCCTTCTGGCACTCCGTGCGCCTCTCCCTGGTCTTCACCCTCGCCTCGCTGCTGCTCCAGTTCACGATCGGCTTCGCCCTGGCCCTGCTCTTCGCCCGCCCGTTCCCCCTCAACGGCCTGCTGCGTTCCCTCCTGCTGGTCGCCTGGCTGCTGCCCCCGGTGGTCAGCGGCACCCTCTTCCGCTGGATGCTGGACGCGGAGTCCGGCGCCTACAACGCCCTGTTCCGGGCAGTCGGCCTGAGCGGTCTCTCCCACGACTGGCTCACCGACCCGTCCACCTCGATGGCGGGGGTGGTCTTCGCCAACGTCTGGGTCGGCGTGCCCTTCAACATGCTGCTGCTCCTGGTCGGACTGCACACCATCGACCCCGAACTCCACGAGGCCGCCGCCATCGACGGGGCGAGCGCCTGGCAGCGCTTCCGCCACATCACCCTCCCGCTGATGCGGCCCGTCTCAGTGACCGTCCTCCTCCTCGGCCTCCTCTACACCTTCAAGGTCTTCGACCTCGTCTTCGTGATGACCGGCGGCGGCCCCGTCGACGCCACCCGCGTGCTCTCCCTCTACGTCTACGAGGTGTTCTTCACGTTCTTCCGGTTCGGTCAGGGAGCTGCGGCCGGCCTGCTGCTGCTCGTCGTACCCCTGCTGGCAGGTGTCTGGTACGTGCGACGGCTGCGGCGCGAGGACGAAGCGCCGACGGGAGGTGCCGTATGAGACCACCGCGCCACCCCTGGCTGCTGACCGCTATCGCCACGCTGATCACCACGGTCTTCCTGCTGCCGGTGTACTGGATGGTGAAGACCAGCCTCACCCGGCCGGACCGCATCCAGACGCCGAACCCGCAGTGGGCACCCAGTCAGGTCACCGGCGAGAACTACTCGACGGCCCTGGGATACGAGGGCCTGACCCGAGCCCTGCTGAACAGCCTGGTCATCTCCTGCGGGGTGGTCGCGCTCACGCTGCTTCTCGGCGTCCCGCTGGCCTACGCCCTCGCCCGCATCCGCATGCGGGGCTCGGGCACGATGGTGCTCGCCCTCCTCGTCGCCCAGCTGCCGCCCGCCATCGTGCTGGCGGCCCCGCTGTTCATCCTCGAACGCCGGGCCGGTCTCACCGGCACCTACCTGGGTCTGATCGCCGCCGACGCCACACTCACGCTGCCGTTCACGGTGATCGTGCTGCGTCCGGTGATGCGCAGCATGTCCCCGGAGCTGGAGGAGGCGGCTCTGGTCGACGGCTGCGGACTGCCCGGTGTGCTGCTGCGGGTCGTCCTGCCGCTCATGGTGCCCGGTGTGGTCGCGGCGGCCGGACTGTCCTTCCTGATCGGCTGGGGAGAGTTCCTGTTCGGGCTCACGCTCGCCGAGGGGCCCGACGTCCAGCCCGTCACCGTCCTGCTCAACGCCTTCGTCGGGCGGCACGGGACGTCGTGGGGCGCCCTGATGGCCACCGCCACCCTCATCAGCATCCCGGTGGTCTGCGTCTTCGCCGTCTTCCAGCGCTTCATCGTCGGCGGCCTCACCGCGGGCAGCGTGAGGGGCTGAACGCCATGCATCCTCGTGACCGCGCGCCCTGGGTGGCACCGCCTCCACCCCTGGTCCCGGCCGCGCCGGACCCCTTGGCCGGTGCATCCGTCGCCTGCGCGGACAAGGACGGCGTGACCCTCGACGTACGCACCGCGGCCGGACGTACCGGCATCCTCCGGCTGCGTCCCGCGACCGGCAACTGCCTGCGGATCACGCTGCGGTGGGACGGCGTACCGGCGGCGCCCCGGGTGTCCGTCGTCACCGCGCCCACGGACACCCGCTGCACGGTCGAGCAGTCACCGGACGCCGTCACCCTCCACCTCGGGTCACTGTGTCTCGAAGCCCGTCTGACGCCGTTCGCCATGGAGTTGACGGGCCGTCACCTACGACAGGCGACCGACGTGAGCGACCCCAGCGGCCGCAGGACCGTCCTGCCCCTCGGGGTCACCGAACTCGCGGACGGCCGACTCGCCCACCACGACAGCTGGTTCGCCGAGCCCGACGAGCACTTCTACGGCCTCGGCGAGCGCTTCACCGGCCCCGACCTGCGCGGCCAACACGTCGACTGCTGGGTCGCGGACGCCCAGGGCTCGACCGGCACCCGCTCCTACAAGGCCGTCCCGTTCCTGCTCTCCAGCCGGGGCTACGCCGTCCTCGTGGACACCACCACCGCGGCCTCCTTCGACCTCGCCCACAGCAACACCGGCGCCTGGTCCCTGACCGTCCCCGACGAGGAACTCGACTACTACCTGATCACCGGCACCCCCGCCGCATGCCTGCGCACCTACCGCGACCTGACCGGCCCCGCCCTGCTGCCCCCGCAGTGGGCCTTCGGCCCCTGGATCTCCGGCGGCTTCCGCAGGGACAACGCGGACGAGGTGCGCGAGCGAGCCCGCCGTATCCGCGAACTCGGCTTCCCCTGCGACGTGTTGCACATCGACACCTACTGGCAGCGGCCCGGCTGCTGGTCGGACATGGAATGGGACACCGAGGCGTTCCCGGACCCCCGCGGGCTGATCACCCACCTGGCCCGACAGGGCTTCCACGTCTCGCTGTGGATGAACCCGTACATCAGCGTCGACAGCCCGTACTTCACCGAGGCGGACCGCAACGGCTGGTTCCTGCAGGCCCCTTCGGGCACCACCTGGACCGGGCAGGTCTGGGGCGGCGCGCACCCGGACTCGGCCGTCCTCGACCTGACCCATCCCGGCGCCGTCGACTGGTTCCGGGATCGCGTCCGCCAGGTCCTGGCCACCGGGGTCTCGGTCCTGAAGACCGACTTCGGTGAGGCGGTTCCCGCGGAGGCGGTGGCGTTCGACGGCATGACCGGCGACCGGCTGCACAACCTCTACCCCCTGCTCTTCAACGACCTGGTCGCCGAGGTCACCCGGGAGGCCGCGGGCCACGGCCTGACCTGGGGCCGCTCCACCTGGACCGGCGGCCAGCGACACGGCGCCAAGTGGACCGGCGACTCCAACGCGAGCTGGCAGGACCTGGCGTCGACGTTGCGCGCGGGCCTCTCGCTCTCCTTCTCCGGTCACCCCTTCTGGAGCCACGACATCGGCGGCTTCCATGGCACGCCGGATCCCGAACTCTTCGTCCGCTGGGCGCAGTTCGGCCTGCTGTCCCCCCTCAGCCGGTTCCACGGCATGACGTCCCGGCTGCCCTGGGACTTCGGCGAGGAGGCGTACACGGCCGTCCTGCACGCGGCCCGGCTGCGCACGAGGCTGCTGTCGTACGTCCACCGCGCCGCCGTCGATGCGGTCCGCACCGGAGAACCGCTCGCCCGCCCCATGGCACTGGACCACCCCGACCGCCCGGACGCCCACGCGGCCGACCTCCAGTACCTGCTGGGCCCCGACCTGCTGGTCGCCCCCTTGTACGCGCCGGGTGGACGCAGACAGGTGTGGTTCCCGCCGGGGGAGTGGCTGCCGTACGCGGGCTCCGGAGGGCCGATCACCGGACCTGCCTGGCGTCGGGTCCGCATCCCGCTCACCGCCGCCCCGCTCTGGTTGCGGGCCGGGGCACACGTTCTGTGAGCACGGGTTCGCGTGGTGTGCGCCGACTGTCCGGACAGCTCCCGAGGTGGGACTCTGGGACGGGAGAGGCATCCGCCGAGGGGACTCGGGAGGGCCCGATGGGACGTGACGTGCCGGCCCTGGTGTTCACGCGGGAGGACCGCCGACGGTACCGGGACAAGATGCACACCTGCCTCGACGTCCTCGCGCAGATGCTGCGCGAGTCCGGCTTCGAGAGCGAGCGGCCGCAGGTCGGCCTGGAGATCGAGCTCAACCTGGTGGGCGAGGACGGCCTTCCGGTGATGCGGAACACCGAGGTGCTGCAGGCGATCGCCGACCCCGCCTGGTCCAGCGAGCTGGGCCGCTTCAACCTGGAGATCAACATCCCGCCGCGCCGGCTCCTGTCCGGCGGGCCCGGCTCCTGGGAGCAGGAGATCCGTGACGCCCTCAACCACGCCGAGGAACGCGCCTCGGCCGTCGGCGCGCACCTGATCATGGTGGGCATTCTGCCGACGCTGGGCGAGGCGGACGTCGGCGAGACCGCCCTGTCGGGCGATCCGCGCTACCGGCTGCTCAACGAGCAGATCTTCGCGGCGCGCGGCGAGGACCTGCGCATCAAGGTGGAGGGCGTGGACCGCCTCGCGATGTACGCCGACGCCATCACCCCCGAGGCCGCCTGCACCAGCACGCAGTTCCATCTCCAGGTCGCCCCCAGGGAGTTCGCGGACTACTGGAACGCGGCACAGGCCGTCGCGGGCGTGCAGATCGCCCTCGCGGCCAACTCACCCTTCCTTTTCGGCAAGGAGCTGTGGCGCGAGACCCGCATCCCGCTCTTCGAGCAGGCCACCGACACCCGCCCCCAGGAGATCAAGGCACAAGGCGTACGGCCCCGGGTGTGGTTCGGGGAGCGGTGGATCACCAGCGTCTTCGATCTCTTCGAGGAGAACGTGCGGTATTTCCCCGCGCTCCTGCCGATCTGCGACGACGAGGACCCGCAGGAGGCACTGGACAACGGCCGGGTCCCGGAGCTCGGCGAACTGACCCTGCACAACGGCACGATCTACCGCTGGAACCGCCCGATCTACGCCGTCACCGACAGCGGCCCGCACCTGCGCATCGAGAACCGGGTGCTGCCCGCCGGGCCCACGGTGGCCGACATCATCGCCAACGGCGCCTTCTACTACGGCCTGACGCGCGCCCTGGTCGACGAGGACCGACCGGTGTGGACGCGGATGTCCTTCTCGGTCGCCGAGGAGAACCTCCACACCGCCGCCCGTGACGGCATCGACGCCCGACTGTACTGGCCGGGGGCGGGCGAAGTGCCGGTCACGGAACTGGTGTTGCGGCGGCTGCTGCCCCTCGCCCACCGGGGCCTGGAGCTGGCCGGCATGGACACCGAATGGCGTGAACCGCTGCTCGGTGTCATCGAGCAGCGGTGCGTCACCGCCCGCAACGGTGCCCTCTGGCAGGCGGAGACCGTCCACCACCTGGAGAAGGCGGGCTGCGACCGCCAGGAGGCGCTGCGGCGGATGACGATGACGTACATGGACTACATGCACCTCAACGCACCCGCGCACACCTGGCCCGTGGACTGATCAGCGCCACTTCTCCGCAGACGTCAACGGCACCGCGGCGGGCCGCTCCACCGACGTCGACAGCTTGATCCGCCGCCCCTCGGCCGACGAACGCAGCAGGGCGGTCATCGTCTCCAGTACGTGCAGGGCCAGTTCACCGCTCGCGCGCGGTGCCCGCTGTACGTCGGCGGCGACGAAGTCGAGCAGTCCGACGCCCCGCGCGGCACCGACGTATCCCGCCGAGGGCGGGAGCGTGCGCCACTGGGCCGCACCGAGTTCGAGGAGCCGTACCTCACCGTCGAAGTGGTTCGGGTCCGGGACCGTGAGGGTGCCCTTCTCGCCGTGGACCTCGATCGGCGCGGCCGTGGTGGCGACGCCGTCGAAGCTCGTCGTGATCGTCGTCAGGACCCCGCCCTCGTGTTCGAGGACCCCGGAGACATGGCTGTCCACCTCGACCGGTATCCGCTCGCCCGTGCGCGGACCGGACCCGATGACCCGCTCGGTGCGGCGCCGGCTGGACGCACCGATCACGGCACGCACCGGACCCAGCAGATGCACCAGGGAGGACAGGTAGTACGGCCCCATGTCCAGCAGGGGGCCGCCGCCGGCCGTGTAGTAGAAGTCCGGGTGGGGATGCCACCGTTCGTGGCCGGGGGTGACCATGACGGCCGAGGCGAACAGCGGGCGGCCGACGGCCCCGGCCTCCACCGCCGCCCGTGCCGTCTGGACGCCGGTGCCCAGGACCGTGTCCGGCGCGCATCCCACTGCGACCTCCGCCTTCGCCGCGGACTCCAGGACGGTGCGGGCGTCGGTGAGTTCGGCGGCCAGCGGTTTCTCGCCGTAGACGTGCTTGCCGTGGCCGATGGCACCGAGGGCGATCTCCGCGTGCGCCGCGGGGACGGTGAGGTTCAGCACCGTGTCGACGTCCGGGCTGCTCAGCAGTTCCTCGACGGACAGCGCCTGGACTCCGGGCAGTTGGGCGGCGAGGGCGGCCGACCGGGAGGCGTCCAGGTCGGCGACGGCGGTGACGCGCACGGCGCGGTGGCCGACGAGGGTGTCCAGGTAGGCGCGGGAGATGACGCCGAGACCTACGACGCCGATGCGGTGCGCGTCGCCCACAGCATGCCCCTCTCGATGACGGTACGGACGTTGAGGTTCTCCAGGACGTCGAGGCTGTGCCCGGGTGTCGTCACCACGACACGTCCGGCACCCCACTGACGGGTCCAGACCGCCGGGGAGGTGACCGGCCGGTGCCAGGGCTGCCACGGCTGTGCCGGGTGGGTGGTGGTGGCCAGGACGTCGATCAGGTCGTCGTGGAGCACCCAGTACTGCTCGGTGTTCAGCTCGAAGTCATCGATGCCCGCGGTGACGGGGTGTTCGCGGCCGAGATCGGTGATCGTGACGGTGTACGGCAGGAAGTTGTCCTCCTCGCCGCCCCGCCGCTCGCACGGTTCCTTGCCCGGATGGGTCACGAACTGGCCGCCCACCAGGTGGAGGTAGTCGGAGGAGGCGCGGAACGAGTCGGCGATTCCGCCGTGCCAGCCCGTGAGGCCGGTACCGGCCGCGACGGCCGCGCTCAGCCCCGACACCTGCTCGGCGGTGATCTCCGACATGGTCACGCACTGCACGACGAGGTCGGTGGCGGCCATCTCGGCGCTGTCGGCGTAGACATCGGTCGACTCCTCGATCCGGACGTCGTAGCCACTGCTCTCCAGGAAGGGCAGGAACAACTCCGTGGCCTTGACCGGCTGATGTCCCTCCCAGCCGCCTCGGACCACCAGTGCTTTCTTACGCGTCATCTTGTTCCTTTGTGGGGCAGTAAAGGGCTCCTGGGGTGTTCCCCCGGATGGGCCGGAGGAAATCCACGTTCCGCGTGCCGGGATTTCCGCCAACTTCGCTATTGGTATGGACCTGTCAATCATGAGCCGCTAGGCTCTGCCGGGCCACACTGAGAGCGCTCTCAGAGAACTCTGCTGTTCCACCCCCACCTCGTTGGAACGACGAAGGGCAATCTCCATGAGACGCACCAGAATCATGCGCGCGGGCCTGGCCGTGCTGCTCCTGCTCGGCGCCGGGGCGGCCGCGGGCACGGTTCCCGCCACCGCAGGCGAGAAGGCGCCCGCCTCCGCCGGCCTCCTCTCCGCCATGCAGCGGGACTTCGGTCTCTCGCCCCAGCAGGCCGAGGCACGGCTCGCCGCCGAGCGGCGGGCCACGGCCCTGGAGCCCAAGGTCCGCCGGACCGCGGGTACGTCGTACGGCGGCTCCTGGTTCGACGCCGCCAAGGGGACGTTGACCGTCGCCGTCACCCCCGACACCTCCGCCACCACCCTCCGCGAGATACGCGCCACCGGTGCCACGGTCACCACCGTCGCCCACAGCGCGCGCGAACTCGCCGCCACCCAGGCCCGGATCGACAAGGTCTCCGCGCCGGACGCCGTCAGCAGCTGGCACGTCGACGCGAAGGCCAACACGGTGGTGGTGAACGTCGTCAGCGGCCGGCAGGCTGACAACGATGTCCGGAAGTTCGTCGCCCGCGCCCGGAAGGCGGGCCCCGTCACCGTGCGGGAGGTGGCCGCCCCGCCGACCACCTTCGCCGCCGGAACCGTCGGCGGCGACCCCTACTACACCGGCAACGTCCGCTGTTCCATCGGCTTCTCGGTCTACGGCGGCTTCGTCACCGCCGGCCACTGCGACCAGCACACCGGCAGTGTCTACGGCTGGGACCGCAGCTATGTCGGCAACTTCCAGGGCTCGTCCTTCCCGGACAACGACTACGCCTGGGTCAACGTGGGCAGCGGCTGGTGGACCGTCCCGGTCGTGCTCGGCTGGGGCACCGTCTCCGACCAGCTCGTGCGCGGGTCGAACGTGGCCCCCGTCGGCTCCTCGATCTGCCGCTCGGGATCGACCAGCCACTGGCACTGCGGCACGGTCCTCGCGATGAACGAGACCGTCAACTACAGCCAGGGCGCCGTGCACCAGATGACCAAGACCAGCGTCTGCGCCGAACCCGGCGACTCCGGCGGCTCGTTCATCAGCGGCGACCAGGCCCAGGGCGTGACCTCCGGCGGCTGGGGCAACTGCTCCAGCGGCGGCGAGACCTGGTTCCAGCCCGTCAATGAGATCCTCAACCGGTACGGCCTGACCCTGCACACCGCCTGAACGCCGGTGTGGGCCCGACCTTCCGGCCGGGCCCACACCCGTTTCGCTCAGGTGACGTCGGCCACCGAGAAGATCCCCGGCGCGCTGACCCCGTACAGCACATCGCCCACCAGCAGCGGCGGCACCGAAGTCGGCGACAGTTCCTCGAAGGAGCGGCCCGTGGTGTCGAAGGACGGATCGGTACGGCCGACCTCCTTCCCGGTCCTCGGATCGAGGGCCACGATGCTGGTGTCCGGCATCGTCACGTACAACCGGCCCGCGTGGTAGGCCGGTTCGCTGAAGACGCGCAGGTCGCGCGAGCTGGACCACAGCGGCTTGCCCTTCTTCACGTCGAGGGCGAGCAGGGTCTCGTTGCCGTAGTCGAAGATGTACATGGTGTCGCCCTGCACCAGCGGCGGTGCCTCGGGCTCCACGCTCCACGGGAAGTCGATCCGGCGGGTCTTTCCGGTACCGAGGTCCTGGACGAAGAAGGCGGCGGACACGCCGGAGTCGTCCTCCCAGCGCGCGTAGTACGCCGTGCCGTCGTGGACCGTCGCCAGCCACAGGTCGCCCTTCGGCGCGTCGACACGGCCCAGCGTCCTGCCGGTCCGCGCGTCGAGGCGGGCGATGCCGCCTTCTCCGCCGCGCAGATCGGCGTAGAGCGTGTCCTTGGGTCCTTCATAGAAGGGGCTCGCCGAGCTGGAGGTCAGCTCACGCCGCCACAACTCCTTGCCCGTGCGCGGCTCGTAGGCCGCATAGCGTGCGGTGTCGGAGGGACCGAGCTGGTCCAGGCGGACCAGAAGCACCCCGCCCAGGGTCTCGAACTCGCCGAGCGGGCCCTTCAGTTGCCACAGCCGCTCGCCGGTCCTTCCGTCGTAGGCGTCGACGCCCTGCGAGCGGTCCGCGCCGTACACGAACACCACACCGTCGTGGACGACGGGCCCGCGCACCGAGAAGCCGCTGACCTGCTTGCGGCTCATGGACTTCGTCCACTCGACGTTCCCCGTCGCGGGGTTCAGCCGCATCAGCGCGACCTGCTCGGAGGCGCAGAAGACGCCGAGTGCGTCCGGAGTGCACGAGGGGCCGACGCTCATCGACTGGTCCTTGCCGCCCGACCCCAGCGCATTGTGCCAGGGCCTCCAGCCCACCGGTGCCGTCCCGCTCGGCGCCGTCCGCGGAGCGAGAGCGTCGAACTCGTCGACCGTACTGGCCGGCTCGTGCTCCACCACGGCGACCGCGGCCGCCCCGACCCCGCCGAGAAGTGCCGCGACCGCGACCGCGGCCCACAGTTTCCTCCCCCGGCGCTTTTGCCGGACCGGCCCCACGAGACCGAGCGGCGAGGTCACCACGTCCGTCGTCCGGATCTCCGGGGCGCGGGAGGCATCTTCGGCCGGTCTCCCCTCGGACAGCTCTTCCGGCAGACCCGCCAGCCGCTCCAGGACCTCGCCCGACGTCGGCCGGTCAGCGGGTTCCTTCGCCAGGCAACGCGAGACCAACGGGCGCAGCTGCTCGGGCAGTCCACCCAGCCGGGGCTCGCCGTGCACGGTGTTGTACGCGGCCAGATAGGCGTTCTCCGCCTCGAAGGGGCTGTGTCCGGTGGCCGCGTACACGAGCACCGCGCCCAGCGAGAACACGTCGACCGCGGAGCCGACCTCGTGCGGGCGGCTGAACTGCTCCGGCGCCATGAACGGCGGCGAGCCCATGACCATGCCGGTCTGGGTACGGACATCGCTGTCGGCCGCACGCGAGATGCCGAAGTCGATGACGCGTACGGCCCCGTCGTCGCCCTCGCTCTCCAGCAGCAGCACATTGCTCGGCTTGAGGTCCCGGTGCACGACCTCCGCGCGGTGGATCTCCCGCAGCGCCTCGGCGAGTTCGGTGCCGAGGCGGCGCAGCGCGGGCCAGCCCAGCGGTCCCGACTCGTCGACGCGGTCCGCGAGCGTACGGCCCGGCACGAACGCCGTGGCCATCCAGGGCCGTTCCGCCTCCGGGTCCGCGTCCACGACCGGTGCCGTGAAGGCGCCGCTGACCCGGCGCGCGGCGGCGATCTCCTGCCGGAACCTGGCCCGGAACTCGGGGTTGTCGGCATAGCGGGTGTGAACGACCTTGACGGCGACGGCCCGTCCCGACGCCGATCGGCCGAGATAGACGACACCCATGCCGCCGGTCCCGATCCGCGATTCGATCCGGTAGCCGCCGACAGACTCCGGATCGTTCTCGCGCAGGGTCACCGTGTCTCCTTCACCGCTGCTGGCCAGGACGGCTGCGGTCCGGACTCTTCTGACAGGGACCCCTCACTCTAGAGGGGCGCCGGTCCGCGAGAGACAGGGATCCCGGCCCTGCCGACCGGCCGGACCCCGCGGCATCACGGTTCTCAGCGGGAAAGCGAGGGGTCGATTCCGGCACCTGGCCCTATTCTGAGGAGGCATGAAGGGGGCTCGGGGCGGGAGTGCGTTCGGTGAAGTACCGGAATCCGAGGGATCGTTCGGTCCGCTTGTCGTCGCCGGACAGCCGATGTACCTGAGGGCGGCGCACGTCGACCTCCCCGAGGAGAACCCCGATCCGACGGTGCTGCCCACGATCACGCTGCTGGGACGCGGCTGGGGCCCCGGCGGAGATCCGGGGGAACTGCCGCTGCCTCCCGGTCAGTTGCTCGCGGGCCAGTACCGGCTGATCCGGCCCCTGGGCTACGGCGGCATGGGCGAGGTCTATCTCGCGCTCGACACCAAGGTCGACAACCGCGAGGTCGCCATCAAGATCCTGCACCCGGAGCAGGCGGCGGTCGCGGCGGGCGCGCTGGCCCGGGAGCGGCGGGCCCTTGTCGACCTCGGCCACGACGACATCATCCGTGTCTTCAACTACGGTCATCATCCTGAGGTGGGTGACTTTCTTGTCCTCCAGTACGTGGACGGGCTCACGCTGGAGGAGGTGCGGGCGCGGGCCGAACTGAACCCCGGGGAGTTCGGCGGCCACCGCTTCCACGAGTTCGTGCTCGCCTACGGTGTGCGGATCCTGTCCGCCCTCGCATATCTGCACGCCGACCGGCCCGGCAAGGTCTACGGCGACCTGAAGCCGGACAACGTCATGCACGACGGCACCACGACGAAGATCATCGACGTGGGCAGCGTACGCCCGGTCGGGGCGCCGGGCCTGACCACGAAGGGCTTCAGCGCACCGACCGTGGGCCCGAACGGCGAGTCCAAGGAACAGGACGACCTGTTCAGCCTGGGCGAGACCCTGCGGCGACTGAGCGGACTCGGCAGGTCGGCGGCGGATCTTGCGGGGTTGGGGGACCTCGGGACGCTGGGTGTCGAGGACGCACCGGACGTCGGCGGGGCACCCGGCGTCGGCGACGCGTCCGTCCCCGGGGCGGCGCACGCCGACGCGGGGGAGCAGCGCCCGGACGATTTGTCCGCGGGTGGTGAAAGACCGTCTGCCCAAGTGTCGCCGTCGGCCCGGGAACCGTGGGAACCCCACGACGCCACCGCCCCCGTGCCCCGTGGCCTCGGCCTGCTCTCCCTCGCCCGTGTCCTGCACCGCGCGACCTCGAGCGAGCCCGCCGGGCGGTTCGCCGACGCGCGTGAGATGGACCAGCAACTACGGGGTGTGTTCCGCGAGTTGAGGTCGCTGCGCACCGGTACCGAGACCTTCGAACCCTCGCCGCTCTTCCTCCAGTCCCCGTACGCCCTCGACGGCGCCCTCGGCTCCGCGCCACCCCTCGCCCACTGGGCCGCCCCCGACCCCCCGTCCCCGTTCGCCCCGCCCACTCCCCCCGAGGTCGCCCAGCGCCTGCCCGTCCCGCGCCCCGACCCGCACGACGAGCACCACGCCGAGCTCAGCAGGCTCGCCGACGCCGCCCCGGAGGCCCTGCTCCAGCACATCGGGGACTGGCGGGACTCCACGGAGGTCCATCTGCTGCGCTGTCGGCTGCGGTTGCGGATCCCGGCCGACGGACCCGAGGCCGCCGAACGGGAACTGCGGGCAGCCGAGGCACGGATCGGCCCCCGCCGCGCCCCGTACGACTGGCGGCTGGACTGGCACCACGGCCTGCTCGCGCTCGCCCGGGAGCAGGTCGCCGCGGCCCGGCGGCACTTCGACCGGGTGTACGCGGCGATCCCCGGCGAGTACGCGCCCAAGCTCGCCCTCGGCCACTGCGCCGAACGCCTCGGACGACGGCACGAGGCCCTGACGTTCTACGAGGCGGTCGGGCTGCGGAACCCCTCCCTGGGCAGCGCGGCCTTCGGCGCCGCACGGGCCCGCCTCGCGCTGGGCGGCGAGACGGCGCGCGAGGAGGCCGTACGCGAACTCGACGCCGTACCGCAGCACTCGCGGCACCGGACCGCCGCGCGTACCGCGGCCGTGCGGACCGGTATCGAGTACGTGCGGACGGGTGAGTGCGACGACCGGGCGCCGCAGCGGTTGGGCGAGGTGCTGGGGCGCCTGGCTCTGCTCTTCCACGCGCACGGCCTGACCGACGAGGAGGCCAGGGTCCGGATGACCGTCGAGGCCTGGGAGGCCGTACAGGGCGCCCTCGAGCGCGATGCCCTCGACGCGGCAGGCCTCGCGGCGCTGTCCGCCGCCGCGGACCCGCGACTCGGCCTCCCGTCCGACGAACACGGCCTGCGGGAGGACCTCTCCCGCCGCTACGTCACCCTCGCCCACCAGGCCGCCCGCTCCACCGCCCCCGAGGACGCGGCCGTGGCCGAAATCCTCCTGGACCGTGCCTACGAGGTCCGCCCGCTCGCCTTCCGACACCACAGGGACAGCCCATGGCTCGGCAAGAGAGTCGCCCACTGGCTCCGGACGGTCGCTTACGCGCCCTCGCACAGGACACCCTCCGCCTCACGCGGGCCGTCGCCGCCGTAACCACCGAACTCGCCCGCCGTGTCCTGCGCTACGCCTGGCCCTCCACCGCGGGCCACCGCAACCGCGTCTACCTGCGGGACCGGCTCCTCGCGCTGCCGCTGCTGGCCGTGGTGGCCTTCGGGGCGCTCGGCTGGGCCTACGCGGGAGTGCGCGCCGACTCCGCGTACATCCGGGAACGCGCGGCGCCCGCGCTGGTCGACCTCGCGGACGCCCGGGCCTCGCTGCTCATCGCGCAGGGCGAGGCACAGCGGAACCTCGACGAGGGGCGCGCGGCGGAGCTCAGCGGGCTCAGCGAGCGGTACCGGACCCGGATCGCCCGCGCCACGCAGAGCCTGAACCAGGTCACCCGCAGCGGAGCCCTCACCGTCGCCGAGGAACAGGAACTGCGGGTGGTGTCCGCGCTGGTCGTCGACTACACCAGCTGGATCGGCCGGGCCCAGGGCCATGCCACCGATCCGGTCCTGCGCGATGCCGACTTTTCCTACGCGCGCAGCATGCTCTGCTCGCAGGCCCTCACCCCGACCACCGCGAACCCCTATCCCGCCTGCCGGCCCGACACCGGTTCCGCCGCGACCTCGATCGTCGACCGGGTGACCGGCCTGGAGGGGCGGCTGCGCGCGCGGCTCGCCGACCGGGCCGCCTGGGGCGCGGGCACCATCACCGCGGCGGTGATCGCCGCGCTCGCCTTCGCCCTGCTCGCCGCCGGGCTGTGGCGGACGGTGTCCTTCCTGCACCACCGCTTCCGGATCCGGCTGAGCATCCCCCTCGCGGCCGCCGCCCTGCCGCTGCTCGCGGTACCGTTCCTGACGGCCGACGCCCTGCTCGCCCTGGACGCCCAGCACGAGACCGTCCCCGTCGCGGACGCGCTGGCCGAGCGGACCACCCCGCAGACGGAGACGGTCGCCGAGGAACGCCCCTTCGCCGGACCGGACCCGCACGCCATCGAGACGCTCCAGGCCCGCATCGACGACGGTCTCGCCGACGGGCGGCTCGCCCTCCTCGACGGCCTCGCCCCGTTCGTGTTCCCCGCGGGCCTGACCGCCGCGGCCGTGATCGCCGGCTCCCTGCACGCCTACCGCCGTGAATACCTCGTCGTCACCCGCCCGGGAGCCGTCGCATGAGCCGTCGCACGGGCCGCCTTCTGCGCGTCCTTCTCGCGGCCTGTCTGCTCGCCCTCGTCCCCGGCTGCGGGTCCGACAGCCGCGACCCGCTGGTCGTCCTCGGCCCCTGGACCGGCGAGGAGGGCAGGGCCTTCGAAGCCGCCCTCGACACACTGGACGACGGGACCGGGCGGACGTACACCTACGAGGGCACCCGCTCACTCCGCGAGACGCTCGTCTCGCAGCTGGAGGCGGACGACCCGCCGGACGTGGCGGTCCTCAACAGCATCGGCGAACTCACCGAGTACGCCCGCCGCGACAAACTGAAGCCGCTCGCCGAGGCGAGCGCCGAGCGTGCCTACCCGCCCTGGGCGCCGACCCTGCTGGTGGACAGCAAGCGGCGCACGTACTGGGTGCCGCTGAAGGTCGACCTCAAGAGCCTGGTGTGGAGCAAAAGGGGCGCCCCGAGCGAACGGCCCGCCTGGTGCGTGGGTCTCGCCTCGCAGGCCACCTCCGGCTGGCCCGGCACCGACTGGATCGAGGACCTGGTGCTCCATCAGGCGGGCCCCGCCCTCTACACCGAGTGGGCCACGGGCCGCCTCGACTGGCGCGACCCGGCCGTCGAACGTGCCTGGACCAGCTGGGCGCGACTGCTCGGCAAGCGCTCCCCGGAGTCGGTCGAGCGGTCCCTGACCACGTCGTTCGAGGGTGCGTCCGACGCGCGGGGAGATCCACGCGGCCTGCTCGACTCGCCCGGCTTCGACTGCACGCACGAGCACCAGAGCGCCTTCATCCGATACGTCTACGCGGGCGACGACGTGACCGTGGAACCGTCGGCCCGCTATCTGGACGGACAGTCCGCCTACCGGTACGCCTTCGAGGTCGCGGGTGACATGGCCGCCGTGTTCAGCGACGACCCGGACGCCCAGGAACTCGTGGAGCGGCTCTCGAGCCCGGCCGGGCGGGAGCGCTGGCGGGCGGAGGCGGCTCCCGCGGTACGGCCGCTGTTCCCGGACTCGGCCGGACTGTCGCCGCCGGCCTCCGCGAGCCCGGTCGAGCGGGAGATCGACTCCCTGCTCACCACCCGCGCCCGCACCCTCTGCTTCGACGCCTCGGACGTGATGCCGCCCGAACTCCGGGACGCCTTCCACCGCGCGGTCCTGGAGTTCTTCCGTGACCCGACCCAGCGCCAACTCGACTCGCTGCTGCAGCAGTTGGAGACTGTACGGGTCCAGGTGAACACGGACTCCGGCACCGACCGCACGTTCCGCCCACCGCAGGACATCTGTGCGTGAGCGGTCCGCCCCGGCCCCGCCCGCGTCGTGGCGGAGCGCACGGCCGACGGCCTGACCTGACAGGGTGGTGTCATGTGCTGGAGTGCGACAGCGGATCTCGTGGCGGGCACGGCCATCGCCTCCGTCGGGGCGGTCTGCGTGGCCCGGACCCGCCGCCCCGGAGACCTGCCCCTGGCCGCGCTGCCCCTGCTGCTCGGCGCCCATCAACTGGTGGAGGCCCGGATCTGGCACACCGGCGGAGGGACCGGCGCGGCCACCGTCGCCTGGGCCGTCATCGCCCTGCCCGTGCTCGCGGTGTGGGTGCCGGTGGGCGTGTGGTGCGCGGTCCCACGCCGCACCGGCCGCCGGGTGACGGCGGTCGTGGCGGTGGGTGTCGTGACCGCCGCCTTCCTCGCGCGCGCTCTCGCCACCCGCCCCGTCCGGGCCGAGATCCGCGGCCACACGATGGCCTACGTCATCGGACTGCCCCACGCGGAACTGCTCGTCGCGGGGTACCTGATCGCCACGGTCGGCGCGCTGCTGCTCTCCGGCGACCGCCGCCTCACCGGACTGGGAATCCTGACCGGGGCGGGTGCGCTGGTGTGCTGGCTGCTGTGGCGGCTGGAGTTCGTGTCGACCTGGTGCGCGCTGGCGGCCATCTGTTCGGTGGTCCTGTACGGATGGGTGCGCACACGTCCCGCGCCGAGGCTGGCTCTCCCCGCGTGGGACGTCCGGCACTGATCAGTACGCGTGGCCGTCCCGGTCGAGCCGCCCGGCTTCGTCGTCACCGGGGTCAGGTCGCCGACATGACCATGCCGGCCGCGACGCCGACCAGTGCCGCGACCGCCATCGAGCGACTGCTCGGTGGCCAGGCGATCACCGTGGTCACCTCCTGTGCGTCGACGACGGGCACCGCGACGTGTTCGGGCCACTGCCAGGCCCGGCTGGAGGCAGGGATGACGAGCAACGTCCTGCCGAGCGCCACGAGTTGAGCGAGCTGTGACTGGGTCCGCACCTCGGGTCCCGGCCCGTCGGGATAGGACCCGTCGAGCCGGGGCCACCGAGCGATCGGCAGGTCCGGCACGTCCTGGACATCCGCCAGCGTGAGTTGGTCGCGCGAGGCGAGCGGATGCCCGGCGGGCACGATCGCGACCTGGCCCTCGACGTAGAGGTCCTCGGAGTCGAACCCGGCGAGGTCGTCGTACGGGTGATGCATGAGTGCCACGTCGGCGTGCCCGTCCCGGAGCAGCCGTGCCTGCTCACCGACCTCGCACAGGAGGATCTCGATCGGTGGCGCCTCCGGGTCGCTCGCCACCGCGTCGAGGAGCCGGCGCAGCACTTCGTGGGACGCCCCGGACTTCGTCGCGAGCACCAGAGGCCGCTTCGGATCGCCGGCTCGCCGCGTTCGACGCGCGGCGGCAGCGACCGCGTCCAGGGCCGCTCCGGCCTCCCGAAGCAGCACACCACCGGCATCGGTGAGCGCCACTCCGCGACGGTCCCGGTCGAGGAGCCGGACACCGAGCCGCCGCTCCAGCCTCGCGACCGCGCGGGAGAGCGGCGGTTGTGCGATCCCGAGCCGACCGGCGGCGCGTCCGAAGTGCAGTTCCTCCGCGACGGCGACGAAGTACCGAAGCTCGCGGGTCTCGAGATCGTCCACACGGACAGCCTACCGACTGATACCCGGCGAGTATCACAGCCCACCGGTTCGATATTGGACGGCGCATGAGCGGCTCGCCCAGCATGAAGATAGTGAACGACACGAAGACCGCGCTGGTCACCGGCGCGAACAAGGGAATTGGTTCGCACCGTCGAAGTCGATGCTCAACAGCGTCACGACGCAGTACGCCCGCAGGCTCGCCGATACGAACGTCATCGTGAACGCCTGCTGCCCCGGGTATGTGGCGACCGACTTCACCGGCTTCAACGCACCGCGGACGCCCGAGCAGGGCGCGGCGATCGCCGTCCGGCTCGCCACCTTGCCGGACGACGGACCGCGCGGCGGCTTCTTCGACGACGAGGGCGTCGTCCCCTGGTGACCCCGGACGGACGGCAGCCGCGGCGACGGTGTCCGCCCCGCGGTCCCTCTCGTCCGGTGCCGGGTCGCGTCGCCGGTCGGGAACATCTCGGTGGTGCGCCTGATGGTCGCGGGCCCTGGCACTTCATAGGCGCCGACCCGCTGCCCATCGCCCGCCCGGTCGCCGGCATGCGCGCCTACGTCCTCGACGGCACCCTGCGACCGGCCCTGCCGGCCACGCTCACTTTCTGCATCGCCTGTTCCGGTGCCGACGAGCGCAGGCGGCTCAGGCGGGCGGCCGTCCCGTGCTCTCCCGGACCACCAGTTCCGGGACGGAGACCGGACGCGGGGTGATCGGCGCGGACTCCTCCAGTACTCCGTGCAGCAGGGCGAACGCGGCTCGGCCGAGGCCCGTGAAGTCCAGTCGTACGGTCGTGAGGGACGGCGTCAGATAGGCGGAGTGCGGGGCGTCGTCGAACCCGGCCACGCTGACCTCGCCCGGCACCGGGCGGCCCGCCTCGTGCAGGGCGCGCAGCACACCGAGGGCGAGGTCGTCGTTGCCGCACAGGACCGCGGTGACGGACGGATCCCGGGCGAGTTCGATGCCCGCCGCATGGCCGCCCGCGGGGCCCCAACTGCCCTGCAGGGGAGGGGGCTCCGGGGCGCCCGCCTCGTTCAGTGCCTGGCGCCAGCCGCCGGTGCGGGCGCTGGTGCGAGGGGTGCTGGAGGGAATGGCGACGTAGTGCACGGTCTCGTGGCCCAGGGACAGCAGATGCCGGGTCACCTCGTAGGCGGCCTCGCGGTCGTCGGTCCACACCCACGGCCGGTCGCCGGTGGGCGCGCTCGCCGGGGTCTCGACCACGCCGACGACCGGCAGACCGGCCGGGACCGTCTCCAGGGCCCGGACGCCCGCGGGATCGTAAGCGATCACGATCAGCCCGCCGCCCGCGTCGGCGGCACGCTGCACCGCTACGGTGACGGCGGCCTCGTCGGCCGATTCGAGGACGCCCACACCCACCGAATAGGCTGCCGCGCGGGCTGCCTCCTCGACGCCCTGGAGGATCGAGGCGTAGCCGTAGTGCGTGGTGTTGGCGGTGAGCACCGTAACGGCCCTGCTGCGGCCCCTGGCCAGGGCGAGCGCGGTGGCGTTGCGCCGGAAGCCCAGCTCGTCGACGGCGGCGAGAACCCGCTCCCGCGTGGACTGCCTGACGCGGGGGTGGCCGTTGATCACCCGGCTGACGGTCTGGTAGGAGACGCCGGCGGCCGCGGCGACGTCCCGGATGCTCGCCGGACTCCGGGTGTGACCGGTCACACTCATCCCGGGATTGTGGCCGGTCACCGGCGGGACGTCAAGAGAACGCGGGTGTGGAGACCCGGCGGTCTCACTCCGTCAGCGGGGCCGGTACGCCCTCGGCAGGGGCATCCCGCGGTCGGCCATGATCCGCCGTACGTGATTCGGGTAGTTGGTGATGATGCCGTCCACGCCCATGTCCATGAGCGCCTCCACGGTGGCGGGGTCGTCACAGGTCCACGGGATGACCTTCAGGCCCCGGGCGTGCGCCTCCCGGACCATCGTCCGGTCGGCGTAGAAGCGGAAGTCGGGGTCGCCGACCTTGCCGCTCTGCGGGAAGCCGTAGTTGGGGGAGAGGGCCCTGACGCCGGGGATCGTGGCGGCCGCCCTGACGAAGTCGCCGCCGTAGTCGTCGGCGTCGATCCCGCCGAGCCACGGGGACGCACCTGGCAGGCCGACCTGGAGGAAGTCGTAGTTGGTGAGCGCGACGAGGGGCCACTTCGGGGCCAGCCTGTGCATCGCCTTCAGCGCGCCCCAGTCGAAGGACTGGATGGTGACCTGCTTCTCGATGCCCGAGCGGTGGATCTCCTCAAAGACCCGCCGTACGAACAGCTCACGCGGCGCGGTCTGTTCGGGCGCACCCGCCTCGACCTTCGTCTCGATGTTCAGCTTGACCTGCCTGGCGCGGTAGCTCTTCACCAGGTTCAGGACATCCTTCAACTCGACCATCCGGAAGCCCTTGACCACCTCCTGCTCGGGAAAGCCGGGCAGTTGCCGGTAACCGCAGTCCATGGTCTTGATCTGAGCCAGCGTCAGATCCTTGATGTACTTGCCGACATACGGGTACATCGGGTCGCCGGCCGTCACCGGTCCCGTGTCACGGCACTTCACCGCGCTGATCTGCCGGTCGTGGTTGACGACGACCTTCCGGTCCCTGGTGACATGGGTGTCCAGCTCCAGCGTGGACACCCCGAGGCGCATCGCCTTGCCGAAGCCCTCCAGGGACTCCTCGGTCGTCATGCCGATGCCGCCGCGGTGGGCCTGGAGATCGAAGTGCCGCTTGGCCTGCGGCGGTTGGTGGCCGTCGTACGCCGTCGCGGGCGTGGCGGCCGACAGCGCGAGCACCGGCACCAGCGCCAGCCCGGCGAGGACACGTCTTGAGGACATCGACACCTCACTCCTATGGGTCGGGACGCCCACAGACGCTAGTGAGGACGCGATTCGGTTCAACCCCTCGGACGTGATCCCGGCGTGAATGTCCGAGGAACGACGTTCCTGTCGGCGGTGTGGCCCCCGCGAACTCACCGCCCCCGTCGTCAGGGCGTCGGGATGCCCGCCGGGCGGGCCGGACGGCCGAGGCGGACCGGGACGCCGGGGGAGTACAGGACGCTGACCGGGGCGTCGGTCGGGGCGGGCAGGCCGGCCGCGGTGAGGAGGTCCTGCTCGCAGGTGAGCAGTTCGGCGCGGTACAGGGGCCAGCGCGGATGGTCGTTGGGCAGGTAGGCCAGCGGCTCGGGGCCGCCGAAGAAGGCGTTGTGCATGCCCCAGCGGGCGGTGAGGAAGTGCTCCAGTTCGGTCGGCTCCCGGATGGGTTCGCCGGTCCGTACCGTGATGAGGCTCCCGGCGCCGCGCGGTCCCGGCCAGCGGCGTGAGCTGGTGTAGGTGACGATGTCCCCGGCCGTGCGGACGCTCATCCGGGACCAGAGATACGGCAGCCGGAAGCCGACGCGTCCCATCACCACCGGGATCAGCCGGGAGGCGTCCATCGAGCGGAACACCACGCCACGCCGCCCGTGCGCGTCCACCGAGTACAGCCGCACGTTGGTCTCCGGGAAGGTCCCGAGATACGGCACCCCCGGCAGCCCCAGCCAGCCGACCCGGTGCATCCGGAACGCGACCAGGCCGACGTACGTCAGCCCGTCGTGCGTGTCGGGAACCGTGCCGCGCGGCAACAGCCCCGCCACGACCGACGGTTCGACGCCCCAGTGGATGAAGGCGAGGTCGAGCCACTGCTGGGTGAGGAGCGGGGTCCGTATGAGGGCGGGGGCGTCAGGGGTGACGGGAGCGGGGTTCGGCACGGGGTCCAGGGTGGCAGACGCCGGTCGTGTCCGGCCCGGCGGTGTGCCGGGACGGGACGGCGCCCGCCGGGCCGTGTGGCCCGGCGGACGCCGTTGCGTGCCCTCGCTGTCAGTTGCGGCGACCGGCCGGATCCTGCACCACCGAGTCCCGGCCTTCGTCGGAGACCGGTGCGGGGGCGGCCGGTGGTTCCTTCGCCCGGTCCGCGTGCCCCGGCCACCAGGCCGCGTGGCCCATGAGGGCCGTGAGGCTCGGCGTGAAGAACATCGCCATGACGAACGCGGCGACGGCGATGCCGAAGGAGACCGCGAAGCCCATCTCCGTGAGCAGGACGTTGCCGGCGAGCATCATCGTGGCGAAGGTCGCCGCCAGGATGAACCCGGCCGCCGCCACCGTGGGACCGGCGTGCCGTAGCGCCATACTGGCCGCCTCGCGCGGCTCGCGGCCTTCACGGGCCTCCTCCCTCAGCCGGGCGATCATGAGGATGTTGTAGTCGGTGCCGATGGCGACCACGAAGAGATACATGATCACCGGGAGCATGAACATCAGTCCGGAGTGTCCCTGTCCCTCCTGGAAGATCCACACGGTGGCACCGAGCGTGGCGCCGAAGCCGAGGCCCACCGAGGCCATCAGGTACCAGGGGGCGACCACACTGCGCAGCAGCAGCCCCAGGATGAGCATGATCAGCAGGGCTGCGACGGGGAAGACCGTCTTGTAGTCGTGGTTGACCGCGGTGCCGATGTCCTTGTAGATCGAGGACATCCCGCCGACCACTGCCTCGGTGCCGTCCGGGGCCTCGGAGTGCGCGACGTCCCGGACCCGGCCCACCGCATCGATGGCCTTGTCCGTCGACGCCTCGTACTTGAGGGTGACGGTGAAGTCGATGGTGGTGCCGTCCTTGTTCAACTGCGCCAGACGAGCGTTCGCCACGCCGTCCACGGCCCCGAGTTTCTTCACGTACGCGTCGAAGAGCGTCGTGTCGATCGGTTTGCCGTCGGTGCTGGAGAGATAGACGTCGGTCGGTGCGGCGGCACCCGCCGAATACGCCTTCTGCATCTCGTCCTGGACGACCATCGACTCCTTGGTCTTGGGCATGGAGCCGGCCGCCAGGTCGAACGTGGCGTTGTAGCCGAACGTCCCGAGCGACAGCGCGACCAGGACGAGTCCGGAGAGCGCGGCGGTGAGCGCCGGGCGCTTCTGCACGCCACGGCCCAGGGCGGCGAACCGGGCGTTCTCCGGCTCGCGTTGCCAGGACTTGGACGGCCAGAAGACCTTCGGGCCGATGAGGGAGACGACGGCCGGGATCAGTGTCAGGCCCGCGATCAGGGTGACGGTGACCGCGATCGCGAGGGCCGGGCCCATCTGCTTGAGGAAGCCCAGCGTCGACAGGACCAGCGCGAGGAAGGCGATGATGACCGCTCCGGCGGCGGAGGCGATGGCCTCACCGACCCGGTCGACCGCGTTGATCATCGCCTGCTTCGGTTCGTCGCCGAGGCGCAGGCGTTCGCGGTAGCGGAACATCAGGAACAGGAAGTAGTCGGTGCCCACGCCGAAGAGCACCACGATCAGGATCGACGAGATCGAGCTGTTGGCCTGGAGGTCGAACAGCTTGGTGGCGTACGCGATCAGCCCGTTGGCGATCGCCGACACCAACCCGATCGTGATCAGGGGCAGGAAGGCCAGGATCGGAGCCCGGAAGATGATCAGCAGGGTCACCAGGATGATGACGAACGTACCGATGCCGATCAGCGCCTCGCCGCGCTTGGACGAGTCCTGCTGGTCGAGGGCCTGCGCGGCGGAACCGCCGAGCTTGACGTCGAGGTCCGTGCCCTTGGCGAGTTGCTTGACGTCCTCGCGCAACACCTCGGCCGCGTCGGCCTGTTTGGGCTGACCGGCGTTCCTGCTGTCCATCTGGACCAGGGTCAGGGCGTACCTGCCGTCCGAGGACGGCTGGCCGGGGACGACCTTCTGCACCTGGTCGATCTTCTTCTTGCCGAGCTCGGAGGTGATCCGGGCGACGTCCTTCTTGTCGGCGGCGGTCAGCTTGCCGCCGTCGGTGCGCTGGTACAGCGCGATCGCGGACGGGGTGAAGGCGCTGGGGAACGCCTTCTCCTGGAGTTCCGCCGCTTTGATGGACTCGTAACTCTTGGGGAGGAAACTGCTCTCGTCACTGTTCGAGGGCAGGCTCGGGGCGGTGGCGACGATCGCCACCGCAGCGAATAACCATGCAACGATCGTCCAGACGGGATGCCGGACGACGGCGTTGCCAATACTTCGGAACATGCGGAAGGTCCTCCTGGACAGGAAGATCACCGCAACCCGGGGAGCGGTCCCTGGCATCGGCGACCCCCGGCCGTCCCTCAGGGCAGTCCCCCGTCGGACCGGCCGGAATGGTTGTCTTGAGCTCTCATCCTAGGGATCACCGGTGAAGATCGCTGGAGGTGCCCCACCTTCACTTGTCGTGCCGCTCGGGGAGGTATGTGTACGAGGCGTGGGTCCGAGATGCGGCTACCAGGTCGGCATCATGCTCTCGGGATAGCGGGAGCCGGCCGAGCCGCGGGGGAGGAGCTCCTGGATACGGGCGAGGTCCTCGGGCGTGAGGTCGACGTACGCGGAGGCGACGTTCTCCTCCAGGCGACGCGGGCTGCGGGTGCCCGGGATCGGCACGATGTCCTCCCCCTGTACCAGCAGCCAGGCCAGGGCCAGTTGGGTCACCGCGATGCCCTTGGACTCCGCCAGAGCGGTCAGCTCGCGCACCGCGGCCAGGTTCTTCTCGTAGTTCCCGGGCTGCCAGCGCTCGTCCCAGCTGCGCATGTCGTCGGCCGGGTACTCGGCGGCCGGCTTCACCGCGCCGGTGAGGAAACCGCGGCCCAGCGGCGAGTACGGAACGAAGCCGATGCCCAGTTCGCGCACGACCGGCAGCACCTCCGTCTCCACGGCCCGCTCGAACACCGAGTACTCGGTCTGCAGCACCGACACCGGGTGCACGGCGTGGGCACGGCGGATGATGTCGGGTCCGGCCTCGCTCAGGCCGAAGTAGCGCACCTTGCCTTCGGCGATCAGCTCGCCGACCGCTCCGGCGACGTCCTCGATGGGTACGTCCGGGTCCACCCGGTGCTGGTAGAGCACGTCGATGTGGTCGGTGCCCAGGTGGCGCAGGCTGTTCTCGGTGACCTCGCGGATGTGCTCGGGGCGGCTGTCCAGGCCGAATCCGCCTGCCGTTGGACCGCTCAGGTCGAAGCCGAACTTGGTGGCGAGGACGACGTCGTCGCGGACGTCCTTCACGGCCCGCCCGAGGAGCTCCTCGTTACTGCCGGTGCCCATGCCGTACAGCTCGGCGGTGTCGAAGAGGGTGACGCCGAGTTCGTAGGCGCGGCGGAGGGTGGCGATGCTGCCCTGCTCGTCCGAGGCGCCGTAGGCCATGGTCATGCCCATGGTGCCGAGGCCGACGGCGCCGACCTCCAGACCCTGGGTGCCGAGCGTGCGGTGCGGGAGGTTCCTGTCGTGCTGTGTCATGCCTCAACGCTAGGAACGCGGCACCGATGAGTCATGGGGCACAGGTCGCATAGGATTGCCTGATCCTCTCAGTCGAAGGGTGCTTTCATGCTGGACCGGCTCGCCCACGCCATCGCGCGGCACTGCCCGGGGCTGTGGTCGCAGACCGCTGTGCCCAAGCTGACGCTGGTCGCGCTCGACGAGCTCGTGGACCCCATCGAGGTGACGTACGAGCCGATGATCTGCTTCATCGCCGACGGTGCCAAGCGCACCGCTGTGGGCGAGCGCAGCTGGATCACACCACGCGGCGAGATGGCGCTGTTCACCCTCGATCTGCCGGTCACCGCCGCCTTCGAGAAGGTGCCGTACCGCACCGCCGTCATGCGGATCGACAGCGACGTCCTCGCCTCCGTGCAGCTGGAGCTGGCGGAGAGCGGACCGCCGTCCCCGGCGGCCGTCGCCGCGGCGGTGACCGCGCCGATGTCCCCGGAGGTGGTCGACGCGGTCACCCGCTGGGTCCAGCTGCTCGACAGCCCGGAGGACATCGGCCCGCTGGCGCCCCGCATCGAGACCGAGATCCTCTACCGACTGCTGCGCAGCCCGCTGGGCCCCGTCCTGCGGCAGTGGTCGCTCGCCGACTCGACCGCCGGCCGGATCCGTACGACCGCCCGCTGGATCCGCGACCACTACACCGAACCGCTCGGCATCGACGAGATCAGCGAGGTGGCCCGGATGAGCCCGGCCACGCTGCACCGGCACTTCAAGGCGGCCACCGGCATGAGCCCCCTGAGGTTCCAGAAGCATCTGCGGCTCCAGGAGGCCCGAAGGCTGCTGTTCAGCAGGGATATGACGGCGGCTCAGGTCGCCCAGGAGGTCGGGTACGTCAGCGCCACCCAGTTCAACCGCGAGTACCGCCGCGCCTACGGCCTGCCGCCCGGCCAGGACGCGGCGCAGCTGCGCACCCGGCTGACCGAGGGCCGGGAGGCGCCCCTGCTGCACGACGGGTCGGGCGCGAAGCCGTGAGGGTCGTTCTGGTGAGTGCCTCCTCGGGATCACACCCATAGATCCAGCCCGTCGCCACCAGCGGGTCGGCGCCGACGAGTGCCGCGTCGCGGACCCGCTGCCCGGGACCGTCGGAAAGGGCACTGTCGCGACCCTCTCCCAGACCCCCGCCCTGCCTGCCCGCCACTGGCGGCGCATCACGGCTGTCGGCTGTCTCGTCCTGCGCCGTGTCCGCGGAGCCGTGGCTGTCGCCGCGCTGACCGGCGTGGCGCTCGAGTGCCCGCCGCGACGGCGCCGGCCTGGACTGCGTCTGCTGTGGGATCGTCCTCGTGGCCGTCGCCGCGCCGACCGGCATCGTGCCGAATGTCGATCCGACCGCGCCGAGGCCTGGACCCCGTCCGCTGCGGTGTCGCCCCCCACCTCGACGATCTCGCCCGCGGCACTGGCGTGTGGCTCCGCAGTGCAGGCCGTTTCAGGGCGGCCCTGGACTCCTCCCGCTTCATCCGTCCGGCCGGCCGCCGGAAGGGCTCCGTGAACATCCTGCTGTGCTTCTGCTCACCCCGACCCCACGATTTTACTAGGACGTCCTACTATTTTCTCAGCCCGCGTTTTCCGACGTGTCCTGGGAAGGCTTCGCCATGAGCGACTTGCATCGCCCCGTCCACCCCGTCCGCCTGGTCACCGCCTCGGCACTGTTCGACGGGCACGACGCCTCGATCAACATCATGCGGCGGATCTTCCAGTCGCAGGGCGCCGAGGTCATCCATCTGGGGCACAACCGATCCGTGCGGGAGGTCGTGGACGCGGCTCTCGAAGAGGACGCGCACGGCGTGGCGGTCTCGTCCTACCAGGGCGGACACGTCGAGTACTTCGAATACCTGGTCGCCTCACTGCGCAAACAGGGCGCGGAACACATCCGGGTGGTGGGCGGCGGAGGCGGTGTCATCGTGCCCGAGGAGATCACCCGGCTGCGGGAGAGCGGGGTGACGATCTTCTCTCCCGAGGACGGCCAGCGGATGGGCCTCGCGGGGATGGTCAACACGGTCGTGCGGGACTGTGACTTCGACCTGTGGGACGGCAAACCGGCCGACCTCACCGCGGTCCTGGCCGGCGACCGGTTCGCGATCGCCCGCGCCCTCACCGGTGCCGAACTGGGCAAGCTGCCGCCGGAGTTCAGGCAGGAGTTGCGGGCCACCGCGGCCGCGCGGCACGTGCCGGTGCTCGGCATCACCGGCACCGGCGGCTCGGGCAAGTCGTCGCTCACCGACGAGTTGGTGCGCCGGTTCCGTGTCGACCAGCGGGACGCCCTGCGCATCGCCGTGATCGCGGTCGACCCGACCCGTCGCCGGGGCGGCGGCGCGCTGCTCGGCGACCGGATCCGGATGAACTCCCTCGACGGGAACCGGGTGTTCTTCCGCAGCCTGGCCACCCGCGGCAGCCGCGAGCTGCCCGAGCACCTCTCCGACGTGATCGATGTCGTCAAGGCCGCCGGATTCGACCTGGTGATCGTGGAGACGCCGGGCATCGGCCAGGGCGACGCGGCGATCGTGCCGTTCGTCGACGCCTCGCTGTATGTGATGACGCCGGAGTTCGGCGCGGCCTCGCAGCTGGAGAAGATCGACATGCTCGACTTCGCCGACGTCGTGGCCATCAACAAGTTCGAGCGGCGCGGCGCCAAGGACGCCCTGCGCGACGTGGGCCGCCAATTGGTCCGCAACCGCGAGGCGTTCGGCAAGCGGCCCGAGGACATGCCGGTGTACGGCACCTCCGCGGCCACCTTCAACGACGACGGCGTCACCGCCCTGCACCAGCACCTCACGGCCGTCCTCGCCGAGAAGGGACTCCCGCTGCCCGAGGGCACCCTGGCACGGGTCGACGTACGCCACTCCTCCGGCATCCGGCAGGTGGTTCCGCCCGAGCGGGTGCGCTACCTCGCCGAGATCACCGACACCGTCCGGGGGTACCACGCCGACACCGAGCGGCTGGCCGAAGCGGCACGGCGGGTGCAGCGCCTGGAGCTGGTCGGGGCCGAACTGGCCGACGCCGGCTCCGACGCCGCGAACGTGCACGCGCTGCTGGAGGACGCCCGCACCCGCCTCCCGCACGACATCGTCCGGCAGATCGAGAACTGGCCCGCCGTCATCGCCTCCTACTCCGGAGACGAGCAGGTCGTGAAAGTCCGCGACCGGGAGATCCGCACCAAGCTGACCCGCGAGTCCCTGTCCGGCAACAAGATCCCCCGCGTCGCCCTGCCCCGCTTCACCGACCACGGCGAGCTGGTGCGGTTCTGGCGGAACGAGAACCTGCCGGGCCACTTCCCGTTCACGGCAGGGGTGTTCCCGTTCAAGCGCGACGGCGAGGACCCGGCGCGGATGTTCGCCGGCGAGGGCGACCCGTTCCGCACCAACCGCCGCTTCAAGCTCCTGTCGCAGGGCCAGCCGGCGACCCGCCTGTCCACCGCCTTCGACTCGGTGACCCTCTACGGCCGTGACCCCGACGAGCGCCCCGACATCTACGGCAAGGTCGGCACCTCCGGCGTCTCGGTGGCCACCCTGGAGGACATGAAGGCGCTCTACGACGGCTTCGACCTCGTGGCGCCCACCACCTCGGTCTCCATGACGATCAACGGGCCCGCCCCGGCCGTCCTGGCGTTCTTCCTCAACACCGCCGTCGACCAGCAGATCGAACGCTTCCGCGACCAGGAGGGCCGCGACCCCTCGCCCGAGGAGACGGCCCAGCTGCGTGCGCACGCGCTGGCGAACGTGCGCGGCACCGTGCAGGCCGACATCCTCAAGGAGGACCAGGGCCAGAACACCTGCCTGTTCTCCACCGAGTTCAGCCTGCGGATGATGGCGGACATCCAGGAGTGGTTCATCGCGCACAAGGTCCGCAACTTCTACTCGGTGTCCATCTCCGGCTACCACATCGCCGAGGCCGGCGCGAACCCCATCAGCCAGCTCGCCTTCACCCTGGCCAACGGCTTCACCTACGTCGAGGCCTACCTCGCCCGCGGTATGCGCATCGACGACTTCGCCCCGAACCTGTCGTTCTTCTTCTCCAACGGCATGGACCCCGAATACTCCGTGCTCGGCCGGGTCGCCCGCCGCATCTGGGCGGTGGCGATGAAGGAGAAGTACGGCGCCGGCGAGCGCAGCCAGAAGCTGAAGTACCACGTCCAGACCTCCGGACGCTCCCTGCACGCCCAGGAGATGGACTTCAACGACATCCGCACCACCCTCCAGGCCCTCATCGCCATCTACGACAACTGCAACAGCCTGCACACCAACGCCTACGACGAGGCCGTCACCACGCCCACCGAGGAGTCCGTACGGCGGGCCCTGGCCATCCAGCTGATCATCAACCGGGAGTGGGGCCTGGCGATGAACGAGAACCCCCTCCAGGGGTCGTTCATCATCGACGAACTCACCGACCTGGTCGAGGAAGCCGTCCTTCAGGAGTTCGAGCGGATCAGCGAACGCGGCGGCGTGCTCGGCGCGATGGAGACGGGCTACCAGCGCGGCCGTATCCAGGACGAGTCGATGCTCTACGAGCAGCGCAAACACGACGGCTCCCTGCCCCTGATCGGCGTCAACACCTTCCGCAACCCCCACGCCGACACCGCCGAGCCCGGCGTCGTCGAACTCGCCCGCGCCACCGAGGAGGAGAAGCAGTCCCAGCTGGAACGCGTACGCACCTTCCACGCCCGCCACCACGACGAGGCCCGGGCCGCGCTGGACGCCCTCAAGGACGCGGCGGTACGCGGCGACAACGTGTTCGCGGTCCTCATGGACGCCACCCGGGTCTGCTCCCTCCAGCAGATCACCGAGGCCTTCTTCGAGGTCGGGGGCGAGTACCGCCGCAACGTCTGAAGCCGGCGTCGGCCTGGTGGGTCGACCGCCGTCAACCGCCCTCCACCGACCCACCCCCGACCGCGTCCACGACATGACGCAGGAAGCCCGCCGCGGTGCCCCCGTCGCAGACGCGGTGGTCGAAGGTCAGGGAGAGGCTGACGACCTTGCGCACCTCCACCCGGCCGTCCACCGCCCACGGACGGTCGGTGACACGGCCCACGCCGACCATCGCCACCTGCGGGTGGTTGAGGATCGGCGTGGCACCGTCGACGTCGAAGACGCCGTAGTTGTTGAGAGTGAACGTGCCGCCGGTGCGGTGCCCGGCCGGCAGGGCGTCCCGCCGTGCGAGGTCGGTCAGGCGGCGCAGTTCGGCCGCGAGGGCGTCGAGGGGCAACCGGTCCGCGTCCCGTACGACGGGCACGACCAGGCCCTTCGGCGTCTGCGCGGCGAAACCGAGGTGCACCCGGGAGAGGCGGACGACCTCCCCGCGGTCACTGTCGACGCGGGAGTTGAACTCCGGGAACGCGGCGAGCCCGCTGAGACAGGCCCGGGCGAGCAGCGCCAGCAGTCCCGCCCCGCGGGAGGCCCGCTCGGCGAGCAGTCCGGTGGCGTCCACGTCCGCCCAGATCGTCACCGAGGGGGTGTCGCGATGGGAGCGGAGGAACTTCTCGGCCGTCGCCCCCATCGGCACCCGGGCATCGGACGCCTCAACTCCGCCGCCCCGAGGGACAGGTGAGGGGGACCAGCGCTCCGACGCCCCCGTCCCGTACCCCGTCAGCACCGCACCCGAGGCGCCGTCGGGCTCCGCCACGGAGAGCAGTGGTCCTCCCACCCGTACGACCTCACCGGCCGGGCAGTGCAGGGCGGTCACCGTGCCCGCGAACGGACTCGGCAGCGTCACCACCGACTTGGCCGTCTCGACCTCGGCGACGACCTGGTCGTGCGCGACCAAGTCGCCCACCTCGACCTTCCACTCCAGGAGTTCGGCCTCCGTCAGGCCCTCACCCAGGTCGGGAAGGGTGAACGTACGTCCGGCCGCGGCCGGAACGGGACGGCCGGCGGGCCGTCCGCCGACGCCGGTCAGCCGGTGCAGCCCGGCCAGCACCCGCGCGACCCCCGGAAGGTACGCGCCCTCCAGCAGCGGCGGGGGACAGGGCACGTCCAGGCCCGTGACCCGCAACACCGGTGCGCGCAGGGCGTCGAAGCACCGCTCCTGCACCAGCGCCGCGATCTCCGCGCCGACGCCCGCGAACCCCTGGGCCTCGTGGACCACCAGACAACGCCCGGTGCGCCGTACGGATTCGGTGAGCGTACGGTCGTCCAGCGGCACGAGGGTGCGCAGGTCCAGCACCTCGACGTCCAGGCCGACGGCGGCGGCCTCCGCGGCGGCTGCCAGGCCCACGGCGACCGAGGGGCCGTAGCCGACCAGGGTGGCGTCGGTGCCGGGGCGGCGGACCACTGCGGTACCGAACGGCTCGGTGCGGCAGGGGAGTTCGGTCTCTTCCTTCGTCCAGTAGTGCCGCTTCGGTTCGAGGAAGATCACCGGGTCGGGGTCCTCGATCGCCTCGCGCAGCAGGGAGTAGGCGTCCGCCGTCGTCGCCGGGGTCACGACCTTCAGGCCAGCCGTGTGCGCGTAGTACGCCTCGCTGGAGTCGCTGTGGTGCTCGACGGCGCCGATGCCGCCGCCGTAGGGGATGCGCACCACGATCGGGAGCCCCACCCGCCCTCGGGTCCGGTTGCGCATCTTGGCCATGTGGGAGGCGATCTGCTCGAAGGCCGGGTAGGCGAACGCGTCGAACTGCATCTCCACGACGGGACGGAAGCCCGCCATCGCCAGCCCGATGGCGAGACCGGCGATGCCGGCCTCGCTGACCGGTGTGTCGAAGCAGCGCCGGTCGCCGAAGGCGTCCGCGAGCCCGTCGGTGATGCGGAAGACCCCGCCGAGACGGCCCACGTCCTCTCCGAAGACCAGGACGCGCTCGTCCGCGGCGAGCGCGTCGCGCAGCGCGGTGTTGAAGGCCTGCGCCATCGAGGTCGGTTCCAGAGCCTGCGTCATCTCAGCGCCTTTCCGACTCGCGGTGCAGCGCCTCGCGTTGGGCGAGCAGGTGGGGGGTGGGGGTGGCGAAGACGTGGTCGAACAGGGCGGAGGAGTCGATGTCGGGATCCCGCGCCAGCCGTTCGCGCAGCCGGGTCGCCTGCGCCTCGGCCTCTTCCGACACGGCGAGGACGTCCGCGTCGCTCAGCAGGCCCCCCTCGCGCAGCGCGGCCTCCAGCCGGGCGAGCGGGTCCCGGGCCCGCCAGTGCTCCTCCTCCGCGGCCGTGCGGTAGCGGGACGGGTCGTCGGCGCTGGTGTGCGGACCGACCCGGTAGGTGTGTGCCTCCACCAGCCAGGGCCCGCCGCCCCTGCGCGCGTCCTCCACGGCGGCGGTCAGCACCGCGAGCACGGCGGCCGCGTCGTTGCCGTCCACCTGCTCCGCACGGACGCCGTAACCGATGCCCTTGTAGGCCAGGCCGGGCGCGGCGGTCTGCGCGGAGAACGGCACGGAGATGGCGTACCGGTTGTTCTGCACGAGGAAGACGACCGGCGCGCGCAGCACTCCGGCCAGGTTCACGGCCTCGTGGAAGTCGCCCTCGCTGGTGGCACCGTCGCCGACCAGGACCAGGGCGACCGTGTCGGAGCCCTTGAGGCGCTCACCGTGGGCCAGTCCGACGGCGTGCGCGGCGTGGGTGGCCAGCGGGGTGCACTGTGGTGCCGTGCGGTGACGCATGGGGTCGTAGCCGCAGTGGGCGTCGCCGCGCAGCAGGGTGAGCGCCTCGACGGGGTCGATACCGCGGCTGACCAGCGCGACGCAGTCACGGTAGGTGGGGAACAGCCAGTCGGTCTCGCGCAGCGCGAGGGCCGCACCCACTTGGCAGGCCTCCTGGCCGAGGCTCGACGGGTAGACCGCGAGCCGCCCTTGGCGGGCGAGCGCCGTCGCCTGCCGGTCGAACCGGCGCCCGAGGACCATCCTGCGCCAGGCATCCAGGAGGAGTTCGGCCGGACCCCCTTTTTCCCATTCTGGCAAAAAGGAAACCGGAACCCGGGAAGGGAGCCAGAAGGAAGGTTCTTCCCATTCCGTGCCCTCCTTATGCATCGACGCATCTCCCATGTTCCGCAGTCCTTTCGTCGAGGCGTGTGCGAAAGGGATGCTGTCCGCTTTCCCAACTGTGGTGCAGGGGCGGCCGGGTGAAGTGCCGTTGAACATCGATCACGCTGTTCACAGGCCGAACACAACCCGGTTCGCGTCGAGCAGGCGTCGCCAAAGGGTCATGTGCGTGTCACTCCTGCTTTCCGTAACCCGGGGTCCAATTGACCGGCCACGCACGGCACTTCGGAAAGCGAGCGAAAATGTTCCGAGCGCTCCCGGGAGCACGTCACTACACGGTTTTCTGTTCCTCATGCGGAACCCGCTACGAGGACGACGGACTCATGCTCGACTGCCGTGCGTGCCGGGAACCGGCGTTCCTGCGCACCGATTACCACGGGACGCACACCGCGAGTGCGACAGGACTGTTTCGCCACGCCGCGCTGCTGCCTGTGGTGCGGATCTTCCCCGAGGTGCCGGGACCGGTGGTGTACCCGGCGGAGCGGCTCGGCCGGCTGCTCGGACTGGACCGGCTGTGGGTGGCGTTCAACGGGCACTGGCCCGAGCGCGGGGCGCACTTGCCGACCTGTACGTTCAAGGATCTGGAGGCGTACACCGTCCTGGGGCGGCTGCCCGCCGACCCGCCGCTCCTCGTGATCCCCTCGGCCGGGAACACCGCGGCCGCCTTCGCCTGGGCGGCCACTCGCCACCGGGTCCCGTGTCTGCTGGTCGTGCCCGCCCCGGCCCTGGAGCGGATGCGCTTCCCCGCGTCGCTCGACCCCTGCGTCCGCATCGTCGCCCTCGACGGCGCCGCCACCTACAGCGACACCATCGCGTGCGCCGACCTGCTCGCCCGGATGCCCGGCCACCACGCCGAGGGCGGGGCGCGCAACGTCGGCCGCCGCGACGGACTGGGCACGGTCATGCTCGCCGCCGCCGAGGCCGTCGGACGCCTTCCGCAGGTCTATGTGCAGGCCGTGGGCAGCGGCACGGGCGCCATCGGCGCGCACGAGGCGGCCCGCCGGATCCGCGCCGCCGGTGAGCCCCTGCCGCGGCTGCTGATGTGCCAGAACGAACCGTTCGCCGCGCTGTACGAGGCCTGGTGCCACGGCGGACAGCCGCCCGCGAGTCGTGAACTCGAACCCCTGGCCCGTGAACTCACCAACCGCCGCCCGCCGTTCGCCGTCCGCGGCGGGGTGCGGGACGCGCTGGAGGAGAGCGGTGGCCAGGTCCGATGTACGGACAACGAAGCCGCGCTCACCGCCATGGCCCTCTTCGAGGAGACCGAGGGGATCGACATCGAACCCGGCGCGGGCGTGGCCGTGGCCGCCCTCGCGGAGGCCGTTCGCGACGGACAGGTGCGCCCCGACGAACTCGTGCTCCTCAACATCACCGGCGGCGGCCGCGCCCGCCAGGCCCAGGACCTTCCCCTCGTGCCCGCCGAACCCTGGCTGCGCGTCACCTGGCCGGGCGGCGAGTCAGGGCCGCGCCGCGTTGCCGAGCAGGTCGAACGTCAGCTGGCGGGCGTCGTGACGGCGGGGGCCGTCCGATGAGGGGTGTTTCCGCGGCTGGCGACGTGCCGTCGGTGGCGGGCGTTTCTGTGGCTGGCGATGTGCCGTCGGTGGCGGACGTTTCCGCGGGTGCCGATGTGCCGTCGGTGACGGGTGTCTCTGTGGCTGGCGATGTGCCCCCGGTGACGGACCTTTCAACGCCCGCCGGCGTGCCCCCGGTGACGGATCCTTCAACGCCCGCGGGTGTGCCGTCGGTGACGGATCCTTCAACGCCCGCCGGCGTGCCCCCGGTGACGGATCCTTCAACGCCCGCCGGCGTGCCGCCGGTGACCGACGTGTCCGTAGCCGCCCGCGCCCTCGGTCTGTCCGCCGCCCAGCGCTCGATGTGGTTCGGCCAGCGCCTCGACTCCGCCGCCCGATCCGCCTACAACGTCGGCGAGTACACCGAGATCCACGGCCCCGTCGACATCGACCGCTTCCGCACCGCCCTGTGCCGGGTCGTGGAGGCGACCGAGACCCTGCGGGCCCGCTTCACAGCCGACGGCGACGACCTCCGCCAGATCGTCGAGCCCGACCCGGCTTGGGAGTTGACTGTCGTCGACCTCAGGGACTCGACCGACCCCGTCGCCGCCGCCGACGCCTGGCGGGAGGCCGACTTCGCGGTGCCCTTCGCTCTCGAAGAGGCCCCGCTGTTCCGGTATGCGCTGCTCAGGCTCGGTGACGAGCACTGGGTCTGGTACCACTGCTACCACCACATCGCCGTCGACGGGTTCAGCTGCTCCCTCATCGCGGCCCGGGTGGCCGACACCTACACGGCCCTCGTCACGGGCACCGCGCACACCCCGCCCGAGGCCCCCCTCGCCCCGCTGGTCCAGGCGGACGAGGCGTACCGCACCGGCGACCGCCGAGCGGCCGACAGCCGCCACTGGGCCGGTGTCCGCGCCGAACGACCGGACCCGGTCGGCCTCAGTGACCATCCCCCACGGGTGAGCGACGGTTTCCTACGCCGATCCGGCCATCTCGCGGAGAGCGCGGGCGACCTGGTCCACTCGGCCGCAGCGCACACGGGCACCCGCTGGTCCCGTGTCCTGATCGCCGCGACCGCCGCCTATCTGCACCGGCTCACCGGAGCCCGGGACATCGTCCTCGGCCTCGCCGTCACCGCCCGCGAGAGCGACACCGAGCGCGCCACCCCGGGCATGGCCTCCAACGTCCTCCCGCTGCGGCTGTCCGTACGCCCCGACACCCGCGCCCACGACCTCGTACGCCAGGCCGCCGCCGCGACCCGGGACCTGCTCGCGCACCAGCGGTACCGGGGTGAGGACCTGCGTCGCGAGCTGGACCGGTCCGGCGGTGACCGCAGGTTCTTCGGTCCCGTCGTCAACATCATGGCGTTCGGGCCGGAGTTGAGGTTCGCCGGGCACCCGACCACCCGCCACAACCTCTCCACGGGCCCCGTCGAGGACCTCGCCGTCAACGTCTACGAGCGCGCCGACGGCAACGGCATCCGCATCGACCTCGACGCGAGCACAGCCTGCTACTCGGACGCCGAACTCACCGCCCATCACCGTCGGTTCACCCACTTCGCGGAACGTTTCGCGGCCGCCGTTCTCGGTCCCGGCACCCCGGTCGGCCGGATCGAGCTGACACTGCCCGAGGAGTCGCAGGCGGCCCTGCTGGACGGTCCGGTGCCCCGGACGGCCCCGGGAACCGTGCCCGCCCTCTTCGCGGCCCGGGTCGCCGCGACGCCCACGGCCACGGCTGTCGTTCACGGCGAACAGGCCCTCACCTACGCCGAGTTGAACGCCCGCGCCAACCGCCTCGCACACCGCCTGCTGCGCCTCGGTGTCCGCCCGGAGGGCCGCGTCGCCGTCCTGACGCGCCGCTCCGAACACCTGGTCGTCGCCCTCCTCGCGGTCCTCAAGGCGGGCGCCGCCTACGTCGGCCTCGACCCCCGCGCCCCGGCCGCCCGCACCCACCGGATCCTGGCCGGAACATCGGCGGCGGCCCTCCTCGCGGACTCGACGACAGCCGCGGCCCTCCGGACCCACGGGACGTCACCGTCGTACGACTGCCACGTGGTCCTGGTCGACGACCTGCCGTCACTCGCCGCCGAGCCCGACACCGACCCCGAACTCCCGTTGCAACCCGGTCAGTTGGCCTATGTCAGTCACACCTCCGGCTCCACCGGCACTCCCAAGGGCGTGGCGGTCGCCCACGGGGACGTCACCGCCCTCGCGACGGACAGTGCCTTCGAGGGCGGTGCGCACACGCGGGTCCTCGTCCACTCGCCGACCGCTTTCGACGCCTCCACCTACGAGCTGTGGGTCCCGCTGCTGAGGGGCGGCACCGCCGTGGTCGCGGGCCCGGACGAGGATGTGGACGCGGCGGCGATCAGGCGGCTGACGCGCCGCCACGGACTGACCGCGCTGTGGCTGACGGCGGGGCTGTTCCGGCTCGTCGCGGAGGAGGACCCGGGGTGCTTCACGGGGCTCCGCCAGGTCTGGGCGGGTGGCGACACGGTGCCCGCCGCGGCCGTCCGCAGAGCGCTCGACGCCTGCCCGGGTCTGACGGTCACCAACGGCTACGGCCCCACCGAGACCACGACCTTCGCCACCACCCGCCCCTGCCCCGGCGCTGCGGAGGTGCCGGACCCGCTGCCCATCGGCCGCCCGCTCGACGGCATGCGCGCCTACGTCCTCGACGGCGCCCTGCGCCCGGCCCCGCCCGGCACGGTGGGGGAGCTGTACCTCGCCGGCCCCGGCGTGGCCCGCGGCTATCTGGACCGTCCGGGCGCCAGTGCGGAGCGGTTCGTCGCCGACCCGTTCGGGCAGCCCGGCGAGCGCATGTACCGCACGGGAGATCGCGTACGGCTGACCCCCGACCGCCAACTCGCCTTCCACGGGCGGGCGGACGACCAGGTCAAGCTGCGCGGCCACCGCGTCGAACCGGCGGAGGTCGAGGCGGCCCTCGCCGCACACCCGGACGTCGAGCACGCCGTCGCCGTCGTCCGCGAGGATCGGCCCGGCGACCGCACCCTCGTCGCCTACGCCACCGCCGCCGCGGGTGCGGAGGCGGATGCCCTGCGCGAGTACCTCGCCGGGCTCCTGCCCCCCTACCTGGTGCCCACCGCCGTCGTCCTCCTGGGCCGGCTGCCGCTGACCGCCAACGGCAAGGTGGACCGCGCGGCCCTGCCCGCCCCGGCGCACACCGGCCGGGACGTGGGGCGGAGTGCGCGTACCGCCCACGAAGAGGTGCTGTGCGCGCTGTTCGCCGATGTCCTCGGTCTTCCCGACGTCGGTCCCGACGACAGCTTCTTCGCTCTCGGCGGTCATTCCCTGCACGCGCTGCGGCTCGTCCACCGCGTCCGGACCGCACTGGGCGCCGACCTCGGCCTGCGGGACGTCTTCGAGGCGCCGACCGCGGCGGCCCTCGCCCGGCTCCTCCCGGCCGCCGGACCGGCGCGCCCGACGCCCCCACTGGCCAGGAGCACGGAGGACGGTGAGGCGCCGCTGTCCTCCGCCCAGCGGCGTCTGTGGTTCCTGCACCGCGCGGAGCCGACCGGCGCCGCCTACCACGTGCCCCTCGCCGTACGGTTGACCGGCGCACCCCTGGACCAGGACACCCTGCGAGCGGCCCTCGCCGACGTCAGCGACAGGCACGAGATCCTGCGCACCGTCTATCCGGACACCGACGGCACCCCGCGTTCCAGGCTGCTGGCACACGGGTCCCCGGAGCTGTCCGTCCAGCCGGTGACCGAGTCCGAACTTCCCCGTACGACAGCGGAGTTGGCGTCCCAGAGGTTCGAGCTGGGCACCGACACACCGTTCCGCGCCCACCTCCTCGCGCTGGGTCCCGAGGACCACGTCCTCCTGCTGGTGCTCCACCACATCGCCGCCGACGGCTGGTCCCTGCGGCCGCTCCTGCGCGACCTGGCCACCGCCTACCGGACCCGGCTCACGGGCGAGGCCCCCGACTGGGCGCCGCTGCCGGTCCGTTACCAGGACTACGCGCGCCGGCAGCGTGAACTCCTCACCGAGGACCGCGACCGGCAACTCGCCCACTGGCGGCAGACCCTCGCGGGCCTCCCCGACGAGCTCCCGCTCCCCGTCGACCGGCCCCGCCCGGCCCGGGCCACCCACCGGGGTGGCGACATCACCGTCCACTGGGACGCCGACCTGCACCGGCGGCTGCGTGACCTCGCCGCAGGCCGGGGCGCGACGGTGTTCATGGCCGTACAGGCCGGGCTCGCCGCCCTGCTGACCAGGCTGGGCGCGGGCACCGACATCCCGCTCGGCACACCGGTCGCGGGCCGCCCCGACGAGGCCCTGGACGATGTGGTCGGCTGCTTCGTGAACACCCTCGTGCTGCGTACCGACACCTCGGGCGAGCCGACCTTCCGCGAACTCCTCGACCGGGTGCGCGAGACCGACCTCGCCGCCCACGCCCACCAGGACCTGCCGTTCGAGCAGCTTGTCGAGGCGCTCAATCCGACCCGCTCGCCGGCCCGGCACCCGCTGTTCCAGGTGATGCTCGCCTTCCGGCCGACCGCCTCATGGCGTCTCGACCTGCCCGGACTGGACGACCGCACCCTCCCCGTGGAGACCGGCTCGACCAAGATCGACCTCACCTTCAACCTCGCCGAGCACCGGACGTCCGACGGCACCCCGAACGGCATCGACGGCACCCTCCAGTACAGCGCCGACCTCTTCGACCGCCGCACCGCCGAGGCCCTGGCCGCACGTCTGGAACGGCTGCTGCGGGCCGCGCTCGCCGCACCGGACCGGGGCATCGGGGATCTCGACGTCCTCGCACCGGACGAACGCCGACGTCTGCTGTCCGACCTGACCGACACCGCGCGGGACATCCCGGACACCACGTTTCCCCGGATGTTCGCGCGGCAGGCAGCCGAAACGCCGGACGCCCTCGCCGTGACGGACCCACGCACCTCATTGACGTACCGCCAACTCGACTCCCGTGCCGAAGGCTTGGCGCGCGTGCTGGTCGAGCGAGGGGCCGGTCCTGGCCGTGTCGTCGCCTTCGCGCTGCCCCGTTCCGTCGACCTCGCGGTCGCGGTCCTCGCCGTCCTCAAGGCGGGGGCCGCCTATCTCCCGCTCGACCCCGACCACCCCGCCGAGCGGACGGCCCACCTGCTGTCCGACGCCGACCCCGTCTGCGTCATCGCACGGGAACCCGTCGACGCGGTCCGCCCGCACGTGAGCCCCGACGTGACACCGGCCGATCCCACGGCCGAACTCCCCGAGGCCCGGCCCGCCGATCCGGCCTACCTGATCTACACCTCAGGGACCACCGGCCGCCCCAAGGGTGTGGTCGTCGAACACCGCAACCTCACCACCTATGTGGCCCGCTGTGCCGAGGCCTACCCGAGCCTGCGCGGCACCTCGCTGCTGCACGCCACCATGACCTTCGACGCGACCGTGACCACCCTGCACGGAGCGCTCGCCATGGGCGGCCGGGTGCACATCGCCGCCTTCCACGAGGCGGGCACCACCGAACTGCCCGGCGGCTACAGCTTCCTCAAGGCCACCCCCAGCCACCTTCCCCTGCTGCCCGCGCTGCCGTGCGACCTCTCGCCCGCCGAGGAGTTCATGCTGGGCGGCGAGGCCCTGGTCGGCGAGGCGTTGCGCGCCTGGCGTCGCGCTCACCCCGCCGTACGGCTGGTCAATCACTACGGCCCCACCGAGCTCACCGTCGGCTGCACCGACCACCCCATCGAGCCGGGGGAGGAGCTGCCCTCCGGGCCGGTGCCCGTCGGCCGCCCCATGTGGAACACCCGGGCGTATGTGCTCGACGCACGCCTGAACCTCGTACCGGCAGGTGTCGAGGGCGAACTGTATGTGGCGGGCGACCATGTGGCCCGCGGCTACTGGAGGCGCCCGGACCTGACCTCCGAGCGGTTCGTCGCCGACCCCTTCGGCCCACCCGGCGAACGCATGTACCGCACCGGCGACCTGGCCGTGCGGCGCGCCGACGGCGTGCTGGAACTGCGGGGCCGGGCCGACGGACAGCTGAAGATCAGGGGGCTGCGGATCGAGCCCGGCGAGGTCGAGGGCGCGCTGACCGGTCATCCCGCCGTCGCCCAGGCCGCGGTGGTGGTGCGCGAGGACACTCCTGGCGTACGGCGCCTGGTGGGCTATGTCGTCGGGGCCGCCGCCGGTGACCTCGACGAGATCCGCGCCCATGCCGCCCGGAACCTGCCCGCGCACATGGTCCCCGAGGCACTCGTGGTCCTCGACGCCCTGCCCATGACCCCCAACGGCAAGCTCGACCGGGCCGCCCTGCCCGCCCCTGGTACCCGCTCCGCGGCGAGCAACAGGGAGCCGCGCACACCGCACGAGGAGACCCTGCGCGCCCTCGTCGCCGAGGTGCTCGGACTGCCCACCCGCCAAGTCGGCCTGGAGACCGGCTTCTTCGATCTCGGCGGCGACAGCATCACCTCCATCCACCTCGTCAGCAGGGCACTCGCGGAGGGACTGCGCCTGACGCCCCGGGATGTGTTCGAACAGCGCACGGTCGCCGGCCTCGCCGCGGTGGCGGCCGCCGCGCCACCCCTGACGTCGGTGACACAGGACGCCCCGACGGGCGAACTGCCCCTCACACCGGCCCTGCGGCGACTCGTCGAACGCGGCGGCCCCATCGAGGCGTTCAGCCAGTCGATGCTGCTCGTCACCCCCGAAGAAGCCGACGAGGAGAGCCTCCGCAAGGCGCTCCAGGCGGTGATCGACCACCACCACGCCCTGCGGCTGCGCCTGGACGGCGACGGTACGGCCGTCATCCCGCCACCCGGCTCCCTCGACGCCACCGGCCTGCTGGAACGGGCCACCGCCCTGGACCTCCAGCGGCCGGCCCCTCGGCTCGACCCGCACCGCGGCGAACTGGTGCGCGCGGTCTGGTTCGACGCGGGCCCCGGCCGTCGCGGACGGCTGCTGCTGACCATCCACCACCTCGCCGTGGACGCGGTGTCCTGGCACATCCTGCGCACCGACCTGGCCGCGGCCTGGCGAGGCGAGGAACTCACCCCGCAGGGCACGTCCTTCCGGGCCTGGGCCCGTCTGCTGGAGCGCGAGAGCGTATCGAGGACCACCGAACTCGACCTGTGGAGAGGGGCTTTGCAGGGCCCCGATCCGCTGCCCGCCGTGCGGTCCACGGACGTCGTCGGCCGGCTGCGCCACCTCACCCGACAGCTCCCGACCTCCGGCCTGCTCACCACCCTCCCCGCGGCCTTCCACGCCGGCCCCGAGGACGTCCTGCTGGCCGCGCTCGCGACCGCCTTCGCCCGTCGTGGCCGCCCGGCGCCGCTGCTCGACATCGAGCGGCACGGCCGCGAGGAGTTCGCGGACGGAGTCGACCCGACCCGGACGGTCGGCTGGTTCACCAGCGTCGTACCGGCCCGCCTCGATCTGCGCGGGCTCGACCCCGGCGACCCGGCGCAGATCCTCAAGACCGTCAAGGAGCACCTGCGGGCCGCCCCCGACCACGGTCTCGGCCACGGCCTGCTCCGCCACCTCAACCCCGAGACGGGCCCGCTCCTCGCCGAACTCCCCGCCCCGCAGGTCGGCTTCAACTACCTGGGCCGCAGCGTCCCCGGCGCCGACACCCCCTGGTCGCCGGCGCCCGAGTCCCTGCCCGGCACGGCACTCGGGGCCGCCCACGACCCGGCGCAGCCCGTCGCCCACGGCCTGGAGATCACAGCCGTGGCGGACACCGACGGCACGCTCACCGCGACCTGGTCCTGGGTGCCGCGCCTCTGGAACGAGGACGAGGTGACCGCCCTGGCCGACGGGTGGTTCCAGGCCCTGGCCGCCTTCGAAGACACCGGCACGGACGGCGGGCACACCCCGTCCGACCTGCCCCTGGTGTCCCTGTCCCAAGCGGAGATCGACGAACTCGAAGCCGAGTTCGGAAGCGAGTGGAGGTAACCCAGGTGACCCGGTCCGGAATCACGGACATCCTGCCCCTGTCGCCGTTGCAGGAAGGGCTGCTCTTCCACGCCCTCTACGACGACGACCGGGCACCCGACGTCTACGCCGCCCAGCAGGTCCTCGAACTGACCGGTGACGTCGACCCCGCCGCCGTACGCGCCGCAGGGCAGGCCCTGCTCGACCGGCACCCGAACCTGCGTGCCTGCTTCCGCCGCCGGGAGTCCGCGGCCCCCCTCCAGATCGTCCCCGCAGACGTCGAACTGCCCTGGTTGGAAGCGGACTTGAGCGGCCTCGACGACGCCGAACGCGAGAGTGCCTGGCAGCGGATCCTGGACGGGGAACGCGCCCGCCGCTTCGACCTGGCCCGGCCCCCGCTGCTGCGGTACCTGCTCGTGCGCTGGACCGCCGACCGGTACCGCCTGGTGGTCACCAACCATCACATCCTGCTCGACGGCTGGTCGAAGCAGTTGCTGGTACGGGAGTTCACCGCCCTGTTCGCGGGCGAGCACCCCACCGCCCTGCCCCCGCCGCCGTACCGCGACTACCTCGGCTGGCTCTCCCGGCAGGACCGCGCCGCCGCCGAGACCGCCTGGCGGAAGGCGCTGCAAGGCGTCGAGGAGCCCACCCTTCTGGTCCCCGGGGCGGCGGCGGGTACGACGGTGCTGCCGCACGAACTCGTCGTCGAACTCCCCGAGCCGGCGACCACCGACGCCGAGAGCGCGGCACGCAGCCTCGGTATCACCCTCAACACCCTGGTCCAGGGCGCCTGGGGCGTGCTGCTCGGCCGCCTCACCGGCCGCACCGACACGGCGTTCGGCCAGACCGTCACCGTCCGCCCGCCCGAACTGCGGAACGTGGCCTCCATGGTCGGCTTCTGCATCAACACCGTTCCCATGCGAGTGTGTTGGGACGACGCCGATACCGTCACCGGCTTCCTGAACGCTCTCCAGGAACGCCAGGCCGCCCTGCTCCCGCATCAGCACCTCGGTCTCTCCGACATCCGGCGCACCACCGGCACCGGCGACCTCTTCGACACCCTGCTGGCCTTCGAGAGCCACCCCACGGCCACCGGCCCGGGCGAGGACCGCGTCACTCAGCTCACCGGCCGCGACGCCACCCACTACCCCCTCACCCTCGCGGTCCTGCCCGGCCGCCGCCTGGCCCTGCGTCTGTCCTACCGGCCCGACCTGTACGACGAGACCGGCGCCCGCACCCTCCTGGACCGCTTCGCCACGGTCCTGGCCCAGCTGGCGGCCGACCCGTCACGCCGCCTCGGCGACGTGGAGGCCCTGCTGCCACAGGAGCGGGAGCAGCTCACGGGCGGCCCGGCGAGGGGCCCCGCGCACGAGTCCGCCGCTCCGTCCGTCGCCCTGACCGACCTCTTCGCCCGCCAGGCCGCCCGCACCCCCGACGCGACGGCTGTGGTCCACGGGGACACCCGTCTCACCTACGCCGAACTGACCGCCCGCGCCACGGAGTTGGCCTGCTCGATGGCCGCCCGGGGCGCCGCCCCCGAACGCCTGGTGGCCCTCGCCCTGCCCCGCTCCACGGACCTGGTCGTCGCGATCCTGGCGGTGCTGAAGACCGGCGCGGCCTACGTCCCGCTGGACCCGCAGTATCCGGCCGAGCGGCTCGCGTACATGCTCGGCGACTCCGCACCCGTCCTGCTCCTCACCACGCGGGAAGTGGCACCGACCCTGCCCGACACCGCCGTACCCGTGCTGACCCTGGACGATCACGACACCTCCCCGCGCGTTGCGGATCTCCCGCAGCTGACGGGCGATCATCTCGCCTATGTCCTCTACACCTCCGGTTCGACCGGACGACCGAAGGGCGTCGCCGTCCCGCACGGCAACGTGACCCGCCTCTTCGAGTCCACCCGCCACTGGTTCGACTTCGGCCCCGACGACGTGTGGACCCTGTTCCACTCCTACGCCTTCGACTTCTCCGTCTGGGAACTGTGGGGGGCACTGCTGCACGGCGGCACGCTGGTCGTCGTACCGCACGAAGTCAGCCGGGATCCGCGTGAGTTCCTGCGGCTGCTGGCCCGGGAGCGGGTGACGGTCCTCAACCAGACCCCCTCGGCCTTCGGTGAGTTGGTGCGGGCCGACGCCGAACTACCGCAGATCTCCGGCGAACTGAGCCTGCGGTACGTCGTCCTCGGCGGGGAGGCGCTCGACATCACGCCCGTCGCGGACTGGTTCACCCGGCACCCCGAGGACGCCCCCGCCCTGGTGAACATGTACGGCATCACCGAGACCACCGTCCACGTCACCGGACTCCCGCTCGCCCGGGAGCGGTGCGAGGGCATCGGCGAGCCCCTCCCCGATCTGCGCGCCCACGTCCTGGACGCGGGTCTGCGGCTGGTACCGCCGGGCGTGGCCGGTGAGCTGTACGTGGCCGGCGCGGGCCTGGCCCGTGGTTATCAGGGCCGCCCGGGACTGACGGCCGGCCGGTTCGTCGCGGACCCCTTCGGCGGGCCCGGCGACCGGATGTACCGCACCGGCGACCTCGCACGCCGTACCGTGGACGGGCAGCTGGAGTACGCCGGCCGGGCCGACGACCAGGTCAAGATCCGCGGCTTCCGGATCGAGCCGGGCGAGATCGAGGCGGCACTGGCGGCCCATCCTGAGGTGTCCCGCGCGGTCGTCCTGGTCCGTCAGGGGCGACTGGTGGGGTACGCCGTGTCCGACGGCGCGCCCGACCCGGTGTCGCTGCGGGACCACATCGCACGGACCCTGCCCGAGCACATGGTGCCCTCCGCGGTCGTCGTCCTGGACCGGCTCCCGCTGACCGCCAACGGCAAGCTGGACCGCGCGGCGCTCCCGATGCCGGCCGCGGCCACCCCTGTCACCGGGGCCGGCCGCGCCGCCCGCACCCCGCAGGAGGAGATCGTCCGCGGCCTGTTCGCCGGTGTCCTCGGGCTCGACGCCCACCAGGTCGGCGCGGACGACGCCTTCTTCGACCTCGGCGGCGACTCCCTGCTCGCCATGCGCCTCACCGACCGCATCAGGACCGCTTTCGGCACCGCGCTGCCGGTACGGGCCGTCTTCGAGGCCCCCACCCCGGCGGCACTCGCCGGGCGCCTGGGCGAGACGCGGGACGCGCACCGGCCAGCCCTCCTCCCGCTGCCGGACCGTCCCGACCCGATACCCCTGTCCTACGGCCAGCAGCGGCTGTGGTTCATGAGCCGCCTCGACGGCGGCCACACCACCTACACCGTCCCCGCGGCCCTGCGGCTGACCGGCTCCCTGGACAGGCAGGCGCTCACCGAGGCGCTCGCCGACGTCGTCGCCCGCCACGAGCCGCTGCGCACCCTCCAGCCCGACGCCCAGGGCACCCCGTACCAGCGGATCCTGGCCCCCGAGGAGGCCAAGCCGCGCCTGGACGTCGTCCGCACCACCGAGGCCGAACTTCCCGGGCTGCTCAAGGCGGCCGCCGGCCGCCGCTTCGACCTCGCCGCCGAACCGCCCCTGCGGGTGACCCTGTACGACCTGGGCGACGACACCCACGTCCTCCTCCTGCTCGCCCACCACAGCGCGGTCGACGGCTGGTCCATGCGGCCGCTGACCCGCGACCTGGAGAGCGCCTACACGGCCCGCCGCGAGGGGCGGGCGCCCGAGTGGCCGCCCCTGCCCGTCCAGTACGCCGACTTCGCACACTGGCAGCGCGAGTCGCTCGGGGACCCGAACGACCCCGGCAGCCTGATGGCCGATCAGATCGACTTCTGGCGCTCGGCGTTGGAGGGCGTCCCCGAGGAACTCCCGCTGCCCGCCGACCACCCAAGGCCCGCCGCACCCAGCGGCCGGGGCGATCGCACGGCCGTCGCCCTGGACCCGGCCCTCCACGCCGGCCTCGCGGACCTGGCCGCCGCACAGCGGGTGACCCTCTTCATGGTGCTCCAGGCTGGACTCGCCGCCGTCCTGACCCGCCTCGGCTCCGGCACCGACGTGCCCATCGGCACCCCCGTCGCCGGCCGGAGCGACGAACGGCTCGACGACCTCGTCGGCTTCTTCGTCAACAGCCTCACCCTGCGCACCGACACCTCCGGCAACCCCACCTTCCGCGAACTCCTCGGCCGTGTACGGGACTTCGACCTCGCCGCCTACGCCCACCAGGACGTGCCGTTCGACCTCCTGGTGGACGCCGTCAGCCCCGAGCGGAGCCTCGCCCGCCACCCTCTCTTCCAGGTCATGCTGGCCTACACCGGCCATGGCGCGGACCCCGTCCCCGCCCTGCCCGGCCTGAGCGTCGTCCGTGAACCGGTGGTGACGGGAGCGGCCCGTTTCGACCTCTCCCTGTATCTCACCGAGCACCGCCACGACGACGGTTCCCCGGCGGGCATCGACGGCGTCGCCGAGTTCAGCACGGATCTCTTCGAGCCGGAGACCGCCCGCCGACTGGCCCACAGGCTCATCCACTTCCTCGAAGCCGTCGCCACCGACCCGGACCGGCGCATCGGCGACGTCGACCTCCTCGACGAGGACGAGCACGCCCGGCTCGACGACTGGAACGCGAACCCGGGACCGGTACCGTCCGAGTCCCTGGCCGAGATGTTCACACGGCAGGTGCGGCAACGGCCCGACGCCCCCGCGCTCAACGACCTGACGTACGCCGAACTCGACTTCAAAGCGCGGAAGGTGGCCCGCCACCTCGCCGGGCGCGGCATCGGCCCCGGCGACCTCGTCGCCGTACGACTTCCCCGGTCCGTGGACCGGATCGTCGCCCTGCTCGCGGTCGCCCTGTCCGGCGCCGCGTTCCTTCCGATCGACCCGGCACTGCCCGCCGACCGCATCGACGCCCTGCTGGCCGACGCCCGACCGGCACACGTCCTGACCGACCTCACGACGGATGGCCCCGTCGGCGAACTGCCCACCGCACACCAGCCCCACCACGCCGCCTACGTCATCCACACCTCCGGCTCAACCGGCACCCCCAAGGGCGTGGTCGTCGAGAACCGCGGGCTCGCCGCCCTCGCGCGCACCCAGACCGAGCGCTTCGGGCTCGGTCCCGACAGCAGGGTCCTGCAGTTCTCGGCGCCCGGCTTCGACGCGTCCGTGATGGAGCTCCTGATGGCCTTCGCGTCGGGCGGGACCCTGGTGGTGCCGGACGTACAGGGGCCGCTGCTGGGCGAGGAACTCGAACAGGAGCTGACCCGGGGGCGGATCACCCACGCCCTGATCCCGCCGACGGCCCTCGCCACGCTGCCGCCGAGCGAGCTGCCCGACCTGGAGACCCTGGTCGTCGGCGCTGAGGCCTGCTCCGGCGAGCTGGTGGCCCGCTGGGCGCCCGGCCGCCGTATGGCCAACGCCTACGGGCCCACCGAGTCCACGGTCTGCGCCACCATCGCCGTCCCGCTCAGCGGCGACCAGGCCCCGCCCATCGGGCGCCCCGTCACCGGCACCCGCGCACTCGTCCTGGACGCCTGGCTGCGCCCGGTGCCGCCCGGCACGGCCGGCGAGCTCTACCTCGCCGGAACCGGCCTGGCCCGCGGCTACCTCGGCCGCCCCGGCCTGACGGCCGCGCGCTTCGTCGCCGACCCGCACGGCGGGCCCGGCGAGCGCATGTACCGCACCGGCGACCTGGCCCGATGGTCGCCCGACGGACAGCTGGAGTATCTCGGCCGCGCCGACGAGCAGGTCAAGCTGCGCGGCTTCCGGATCGAACCCGGCGAGATCGAGACCGCGCTGGCCCGCGACCCCGCGGTCGCGCAGGCAGCCGTCGTGTTGCGCGAGGACGTACCGGGGGAGCGGCGCCTGATCGCCTACGTCACGACCCGCCCCGGCCACCCGCCCGCCGACCCCGCCGCACTGCGCCTGGGCGCCGAGCAGCTGCTCCCGGAGTACATGGTCCCCTCGGCCGTCGTCGTTCTGGACGCCCTCCCGCTCACCCCCAACGGCAAGCTCGACCGCAAAGCCCTGCCCGCCCCCGGGACGCGGACGGCCGTGGAAGCGGACCGTGAGCCGAGGACGCCCGCCGAGCGGGTGCTCGCCGGACTCTTCCGCGACCTGCTGAAGCTTCCCGGGCTCACCCTCGACGAGGGCTTCTTCGCGCTCGGCGGCGACAGCATCTCCTCGATCCGGCTGGTGAGCCGGGCCGCCGAGGCCGGGGTGGTGATCAGCCCGCGCGATGTGTACGAGCACCAGACGGTGGCCGCCCTCGCGGCGGTGGCCCGCGGTCCCGTGGGCGCCTCGAACGTCGGCGGCGCCGACGACGGCGTCGGGCCGGTGCCGTTCACGCCCGTGATGCACTGGCTGGTCGAGCGCGGCGGTCCGATCGGCCGGCTCAGCCAGTCGGTGCTGCTGACGGTGCCCGCGGACGCCGACGTGCCCCGGCTGACCCGCAGCCTCCAGGCGCTCGTGGACCACCACGACATGCTCCGGTCCCGGCTCACTGGTGAGCGTGCGATGGAGGTCGGCACGGTGGGCTCGGTCACCGTCGGCGTGGACCACCGGGATGTCAGCGGTGCGGACGATCTCCACGCAGCCGTGGCCGAGGAGTTCGACCGCGCGCTCGGCACGCTCGACCCGGCGACCGGCGCGATGCTGCGGGCCGTATGGCTCGACGCGGGCCGGGCCCGCCCCGGGCGGCTGCTGCTGGTCGTCCACCACCTGGCCGTGGACGGAGTGTCCTGGCGGATCCTCGTGCCCGACCTGGAGGCGGCCTGGGAGGCGGTCACGCAGGGGCGCGAGCCTCGACTGCCGCCCGTCGGCACGTCGTTCGGAGCCTGGTCGGCCGTGCTGCGTCAGGAGGCGCGCAGGCGAGGTGCGGAAGCCAAGCTGTGGCGGCGGCTGAACGACGCCCCGCGCGCCCCCTTCGGCGCCAGACCGCTCGACCCCGCGAAGGACACCGCGGCCACCGCCAGGTCACTGCGCCTGACCCTCGAAGCCGACGTGACCGGCCCGCTGCTCGGCAGCGTGCCCGCCGCGTTCCGCGCCGGACCGCAGGACGTGCTGCTCGCCGGGCTCGCCCTGGCGGTCGCCGCACGCCAGGACGTCCCGCACGTCCTCGTCGACGTCGAGGGACACGGCCGTGAGGAAATCGCCCCCGGCCTCGAACTGTCCCGCACGGTCGGCTGGTTCACCTCCCTCTACCCGGTCCATGTCGACCTGGAGGGCCTCGACCTGCGGGACGCGCTGGCCGCAGGTCCCACCGCCGAGGGCGTGGTGCGCCGCGTCGCCGACCGGACAGGTGAACTTCCCGACCGTGGCGTCGGGTTCGGCCTCCTGCGGTACCTGAACCCCGACACCGCGGGCGAGTTGGCCCAGCAGCCCGTACCCCCGATCGGCTTCAACTACCTCGGCCGGTTCGCCACGACCCCGGCCGGCGACAGCCCGTGGTCGTTCGCCCCGGAGTCCCCTGCACTCGGCGGCGGCACCGACCCCGGCCTCGCCGCCGCCCACGCCCTCGACCTCAACGCGGTCGTCCACGACACCCCGGCAGGCCCCCGGCTCGTCGCCGACTGGTCCTGGCCCGACGGGGTGCTCACCGAGTCCGAGGTACGGGAGCTGGCCGAGGCCTGGTTCGCCGCGCTCACCGCGCTGACCGACCGTGCCGCCCACATGGCACCGCAGGCCCCGGGTGCCCTGCTGTCGGCAGAGCTCGACGCGGACGAACTCGACGAACTCGCCGCCGGCCTCGACGGCTGACGCGCACGGAAAGAGACGATGTGATGACCCAGCCCGCGCTGGCCGACGTCCTGCCCCTGACCCCCCTTCAGGAGGGGCTCCTCTTCCACGCCGTGTACGAGCACGAGCGGGACGCCGCCGACGTGTACCTCGTGCAGCTGGTCTTCGACCTGGAGGGCCCGGTCGACCCCGGCCGGCTGCGCTCCTCCTGGCAGGCCCTGCTGGACCGCCACCCCAACCTCCGCGCCGCCTTCCGGCGCCGCAAGGGGGGCGCGCCCGTGCAGGTCGTCCCACACCGCGCGACCCTGCCGTGGACCGAGACCGACGTCGACTCCGAGGGCGGCTGGTCCCGGCTCCTCGACGCGGACCGCGACCGCGGGTTCGACCCGGCCACCCCGCCCCTGATCCGCTGCACCCTGGCCCGCCTGCCCGACGGAAGGCACCGGCTCCTCGTCACCCACCACCACATCCTGCTCGACGGCTGGTCGGTCTCCGTCCTGGTGCGCGAACTCCTCGCGCTCTACAAGGCGGAGGCCGAGCTCCCGCCCGCCCCCGCCTACCGCACCTTCCTGGAATGGCTCGGCCGCCAGGACCGCACCGCCGCGGAGACCGCCTGGCGGACGGCCCTGGACGAAGTGACCGAACCGACCCGGCTGGCCCCGCCCCACCCCGGGCCCGGCCCACTGGCCCAGGCCCGCGCCGAACTGCCGGAGACCACCGCGGCCGCCCTGACCGCCCTCGCCCGCAGGCTCGGCGTCACCGCCAACACCCTGGTGCAGACCGCCTGGTCGATCCTGCTCAGCCGGACGACCGGCCGCAACGACGTGGTGTTCGGCGCCACCGTCTCCGGACGCCCCGCCACCCTGCCCGGCGTCGAGTCGATGGTCGGGCTGTTCGTGAACACCGTGCCGGTTCGCGTACGGCTCCGGCCCGACCGCTCGCTGAGCGAGCTGCTGCGGGACGTCCAGGACGGCCAGGTCGGCCTCCTCGACCATCACCACCTCGGCCTCGCCGACATCCAGCGCACCACCGGCCTGCCCGAACTCTTCGACACCCTCGTCGTGTTCGAGAACTACCCGATGGACGACACGGCTCCCGCCGACAGCCTGCGCATCACCGGCACGAGCGGGCGTGACGCCACGCACTACCCCGTGACCCTCGTCGCCTTCCCCGGACCCCGCCTGCGCTTCCGCCTCGCCCACCGGTGCGACCTCTTCGAGGACGGCTGGGCCGACGCCCGACTCGCCCACCTCGTCCACATCCTGGAGACCCTCGCCACCCACCCGGACCTCCCGCTCGGACGCCTCGGCCTCCTCGACCCCAAGAGCGACCCCCGCCCCGACCCGGCCACCGAACCCGCCCCCGCGACCCGCACCCTCATCGACCTCTGGACGGCCCAGGCGACGGCCACACCCGACGCGGAGGCCGTACGAGCGGGCGGTACGAGTCTGTCGTACGGCGAACTCGACGCGCGGGCCGAGCGGTTGGCCCACCGGCTCACCGCGCTCGGCGCCGGTCCGGAACGGGTCGTCGGTATCGCCCTGCCCCGCACACCCGACCTGGTCGTGGCCGTCCTCGCCGTACTGAAGTCGGGGGCCGCCTATCTGCCGCTCGACCCCGCGTACCCCAAGGACCGGCTCGCCTACATCGTCGAGGACGCCGGACCGGTGGCGGCACTGGCCACGGTGGACACGGCGGAAGTGCTTCCGGCGGGGATTCAACTGGTCTCGCCCGGTGATGACATGACGGACAGTCCACGGCGTCCGCCGCAACGCCCGCTGTTGCCCGGCAACCTCGCCTACATCACCTACACCTCCGGCTCGACCGGGCGCCCCAAGGGAGTCCTCGCCACCCACCGCAACGCCGTCGAGTTCGTGGAGTGGACCCACCGCGCCTTCGGCCACGAGGCTCTGCGGAAGGTCCTCTTCTCCACCTCGCTCAATTTCGACGTCTCGGTGTTCGAGATCTTCGCCCCGCTGCTGTGCGGCGGGCGCGTCGAGCTCGTCGACAATCTGCTGTCCCTCACCGCGTCCGGTTCGGACGCCGAGTTCATCAGCGGTGTGCCGTCGGTGATGGCCGGCATCGTCACCGAACGCCCGCACGTCAAGCCGCACACCGTCGCCCTGGGCGGCGAGCCCGTCCCCGCCCGGCTCCGCGAAGGCCTCCGGGCCGCCTTTCCCGGAGCCCGGCTGGTCAACTTCTACGGCCCCACCGAGGCCACCATCTACGCCACCGCCTGGCGCTCCGACGAGGACCCCGTGGAGGGCTCACCGCCCCTCGGCGGCCCCCTCGCTCGCAACCGCCTCTACCTCCTCGACCAGGCCCTGCGGCCCGTCCCCGACGGAGTGGTCGGTGAGATCCACCTCGGCGGAGGCGGCCCGGCCCGCGGCTACCTCGGCCGCCCGGCACTCACCGCCGAGCGGTTCGTCGCCGACCCCTTCGGGGCACCGGGGGAGCGGATGTACCGGACCGGGGACCTCGCGGTCCGCGGCCGCGACGGACGGCTGCGGTTCGTCGGACGCGTCGACCAGCAGGTGAAGATCCGCGGCTTCCGCGTCGAACTCGGCGAGATCGAGGCCGCGCTCACCGCACACCCCGCCGTGACCGAGGCCGCAGTGACGACGCGTCAAGACAGTCGCGGGGACCAGCAATTGGTGGCCTACGTCGTGGGTGATGCCGCCCCCGACCGCCTGCGCGAGTACCTGGCCGGCACGTTGCCCGCGCACATGGTCCCCGCCACCGTCGTGCCGCTCACCGCCCTCCCGCGCACCGCCAGCGGCAAGACCGACCGCACGGCCCTGCCGGACCCGTCCGCACCTGCCGAGACCATCGGCGCCCCGCGCACCCCGCACGAGGAACGGCTGCGCGCTATCGTCGCCGACGTCCTCGGCCTGGTGCCGTCCCGCGTCGGCATCCACGACAGTTTCTTCGACCTCGGCGGCCACTCCCTGCTGACCCCCCGCCTGACCGCCCGCGTCCGCACCGACCTCGGCGCCGAACTGCCGCTGCGCGCGGTGTTCGACACCCCCACGGTCGCCGGACTGGCCCGGCGACTGCGGGGCGGCACGTCGGGCGCGGCGCCCCTGGACGCCGTACTGCCCCTACGCACCCGGGGCGACAAGGAACCCCTTTTCTGTCTGCCGCCCGCCTCCGGTCTCGCCTGGGGCTTCGCCGGACTCGCCCGCCACCTCGACCCCGAACGCCCGCTGTACGGTCTCCAGTCGCAGGGACTGATCCCCGGCCGCCCGCGTACGGACAGCCTTCGGGTGACGGTCGCCGACCACCTCGCCCGCATCCGCGAGATCCAGCCCGAGGGCCCCTACCACCTGCTCGGCTACTCCATGGGCGGCCTGGTGGCGTACGACGTCGCCGTCACCCTCCAGAAGCAGGGCCACGACGTCGCCCTCCTGGCGATGCTCGACGCCTTCCCCGGGATCTGGATCGACCGGGGAGCCCGCGCGAGGGACCGGTCCGCGCTGCTCCGCAGCCTGCTCGGCATCCTGGGCCGCCCCCGACCCGATGACACGGAGCCCCTCACCGACACCGGTTTCGCCGAACTCGTGCGCCGCGTCCCCGACATGACCGCGAGCCTCGACGACGCCGAACTCGCCGCCCTGGTCGAGGTCACCGCCGGCAACCGACGGCTGATGGAGGAGTTCGTCCCCACGTCGTACCGCGGTGACCTGCTGTTCTTCACGGCCGCACAGGATCCGGACACACACCCGGACCGCCACCGTGCCTGGCAGCCGTACGTCGACGGACGCGTCGACAACCACGACCTCCCGTGCGTCCACGGGGAGATGACCCGGCCCGGCCCGCTGGAGCGGATCGGCCACGTCCTGAACACCGCAACCCAGGGAAGGAACCCCGCATGAGCGCCAACCCGTTCGACGACGACACCCTCGAGCACTTTGTGCTGGTCAACGACGAGGGCCAGCACTCCCTGTGGCCCGCCTTCGCGGAGGTGCCGGCCGGCTGGACGGTCGTCCACGGCAGGGCGGCCCGCCAGGAGTGCCTGGAGTACGTCGAGCAGCACTGGACCGACATGCGGCCCAAGAGCCTGATCCGGGCCATGGGCGAATAGAGCAGGGGGAGTCGAACGATGACCACGCGGCGGACGATCCGTCCGGAAGAGCTCGACACGCTGAACCTGGCGGATCCGCGGCTGCACGCCGAGGACGAACTGTCCGCCGTGTGGCGTCACTTGAGGGAGCACGAGCCGGTCCACTGGAACCCGGCCACCGAAACGGCTCCCGGTTTCTGGGTGGTGACCCGGCACACCGACGTGACCTCCGTGTACCGCGACAACACCACCTTCACCTCCGAGGGCGGCAACGTCCTGGAGACCCTGCTCGCGGGCGGCGACTCGGCGGCCGGCCGCATGCTCGCGATCACCGACGGGGACCGGCACCGGGAACTGCGCCGCGTCCTGATGTCCGCGTTCACCCCGCGCGCCCTCCAGCCGGTCGTGGCGAGCGTGCGCCGCACGGTCGACCGGCTGCTGCGCGAGGCCATCGACAAGGGCAACTGCGACTTCGCCGCCGACGTGGCCGCCGGCATCCCCCTCGGGGCGATCTGCGACCTGCTCGGCGTGCCCGAGAGCGACCGCGCCCATGTCCTGAGCCTGACCTCCTCGGCCCTCGGCTCCCACGACGCCGACGGCACCGCCGCCGACGCGTGGATCGCCAAGAGCGAGATCCTGCTCTATTTCGCGAACCTCGCCCGCGACCGCCGTGACAGCGGCCACGCGGACGTCATCGCGCTCCTCGCCGGAAGCACGGTGAACGGGTTTCCGCTGGACGACGACGAGATCATGCTCAACTGCTACAGCCTGATCCTCGGCGGTGACGAGACGGCCCGGCTGTCCATGGTCGGCGCCGCCCTGGCCCTGGTGGAGCACCCCGACCAGTGGCAGGCCCTCAAGCAGGGCGACGCCGGTGTCGACACGGCCGTGGAGGAGATCCTGCGCTGGACCACCCCGGCGCTGCACTCGGGCCGCACGGCCACGACCGACACCGAGATCGCGGGCCGTCCGATCCGCGCCGGGGACATCGTGACGGTGTGGAACGCCTCCGCCAACCACGACGAGCAGGTCTTCGCCGACCCCGGACGGCTCCGCCTCGACCGCACCCCCAACAAACACTGCACCTTCGCCTACGGCCCGCACTTCTGCCTGGGCGCCTACCTGGCCCGCGCGGAGATCGGAGCGGTCCTGGAGGGGCTGCGCGATCTCGTGGAGGACATGGAACGGACCGGCCCGGCGAAGCCGGTCTACTCCAACTTCCTCAGCGGCCTCGGTTCGCTGCCGCTGGTCCTGAAGTGAGGCTCATCCGCTGATCACCTCCTGCCCGGTCCCGGCCGGTGCCCGATGGCGCCGGAACCCGGGGAAGAGCAGGAGGAGGGCGAGTGCCACCACGACGGTCAGGACACCGCCGCCCGTGACGGTCCACGTGACGCCGAGGGCGGCGCCGACCGTGCCGTGCAGGAGGTCGCCCAGCCGTGGCCCTCCGACGGCCACCACGGTGTCGATCCCCTGGAGCCGACCGCGCATCCCGTCCGGCACGGCGCTCTGCAGCACCGTCTTCCGGAAGACCCCCAGGGCCAGGAGCGCACCGCCGGCCGGCAGCAGCCAGGCCACGGCGGCGACGAGCGAGGGGGCAAGGCCGAACCCCGCGACCGCCAGACCCCACACGCCGACCGACACGGCCACCGCGACACCGTGGCGGCCGACGCGCGTGAAGGCCCCCGAGAACAGCCCCGCCAGCACACCGCCGGCCGAGACAGCGGCGTACAACACCCCGATGTCCGAAGGGTGGAAGGTCTCCGCCGCCAGTTGCGGGAACAGTGCGGTGGGCAGACCGAGGGACAGCGCGGCGAAGTCGGCGAGATAGACCACCAGCAGAATCTGATGCTTCGTCACAAACCGTACGCCGTCCGCGATCTGCCCTCGGACCGCGCTCTGTCCTCTCTCACCGCCGCCGTCCGGGGGAAGAGCCGGCAGTCGCCACACGGCCCACACCGTCGCGCAGACGGCGACCGCGTCCGCCAGATACAGCGTCCGGCTGCCCACGACCGGCAGCAGGCCACCGGCCAGCAGCGGACCGGCGATCCCGGCGGACAGGAGCACCGTCGACTGCAGCGCGTTGGCGGCCGCGAGCAACTCGGGCCGCACCAGACGGGGTGTCACGGCCCTGCTCACCGTGGAGTTGGCGCCGAACAAGGCCTGCTGCACGGCCACCAGCACCAGCAGCACGGCGACCGACCGCAGATTCGCCCACGCCTGCGCCCACAGCAGCAACGACGTCACCCCGATGCCGACCGTGGTCGTCAGCAGCACCCGCCGTCGGTCGCGTACGTCGGCGAGCACCCCTCCCCACAGCGCCGCCGCGGCCATCGGGGCGAGGCCCACCAGACCGGCCAGCCCTACGTAGGCCGACGAACCGGAGAACTCGTAGATCTGCAACGGCACGACGACCGCCGTGAGTTGAGCCCCGAGAGCGGTCACGATCCCGGCCGCCCACAAGCGCCGGAACGCGCCCGCCCGCAGTGGCCGTACGTCGACCAGCAGCTGTTTCTCTCGCACCATGGGGCGATGCTGCGGGCTTCCCCTGGGGCAAGGTCAACCGACGTGGGCGAGCACCTGGTCGGCCAGTTCCCGCGGGGTCGACTCGCCGTCGAGGAACACCGTGTCGCCGGGCAAGGTGTCGACCGCCGCCGTGCACGCCTCGATGCGGGCCTTGCACCACGCCCGCACCCGTTCCTCCCGGGCGGGGTCGTCGGGGAAGAAGCTCCGTGCGTCGATCCGCCGCACCAGGACCTCGGGCGGGACCTTGAGGAAGAAGTGGTGGACCACTATGTCCGCGGCCCTGAGGGCGCCGAAGATCTCGCCCAGGTAGCCGGGGTCCACCAGCGTCATGGGGACCAGGAGCGGGCGCCGGTACTCCTCGACGAGACCGACGGCCAGGTCGGCGACCTGCCGCCGCCACAGCGGAAGGTCCTGGAAATCACCGGTCGGCACCTCCACGATCTCCCGCAGCACATAGCCGACCATCTCCGGGTCGAAGACCAGTGCTTCGGGCCATCGCGGGCGCAGTTCCTCCACGAGGGTGGTCTTCCCGCTGCCGAACGGGCCGTTCATCCATACGATCACAGCAGGTTCCCCCGGTTCCCACGAACTCCGAACGAGTGACAGTACCGTCAGCCCCGCGGCGGCCCGCTGCTCCCCCTCACCACCAGACGCGTCGGGACGAGATCGGTACCGGGCCGGCCGCCTTCGTGCGCGCGGATCTGCTGCAGCACCTTCTGCACGCAGCGATGACCCACCTCCGCGAAGTCCTGGTGGACGGTGGTGAGCGGCGGCACGAAGAACGCCGCGTCGGGGATGTCGTCGAAACCGACCACGCTGACGTCGTGCGGCACGGACAGCCCGCGCTCGTGGAACGCGCGCAGCAGCCCCAGCGCCATCTGGTCGTTGGCGGCGAACACGGCCGTGCAGTCCGGCGTTTCGGCGAGTACCAGCCCTGCCGCGTAACCGGACTCCGCCGACCAGTCCCCGTACACCGCGGGCGGCACCGGCCGCCCGGCCTCCTCGAGGACCGCACGCCAGGCCTGGGCCCGCCGCTGTCCCGAGAAGGAGGCCTGCGGACCGGTCACATGCCAGACGGTCCGATGCCCCAGATCCAGCAGATGCTGTACGGCCTGACGCGCGCCGTCCGCCTGATCCGTGTCGACCACGCTGTAGCGGTCGCCGGCGTCCGAGTCCACGACGACGACATGCACCCCGGGCGGCAGCTTGACCGTCCCGGTGTCGAGGAGATGGATCTCCATGATGACGATGACCGCGTCCACGGCCAGCTCGCCCATCCGCGTGAAGGCCCCCAGGACGTTGTCCTGCGTCGGCACGTCGATGGGGATCAGGGTGATCGCGTACCCCTCGGCCGCCGCGTGCGTGGCGATCGCCTCCACCGTGCGGCTGTTGCCGGTCGAGGACAGGCTGAACAGGATCACGCCGATGGTGTTGAACTGGCCGTACCGCAGCGCCCGCGCGGCACTGTTGGGGCGGTACCCCAGTTCCCGCATCGCCGCCAGCACCTGCTCGCGCGTGGCAGGGACCACCCCGGGGTGACCGTTGGAGACCCGCGAGACCGTCTGCGAGGAGACGCCCGCCAGCTTGGCGACGTCGGCCATGGACACGCGCTGCTTGCGCCGGCCTCCGGGAACACCGGAACCTCCCCGCTCCACCACTGCTGCCTCCTCCGTCCGCCGAACGTGTTGCGTGTCGCACCGGATGTTACGTGTGGGAAACCTTGACGGTCGCCGAGACGGATGCCACGATTCCGGCGCCGTCATGTTTACGTAAACATGCTGTCATTCCGAAAGGGTTTGGTCGATGCGCAAGACCCCCGTCAGCACCCGTCGCGCCCCGAGGCTGCGTGCCTCGCTCGTCGCCGTCGCGATCGCCGCGGTCAGCGGCGCCACCCTCACCGGCAGCCCCGCCTCCGCCGCCGCGCCGACCACCGACACGACCCAGTTCAAGGGCGTCAACTGGGCCGACCCGCGCGACAACTTCGCCGACGACGAGCTCCAGCTGTCGGGCCTGTCGACCTCCGACACCTACGCCCAGACGTACACCAAGGCGAGCCGCATCATCTCGGCGTTCCGGGCGAACCTCGGCGCCAACACCGTCCGGCTGCCGATCAACCCGTACACCGTCAACGGCTCCTACTGGAAGTCGTACCGGGGTGTCATCGACGCCGCGACGGCCCACGGCTTCAAGGTCATCGTGTCCTACTGGGAGGGCACGGGCGACCGCAAGGACGGCTTCATCGACGACGAGGCCACCTACTGGCCGATGTGGAACACCGTGGTCAAGGCCTACAAGGGCAACTCCCGGGTCTACTTCGAGCCGATGAACGAGCCGCACGGCTACACCGATACCCAGTGGGCCGACATCGCCGCGAAGTGGCTGGACACCTACAAGTCCGTGCCGCGCAACCGCGTCTTCGTCAGCGGCGCCGGCTACAACGACCACGTCACGACCGTGTGCGCCGACCCGCGCCTGAAGGGCACCTACCTGTCGCTGCACCACTACGGCTTCTGGAAGTCGTACGCCACCTACGACGAGTGGGTGGCCGACCTGAAGGTGCGCATCGGCGACTGCGCGAACCGGACCGTGGCGGACGAGTTCGGCGCGCCGATGACGACCGGTCTGAACTACAACGTGAAGACCCCGGACGACAACTTCGTCAACTACGTCCAGGCCGTCACCGACACCTTCCGCGAGCTGAAGATGGGCTCGGTGTACTGGCCGGGCCTGCGCACCGACGACATCTACTCGGTGCAGAAGCTCGTCGGCCCGGCCAACCGGCCGTGGCTGGAGACCACCAACCAGTCGGGCGCCGACCGCCTCGCCTGGGCCTGGGGCCGCGGAACGCCCGTCAAGGGCTGAGGTTTCCCCCTGCTTCGGCCGCGGTGCCTTTCGGTGCCGCGGCCGACCGGCGTTCAACGGCGGTACTCGGACATGGCCGACTCGCGCCCTTCTCACGCCCTCCTGAGCTGCCCAGACTCGTTGGCAGGAACACAGGGGGGAGGGCGCTGTGGCGAGGCGTCGACGGAGTACGGCCGCTCGCGGGCGGCGGGCGCGGCGGTGGTGGTGGGGCGGCGCGGTGACGCTGGTCCTCGTGGTGCTGTTCCGGGCGGGCGTGTGGCCGTATCTCCTGGGCGTGCTGTCGGTCGCCGCCGGCGCGGCGGTCGTCTGGTGGTTGTGGCACACGGACCGGCTGCTCCGGGGCGGGGACCGTCGCTGGCGGCAGGAGGAGGCGGTGAAGGCGGGCCGCCGGACCCTCGCCGAGGTGGACGTCATGACGGGCACCGAGTTCGAGGAACTGGTCGCGGCTCTGTGCCGGCGGGACGGGTGCACGGAGGTCCGGCGGGTCGGCGGTGCGGGTGACAACGGCGCCGATGTCCTGGGCCGGCTGCCGGACGGCCGCACGATGGTCGTCCAGTGCAAGCGGTACGCACCGAGCAGGGCGATCCCCAATCGCGAACTGCGCGATCTGCTGGGCGCCCGGGTGCACTTCCGCGCCGACGTGGCCGTCTTCGTGACGACCTCACGCTTCACAGGCCCCTCCGAGAAGTTCGCGCTGGAGCACGACATCCTCGCCGTGCACCGCGACCTCCTCGGCCTGTGGAACAACGGGACCTCCCTCGTGTCGCTGGGCCCGGTGAACGGCCGGGGCCAGGGCGACGCACGGCATCGGGCCCGCTGGAAGAAGGCGTACGGCGGCTGACGCGCTGGGGAGACGCAGGTCACATTCGTGGGCGTCACAATCCGCCGGGCCGTTCCGTCGTAGGTGTGTAGCCATCGACAACGGCAGAAGGAGCACACCATGGAAGCCCGACTCGACGTCTTCGCCAGCCCGCTGGCCGGCAAGCTGCTGAAGCACTTCGCCTCCGCGGGCAAGGTGGTCACGGACTCGGGACTGCCGATGACGACCCAGGAACTGGTGAAGATCCGCGCAAGCCAGATCAACGGCTGCGGGTTCTGCCTCGACATGCACACCAAGGAGGCGGCCGCCGCGGGGGAGACCGCGCAGCGCCTCCACATGGTCGCCGCGTGGCGTGAGGCCAAGGTCTTCACCGAGGCCGAGCGCGCCGCGCTGGAGCTGGCCGAGCAGGGCACCCGCCTCGCCGACGGGTCCGGTGTCCCGGACGAGGTCTGGGAGAACGCCGCCAAGCACTACGACGAGGAGCAGCTCCTCGCCCTGGTCTCCCTGATCGCCGTCATCAACGCCTTCAACCGGCTGAACGTCATGACCCAGCAGCCGGCCGGCGACTACGTGGTCGGTCAGTTCGGCTGAACCTGAGGACCTGAACCTGACGGCCGGGTGACCGGCCCGGGGGCTGCAGACCCCGGGCCCGACCTCACCACCTCAGCCGGCCAGCGGGTAGTGACAGGCCACCTGACGGCCGGAGGCGTTCGGCGTGAGCCGCGGGCGTTCCACCGCACACACATCCCGGGCGTACGGGCAACGCGTGCGGAACGGGCATCCCGTCGGCTTGTCCGCCGGACTGGGCACCTCGCCGGTCAGCACGATGCGCTCCCGGGGCGGCCCGTCCTCGGCGAACGTCCCGTCGTCGATGTCCGGTACCGCCGACAGCAGGGCCTGCGTGTACGGATGGGCCGGGTCCGCGTACAACGCCTCCGTGCCGGCGAGCTCGACGATCTCACCGAGATACATGACGGCGATCCGGTCCGAGACATGACGCACCACACCGAGATCGTGCGCGATGAAGACGTACGTGAGTCCGAACTCCTCCTGGAGATCCGCGAAGAGGTTCAGCACCTGCGCCTGGATCGACACATCCAGCGCCGACACCGGCTCGTCGGCCACGATCAGCTTCGGATTCGTCGCCAAGGCGCGTGCGATACCGATGCGTTGGCGCTGACCGCCGGAGAACTCGTGCGGATACCGGTCCAGATGGGCCGCCGCCAGTCCTACGACGTCGAAGAGTTCCCGTACCCTGCGGCGGACCGCGGACGCGTCGCCGTACCGGTGCACCAGCAGCGGCTCGGCCACGATGTCCCCGGCGCGACGGCGGGGGTTGAGCGAGGCCTGCGGGTCCTGGAAGACCAGTTGCATGCCCGGGCGTACCGGACGCAGCCGTCGCGCGGACAGCGTGGAGATGTCCTGACCGTCGAACTCGACGCGTCCGCCCGTGAGTTCGGTGAGCCGGACCAGGCACCGGCCCAGCGTGGACTTGCCGCAGCCGGACTCCCCGACGACGCCGAGGGTTTCGCCGCCGCGCACCGCCAGGGAGACCCCGTCGACGGCACGCAGCACCTGGCGTCTGCCGCGCACGGGGTAGTGCTTGGTGACGTCCGTGGCCCTCAGGAGGACCTCTCCGGCGGGCGGTGCGTCCGTGTCCACCGCCACGATGTCCTGTGCCGTCACGACGCCGCCTCCGTGTCTCTCGCGCTCACTCGCAGGCCGGCCCGGTCGCCGGACGGCAGCCAGCAGGCGTCGAGGTGGGTGTCACCCGACAGAACGGGCCGTTCCTCGCACCGGTCGTGCCGCAGCCGGCAACGCGGCGCGAACGCGCACCCCTCCGGAACGCCACCCGGTGCGACCGGCACGCCCGCGATGGTGGGCAGCCGCCGCAGCCGGGGACCGCCCACCCGGGGCACCGAGTCGAGCAGACCCCAGGTGTACGGGTGCCGCGGATCGTGGAACACCGCCCGCCGCGGGCCCTCCTCGGCCGCCCGGCCGCCGTACATGACCAGCACCCGGTCGGCGATCTGGGAGACCACGCCCATGTCGTGGGTGATGAGCACCATCGCCGAGCCCCCTGCGTTGAGTTCCCGCATCAGATCGAGGATCTGCGCCTGGACAGTGACGTCCAGTGCCGTCGTCGGCTCGTCGGCGATCAGCAGTGAGGGGCTGCACGAGAGCGCCATCGCGATGACCGCGCGCTGCCGCATCCCGCCGGAGAACTCGTGCGGGTAGGCGTTCACCCGCGAGGCCGCGTCGGGGATGCCGACGTCCGAGAGCAGTTGGGCGGCACGCGCGTGTGCTTCCTTGCGGGAGACCTGTTCGTGCGCCCGGATCGCCTCGGCGATCTGCCAGCCCACGGTGTACACCGGGGTCAGGGCGGTCATCGGGTCCTGGAAGACCATCGCGATCTGGCGGCCCCGCACCGCACGCATCTCCTTGTCGGGCAGGGTGAGCAGGTCACGGCCCCGGAAGAGGACTTCACCCGACACGCTCACGTTCGGGTTGGTGAGCAGCCGCAGCACGGCGAGCATCGACACGCTCTTACCGGAGCCCGACTCGCCCACCACGCCCAGGACTTCGCCCGGAGCGACCGAGAAGGAGAGACCGTCGACGGCCGTGACGAGGCCCTGGCGGGTACGGAACCGCACGCGCAAGTCACGTACGTCCAGTAGCGGTTCAGGCATGGCGGGCCCTCGGATCGAGTCGCGCGTACAGGATGTCCACCAGGGCGTTGGCGAGGACCACGAAGAACGCCGCGTACAGCACCGTGCCCATGATCACGGGCAGGTCCAGGTTCTGCAGGGCGTCGAAGGTGAGCTTGCCGATGCCGGGCAGGCCGAAGACCACCTCGGTCAGGAGCGCGGCCCCGCCGACGAGCGCTCCGAAGTCCAGGCCGAACAGCGACACGATCGGGATCAGCGAGCAGCGCAGGGCGTGCCGGAGCAGGATCCGCCGCTCGGACAGACCCTTGGCGCGGGCCGTACGGACGTAGTCCTCGTTCAGTGCGGTGACGACCTCGCCGCGCAGCAGCCGGGCGTAGATCCCGGCGTACAGGAGGGCGAGCGTCAGCCACGGGAAGAGCATGTGCAGCGCCCACTGGCCGGGGTCCTGGCCGAGACCGACGTAGCCGGGTGGGGGCACCCAGGAGAAGAGCGAGTCGTGCAGCTGCTTCTGGGTGAGGAGGTTGACGACCTCGCCGAGCCAGTAGGCCGGGAGCGAGACGCCGACCACGCCCACCAGCATGATCAGCGGGTCGGCGGCGCGGCCGCGCAGGGTCGCCGCGGCCGTGCCCATGAGGATGCCGGCCGTCATCCAGATCAGGGCCGCGCCGATGACCAGGGACAGGGTCACGGGGGTGGCCTGGATGATCTGCGGGATGACCCGGGAGCCGCGGTTGACGAACGACTCCAGATCCCGGTCGATGAGCAGGTGACGCATCATCAGCAGATAGCGGATCGGCATCGGCCGGTCCAGTCCGAAGGAGTGCCGCACCTGGGCGAGGGTGGCCGGGTCGGCGTTGCGGCCCGCGATGCGTGCCGCCGGGTCGACTCCCGGAGTGGCGAAGAAGATCAGGAACACCAGCACACTGATCGCGAACATCACCAGCAGGGCCGAGCCGAAGCGCTTGAGGGCGAAGACGAGCATGGTCACACCCCTCCGCGCAGCCGGGCGCTCGGGTCGAGCGCGTCACGCACCCCGTCACCGAGGACGTTGAGCGCGCCGGTGGTCAGGGCGATCAGCAGACCGGGCGCGATCGTCACGGCCGGCCGGGTGTAGAGGAGCCCCAGGCCGTCTTCGATGATCGTGCCCCAGCTGGCGTCGGGTGGCTGGACACCGACGGACAGGAAGGACAGCGCCGACTCGGTGAGCATGGCGAGCGCGGTCATCAGCGGGACGAACACGATCGCCGTCGGCACGACGTTCGGCAGCACCTCTCGGCGCAGGATGCGCGGGGTGGGGGCGCCGGAGCCGACGGCCGCCTGGATGTACTCCTTGTTGCGCAGCACCAGCACCTGACCGCGCAACGGCCGTGCGATGTACGGCACGTAGATCGCCGCGATGATCGTGACGGGCAGCCAGAGACTTCCCGCGTCGACGGTCAGGGGACCGAGACGAAGTCCGTTGGTGAGCAGCACCACCGACAGACAGATGGCCAGCAGATACACCGGGAACGCCCAGACGACGTCCAGGACCCGCGAGATGACGGCGTCCACGATTCCGCCCGCGTACCCGGCGACGACCCCCACGGCCGTACCGACTGCGCAGGTGAGCAGCGCCGCCGTGAACCCGATGAACAGGCTCGTACGACCGCCGTACAGCAGCCGGGCCAGCACATCCCGGCCCTGGTTGTCGGCGCCGAGGAAGTAGTGGCCGGGGTCCCAGGTCGGGCCGATCGGGGTGACGCCCAGGCCGAGGCCCGTGCTGCTCGGGGTGAGCACCGGCACGGTCTTGCCGTCCACGACCGTGGTGCCGGAGACATGGGACTGGAAGGGGTCGGTGTGGGCTATGTGGTCCGCGTAGAGCGGGGCGCACAGGGTCGCCAGCACGACGAGGAGCAGGACCGCGGCGGCGGCCAGCGCCGTCCTGTTGCGCAGCAGGTCGCCGGCGGCGGTCCGCCAGGGGCCCGGCGAGCGCCGGGCCCCGGCCGACGGGGACAGGGTCACTTCACCCACAACTGCCCGACCAGCATGTAGAACTGCTTGCTGAACTGGTAGTTGCCGACCCGCGTCGACGTGAAGTCGATCATCTTCGGGTTGATCAGCGGTACCACCGGCGACTGGGCCATGACCGTCTGGTCGATGGCACCCCACTGCTTGTCGGCGCTCGCCTTGTCGGTCTGCGAGGTCTTCAGCGCCGCCTGCATCTTCGCGTCGACGCCCTTGTCGCAGAACCCGGAGATGTTGATGCTGGAGTCGCTGCCGGGGTGGTAACTCGCGCAGGAGAGCAGCACGTTGAGGAAGTCGGAGGCCGCGGGATAGTCCTGGTACCAGGACGTCAGGGCGAGTTGCACCTTGTTCTTGGTGTTCTGGATGTAGGTGAACTGGATGTTCCCCGACAGCGGCTTGAGGGTCGCCTTGTAGCCGAGCTGGGTGAGCAGGCTCTGCAGGTACTGACCGATCGACTTGTTGACGTCGTCGTCCTGGACGACGATGCCGACCTCCTGTCCCGCCGTACCGGACTGCTTCACGAGCTCCTTGGCCTTGGCGAGGTCCGCGGCCTTCCAGGTCGTCCCGCCGCCCTTGGTGTAGGCGCACGATTCGACGTGCCCGGGGAAGCCGGGCGGCAGGACCGTGCACGCGGGAGAGGCGAGGTTGGTGCCGCCGTACAGGCGCACCACGGCGGACCGGTCCACGGCCCAGTTGATCGCCTGACGCGCCAACTTGTTGTTGAAGGGCGCCATGTTGACGTTGAGCGTCGCGTACCAGAACGCCGTCAGCGGGTTCACGTGCGCCCGCGAGGCGTACTTGGTGCCGATCTCGTTGAGGCGGTCGGCGGGCGGCGCGTCGTACATCCAGTCCGCCTGGCCGTTCTCGATGGCGGTGACCTCGGACTCCACGGTCTGGCCGAAGGTGTAGTCGATGGCGTCGGGATAGCCCTGCGGCTCCGCCTGCCGCGACCACTCCTTGAAGTGCGGGTTGCGGACCAGCTTGAGCGCCCGGTTGGGGTCGTACGAGGCCGCCATGTACGGCCCGGTCGACGGCAGCGGCTTGGTCCCGGCGTCCTTCGTCGGCGAGTCCTTCGGTACGACGACGGCGTGCGGGACGGCCAGCTTGTACTCGAACTCCGGGTCCGGGGCCGTCAGATTGACGGTGACCGTGTTGGCCTTGGCGTCACCGATCACGCCCTTGGACAGGGTGCAGGAGGCCGGCGTCTTCAGACAGGCGTCGGCGCCGACGATGCCGTTGTAGAAGGTGCCCGCGGTGGGGCTGGAGACCTTGAAGATGCGCTGGAAGGACGCCACCACGTCGTCGGTGGTCAGGGCCTTGCCGTTGGAGAAGGTGACGCCCCTGCGGAGCGTGAAGGTGTAGGTCTTGCCGCCGTTGGTCACCTTCGGCATGGCCGTGGCCAGGTCGGGGACGACGGTGAAGGACTCCTGCCCGTTGACCTTCTTGAAGGCGAGCAGCCCGTCGTACATCGACTGGAACAACTGCCAGTACTGGAGCGTGTAGTTGACCTGCGGGTCGAAGCTGCCCGCAGCCGCGTGGGCGACCAGCTTCAGGGTGCCGCCCTTGTGCTGGGCCTGGAAGGCGGAGGAGCCCGAGGAGGAGGCGCCCGGGCCGGAGGAGGAGCCCGGGTCGGAGGAGGACGAACAGGCGGCCGCGGTGAGCGTGAGGGCGACGGTGGCGGCGGCGAGCGCGCCCCGTCTGGCAGTGCGGGACATGGCTGGGAACTCCCGGGGTCAGTCGGTGGCGTCGAGGAACTCGCCGACGACCCGGAGGTAGAGCTGCTCCTCCTCGACGTGCGGCATGTGGCTCGAATGCTCGAACATGTGCCAGCGCACATCGGGGATGCGGTCGGCGAAGGGGCGGACGGTCTCGGGGGTCGCCTCGTCGAAGCGCCCGGACACCAGCAGGGTCGGCACCTCGATCAGATGCAGCCGGTCGATGACCGACCAGTCCTTGAGGGTGCCGACGACATGGAACTCATTGGGGCCGTTCATCGTGTGGTACACGGTCGGATCGGCCGCGATGTTGTCCCAAGTGGCCTGCACCTCGGGCGGGTTGGGCACCAGACGGCACACATGGCGCTCGTTGAAGACCTGTTCGGCCGCCCGGTAGTCGGGGTGGTCCGTGGTCCCGGCAGCCTCGTGGGCGTGCAGGGTGTGCTGGACCTCCTCGGGGAGCTCGGCGCGCAGTTCGGCCGCCGCCTCGAGCCACAGCTTCATGGACGCGGGGGAGTCGGCGATGACCAGTCCGCGCAACCCGGGCGGGCGGCGTACCGCGTGCTCGGCGGCGAGCATGCCGCCCCAGGACTGGCCGAGGATGTGGTAGCCGTCAGCGATGCCCAGCTCCTTGAGCAGGTTGTCCAGCTCGTCGAGGAAGAGCTGGACCGTCCAGAAGTCGGCGCCCTCGCCGGGCAGATGGGTGGAGAACCCGGTGCCGAGCTGGTCGTAGTGGATCACGGGGCGGCCCTGCTCGGAGATGCCCGCGATGCTGAGCGTGTAGTGGTGACCGGCACCGGGCCCGCCGTGCAGGACCACCAGGGGTGTCCTGCCCGGTTCGCCCGTGATCCGGTACCAGGTGGAATGGCCGTTGAAGTCGACGGTTCCGGTGTGGTTCGGTTCGGGGATCGCCACGGGGAAGCCTCCCAGACCGGTCGGAACCAGCCGACCGCCGTCTGAAAATAGTTGGGATGTGACGGATGGATGCGATAGTGAGGGGGCAAAAGGTCAGTCCACAAGACCTTTTGGTGGGGTGAGTGCAAGACGTAACAGCGGGTTCACGTGGCCCGTGCGCGTTAACAGAAACGGCGACTCGCAGGAGGACAACTGACATCCGCATCTGAACCCGGTGACGAGTTCTCTCGCGTTCTCGACCGTGTCCTGCTCGGCGACAGTCCGTCGTCCTCGCTGCGTCCGGTCCGGGTGAGTTCGGCGGTCGACGAGGTCGCCGACCGGCTGCTCACCGCGATCGCCGTCGGAGACTTCCTGCCCGGTGAGCGGCTGCCCGCCGAACGCGAGCTCACCGCGCTGCTGCACGTCAGCCGTCCCACCGTGCGCGAGGCGGTCGCACGCCTCCTGGCGCTGGGCGTCATCGAGATCCGCCGGGGCCGCAACGGCGGAGCGTTCGTCCGCGACAGCTGGACCGAGTCCTCCGGCGCCGCGGTCCGCCGCACGCTGCTGCCCCGCTGGGCGGAGTTCGAGCAACTCTTCGATCTGCGTGGGCTGGTGGAGGGCATGGTGGCCGCGACGGCTGCCCGACGCCGGCGCCCCGAGGACCTGGAGCCGATGCGCGAGGCGCTCCAGGCGCACCTCGGCGCGAGCACACCCCGCCAGGAGCAGGCCGCCGACAGCGCGTTCCACCGGGCGATCTGCGCGGCCACCCACAATCCGCAGATCGCCCAGCTCAGCCGGGACCTGCTGACCCGGATCAGTCTGGGCTTCCCGATCGAACCCTGGGGGAAAGGCGAGCGCTCCCACCACGAACAGGCCGGTCACGGGCACACAGCGCTCTACGAGGCCGTCGCGGCGGGTGAGCCGGAGCGTGCGGAGGAGACAGCCCGGGAGCATTTCATGATCAGCGCCGAGCTGATCCGGGACGTCCTGGCCCGGGTCCGGGCAACCGAGGCTCCCTGACCGGGGCTACACCTCCCGGTGGTCGATCCCCAGCAGACTCGCCGCCGCCCCGAAATCGGCGCCGTGGTGCCCCACCGCCAGCGACCAGTGATGCCCCACCCCCGTGGCGCTCCACGCGTCGACCCACTCACCGGGATCCCGGCCGAAGTCGACCCGGCTGGTGGTGTTGCCGATCTCCAGCAGCGGACCGGGCACGACCGTGCCCTCGGACGTGATGAACGACAGGCTGCCGTCGGCGTCTTGGCCGAGACCGAGCAGCGTGACCGGCCCCTGCCGGACGTCGAACTCCACGCTGACACCCCAGCCGCGCTTGCCGTGATAGACACCGAGGCCGCGCAGCAGCGGGTCCCGGGCACTGAGCGCGAGGTGGGCCGGCCCGTCGTGGCCCATCTCCACCACGCCGTCCTCGAAGTTGAGCGCCTGGATCTCGGTGAAGGAGCCTCCGGCACCGACACTCTGCGAGGCCAACTGAGCGAGGCTGGTGCGCAGTTCGAACTCACCGGCCGCGGGCACACCGCGGGCGGTGAGCAGGGAGGCGCCCAGGATCATCCCGGCGCCGAGCCGCTCGTGCAACTCGCCGTCGAGGCCCCGGTGGTAGTACGCGAGGGTGTCGAGACCGAAGTCCTCCACCAGCCGGTCGAGAGCCACCGACACGGTCGCGCCCCACGCGAAGTCCTCGTCGACCACGCTGTCGTCGACGGTGAAGATCCGCCGGGCGAGCTGCACCCGCTCCCGGGTCTGAGCCTCGGTCACCTTCTCCACCCGGTGCCGCAGATCGTCGAACTCCAGCACCTCGACGTGCGAGCCGAACGTCGCCGACAGCAGCGTCGGATCGGTCTGCACATCGAGCATCCCCGGATACACGTGCCCCATCAGTCCGTGCCGGGCGTGCCGGAGCGCGGCCCGGACGTGCGCGGCCCGCACCCACCGCTCGACGCGCCGCCACGCCGACTCCTGCCGCAGCCAGCCCGACACCGAACGGAACGGGACACCCGCCCGGCGGAAGACGTTGCCGACCTCCGGCACCGAGCACTGCGAGCAGTACGCCAGCCAGTCACCCGTGTCGAAGGAGGCGTGGTCCATCCGCTGGGACGGCTGGAGGTCGACGACCAGCACCGGGGTGTGGGTGCGCTGCGCGATCGGCAGCACCATCGACGAGGTCAGATACGTCGTCAGGAACAGCACGATCAGATCGCAGTCGGCCCGCCTCAGTTGCTCGGCGGCGGCCGCGCCCTCCTGCGCGTCGGAGACGAACCCGGCGTCCGTCACCTCCGCGTCCAACTGGCCCAGCCGATCGGCGACATACGCGGACGACTCCTTCAACTGGGGCAGCAGCCCCGGGAACTGCGGCCAGTAGGTGCCGAGCCCGCCGGAGACCAGCCCGATCCGTGGTCGGCGGCGCGCCACGGGCGGAAGCAACTCGCCCAGCACGGCTTCCCGTGCACCGGCACGCGTCGTGGTGGATTCGGTCGTCGCCATGGTCGGCGCTCCTTCGGGGGTCGGTTCAGGTCCGCGCGACCTTGACGTCCGCCGGTGCGGTGGCGACCGGGGACGCGCGCGGAATGAGGACGCGGACGATGTACAGACCGGCGAGGGCCGACAGCGCCATGCAGCCGGTGATCACCCAGAGCAGCAGACTGGGGCTCCGGTCGAGCAGGGCGGGCGTGACGAACGCGACGCCCGCGAACACCCCGCGCGAGACGGCGTAGGTGATCCCCTGCGTGGTGCCCCGGGTGTCCGCGGGCAGCGTCAGCTGCGACCACACCTTGTAGTTCGCCTCGCCCGCGAAGGGATAGGACAGCTGGTAGAGGACGTAGAAGACGAGGAAGCCGACGATGGCGCCCAGGGTGAGCGTGCCGATCGCGAAGGCCACGATCTGCACGAGCGTGGCGACGTAGAACATCCGGTCGCGCCGCGGGCCGTCGGCGATCCGGACGAAGGCGAGGGTCAGCAGCAGACCGATCGGGAGACAGGCCAGGTTGATGCCGGTGGCCACGCTCTGCGAGGCACCACTGACGGTGACCAGCAGATACGTCGTGAACTGTCCCATGGTGTTGGCGCCCAGTCCCCAGGTGACGTAGAAGGCGAAGGTCGCGAGCATGGGCACCAGCGCGGCACGGGTCCAGACGTTCCTGAGCGCGACACCCTGCTGCTCGGCCGGCTTCTCCGTCGGGACCTGGTCCTGTGCCGGATCCGGTCCGGTGGCCAGCTCGAGCCGCGAGCGCAGATGCCAGGTGACCAGAGCGGCGACCGCCAGATGGCCGGTGATGAGCCGTGCGCCGAGCATGCCCGTGTCCGACAGGGCGAAGCCGGCGAAGACCACGACGATGATGCCCAGCATCCACATGACCTGCGTGAACGCGATGAGCCTGCCTCGGGCGTGGTCGGGGGACGCGTCCGAGACCACGGCCAGGGACGTCGGCAGGTCGGCGCCGGCCGCGAGACCGGCGAGGAGGACACCCACCAGAAGGGTGATGTCGTCGGGCGCGAGGGTGATGATGACCGCCCCGAGCGCGTAGCAGAGGATGTCCAGGTTGTAGAGGCGGCGTCGGCCGAACACGTCGGCGAGCCGTCCGCCGACCAGGGAGCCGACCGCGATGCAGATGGTGACGATCGCGCTGATCGCACCGGCCATCCAGACACCCATGTCGTAGGCGTCGCGGTAGATCGCCAGGTTGACGCCGATGCTGACGATGAGTGCGGCGTCGAGGTAGGACGCCATGCCGGAGAGGGTCGCGACCTTCCACAGGCGCTTCTCGATGGGCGGTTCCGGCTGGTTCGGGGCAGGCGAGGTTCGGGCCATGATGCGGCTCCGTCTGGGGAGAGGGGTTCCGAGCGGAGGGGGACGTCGCTGTTCTCGGCCGATGTCCAGCGACTATAGGAGCGTAAAAACGTTCCAACAAGACGTCATGCGGCCATCCGTGGCAACGACCTGACGGCCCCGCAGATCTGGTGGGTGCCGCGGGGGTGTCCTACGGTGAGGCTGATGTAAAACGTTTTTGATCCGTGAGAGTGTCCGGGCCGTCGTCGGAAGGACCCATCCGTGATCTCTCCAGCCCTGCGACAGCTGTTCGACAACCCACCTCGGGACTTCGGCCCCACCCCGCTGTGGTGGTGGTCGGGCGCGAAGGTCACCCGTGACCGCCTGGCCTGGCAGCTGCGCCGGTTCGCGGACGGCGGCGTCCACAACCTCGTGGTGATCAACCTGGCCCCGGCCGGCCCGACCTTCGGCGCCCGCACCGACGACCCGGTGTGGTTCGGCGAGGAGTGGTGGGCCCGCTTCACGGACGCCTGCGAGATCGCCGGGGACCTGGGCATGCGCCTGTGGTTCTACGACCAGATCGGCTTCTCCGGCGCCAACGTGCAGGGAAGCATCACCCGGGAGCACCCCGAGGCGGCGGGCCGCGCACTGCGGTCACGCCTGGCCGTCGTCTCCGCCGGCACGGTCGCGCTGCAGGGCACGGAGACGCTGCTGGGGGCGTACGACGGCGGGGGCGCGCGGCTGCCGGTCACCGGTCCGGCGCGTGTCGAGGCCGCCGACGGCACCGAGGTGCGCCTGGTCCTCGCCGTCCCCACCGCCTTCGACTACCTGAACCCGGCGTCCGTCGATCTCCTGTTTGACGCCATCCATCGCGAGTACGACCGGCGCGTGCCCCAGTACCTGGGCAACGTCATCGCCGGCAGCTTCCAGGACGAACTCCCTGCCACCAACTCCTGGACCGGCCGCTTCCCCGAGGAGTTCCGGGCCCGACGCGGCTACGACCTCCTCGACCACCTGCCCCTTCTCTTCGGCGAAACGGGCGGCGACACCACCCGGGCCCGGAAGATCCGCGCCGACTACTACGCCGTCCGTGCCGAGCTCACCGAAGAGGCGCTGTTCCGTCCCCTCGCCGCCTGGCACGACGAGCGCGGCCTGCTCCTGGGCTGCGACCAGAGCCACCCCGCCCGCTCCGGCTTCCCCGCCCAGTCGACGCAGCTCTACACGGACTACTTCCGCACCCACCGCTGGTACAGCGCCGCCGGCAGCGACCATCACGGTGACGCCAAGGTCCACTCCTCGATGGCCCACCTCTACGGCCACGAGCGCGTCTGGATCGAGTCGTTCCACTCCTCCGGCTGGGGCGGCACCCTGGAGGAGACCTACGACTGGCTGCTGCCGTTCCTGCGCAGCGGCGCCAACCTGTACAACCCGCACGCCAGCTACTTCGGCACCGCGGGCGGCTGGTTCGAGTGGGCGCCGCCGTCCACCGACTGGCGCCAGCCCTACTGGCGGCAGTACCCCGCCTTCTCCCGGGCCGTCGCCCGGATCTGCTCGATCCTGTCCTGGGGCACCTACAGCGCCGACGTGGCGGTCCTGCATCCGACCGCCACCATGCAGGCCCTCATCCCCCTCGACGCCCCCGTCCAGCACTTCGGCGACGGCCGCCTCGGCGAGGCCCACGCCGATGTCGACGAGACCCAGCGCCACTACCTGGAGCTGTGCGGCACCAACAACTGGCTCAGGCCCGCCGTCGGCGCCCTCGACCGCCACCGTGTCTCCTTCGACGTCATCGACGACGCCTCCGTCCAGGGGGCCAAGGCCGGCGACGGGGCCCTGCGCGTCAGGGACCTGGCGTACACCGCGGTCCTGCTGCCCTCGGCGAGCGTTCTGGAGCACGAGACGGCCCGCCGACTGGCCGAACTCCTCGACGCCGGCGGACGGGTCGTGGTCGTCGGCCGCCCGCCGGCGCAGGCGTCCGGGCTCGCCGGTGACGACTCCGTCGTGGCCGCACTTCTGGATCACCCCCGCCTGGAACGGGTGACCGACGCCGAGGCCGCTGCGGCCGCGGTCGCCGAGGCCGCCGGATACGCGACGGGCGAGGTGCCGCTGCTCGTCAGGCGGAAGGGCGACGCTGCGGTCGCGCTGGTCACGGGGGCGTTCCCCGACGCCCGCACGCATCCGCCGAGGGGCCACCACGAGATCGACCCCGCCCGCTACGCCCGCACCTCATCCGTCACCGTGCGGGCCCAGATCGCCGAGGCCGAGATCTGGAACCCGGCGACCGGCACCCGCCGCCCCGGACACGTCACCTTCGCCGACGGCGTCTCGACCGTCGAGGTGCCCCTGGAGGGCGCCCCTGCCGCCCTCGTCGTATGGCGCGAGGGCCCTCCGGCGGACGCTGTGCCCCTGTCGTCCACGAACCCGCCGGAGACGACCGACCTGTCGACCGGCTGGGAGGGCCGCCTTGCTCCCACCATGGACAACACCTGGGGCGACCTGGCCCTGCCCGCCGGAGCCTCCGTCACCGAACCGCAGATCTGGACCATGCGGTGGACCGAGAGCGGCGACTCCTGGGAGCGGACACGGGCGACCTACGGCAACCGGGTCCGCGTCCTGGCGCCCGTGCCCTCCGCACAGGCCCCGGCCCCTCTGGACCGTGCCGCCGTCGAGCAAGTCCTCGCGGGAAAGCGGGAGTTGGCGCCCACCGGCTGGGCCGTCTCGCTGTACTCGTCGAGCCGCGGCATCCCGGACCCGTACGGTCTGCTCGGCAACAAGGGGCTGGTGCCGGAGGAGTTCGTGCGGGTGCCGGTACCCGTGAGCGGGACCGTCGCCCGGGTCAGGGCCGTCGTGGAGACGGACCACCGGGGACCCGCCGATCTCCATGTCGGCGCGGCGGCGGTCAAACGCGTGTGGTGGAACGGCAGCCCGCTGGAGACCGGCGGCGGCTATCTGGCGTCCGCCCGGGTGGACGTCGAACGGGCCCGCAATGTGCTCGAGTACGAGCTGTCCGAGGCCCAGGACCGGCCGCAGACCATCTCGGGCGCCGCCGACACCCCGCTGGGCAGCTACTTCTGTCTGTCCCGCCCGGACGGGTTCGCGCCGCGCCCGCTGTTCATGCGCCTGCCCGACGGCGTACGACCGGACGGCAGCGTGACCTACCGCGGCCGGATCGGCGTCCCGGGGCAGGGGGCGGACGCGGTCCTCGTCGTAGGTGCCGCGGTGGGCGTGACCGTCCTGCTCGACGGAGCCGTCGTGGCACGGCAGGAGAAGGTGGAGTACTACGAGTCCGACTGGGGCGCGGTGCCGATGTTCTTCCGGCACGAACTGACGCTGAGCGGCGGCGACCACGTCCTCGACGTCGTGGCCGACAGCGTCGACGCGCGGGACGGTGTCTACGTCGACCTCGTGGCCGGCCCGACCGCCCTGGTCAGCGGCTCGGGCTGGGCGGCCGGGACGGGGGAGTGGAGCGGGCCGACCATCGAACACACGGGCCGGTGGGGGGAGTTGCAGCACTGTGGCGCGGCGGTACGGCCGCACCCGCTGCCCGACGCCGAGTGGCTGGCCGGTGCTCCGGTGCTCGGGTCCGCCGTACTGCCGCTGCGGTCCACCGACGACCTCCTGGAGATCGAGCAGCGCTTCCGGTTCGTGGTACCGGCGGGGACGGTGTCGCTCGACCTGCCACTGAGGCTTCCCGCACGAGTAAGGATCAGCGGCGGGCCTGAACTCCCCCTTGAGGGCGATGAACTGACGCTGAATCCACCTCTGCCAGCGGCCGCCGAGTTCGAAGTCGTCACCGCCCCGACGGCCGTGCTGCGCGGTGGCTCCGCCTGGCGGGGGCCGGTGCGGGTGCGCACGGTACCGGCACCCTTGCCGCTGGGGGAGTGGGGCGAACTGGGGCTGGGCGGTTGGAGCGGGGGCGTGACCTATGCGCGGACGCTGGAGGTGCCGGCCGGGCCGGACCCGGTGCTGGATCTGGGGAGGGTGCGCGGCAGCGTCGCGGTGTGCGTCGACGGCGAGCTCGTCGGCGAGGCGTTCTGCGCGCCGTACCGCTTCGAACTGGGCGGGACCGCCGGGCGTACCGTCCGCCTCGAAGTGACCGTCCACAACACCCTGGCGCCGTATCTCGCCGAAGCCACGCCGACCGCCTGGGCCTTCCCCTCCCAGCTCCCCTCGGGCCTGCTGGGGCCGGTGACGCTAGAACGGCGCGTCTGAGGAAGCCCGGGTGGAGTCCCGCAGGACCAGCCCCGGCGCGAACACCCGTGCCTCGTGGGCGTGCTCCGCGCGGGCCTCCACCTCGTCCAGGAGCATCTCCACGGCCGCCCGGCCGAGCTCCTCGACCGGCTGGCGGACCGTCGTCAGGGTCGTGCCCACGAAGCTGGCGATGTCCAGGTCGCCGTAACCGACCACCTGGACGTCCTCCGGGATCTTCACCCCGCGTTCGCCGAGCGCACGGCACAGACCCGCCGCGAGGAAGTCGTTGGTGCAGAACACCCCGTCGGGCAACTCGTCCAGACTGTGGGCTATTTCGCTGCCGTACGCCACCGTCATCTCCTCGGCGACGACCTGGTCGAGGCGGGCCTCGCGCCGGGTGCGCACGGCCTGCCGGGCGCCCTGGTAGCGGTCGGCGCACTGACGGATCGTGCGCTCGCCGTTCACGACGAGGACGTCGCGCGCCCCGCGGTCCAGGAGGTGCTGCACGGCGATGCGGCCGCCGGCGATGTCGTCGACGGAGACGGAACAGCCGTCCTGGGCGGGCATGGCACGGTCCGCCAGCACGAGCGGGATACCGCGCTCGCGCAGCCGTGACAGCCGGGTGGGGTCGGCGCTGAGCGGCACCACGACCGCGCCGACCGCCCGCTGTTCGATGAGCATGGTGAAGTAGCCCTGCTCCCGCTCCGGGGCGTCCCCGCTGTCGCACAGGACGAGGGAGTAGCCGTGTTCGTAGGCCGCGTCCGCGGCGCCGCGCGCGATGCGCGAGTAGAAGGAGTTGGCCACGTCCGGCAGTACCAGGCCGATCGACGAGGAATGCCCGGTGCGCAGTCCTGCGGCTCCCGGATGGGGGACGTAGTCGAGGGCGGCGACCGCGTCGCGGACCCGTTCGGCGGTGCGGGCGTTGACCCGCTCGGGCCGGTTCAGGACGTTCGACACCGTGGAGACCGAGACTCCGGCGGCGGCCGCGACGTCCTGGATACGGGCGGGGCGAACCGAAATGACGTCCACCCCCTCGCTGTTCCACGCAGGCGACGCAAGTCTACCCCGGCCGCGGATAAAACGTTTTCCGCACCGCTCTTCGGTGGTGGAGTCTCCGCCTTCGGAACGGCACTGCGATGGAGGGTCGGTCGCTGCGGCAGCAAATTCTGTGAAGGAACCGGCGGATTGGGTGACCATGTTGCGAGCGGTGAGGCCGGGAACGGGAACGTCCTGTGGAGGGTGGCCGACTGGCTGGCCGTGTTCATGCCCGGCGTGCTTCCATCCGGTGTCCCTCCTCCTCGAGGATTGCTCATGCGAAAGGAACCGCGCGCCATGAACGTCGCCCCCCACCTCGTAGCGGCCGAGCTCACCGATGCCGACCTGGACAACGTCTCCGGCGGTGCCGCCGCCGCGACCACGGCCGGTCTGCACCTCCAGCTGGCCCACCTCGAGGTCTGCGCCGACGTCGACGCCCTCGTCTCCACCGAGGGTGTCGCGGCGAGCGTCAACGCCCACGTCGGCGTGAACTGACCGAACACCTGCTGCCGGGCCCTGGATCGGACGATCCTGGGCCCGTCGTGGTCTCCGGCGGGGTGCCCGGGTGGGATTGCCGGACACGTGCGGGGAGCCGGGTCTCGGCCGGGCGGTCGGTGCCATGCTGTCGGTCTCGGAGTGTTTCAGGAGGCCCTCATGCACGAGCAGCCGTCCCTTCTCGCCGCGCTGGTGTCCGCCCTGCGGGCCGGTTCGATCGAAGTCGTCGATCTCACCTCGCCGTTGTCGTCGTCCACACCCGTGATCCAGCTTCCGCCGGAGTTCGGCCAGACGGCCGTCTTCGAGCTGGAGGAGATCAGCCGGTACGACGACCGGGGCCCGGCGTGGTACTGGAACAACTTCCGCAGCGGCGAGCACACCGGCACCCACTTCGACGCCCCGAACCACTGGGTGACCGGAAAGGACCTCGCCGACGTGGCGTCCGTCCCGGCTCAGCGGCTGATCGCCCCCGCCGTTGTACTGGACTTCACCGCCGAGGCGGCCAAGGACCCGGACTTCCTCGTGGAGGTGGACCACGTCAAGGCCTGGGAGGAACACAACGGACCGCTGCCGGACGGCGGTTGGCTGCTGTTGCGCACCGGCTGGGACGCCCGCTCGCACTCCCAGGAGGCCTTCCTCAACGCCGACGAGAACGGTCCCCACACGCCCGGCCTGTCCCCGGAGTGCGCCCGCTGGGTGGCCGAGGAGTCGCCCGTGATCGGCCTCGGCGTGGAGACGGTCGGCACGGACGCCGGGCGCGGGCATTCCTTCGACCCCGCCTTTCCCTGCCACTCCCATCTGATGGGCAGCGGCAAGTACGGCCTCACCCAGCTCCAGAACCTGGCCGCGCTGCCCGCGACCGGCAGCGTCGTCGTCGCGGGACCCCTGCCCATCGTCGCGGGCTCCGGCTCGCCCGCGCGCGTGCTGGCCCTCGTGGAGCGGTCATGAAGGTCGCGGAGGCCGTCGGACGGGCCCTGTACACGGCCGGGGTCGAGCAGGTCTTCGGCGTCGTGGGATCCGGCAACTTCCATCTGACCAACGCCATGGTCGCGGCCGGCGCCCGCTTCGTCGCCGCCCGCCACGAGGGCGGCGCGGCGACGATGGCCGACGCGTACGCGCGCGTGAGCGGCACGCCGGCCGCCGTGAGCGTCCACCAGGGGCCCGGGCTCACCAACGCGATGACGGGGATCGCCGAGGCGGCCAAGAGCCGCACACCGCTCGTCGTGGTGGCGGCCGAGGTGACCCGGCCGACCTCCAACTTCTATGTCGACCAGGAGGCGTTGGGGACGGCGGTGGGCGCGGTCCCGATGCGGGTCGCCTCGCCCGAGGACGCCGTAGGGCAGGCGTGTGCGGCGGTGCGACGGGCCCTGCACGAACGCCGCACGGTGCTCCTCAACCTCCCCCTGGACGTACAGGCGGCGGACGTCCCCGGCGATGCCCTCGCCCAGGCCACACCGCCACCGCCGCGCACGGCGGTCGAGCCGTCTGCCGACGAAGTGGCGGCTCTGGCCCAGGTGCTGGAGCAGGCCCGGCGGCCGGTCTTCGTGGCCGGACGCGGTGCGCGCTCCACCGGGGCCAGGGACGCCCTCGAAGCCCTCGCTGAGCGCTACGGCGCCCTCCTGGCGACCTCGGCCGTGGCGCGCGGGCTGTTCCACGACAACCCTTGGTCGCTCGACGTGTCCGGCGGCTTCGCGTCGCCGTTGGCGGCCGAACTCATCGGCGGCGCCGACGTGATCGTCGGCTGGGGCTGCGCGCTGAACATGTGGACCATGCGGCACGGCGCCCTCATCGGTGCGGACACGGCCGTGGTGCAGGTCGACGACGATCCCTCGGCACTCGGCGCACACCGGAAGCTGCACCTCGGGGTCACCGGCGATGTCGAACTCACCGCGCGGCACGTCCTGGCGGCCCCCGGCGGGAAACGGCAGGGCCTGCGGACGCCCGGCATCGCCGAGGCCGTGGCCACGCGGGTGCGCTGGCGTAACGTGCCGTACGACGACACGAGCACCCGTGACCGGATCGACCCCCGCACGCTCAGCATCGCGCTCGACGACATCCTTCCCGCGGAGCGGGTGATCGGCGTCGACTCCGGCAACTTCATGGGCCACCCGAGCATGTTTCTGTCGGTGCCCGACCAGGACGGCTTCTGCTTCACGCAGGCCTACCAGTCGATCGGCCTCGGCCTCGCCACCGCGATCGGCGCGGCCCTGGCCCGCCCGGACCGGCTGCCGGTGGCCGCGCTCGGCGACGGCGGCGCGCTGATGGGCGCCGCCGACCTGGACACCGTACGGCGGCTCGGGCTCCCCATGGTCGTCGTCGTGTACAACGACGACGCCTACGGAGCGGAGGTGCACCACTTCGGCCCCGACGGACATCCGCTCGACACGGTCGAGTTCCCGCCGACCGACATCGCGGCCGTGGCCCGCGGTTACGGCTTCGAGGCGGTGACCGTGCACACGCGGACGGATCTGAAGGCCGTGGAGGACTGGGTCGGCGGGCCACGGTCGGCGCCCCTCCTGATCGACGCGAAGGTGGTGCGGGACCGCGGGGCGTGGTGGCTGGAGGAGGCGTTCCGGGGGCACTAGGCCCAAAAAGGTCCGGGGGGGACGAGGCCCAAAAAAGGAGGAGCGGGAATCCCCTTGCTGTGCCAGCCTGGCGGGCGGACCGGACCGGACCGTCCAGGGGAGCACCGATGACCACAGGACCTCGCCTCGCCCCGCTCCTTGACCAGTTCGACTGGTCCTGCGAGCGCCTGGCCGGTCGGCTCACCGGGCCGGTCATGGACAGCGGCGACGGCTCGCGGACCCCGGTCGGGGCGCTGACCGACGACGAGTACCTCTGGGAGCCGGTGCCGGACTGCTGGTCGGTCCGGCGGCGTACGGACGGACCCGGGGCGCGGGCGACCTTCCTGTCCGGGACCGGCGACTGGGGCCGGGACGCCGCGCCCCACCCGCACCCCGTTCCACCGCCGTTCACGACCCTCGCATGGCGCCTGAGCCACCTCAGCGACATGCTCTTCCTGCGCGCCGACCACACGACGGGCACCCACACCCTCACCCGCGACGACTACCGCGTCAGCGGCACCGCCGCCGACGCGATCGCCGCCTTCGACGCGGCCGCCGACGCCTGGCGCACGGCCCTGCGCGACACCGACGACACCGACCTCGACACCGTCGGCCGCTGTACCTACCCGCACGGCAGCGACCCCGGGGAACCGTTCCTGGACATCGTGTGGTGGGTCAACCAGGAAGTCCTGCACCACGGCGCCGAGATCGCCCTGCTGCGCGACCTGTACCGGGAGCGACAACACTGACCGACCCGGTGCGCGAGGGGTCAACGAGTATGCTGACAACGGTTTTTGCGTGCCACGAGTGCCAAGCGTGCCGAACGCGCCGTACAGCGACAGGGGGACCCACGCCGTGCCACCCATGCAGATCACCGTCGCCGTGGCGGCGGCCGACGGTGACGCCGAGGAGACCGACGCGCTGACCCGCGGGCTCCAGGAGGAGTTGCTGCTGCTCGAGGCGGCCGAGTCCGTCGTACGGCCGGAAACCGGCGCGGCCCCGCCGGGATCGAAGAGCGGCACGGTCACCGCGCTCGGGGCGCTGCTCGTCACCGGTGTCTTCTCGCGGGCCGCGCTGACCGCGTTCGTGAGCCTGGTCGGCGAGTGGCGGCAGCGTGCCCAGGCCCGCCGGGTCGAACTCACCGTCGGCGACGACACGTTGATCGTGGAGGGGGTCTCCGCCAAGGACCAGAAGGCCCTGATCGAGGAGTGGCTCCAGCGCCGGTCCGGCGGCAACGACCCGCAGCCGTAGGGGACTTCCGTGAGCCGTGTCGCCCTGCTCGTCGCCACCACCGACTACCTCGACTCCGGCCTGCGCCGCCTGCGCTCGCCCGCGTCCGACGCCCGGCGTCTCGGCGCGCTCCTGGAGGACAGGGCGGTCGGCTACTTCGACCGGGTCGTCCCCCTGGTCAACGAGTCGAAGGCCGAGATCGAGGAGCACATCGAACGGGTGCTGCGCGACCTCGGTGCCAACGACACCCTGCTGGTCTACCTCTCCTGCCACGGCATTCGCGACCAGCACGGCCGCCTCTTCTTCACCACGCTGCGCACCAAGCGCGACCTGCCGGAGTCCACGGCCATCTCCGCCCGCTTCATCGAGGAACAGCTCAGCCGCTGCCGTTCCCGGCGCAAGGTCCTGCTGCTCGACTGCTGCTTCGGCGGCGCCTACGTCCAGGGCATGGCACCCTTCGCGCCCGACGACGGCGAACTGTCCGCGCAGGCCGCCGGCAAGGGCACGTACGTCATGACCGCCTCGGACGTGCTCGAGTTCGCCTTCGAGGGCGAGACGGTCAAGAGCCGCTCGGGCGAGTTCCACTCCGTGTTCACCGAGGCGGTCATCGACGGCCTGAGCACCGGGCGGGCCGACGTCGACAACGACGGCGTGATCACCGCGCACGAACTCTTCCAGCACATCGCCCGGCACGTGAAGGAGAGCGGAGCCCCGCAGACGCCCACCGAGTTCCGATCCGGCGTGCAGGGCAACATCCCGCTCGCCAAAGCCGCGCTGTGGCACCGCGGACGCAGCGCCGAGACCGACCCCTTCGCCGGCGACAGCCTCCCCCTCGGTGATCTGCTTCCGGCACTCGCCACCAGCCCCGAGCGCGGCCTGTGCGCCCCGGACTGGCCGCCCAACGGTCAGCTCACCGTGCCCCTGGGCAGGATGTACGACCCGGTCCAGGGCCTCCAGGAGACTCTCACCCTCGACCTGTCCGGCGGCGCCCCGCACATCGGCGTCGTGGGCAGCCGCTGGAGCGGCAAGACCTCGGTCCTGCGCACCCTGGCCTGCTCGCTCGCGCTGACCCACACCCCCGAAGAGGTGCAGATCTACGGCCTGCATGGCGAACCGGACGGGATGACACGGCTGGCCTCGCTGCCGCACGTGGGGATGGTCGCGGACTACGCCGCCGGCGGCGATGTGCGCGAGCTGGTCGAGGGAGTCATGACCACCCTGAAGCGACGCGAGCGGCTCTGCGACCGGCTGCGCATCCGCTCCCCGAAAGCCTTCCGGCAGCGGCGCACCCAGCAGGCCATGGACGGGGAGACGAACGGCGAGGTGTTCCTCCTCGTCGACTCCTGGCCGGACTTCGCGGCCCGCTACCCCGACGAGTCCCGGCTGCTGCTCCGCGTCGCCCAGCAGGGTGTCTACTACGGCATCCACCTCGCGGTCTCCGCCGACCGCTGGCGAGACCTGCCCGAGGACCTCCTCCTGCACCTCGGCACCTGGATCGAACTCGCCCTGGCCGACCCGCGGGAGTCGAGAATCGACAGCGACCTGGCCGGCGGCATCCCACCCGGGCAGCCGGGGTTCGGGCTGACCCGGGGACGGCGCTACGTCCGGCTCGCGGTGCCCGCACTCGCCCGGCCCGCGGGCACCCGCGCGGATGCCCCGCACGGGGACGAGGGCGAGGAACTCGACGTACTCCTGGGCAAGGTGAGCGCGGCCTGGAGCCTGCCGGGAGCGCAGCGGCTCAGCACCCTCGGGGAGGGCGAGGAGTCCGTGCCCGGCCTTCTGGACCTGCTGGCGCTGCCCGAGAACTGGGACGACGACCCCGCCTCCGCCTGGACCTCACGGCCGGATCAGCGACTGACCGTCCCGGTCGGCGTGGACGACAGCGGCGGCCCCGTCGTGCTGAACCTGAGAGAGGCCGCACAGGGCGGCTGGGGCCCGCACGGCCTGTGCGTCGGCGCCACCGGATCCGGCAAGTCGGAGCTGCTGCGCACCCTGGTCCTCGGACTGGCGGTCACGCACTCCCCGGAGACGCTGAACTTCGTCCTGGTGGACTTCAAGGGCGGCGCCACCTTCGCCGAGATGAGGCGGCTGCCGCACACGGCGGCGGTCATCACCAACCTGGCCGACGACCTCTCCCTGATCGGCCGCCTCGGCGACGCGATCAGAGGTGAACTCACCCGCCGCCAGGAGCTGTTGCGCTCCTCGGGGAACTACGCCAACGTCCGCGACTACGAACGGGCGCGGACGGCGGGCGCGGCGCTCGCCCCCCTGCCGACGGTGGTCCTGGTCATCGACGAGTTCGCCGAACTGCTGAGCGCCGAACCCGGCTTCCTCGACGAGCTGATCACCATCGGCCGCATCGGCCGCGCGCTCGGCATCCACCTGCTGCTGTCCTCGCAGCGACTCGAGGCGGGACGGCTGCGCGGCCTGGAGACCCATCTGTCGTACCGCATCGGTCTGCGCACCTTCTCTGCCGACGAGTCACGGGCGGTGCTCGGCGTGCCGGACGCCTACCGTCTCCCGTCGGTGCCCGGCAGCGGCTATCTGAAGTTCGACATGGAGCACATGGTCGGCTTCCGCGCGGCCTACTCCTCCGGCTGGACCGGACGCGACGAGCGGGCCGCCGACGGGGACTCGCCGATGGAGCTCATCCTCAAGCGGCTGGAGAACCTGGGCTCCCCGGCCCACCAGATCTGGCTGCCGCCGCTGGCCGAGGCGCCGCCTCTGGACGCCCTGCTGCCGGGCCTGAAGGCGGTCGAGGGTCGTGGCCTGACCCAGCCCGGCCACGGCGGACCGGGAGGGCTGGTGGTGCCGCTGGGCCTGGTGGACAAGCCGTACGAGCAGCGGCGTGACGTTCTGTGGGCCGACTTCTCCGGCACCGCGGGCAACATGCTGGTCACCGGTGTTCCGCAGTCCGGCAAGTCGACCCTGCTGCGGACCCTGGTGTCGTCCTTCGCCCTCACCCACACCCCGCGGGAAGTGCAGTTCTACGGGCTGGACTTCGGCGGCGGCGGCATGTCCGCCGTGGCGGACCTCCCGCATGTGGGCGGCGTCGCCTCCCGTCTGGACCCGGAGCAGGTCCGTCGCACGGTGGCGGAGGTCGCCGCGATCCTCACCCAGCGGGAGGGGTACTTCCGGGCCAACGGCATCGAGTCGATGGCCGTCTACCGCCGTCGCCGCGCGCTCGGGGAGATCACTGACCAGCCGTGGGGGGACGTCTTCCTGGTGATCGACGACTGGAGGAACTTCCTCGAGGACTACGAGGCGCTGGAGCCGGTCGTCAGCCGCATCGCCGCCGGCGGCCCCGGTTACGGCGTCCACGTCGTCCTGTCCGCGAACCGCGCCGTGGACGTGCGTCCGCTGCTCAAGGAGATGATGTTCTTCCGGCTCGAGCTGAGGCTCGCCGACCCCGCCGATTCCGAGATCTCCGTCGCCGTCGCCGCGAGCGTCCCGGCGGGTGTCCCCGGCCGGGGGCTGACGCCCGGGAAATACCACTTCATGGCCGCGGTGCCCCGAATCGACGGCATGGCCTCCGGCGACGGGCTGTCCCAGGCGACAGCCGCCCTGGTCGATCACGTCACACAGGCCTGGCGGGGCCGCCCCGGGGCGCCGGCGGTGCGCATGCTGCCTCGCGAACTGCCCGCCGACCGGCTGCCGAAGGGCGGCGACCACCCGGAGCGGGGCATCGCCTTCGGTATCGACGAGGGCGAACTGCGGCCGGTCTTCGTCGACTTCGAGACCGACCCGTTCTTCCTGGTCTTCGGTGAGAGCGAGTCGGGCAAAAGCGCGCTGCTGCGCCTGCTGGCGAAGCAGATCTGCGAGCGCTACACACCCGAGGAGGCGCGGATCCTCGTAGTCGACCCGCGGCGTTCGCTGCTGGGCGCCGTCCCGGAGGCGCACCTCGCCGAATACATGGCCACGACCTCCCTGGACCGTCAGATGGACGCGCTCCAGGAGCTGCTCCGCAGGCGTATGCCGACCGAAGGCGTCACTGCGGAGCAGCTGCGGGACCGTAGCTGGTGGACCGGCCCCACGCCATTCGTGATCATCGACGACTACGACCTGGTGTCGACCCCGAGCCGCAGCCTGCTGGGCGGACTCACCGAGTACCTGCCCTACGCCCGGGACATCGGTGTGCGGTTCCTCGTGGCCCGCAGCACCGCGGGCGCCGCCCGGGCGCAGTTCGAACCGTTCGTGCAGCGCATGAAGGAGTTGCTCGCCCAGGGCGTGGTCCTGGCGGGCGACCCCGCCGAGGGCGATCTCCTCGGCGGGGCCCGGCCCGGGCCCATGCCCCCCGGCCGGGGTCAGTTCGTCTCGCGCGGGCGAAGCACTCCACTCGTCGTCCAGACGGGCTGGCTGCCGGAGCCGTAGGACGGGACGGGATCAGACCGCCGCGGGGTACGTCGGGTACTCCACCCCCGAGACGTGCTGCACGACCCGGACCACCTGGCAGGAGTAGCCGAACTCGTTGTCGTACCAGAGGTAGAGGATCGCGTTGTCGCCGTCGACCTTGGTGGCACCGGCGTCGACGATCGAGGAGTGCCGCGAGCCGATGAAGTCGCTGGAGACCGCGTCGGGGGCCGTGGTGAAGTCGATCTGGCGCTTGAGCGGGGAGGTCAGCGAGACGTCCCTCAGGTGGTCGAGGACCTCCTCGCGGGTGGTCTCACGGCCCAGGCGCAGGCTCAGGATCGCGATGGAGACGTCCGGCACCGGCACCCGGATCGAGCTGCCGGTGATCGGCGCCTTGAGGTCGGGCAGCGCCTTGGCGACGGCGGAGGCGGCGCCCGTCTCCGTGATGACCATGTTGAGCGGCGCCGAACGGCCCCGGCGGTCGGCCTTGTGGTAGTTGTCCAGCAGGTTCTGGTCGTTGGTGAACGAGTGGACCGTCTCCACGTGGCCGCGCAGCACACCGTACTCGTCGGCCATCGCCTTCAGCGGCGGCACGATCGCGTTCGTGGTGCAGGACGCACAGGACAGGATCTGCTCGTCCGGCTTGATCGTGTCGTGGTTGACCCCGTGCACGATGTTGGGGACGTCGCCCTTGCCCGGCGCGGTCAGGACGACCTTGTCGATGCCGGGCCGCAGATGCTGGGCCAGGCCCTCGCGGTCGCGCCACTTGCCGGTGTTGTCGATGAGGATCGCGTTGTCGATGCCGTACGCCGTGTAGTCGACCTCGGACGGGTCGTTCGCGTAGATCACCTTGATGGTGTTGCCGTTGGCGATGATCGCGCTCTCGGCCTCGTCGACGGTGATCGTGCCCTGGAACTGGCCGTGGATGGAGTCCCGGCGCAGCAGCGAGGCCCGCTTGATGATGTCCTGGTCGCCGCCCCCGCGGACCACGATCGCGCGCAGCCTCAGGCCGTTGCCGGAGCCCGCCTTCTCGATCAGCAGCCGGGCCACCAGGCGGCCGATGCGGCCGAAGCCGTAGAGAACGACGTCCCGCGGCTCACGGCGGTCGATCTTGTTGCCGCCCGTCGCGCCGGCCACCGCCTCGGCGGTGAACTCGGCCACCGACAGCCCGCGGTCGTCGGCCTGGTAGATCTCGGCCAGCCGGCCGATGTCGATCTGCGAGGGGCCGAGGTCCAGCGTCGTGAGCGCCTGGACGAAGGGCAGGGTGTCGGTGACGGAGAGCTCCTCACCGGCGATCTGCCGGGCGAACCGGTGGGTCTTGAGGATGCTGACCACCGACTTGTTCACCAGGGAACGGCTGTGCAGGAGAACCGTTACATCACGCTCTCGGTGCAGCCTCCCGATCATCGGGATCATCGATTCCGCGATCTCCTCGCGGTTCTTCCAGTCGGTGAACGAGTCGTCCTTGACAGTCACAGAATTCTCTTTCGAGCTAGGCGGCGCTCATATGCTAACCCCCTGATGTTCTGATCGATCGTCGGGGTGTCACGGCTCACTGGCCCAGCAGCCGGGGCGGTGTGACGTCCGGAACCGGCCGCAGCAGCGAGGGGTGCGCGTCGGCCACCCGCTCCTTGGTGAACGCGCCCACGATCCTGCGGGCCAGCAGCGGATCGGCCGGCAGCGTGTGCGCGGCGAACCAGCGGGCGGGCGCCGGATCGGGGGAGGGTTCCACGAACTCCGCGCCCGCGTAGTCGTCCAGCGGCGGGTCGTAGATGTAGCCGCAGACCACGTCGTGCCGCACCAGCCGCTGGACGAGGGCGTCGCGGTCGTGGACCAGGAGCGGCACCCGGAAGAGGGGCAGGGGCCCGTCGTGCGCCGTCCGGTCGCGGAGCGCCGGCGAGGCCCACGGCGTGCCCGCCAGCAGGGCGACCCCGGCCCGGCGCCGGGCCAGGTCCTCGTCGAGCCGGGCCATCCGCAGGCTCAGCTGGCCGCGGACCAGCGCGCCGTGCCGGGAGCGGTAGCCGTGCAGATCGACACGGACCCATCGCTCGTAGGCGGTCAGGCTCGGTGCTTCCCGCGCGGAGGCGGTGAGCCGGGGTGCGTGCAGGTCCATCCGGAACGCGTCGCGCTCCATCAGCCCGAGGCGCTCCATGGTCCGCCACACCGGGCGCACCAGGTGGAGCGAGCGGACGGCGGACCGGGCCAGCGGGCGCAGGGTGGTGGTCAGGTCCTCACGCAGCCGGCCGGGGGTCAGCAGGTCGTCCCGCAGCAGCTCCAGCTCCCGGCGGGTGCGCGCGTCCTCGACGGCGAGAAAGCCGCCCGCCATCCCGGCCACGTGCTTGGACAGGCTGAACGCCGCCGCCCTGCCGAAGGTCCCGACCGGCTGTCCGGCCACATGGCTGCCGATCGCGTGCGCCGCGTCCTCGAACAGCGGGATCCCCAACTGCTCGCAACGGCGGCGCAGTTCGAGGACCCGGTCGGGCACGCCGTACAGGTTGGTGGTCAGGACCGCGTCCACATTGCGCCAGGTCGACTCCGGTACGGCGGCCGGGTCGATGTTGCCGTCCCACACGGACACGGGGGCCTGCACGGGGCGCAGCCCGGCCGCGAGGACCACGAACAGGATCACGTCGTCGTTCACCGGTGACATCAGCACCCGCGCGCCCGGTCGGCACCAGCGCCTGAGCGCCAGGTACAGGGCCAGCCGGGCCGAGGGCGTGTAGACGCACTCGCGTCCCAGTCGCCGGGTCATCGTCGCGGCCAGCCGCGAGCCATAGGGCATCGGCACCCCTTGTGTCGACGGGCAGGGAAGGGCCGTGGAAGAGCAAGGCGCGTTCGCCACGGGGAAAGCCACGGAAAGGGGGGACGGGCTCAGCTCGCCATGGGGCCCGCGCGGTCGGAGTCCGAGCGGTACCCGGAAGTGCGCAGCGTGCCGACGGTCTTCAGGAGCCGGTCGGCGGGCTCGCGCAGGGCCGGGTGGGCGTTGACCGTGTTGCGCAGACCCCGCACCGGCCGGCGCCACAGACGGTGTGCCGTCGCGACCGGATGGGGACGGGTGGCGAACCCTTCCGCCACCCGCAGCTCACGGGTCTTGAGCCAGTCCTTCCATTCCTTGTCGCCGCGCCCCATGTCCATGAGTCGCGCCCCGCGCCGGCCCGCCGCCTCGGCCATCCGCAGATGCATGATCAGACCGGGGGAGTAGTAGCGCAGCTCGGGGTCGTACGCGGTGAACCAGGGCGCGAACACCGTGCGCGAGGCCGGCCCGAAGTGCGCGGCCACCGGCCGGTCACCGGCGTACACCACCGAGAGGATCCCGGTGAAGTGCTCCTCGCGGACCTGGAAGAGGTCCTCCACCAGGTTCACGATCCACGGCCGGGCGAACCGGTCCATCCGGCCCGTCCGGCGGTACTGGGCGGACTTCCACTGCATCAGGGTGCGCAGCGCCTTCGGGTCGCGCTCGTCGAACACGAACCGCATCTCACCCAGGTCGCGCGTGAGCCGGCGCTCCTTCTTGAGGGTCGTCTTGGCGAGCCCCGGGTAGGCGCCGCGCAGCCACTCCGGGTAACTGTCGCTGCCGACCTTGAGATCGATCACCGGGGAGGCGAACGTCCCCGTGACATAGGGGGCGAAGGGCGCCTGCTCCTCGACCAGGTGATCGAACTCGAACACCGAGAGCCGGCACGCCTTCAGCAGCGCCCTGGCGTCCCACGTGACTCCGGGGCGGTGCACGAGGCCCTGGCAGTCGGAGAGTCCGAGTCCGACGGCACGGCCGACGCCGAAGGGACCCCGTTCGTACGGGAGGAAGCCCACGGCCTCTCCGCCCTGGTGCAGCACCGCCACCCGGGTGCCGCCGCGGCGGTGTCTGCCGATCCCCGCCGCGAACTCCGGTGCCAGGAACGGGTTGGCGTACTCGGGCGACTCGTCCATCGCCCGGTGCCAGGCCTTGCGGAGCGAGGCGGCGAGTTCTTCGGGTCTGTGGATCGTTATGTCCGTGTCACTGCTCATGGATCGCATGGGCGACCGTTCCCCCCAATTCCCCCCACGACGCGGCGTCCGCGTCCCGCCGATCGAAATGTCGGCAAGGACCAAACGTCGCCAAACAGTACGCATGCTGTCAAGGGTGTCTGCCGTAACGGAAGAGTGCGGATCGGACTCTCCTGGTTCCCGCGGCCGGTCAAGGCAACAGCCGGCGTTCCTTGGCGACGGCCACCGCGCCCGCCCGGGTCTCGACGCCCAACTTGGCGTAGATCCGCCCCAGATGGGTCTTGACCGTCGCCTCGCTGATGAACAGGGCCCGGGCGATTTCCCGGTTGCCGAGGCCACGGGCGAGTTGCGCGAGGATCTCGTGCTCGCGGGCGGACAGGGCGGGGCGCGGGCTGCGCAGCCGGGTCAGCAGCCGGTCGGCCACCGGGGCGGACAGCGTGCTGCGGCCGGACGCGGCGTCGCGGATCGCCGTGAACAACTCCTCGGGCTGCTCGGCCTTGAGGAGATAACCGGTGGCGCCCGCCTCGATGGCCCGGGTGATGTCGGCGTCCGTGTCGAACATGGTGAGCACCAGCACGCGGGGGCTCCGAGAGCCTCCCGCCGTCAACTGCCGGATGGCCGTCACCCCGTCCATGCCGTCGTCCAGTTGAAGATCCATCAGTACGACATCGGGGCCCAGGTGGGCCGCCATGGCGAGCGCCTCCTCGCCGGTGGCCGCCTCCCCGACCACGTCGATGCCGTCCGCGCCGGCGAGCAGGGCCCGCAGTCCGGCACGTACGACGGCATGGTCGTCGCAGAGCAGGAGCCGGACGGGGGACGAGGGCGGCGACGTACTCACAGGGCGGCCTCCTTGACGACGAGCGGGACGGTGAGCGGGACGGCGACCGACACCACGGTGCCCTCTCCCGGCGTGGACTCCACGGTGAGATCGCCACCGGCCTGGCGGGCCCGGATCCGCATGGCGGGAAGCCCGTGTCCACGCGTCGACGACCCGGACCCCCGGGCCCCGGCCTGCTCGAACCCCCGCCCGTTGTCCGCGACGTCCAGCGAGACCTGATCCTCCAGCCACGTCAGCGTGAGCGCGGCCCGGGTCGCCGCCGCATGCTCCCGCACGTTGGCCAGCGCGCCCTGGGCGATCCGCAGCAGCGTCGCCGCCACCCGCTCCGGCAGCGGACCCGGATCTCCCTCGAGCCGGAACTCCACGGTCAGCCCCGGGCCGCTCTCGCGCCGGGCGAGTGCGCCGAGGGCCTCGGCGAGGGAACGCTCCGCGAGGTCCGCGGGAGCCAGGTCGTGCACGAAGCGGCGGGCCTCGGCGAGGCTGTGCGAGGTGATCTCCGCCGCCGCCCGGACATGTTCCCGGGCCGCATCTTTGTCCGAGCCCCACACCAGCTCCGCGGCCTGGAGCAGCATCCGCTGACTGGACAGCCCCTGCGCGAGGGTGTCGTGGATCTCCGCGGACAGCCGCTGCCGCTCCGCCAGGACACCGGCCCGCCGTTCGGTGGCGGCGAGGTCCTGCCGGGTGCGCACCAGGTCATCGATCAGAACGCGTTGCCGGGCCCCCTGCCGTTGCAGATGCACCAGTACGGCGGTGGCGACCGCGGCGACGGCCGGCGGGGCCACGATCATGTTCGGGTTGAGCGGCCCGTCGGCCACCCGTATCTCCGAGACCACGACCAGCGCGGTGAGCACGGCCGCCGCGGGCACCGCGATCCTCGGCGGCAACGCGTGCAGCCCGGCGAACAACAGGGGCATCACACACCACGTGGCGCTCGGCGCGAGCACCAGCAGGACGACCCAGACCCCGGTGACCGAGCCCAGCCAGACCAGATGACGCCGGGTGGGCGGCAGTCCCGGGCGGGGCGGCGGGGCCACCAGATGCCCGAGGACGTACAGCACACAGAAGAAGGCGAACAGCGCCACCACCCAGCCGGTGCGCGCTCCGCCCTGGTCGCGGGTCAGGAAGCGGGCGAACGACGAGCCGAGCAGCAGGAAGAACGCGCCGTGCACGATCGCGCCCAGCCAGCGCTCGTCCGGATCGGAGTGGTTCATGGTCCGTGTCTAACGTGCCGGACGCAGGACCGCATCAACCGATCGGCTGACATGCCCGTCGCCCGAACCTCTCGGCAGCGGCAGCCCGTTGGCCGAGCCGGAGGCCCGGCTTCCGCATCGAGGCTGGCAGCAGAGCGACGACCTGCGAAAGGCCTCACGATGCCCGCCAAGAACCTCACCGCCAACCGCGCCGCCCTCGGCCACCGCGTCGGCTACGCCCTGCGGCACCCCGACCGTGTGCCCCGCCATGTGGCCCGCGCCGCCCGCGACCTGTGGCTGCGCCGCCGGCACCCGGACCACATCTCCTACTACCGCGCCGTGATGCGCTCCGACACCCGGACCGACCCGGACGCGGCCGTCGGCAGCCGCAACCGGGAGCGCTGGCTGGCGCTCGGAGCGATGCAGTTCGACTACCTCCTCGGCCACGGGCTGCGCCCCGAGCACCGCATGCTGGAGATCGGCTGCGGCAACCTGCGCGGCGGCTGGCGGTTCATCCGCCACCTGGAGCCCGGCCACTACCACGGCATCGACATCTCGCCCGACATCCTGTTCGCCGCCCAGGACACGATCGTCGACATGTCCCTTCAGAAGCGGCTGCCGAACCTCACCCCGGTGCGCGACCTGACGCTGCGGTTCCTGCCGGACGCCCATTTCGACGTCGTCCACGCGCACAGCGTCTTCTCGCACTCGCCGCTCCCGGTGATCGAGGAGTGTCTGGCCAACGTCGGCCGCGTGCTCGCCCCGGGCGGCTGGTTCGACTTCACCTTCGACCGCACCGAGGGCGAGGAGCACCACGTCCTCCGGGAGGACTTCTACTACCGCGTCGAGACGCTCGTCGGGCTGGCCGGGAAGCACGGCCTGCGGGCCCGGTTCATGGAGGACTGGGAGGAACTCCCGCACGGCCAGTCCAAGATCCGGGTGACCCACGGGGACATGATCCGGTGAGGCGGGCGGAATTGCCCGTCGGCGGGGACGGTCAGGGCACAGATTCCTCTCATGCACGATTCCGAATGGCCCACCGCGACGCGAGCCGGTGAGGCGGGCGGAATTGCCCGTCGGCGGGGACGGTCAGGGCACAGATTCCTCTCATGCACGATTCCGAATGGCCCACGGCGGCGCCAGCCGGTGAGGCCGGCGGAAATTGCCTGTCGCCGGGGCCGGTGAGGGCACAGACTCCTCCCATGGCTGACATGGGGGAGTTCCGGGACGCGGTCACGGCGTGGGCGGCCGGCGGCCCCGGCGACCAGGCACGCGAACTGGCCGCACGGCTGTCCGTCCGGACCGTCGTCCTGCTCGAAGGGCCGAGCGACGTGGCGGCGGTCGACGCCCTGGCCGCGAGCCGTGGCCGGAACCTGGCCGCCGAGGGGCTCTGCGTCCTGGCGATGGGCGGGGCGATGAGCGTCGGCCGCTTCGCCGGCCTGCTCGGTCCGTCAGGCCTGGGCCTGCGTCTGACGGGACTGTGCGACGAGCGGGAACGGCCGTTCTACGCCCGGGGCTGGGAGCGGGCCGGCGCGGCACCGGACGGGTACTTCGTCTGCGCGGCGGACCTGGAGGACGAGCTCATCCGCGCGCTGGGTGTGGCACGGGTGAAGGAACTCGTGCGCGAGGAGGGCGAGCTGCGGCAACTCCAGACCTTCCTGTCCCAGCCGGCCCAGCGCGGCCGCACCGCCGAGCAGCAGGTGCGCCGCTTCTTCGGCACGAAGTCGGGCCGCAAGATCCACTACGGCCGCGTCCTCGTCGAGGCCCTCGACCCCGACCGCGTGCCCGCCCCGCTCGACGACCTGTTCGCGGCGCTCTGACCCACCGCCGCTCGAAGTACTTGAGTCAGGCAAGTGAACCTGCTGTGTGCGTGCCGTGTTCACCGATATCACCGCCCGGGGTCTTGTTAGGACAATCGCCGGGGATCTAGGGTCGACTCCGGGAGAGCAAGCGCTTTCCCCGCATGTCAGCGTCCCCTTGCCGGACGTCCGAGGAGGACCGTATGCCCCGTCCAGCCCGCCGCCGCGTAGCCGTGGTCGGCACCGGCGCCATCGTCAGCGGCAGCCATCTGCCTGCGCTCAGGGCCCACGCCGAGCGCACAGAACTGGTCGCCGCCGTCGACGTGGACCAGGGCAGACTCGACGCCTTCCGGGAACTCGCGGGCGGTGAGGTCGCCGGGTACACCTCCATGGCCGGGATGCTGGACGCCGTACACCCGGACCTGGTCCTCATCGGAACCCCGCCGTCGCTGCACCGGGAGCAGACCGTGGCCGCCCTCAAGGCGGGCGCCTGGGTGCTGTGCGAGAAGCCGCTGACGCTGTCGCTCGCCGAGTACGACGAGATCGCGGCGGCCGAGGAGGCGTCCGGGGCCTACGCCTCCGTGGTCTTCCAGCACCGCTACGGCTCCGGCGCCGTCCACGCGCGCGAGCTGATCACGAGCGGCGAGCTGGGCGCCCCCCGGGTCGCGCACTGCCAGACCACCTGGCACCGGGACGCCGCCTACTACGCCGTACCGTGGCGCGGCACCTGGGCCAGTGAGGGCGGCGGCCCCACCATGGGCCACGGCATCCACCAGTACGACCTTCTCCTGCACCTGCTCGGCCCGTGGGCGGAGATCCGCGCGATGGCGGCCCGGCTCGTCCACGACACCGAGAGCGAGGACGTCTCCACGGCCCTCGTCCGGTTCGAGAACGGCGCCCTCGCCACCGTCGTCAACAGCGTGCTGTCACCCGACGAGGTGAGCCGCATCCGCATCGACTGCGCCGACGCGACCGTCGAACTCACCCATCTGTACGGGCACCGCAACCAGGACTGGACCTACACACCCGCCCCCCACGTGGCCGCCGACCGCGTCGACGCCTGGCGTACGACCGCCGCCGACGTGCCCAGCTCGCACGCGGCCCAGCTCGGCGCGCTCCTCGACGCCTACGACAACGGTGTCAGGCCTCCCGGCAGCGGCGCCGACGCCCGTGCCACCCTCGAGTTCGCCGCCGCGCTCTACAAGTCCGCGTTCACGGGCCGGCCCGTGCACGCCGGCGAGATCGCGCCGGGCGACCCCTTCTACCCGGCCATGCACGGCGACCACCCCCACTGGGCCCCCAAGGAGCGCGCATGAGCATCCGCGTCAGCCACGTCCACGGCGAGCACATCGCCGTCGAGGCGGCGAACGGCACGGAGATCCTCCGCTACGTCTACCGACCCGACCCCGAGGCCTTCGAGGCCCAGAAGCCCTACGCCCACCCGGTGCGCACCCTCGGCGGCCGCACGGTGACCGGCTACCGTCCCAACGACCACCGCTGGCACAAGGGCCTGCAGATGACGGCGAGCCATCTGTCGGGGCAGAACTTCTGGGGCGGCAACTGCTATGTGCACGGGCAGGGTTATCTGCCCCTGCCGGAGCGCGTCGGCTCGATGCGGCACGACGGCTTCACCGCGTTCACCGTCTCCGAGGCCCGGCTGGACGTCACCGAGGCGCTCACCTGGGTGGAGAACGGCGGCGAGGAGTGGGCCCGGGAAGAGCGGGGACTGGCCGTCCACTCGGTCGACGAGGCCGCCGGCTCCTGGGCGCTCGACTGGTCGATCCGGCTCACCAATCTGCGCGCCGAACCGCTCGCCTTCGGTTCCCCCACCACCGCGGGCCGTGAGATGGCGGGTTACACCGGACTCCAGTGGCGCGGCCCCCGCGACTTCACCGGTGGCTCGGTCCTCGCCCCGGACACGGACGGCGACGCGGACAAGCTGATGGGCAGCCAGAGCCCCTGGCTCGCCTTCACCACCGAGCACGACGACGTGGACGCCCACTCCACGCTCGTCTTCGCGCACGCCCCCGAGAACCTGGACCCGCAGAAAGCGATCCACGAGTCGCACTGGTTCGTGCGCTCCGAGCCCTTCCCGACGGTCGCGTTCTCCTGGGCGTTCTTCGAGGAGTTCGAGCTGCCGCCGGGGGAGTCCTTCGCGTACCGCTACCGGCTGGTCGTGGCCGACGGTGCCTGGGACGAGGAACGCGTGTCCTCCTGTCTGGAAGGCCTGTCCTGGTGAAGCCCGGCCTTCCGCACCCGCTGCCGGGCGCCGTGGGCCTGTCCCACCTGAGCGCCTACGACTGGGAGGCCGCCGACGGCGTCTGCGGCGGCAGCCCTCATCTGCACCTGGTCTGCACGGAGGCCTACGTCGTCACCGGCGGCCGGGGCGCGGTGCAGACCCTCAGCCCCGACGGCTACCGGGAGATCCCCCTGGAGCCGGGCTCGATCGCCTGGTTCACCCCGGGCACCGTGCACCGCATGGTCCAGGGCGGCGATCTGCGCATCACCGTGCTGATGCAGAACAGCGGTCTGCCCGAGGCCGGGGACGCCGTCTTCACCTTCCCGCCGGAGGTGCTCGCCGACCCCGCGCGGTATGCCGCGGCCGCCGGGCTCCCGCCCGGCACGGGACCGGAGACGGCCGCGGCCGCCCGCCGGCGCCGGGACCTCGCCGTCGAGGGCTACCTCGGCCTGCGCGAGGCACTGGTCGCCGGGGACAACGGCCCGTATCGGGAGTTCCAGCGGGCCGCCGCCCGCCTGGTACGGGACAAGGTGGCCACCTGGCGCGAGCTGTGGCGCACCGGGGCCCTGGCCACCGCGGAGCGCACCGGCGCCCAGCTCGACGCGCTGGCGGCCGGTGAACCGTCGTACCTCGGCGAGGCGACCGCCCACGAGGCCGCACCGACCCGGCTCGGCGGCTTCGGGATGTGCGGCCGACGCGACGAGTACAACCTGCCGGGAACGACGCTGCCGTACGGCGGCGAGTAACACCGTTTGTTCTGGGGGGAGTTCCGAGGGGGGCCGTAGAAAGTCCGAGGAAGGGATGAGGTGACCTCGGCATGCCCGGACACAGGACAAAGGGGTTCTGCGCTTCGGCCGTCGCACTCGCGCTCTGCGCGCTGGCGGCCGGTTGCGGAGGCTCCGGGGAATCGGTCGGCGGCGGCAAGGTCGTGCTCCGCTACACGTGGTGGGGCAACCCCGACCGCGCGGAACGCACCGAGCAGGCCGTCGCCCGGTTCGAGAAACAGCACCCGAACATACAGGTGCAGACGTCGTTCTCGGGTTACGACGCCTACAAGCAGAAGCTCGCCGTCCAGGCCACGGGCGGCGACGCACCCGACGTGATGCAGCTCGACTACCGCCAGATCGACCAGTACGCCTCCGGCGGGGTCCTGCTCGACCTGGCGAAGCAGAAGGCCGTACTGCGCACCTCCGAGATCGACTCCGGGCTGCTCGCCACCGGCCGCGTGGACGGCACCCAGTACGCGATCCCGCAGGGCCGGGGCACCGAGACCGTCGTCTACGACGTCAAGACCTGGAAGGCCTCCGGGGTGCCGCTCCCGAAACAGGGGTGGACCTGGGACGACTGGGCCGACGCCATGCGCGCGCTCAAGAAGAAGACCGGCCAACCCGGCGCCACCGACCCCGGGCAGAACGAGGACGCCTTCGAGGTCTGGCTGCGCGGACAGGGAAAGGCCCTCTACACGAAGAGCGGCGGACTGGGCTTCACCGCCGACGACCTCACCAAGTGGTGGACGTTCACCGACCAGTTGAGGCGCGAAGAGGCCGTCTCCCCGGCCGAGCAGACCACTCAGCTCGACGGCTCCGTCGAGAACACCCCGCTCGGCCGCGGCAAGGCCACCGCGGACAACAACTGGGATGCTCCGTCGAGCGGTTACCTCGCGATCATCCCGACCGGGATCGCGCTGGCGCCCATGCCGTCCGGCTCCGACGGCACGCCAGGGCAGTACTTCAAGCCGTCGATGTTCCTTGGCATCTCCGCCAACACCGGCCACGCCAAGGAGGCGGCGCAGCTCGTCGACTTCCTCCTCAACGACCAGGACGCGGCGAAGATCCTCGGCGCCACCCGCGGCATCCCCGTCAACGAGACCATCCGCAAGGAGACGGCACCCCTCCTCAAGGACTTCGACAAGACGGTCGCCGACTACCAGGCGTCCCTGGAAGGGAAGTTGAAGGATCCGCCACAGGCCCCGCCCTCCGGCGACAACGCCCTGCAGACCACCTTCCAGCGTGACTACGACCAGGTGTCCTACGAGCGCATGACGCCCCGCGAGGCGGCCGAGAACTACGTCACCGAGGCGAAGGCGGAGCTGAGGTCATGACCACCACCGCGATCCCGACGGGGGAGAAGCGCGCCACCGCCCCCACCACGAAGCGCCGCCCCAGGCGTGAACGCCAGGGCGCCGCCTGGGTGTTCCTCTCCCCGTGGGTCCTCGGCGCCTGCGTCCTCACCCTGCTGCCGATGGCCGTCTCGCTGTACCTGTCCTTCACCGACTACAACCTCTTCGACCCGCCCCACTGGGTGGGCCTGCGCAATTACACGCAGATGTTCACCGAGGACCCGCGCTACTGGCGTTCCGTCACGACGACCCTGATGTACGTCGTCATAGCGGTGCCGCTCCAACTGGCCCTCGCGCTGGTCGTCGCGCTCGCCCTGAAGTCCATGAAACGCGGCAAGGCCTTCTACCGGTCCGCGTTCTACGCCCCCTCGCTGCTCGGCGCATCCATGTCCATCGCCCTCGTCTGGCGTGCCGTCTTCAACGACGGCGGCACCGTGGACAACCTGTTCGGCACCGGCGGCTGGGTCAACAGGCCCGGCTGGGCGCTGCTGGCCGTCGCGCTGCTGACGGTGTGGCAGTTCGGGGCGCCGATGGTGATCTTCCTCGCGGGTCTGCAGCAGATACCCGCCGAGCTCTACGAGGCGGCGGCCGTCGACGGGGCCGGGACATGGCGGCAGTTCCTGTCCGTCACCGTGCCCATGCTGTCCCCGGTGCTCTTCTTCAACCTGGTCCTCCAGACCATCCAGGCCTTCCAGGTCTTCACGCCCGCCTTCGCGGTGAGCGCGGGCAAGGGCGGCCCCGCCGACTCCACGCTCGTCTACACGATGTACCTCTACGACCGCGGCTTCGTCGCCTCCCACATGGGCTACGCCTCCGCCATGGCCTGGGTGCTGCTCCTTGTCATCGGCGTCGTCACGGCGGTGCTGTTCCGCACCTCGCGTTCCTGGGTCTTCTACGCGTCCGAGGGGGACCGATGACCTCCGTATCAACCGCCGCCGCCCGCAAGCCCGTTCGCTGGGGACGGGTCGCCCTGCACCTCGGCTGTCTGACCGCCCTGCTCGTGATGCTGTACCCGCTGGCCTGGCTGCTCGCCACCTCGCTCAAGCCGGCCGACGAGGTGATCGCCAGCCTCGACCTGCTGCCCCGCCACCTGGAGTGGTCGAACTACGAGACCGCCTTCGAGGGCGTCAACGACGTCTCCATCTGGCGGCTGCTGTCCAACTCGCTGCTGATCGCGGGGGGCGCGGTCCTCGGCAACGTGATCAGCTGCTCGCTCGCCGCCTATGCCTTCGCCCGGCTGCGCTTCCGTTTCCGTGGCCCGATGTTCGCCTTCATGATCGCCACGATCATGCTGCCGCACCACGCGATCCTGATCCCGCAATACATCATCTTCAACAAGCTCGGCATGGTGAACACCTACTGGCCGCTGATCCTGCCCAAGTTCCTGGCCACGGAGGCGTTCTTCGTCTTCCTCATCGTGCAGTTCATGCGCGGCCTGCCGCGTGAGCTGGAGGAGGCCGCCCGTATCGACGGCTGCGGGCCCTTCCGCAGCTTCTTCCAGATCGTGCTGCCGCTGACCAGGCCCGCGCTGATCACCACGGCGATCTTCACCTTCATCTGGACCTGGAACGACTTCTTCACCCAGCTCATCTACCTCTTCGACCCGGACAAGTTCACGCTCACGCTCGCCCTCAGGTCGTTCGTGGACGCCTCCAGCCAGTCGGCGTTCGGCCCGATGTTCGCGATGTCGGTGATCGCGCTGCTGCCGATCGTGCTGTTCTTCCTCGCCTTCCAGCGGTTCCTGGTGGAGGGCATGGCGAACTCGGGACTCAAGGGATGAGCGGGATGCGTGCTCGTGAACCGGGCGAGGTCTTCGGGCCCAGGATGACCTTGTTCGCCGACATGCTGAGCGTCGGCCTGGCAACGGCCCTGGTCTGTCTGCCCGTGGTGACGGCCCCGGCCGCGCTGTCCACCGCGTGCGCCGTCCTGCGCGATGCGGGGGAGGGGCAACCGGCCACCGCCGGACGGTACTTCGCGGCGCTACGGCGTCGGTTGCGCGCCGGCGACCTGGCGGCGGGCGCCGTCGCCCTGGCCGGCGCGCTGCTGTTCCTGGCGGACCTGGCGCTCGCCGGGGCCGGACTGCCGGGGGCGCCGCTGTTCGCGGTGGTGGCCGCCGGTATCGGTGCGGTCGCCCTGGTGGTGGGCCTGCGGGCCTGCGCCCGCCCCGAGTCGCTCACCGACTGGCCGGCCGCCGTGCGGGAGGCCGCCCGGGACGCCGTACGGGATGTCGGCGGCAGCGCCCTGGTGCTGCTCGCCGTGGCCACGGCGGCCCTGTGTGCCTGGATGCTGGTGCCGCTGGCCTTCCTGGTGCCCGGACCGCTGGCGCTCGCGCTCACCGCCGTACATGTCCGGCTCGCGGCCGGGCGGTGAAGGCGTTCGGTTGAGTGGCGGGCGGGCAGGGGCTCCCGGTCTCGGAGTCCCCGCCCGCCCGGCCGGGTGAGGCGGCTCGGAAGGACGGCGGCCGCAGGGAGGTGCGGTGTGCCTGGACCGTTTGGCGTTCGCGCTCACTGCTGTGCATGTTCGGCTCGCGGTCTGGCGGGCAGGGGCTCCCGGTCTCGGAGTCCCTGCCCGCCCGGCCGGCCGGGTGAGGCGGCTCGGAACGACCGCAGCCGCAGCGAGTTGCCGACCACGAACACCGACGAGAACGCCATCGCCGCCCCGGCGAGCATCGGGTTGAGCAGTCCGGCCGCCGCCAGCGGCAGCGCGGCCACGTTGTAGGCGAAGGCCCAGAAGAGGTTGGACCGGATCGTCCCCAGGGTGCGGCGGGCGAGGCGGATGGCGTCCGCCGCGGCCCGCAGGTCGCCCCGGACGAGGGTCAGATCGCCCGCCTCGATCGCGGCGTCCGTGCCGGTGCCCATCGCCAGGCCCAGGTCGGCCTGCGCCAGCGCGGCCGCGTCGTTGACGCCGTCGCCGACCATCGCGACCGAACGGCCCTCTGCCTGAAGCCGCTTGACGACGTCCACCTTGTCCTGCGGCAGCACCTCGGCGATCACCTGCTCCGGGTCGATGCCGACCTCCCGGGCCACGGACTCGGCCACGGCCCGGTTGTCACCGGTCAGCAGGACCGGCGTGAGGCCCAGCGCGCGCAGACGGACGATCGCCTCACGGCTGGTGTCCTTGACCGCGTCGGCGACTTCGAGCACGGCCCGCGCCTCGCCGTCCCAGGCGACCGCGATCGCCGTACGACCGAGGGCTTCCGCCTCCGACTTGACCCGTCGCAGCTCCTCGGGCAGCTCCAGGGACCAGTCGGCGAGCAGGCGCTCGCGGCCGACGAGCACGGCATGACCGTCGACGATGCCCTGCACCCCGAGCCCCGGCACGTTCGCGAAGTCCTCCGGCGTGGGAAGTGAACCCAGCTTCTCCGTCGCCCCGTCGGCGACCGCGCGGGCGACCGGATGCTCCGACGCGTGCTCCAGAGCGCCCGCAAGCCGCAGCACTTCGGCTTCGTCGGTGCCGTCCGCCGGGTGCACGGCCAGCAGGGTCATCCGGCCCGTCGTGACGGTGCCGGTCTTGTCCAGGACGACGGTGTCGACCTTGCGTGTGGACTCCAGGACCTCAGGACCCTTGATGAGAATGCCGAGTTGGGCGCCGCGCCCGGTCCCGACCAGCAGAGCGGTCGGTGTGGCGAGTCCGAGGGCGCACGGGCAGGCGATGATCAGTACGGCGACGGCGGCGGTGAACGCGGCGGCCGCATCGGCGCCGTTGCCGAGCCAGAAGCCCAGGGTGCCGAGGGCGAGCGCGATGACGACCGGCACGAACACCGCGGAGATCCGGTCCGCGAGCCGCTGAGCGGCCGCCTTGCCGTTCTGGGCGTCCTCGACCAGCTTGGCCATCCTGGCCAGTTGGGTGTCGGAGCCGACCCGGGTCGCCTCGACGACGAGCCGTCCGCCCGCGTTGAGAGTGGCGCCGGTGACGGAGTCTCCGGGAGTGACCTCCACCGGCACGGACTCACCCGTGAGCATCGACGCGTCCACGGCGGAGGAGCCCTCGACGACGGTCCCGTCGGTCGCGATCTTCTCGCCCGGACGGACGAGGAAGCGGTCCCCGACCTTCAACTCCGCGACGGGCACGGTCTGTTCGTGCCCGCCCGCGTGCAGCACGGTGACGCTCTTCGCGCCCAGTTCCAGCAGCGCCTTCAGGGCCGCGCCCGCCTTGCGCTTGGACCGGGCCTCGAAGTACCGCCCGGCCAGGATGAACGCGGTGACCCCGGCCGCGGCCTCCAGATACAAGTTCCCGGTGCCGTCGCCGCGGGCGATCGTCAGCTCGAAGGGGTGCTTCATGCCCGGCGTGCCCGCGGTCCCGAAGAACAGCGCCCACAGCGACCACCCGAAGGCGGCCGTCGTGCCGACCGAGATCAGCGTGTCCATGGTGGCCGCGCCGTGCCGGGCATTGGTGAACGCCGCCTTGTGGAAGGGCCACCCGGCGTACGTCACCACGGGCGCCGCCAACGTCAGGGACAGCCACTGCCAGTACTCGAACTGCAGCGCCGGGATCATCGCCATCGCGACGACGGGCACCGCCAGCAGTACGGCGGTCACCAACCGCTCGCGCAGGGACCGCAGTTCGTCGGGCTCTTCCTCGTCGGGTGCGGACGGCTCGGGTGGTGCCGGTTCCCGGGCCGTGTACCCGGTCTTCTCGACGGTCCCTATCAGGTCCTGGACCGAGACGCCGACGGCGTGGGTGACCTTGGCCTTCTCGGTGGCGTAGTTGACGGTGGCGGTGACGCCGTCCATCCGGTTGAGCTTTTTCTCGATGCGTGCCGCGCACGAGGCGCAGGTCATGCCGCCGATGGCCAGCTCGGTCTCGGCTGCTGCGGTGGTGGTCATGGCTGCTCCTCGTCGTGGGTCGCGACTCCTGTATACCCCCGGTGGGTATCTGAGGCAAGCTGTTCCCACGGGTTGACTTGGTACCCCCCAGGGGTATGGTGAGGTGCATTGAGAGCCGCATACCGACCCGGAGGAGACGGCCATGAACGCTGGACTGAGGATCACCGCATTCGCCGCCGCACTGGCCGCGACGTTCGGCACCGCCTACGGCGTGGGCCAAAGCGTCGGCCCCCTGACCGACGACGAGACGCCCGCCCGCCATGACGCACACACGGAAGGCGGTGAGTCAGGGCATTCGGGCCACGAGTCGCCCCCGGCCGGCGGACTCCAGATCTCCGAGAACGGCTACACCCTCGACCTGCGGACCCCCCGCCTCGCGGCCGGACGCACCGCCGATCTCCGCTTCGCCATCCGGGGCGAGGACGGCCGCGCGGTCACCGCCTTCCGCCGGGAGCACGACAAGGAACTCCACCTCATCGTCGCCTCACGCGACCTGAACACCTACCGCCATCTGCACCCCACCCGGGCCGCCGACGGCACCTGGAGCATCCCCGTGTCGCTGCCCCGCGCGGGCGGCTACCGGGTCTTCGCCGACTTCACCCCGGAGAAGAAGGGCGCCGAGAACCTCACCCTCGGCGCGGATCTGGCCGTGTCGGGCACCTACGCGCCGCGGAACCTGCCGGCGCCGGACAACACCGCCACGACCGAGGGCTACGAGGTGAAGCTGGGCGGCGCCCTGCGCCCCGGCGCCGCCCGCGAGCTGACGCTGACGGTCTCCCGCAACGGCAGGCCCGTCACCGATCTCCAGCCCTATCTCGGCGCCTACGGCCACCTGGTCGCCCTGCGTTCCGGCGACCTCGCCTACCTCCACGTCCACCCGGGCGGCGAACCCGGCGACGGCTCGACCGAGCCCGGCCCGGAGATCTCCTTCACGGCCACGGCGCCCAGCAGCGGCACCTACCGGCTCTTCCTCGACTTCAAGCACGAGGACAAGGTGCACACCGCCGCGTTCACGGTCCGGGCGGGCGGAGCAGTGACGGGGGAAGCGGAAGGGGCCTCCGAAGAGGCCCCCCATGAGTCGTCGGGCGAGCACGGTCACTGACGCTCAGGTACGGGCCCGCCCCGCGGCTCACCGGCCGATGAGGGCCCCGGCTCCCCCGACCCGGACGCGGGGGTCGCCCGCGCGCAGGGTCACCGTGAGCTCGCCGGGGCGGCCCAGGTCCTCGCCCTGGTGCAGGGTGAGGACGGCGTCCTCCGGGACCAGGCCGAGGTCCCGGGCGTACGCACCGAACGCGGCGGCCGCGGCGCCGGTCGCGGGGTCCTCGACCACGCCGCCGACCGGGAACGGGTCACGGGCGTGGAACACGGTGGCCGACTCCCGCCACACCAGCTGGACGGTGGTCAGGTCCAGTCGGTGCATCAGGGTTTCGAGGCGCGGGAAGTCGTACGCCAGATCCGCGAGGCGTGCGCGCGTCGCCGCCGCGAGGACGAGATGGCGGGCGCCGGCGAACGCGATCCGGGGCGGAATCGCCGGGTCCAGATCGCCGGCCGGCCAGTCGAGCGCGGCCAGCGCCTCCGTGAGGTCGGCCTCGTCGACCTCCTCGACGTGCGGCTCGACACTGGTGAGCGTGGCCCGGACCGTTCCGCCCTCCTCGGTCACTGACACGGGTACGGTGCCGGCGGGCGTGGCGAACACCAGCTCACCCGGGCCGATCCGCTCGGCCAGCGCGACGGCGGTCGCGACGGTGGCGTGCCCGCAGAACGGCACCTCGGCCTTGGGGCTGAAGTAACGGATGGTGAACGTCCGTCCCTCCGGTCCATCCAGCCCCTCCGGGGGCGCGGTCAGAAACGCCGACTCCGAGTACCCGAGCTCGGCGGCGATGGCCAGCATGTCGCCGTCGTCCAGGGTGGTGGCGTCCAGGACGATGCCGGCGGGGTTGCCGCCCTCGGGAGTGCTGGAGAAGGCGGTGTATCGCAGGACCTCGGGCCGCGGCGCGTTCGTCGTCATGCCGACGGCAACGTGGGACCGGCCGACGGCTATTCCTCAGCCGAGGGCCCGGTCCAGGTTGAAGGCCGCGCTGATCAGGGCGAGATGGGTGAACGCCTGCGGGAAGTTGCCCTGTTGCTCGCCGGTGTTGCTGATCTCCTCGGCGTACAGGCCCAGATGGTTGGCGTAGGTGAGCATCTTCTCGAAGGCCAGCCGTGCTTCGTCGATCCGACCGGCGTGCACCATCGCCTCGACGTACCAGAACGAGCAGATGGAGAAGGTGCCCTCGTCCCCGCGCAGCCCGTCGGGGCTCGCCGTCGGGTCGTAGCGGTAGACGAGGGAGTCCGACACCAGCTCCTCGGTCAGCGCGTCCAGCGTGGACAGCCACTTCGGGTCGGTCGGCGCGATGAACTTGGTCAGCGGCATCATCAGTACGGCCGCGTCGAGCACATCGCCGTCCTCGTGCTGGACGAACGCCTGCCGGGTCTCCGACCAGCCGCGTTTCATGATCCGCCGGTAGATCGTGTCGCGGCACTCCCGCCAGCGGTTCAGGTCGGCGGGCAGCCCGCGCCGGTTGGCCATGCGGATCGCCCGCTCGATCGCCACCCAGCACATCAGCCGCGAGTACAGGAAGTTCTTGCGGCCGCCGCGGGTCTCCCAGATCCCCTCGTCGGGCTGGTCCCAGTGCTCGCACACCCAGTCCACCAGCGCGGAGACGTCGTCCCACTGGTCGCTGGAGATCGGCTTGGCCCACTTGTCGTAGAGGTAGACCGAGTCGATCAGGGCGCCGTAGATGTCGAGTTGGAGCTGGCCGGCGGCGGCGTTGCCGACTCGGACCGGCGCGGAACCCCGATGCCCTTCCAGATGGGCGAGTTCACGCTCCGTCAGATCGGTACGGCCGTCGATGCCGTACATGATCTGGAGTGGACCGGAGGGGCCGTGGCCGTCCGGACCGACATGCCGGATGAGGAAGTCCATGAACGCCTCGGCCTCGCTGGTGAAACCGAGCCGCAGGAGGGCGTACACACAGAAAGCGGCGTCGCGCACCCACACGTACCGGTAGTCCCAGTTGCGCTCGCCGCCGAGCTGTTCGGGCAGGCTCGTCGTCGGCGCGGCCACGATGGCGCCGGTGGGCGCGTAGGTGAGCAGCTTGAGGGTGAGGGCGGAGCGGTGCACCATCTCCCGCCAGCGGCCCCGGTACTTGGAGGCGGACAGCCAGTGCCGCCAGTAGGCGACCGTGCTGGTGAACTGCTCCTCGGCCTCGGTGCGCGCACACCGGCGCGGGGTCACCTCGCCGCCGACCTGGTCCAGCGCGAACACCGCCGACTCGCCCTCGGAGAGCTTGAAGTCGGCCCGTGCGTCAGGGCCTTCGGTCTCCAGCGGCACGGTCGCGGTCAGGCCCAGCGACAGCTTGGGGGTCTCGAAGACCGCGACGTCCCCGACCATGCGGAGCGTGTGCGGCTGGGCGCCGTAGTCGAAACGCGGGGCCACGCGTGTCCGGAACGGAATCGAGCCGCGCACGCACACCACCCGCCGGATCAGCCGGTGCCGCTCGGTCTCCACCGTGTCGCCGTCGACCGGCATGAAGTCCTGGACCTCGCCCACGCCGTCCTCGGTGTAGAACCGGGTGATCAGGACGTTGGTGTCGGGGAAGTAGAACTGCTTGGTCCGCGCCGGCACGGTCGCCGCGAGCTCGAAGCAGCCGCCCCGCTCCGCGTCCAGGATCGACGCGAAGACGCTCGGCGCGTCGAAGGACGGGCAGCAGTACCAGTCGATGGTGCCGTCGGTCCCGACGAGTGCCACGCTGCGCAGGTCGCCGATCAGACCGTGCTCGGCGATCGGCAGGTAGCCCGTGTGATCCCTGGGTGATCCGCTCATCGCAGCCTCCTGCCGATCAGCCTATGCAGGATCGGCCGCGGGTGTCACGGAAACGGCCCTCGCATCGCGGTGCGCGCCACTACTGCCCGCGTATGCTTGATTGTGCTCGAAAGATGGCTATATCTTGCAAGAGCAATCAAAGTGACAGAGAGGTACGGCATGACTCATGTCGAGGACGAGCTGACCAGCCAGCCCGAGTGCTGGACCCGGGCGGCGGCGGAGGCCGCGGGGCACGCCCGCGTGCTTCCGGCGGCCGGGGAGCGGGTCGCGATCGTCGGATGCGGCACGTCGTACTTCATGGCACAGGCCGTGGCGGCGCTGCGGGGGGGCTCGGGCCAGGGCGAGACCGACGCCTTCGCCGCGTCGGAGTTCCCGCGGGGCCGCTCGTACGACCGTGTCGTCGCCCTCACCCGCTCCGGCACCACGACCGAAGTCCTCGACCTGCTCGGGCAGTTGAAGGGGAGCACCCGCACGACCGCCCTCACCGCCGACCCCGCCACCCCCGTCATGGCCGCAGCAGACGAGGTCGTCGTCCTCGACTTCGCCGACGAACGCTCCGTCGTCCAGACGAGGTTCGCGACCACCGCCCTCACCCTGCTCCGCGCCCACCTCGGCCTGCACACCGACGCCGTCGTCGCCGACGCCCGCACCGCACTCGCGGCTCCCTTGCCCGCAGGCATCGTCGAGTGCACGCAGTTCACCTTCCTCGGCCGGGGCTGGACGGTGGGGCTGGCCAACGAGGCCGGGCTGAAGATGCGCGAGGCCTCCCTCGCCTGGACCGAGGCCTACCCGGCGATGGAGTACCGGCACGGCCCCATCAGCATCACCACCCGGGGCACCGCCACCTGGATGCTCGGCGCGGCACCCGAGGGACTGGCCGAACAGGTCCGGGAGACCGGCGGACTGTGGGTGCCGGGCACCCTCGACCCCCTCGCCGAACTGGTCCGCGTGCAGCGCCTCGCGGTCGCCGTCGCCGGGGCCCGCGGTCTCGACCCGGACCAGCCCCGCCACCTCACCCGCTCGGTGATCCTCGCCCGCCCCTAGGAGACGTCGTGCCCCTGGTCACCACCGGCGAGCTCGTCGCCCGCGCCGCCACCACCCGCTCCGCCGTCGCCGCCTTCAACATCATCACCCTGGAACACGTCGAGGCCGTCATCACCGGCGCCGAGTCCTTGGACGCGCCCGTCGTCCTCCAGGTCAGCGAGAACGCCGTCAAGTTTCGCCACGGCCGTCTCCTCCCGCTCGCGCGCGCCGCTGTCTCCGCGGCCGAACGCGCCGCCGTACCCGTCGCGTTGCACCTCGACCACGTCCAGAGCGACGACCTGCTGCGCCAGGCGGCCGACGCCGGCTTCGGGTCCGTGATGTACGACGCGGCCCACCTGCCCTACGCCGAGAACCTCGCCGCCACCCGGGCGGCGGCCGACTGGGCGCACTCCCAAGGGTTGTGGATCGAGGCCGAGTTGGGGGAAGTGGGCGGGAAGCAGGGCCGGCCCCCGCTGGACGCCCACGCCCCCGGCGCCCGCACCGACCCCGCCGAGGCCCGCGCCTTCGTCACCGACTCAGGCGTGGACGCCCTCGCCGTGGCCATCGGCAGCGCCCACGCGATGACCGAACGCACCGCCACCCTCGACCACGACCTGCTGAAACGCCTCGCCACCACCGTGGACGTCCCCCTCGTCCTGCACGGCTCCTCGGGAGTCCGCGACGACGAACTCGCCGCGGCCGTCGCGGGCGGCATCGCCAAGGTCAACGTCGGCACCGCGCTGAACATCGCCATGACCGGCGCGATCCGGGAGTTCCTGGCGGCTCACCCCGAGGCGGTGGACTCCCGCACGTATCTGAGTGTCGGGCGGGACGCCATGGCCGGGGCGGCCCGGCGGATCATCCAGCTGCTCGGGCGGTGAGGACGGGCTGGTAGAACCCGCCGGCGGCCGGATCGTGCCAGCGCACGTCGGTGAAACCGGCCGCGGTCACGAACTCCGCCACCTGGGAACGGGTCAGGGCCCAGGAGGTCGTACGGCGGACGCGGACGGCCCAGTCGTCCCCGCCGCGGTCCGTGAGCTGGAAGTGCTCCAGGTCGTAGCGCTCGCCGTCCTCGTGCCACTGCCACAGCTGGAAGGTGATCAGCCGGCCGCGGGATTCCTCGGAAACCTGCGGAGGCGGGGCGCCGGGCCTGGTCCGCCGGATCTCGTCGTAGTCCCGAAGGGTGAGCACCAGCAGACCGCCGTCCCGGAGAACTCTGCGCATGCCCGCGAGCGCGGCCTCCACGTCCGGGGCCGTCAGCAGATGCGCCAGTGAGTTGTCGGCGCAGACGACGACGTCGAAGACGGACGATGCGAAGGGCAGTCGGCGCATGTCCGCGGCGGCCGTCGGCAGCCGGGCGCCGCGCGCCGCTGCCTCCGCTCCGGCGCGCGTGGCCGCGACGGGACTGAGATCGCTGCCGACGACCTGGTGTCCGGCCAGCGCCAGCCCGATCGCCTGGGTCCCGATCCCGCAGGAGCAGTCCAGCACCCGGTGCGGACCCGGCCCCAGGAGGGCGCCGAGTGCCGCCGCCTGACGCGCCATGCTCACATCCCAGTCCGCGAAGATCCGGTGGTAGTCCGGCGCCAGCGCGTCGTAGAAGGCCCGCACCGAGGGATCAGACACCCGACTCCTTCACCGCCTTGAGCACCACGAACTTCGGCCCGCCGGCGACGAGTTCACTGTTGCCGAACAGCTTCCGCAGCTTCACGTGATAGCCGAGATGACGGTTCCCGACCACCCACAGTTCGCCGCCGGGCCGTAGCGCCCTGCGGGCTCCGGTGAACATCCGCCAGGCCGTCGCGTCGGTCGTCGCCTGGTGGGAGTGGAAGGGCGGGTTGTTCAGGACGAGGTCGACGCTGCCCGCCGGGACCCCCGCCAGCCCGTCCCCGACCCGGAACTCCGCGTGCCCCGGCACGCCGTTCGCCTTGTACGTCCCCTCCGCCGAGGCCACGGCCTGGAAGGACTCGTCGACGAACAGCACCTCGGCCTCCGGGTTGGCCAGGGCGAGTGCCGTACCGACGACGCCGTTGCCGCAGCCCAGGTCCACGATCCGCTGGGAACCCCGGCTCTTCGGGAGGTGCTGGAGGAAGAACCGGGTGCCGATGTCGAGCCGGTCCGCGCAGAAGACGCCCGCGTGATTGACGACGGCACGCCCGGAGGCGGCACCGATGCCGTCCGGGAGGGTGTAGCCGTACGGCCAGGGGTTGGCGGGCCGTTCGAGCGACGGCTGCGGTGTGCAGAAGATGAGCCGGGCCTTCTTCTCGGCCAGCGAGGTACGGGTCGGCCCGAGGATCCGCTCGAACAGCTGGAGCGTCGAGGTGTGGATCTCCTTCACCATGCCGGTGCCGACGACGAGCGTGCCCTCATGCACCGCGGGCGCCAGCCGCAGCAGCTGGTCCTCCAGCAGGGCCAGGCTCTTCGGCACCCGCACCAGCAGGACGTCGACGCGGCCGGGCGGCGGGTCCTGTGTGGTGAGCAGCCGGACGGTGCCGGGCTCGACACCGGCGCGTTCGAGGTTGGCGCGGGTCGCCTCCTGGCTGAGGAAGGAGTCGGTGATCTGGACCGGCCGGTGCGCGGCCAGCGCGGTGACCAGTGCCCCCCAGCGGTCTCCGACCACCACGACCGTGCCGGACAGGGGCACGCCCTCCGCCGCGAGATGCCTCAGCAGATACTCGTCGGAGGCGTCCCAGGCGCGCAGCCGGTCACGCGGGTCCTCGGGGAAACGGGTGAGCGCGAGCTCGCCCCAGGGGGTCGTCATACGGTCGTCCATCGTGCGTCCAGGCTATCGGAGTCGCAGCTCAGGCCCGCTCGGGCAGGATGGAACCCATGGATGCCGAGCTGTTCCCCCGACCCCGCACGGAGGTCGCGCCGGGTGCGGTGCACGTCCCGGACTGGCTGGAGCCGGGGCGGCAGCGCGACCTGCTGGAGGCCTGCCGGGAGTGGGCGCGCCCGCCCGCCGGACTGCGCACGGTCCGCACCCCGGGCGGCGGCACGATGACCGCGCGCCAGGTCTGCCTGGGCCGGCACTGGTACCCGTACGCCTACGCCCGTACGGTCGTCGACGGCGACGGGGCACCGGTGAAGCCGTTCCCGCACTGGCTGGGCGAGCTGGGCCGGGAAGCGGTGCGCGACGCGCTCGGTCCGCAGGAGGCGCCGTACGACATCGCGCTGATCAACTTGTATGACGGCGACGCCCGCATGGGCATGCACCGCGACAGCGACGAGAAGTCGGACGCGCCCGTCGTCTCCCTGAGCCTCGGCGACACCTGCGTCTTCCGCTTCGGCAACCCCGAGACCCGGACCCGGCCCTACACCGACGTCGAACTGCGCAGTGGTGACCTGTTCGTGTTCGGCGGTCCGTCGAGACTCGCGTACCACGGGGTCCCCCGCGTGCATCCGGGCACCGCGCCGCCCGAGTTGGGGCTGACGGGACGGCTGAACATCACGCTGCGGGTCAGCGGGCTCTGAGCTCCCTCGCGAACGGATCATGGGAGACTCGCCCTCATGAGCGGCAAGGCGGACCCCCGGCCGGCGGGGGAAGGAACCACCTCGAGGACGCGGCTGGACCGGGGGCGCGGTGCGCTCGGGCCCGCGTTGGAGCTCGTGCACACCGGGCGCGCGCCCACCCGGGCCGTGCTCACCGCCGAACTCGGGGTGACGCGGGCGACGGCCGGCGCGGTCGCCGCCGAGCTGGAGGCGCTCGGGCTGATCCGCGTCGACGCCCGGCCCACCGCGGCCGCCGGTTCGCAGGGCCGGCCCTCGCACCGCCTCGCGGTCGCCGAGGACGGCCCCGTCGTGCTGGCCGCGCAGGTCCACGCCGACGGTTTCCGGGCCGCCCTGGTCGGTCTGGGCGGTCGTATTGTCGCCACCGCCCCCGGCTGCGAGACGATCGACGCCGATCCGGCGAAGGTCCTCGGCTCCGTCGTCGAGGCGGGCGCCGACCTGCTGCGGACCACCGGCAGACGCTGCGTCGGCGCCGGACTCGCCGTGCCGTCCGCGGTCGCCGAACCCGAGGGCCTCGCCCTCAACCCCCTGCATCTCGCCTGGCCCGCGGGCGCCCCCGTCCGCCGCATCTTCGACGAGTGCGTGCGTGCCGCGGGCATCACCGGACCGGCCTTCGCGGCCAACGACGTCAACCTCGCCGCGCTCGCCGAGCACCGGCACGGCGCGGGCCGCGGTGCCCGGGACCTGCTGTGCGTGGCGACCGGACACCGGGGCGTGGGCGGCGCGCTGGTGCTCGACGGGCGTCTGCACACGGGGAGTTCGGGCCTGGCCCTGGAAGTCGGCCACCTCACCGTGAACCCCGAGGGCCGCCCCTGCCACTGCGGCAGCCGGGGCTGTCTGGACGTCGAGGCGGACCCGCTGGCCTTCCTCACGGCGGCGGGACTCGCCCCCGGCCCCGAGCCCTCCCTGCTCCAGCAGGCCAACGACCTCGTCCGGCACCACTACGACGATCCCGCCGTCCGTACCGCCGCCGAGGCCCTCATCGACCGCCTGGGCCTCGGTCTCGCCGGCCTGGTGAACATCCTCAACCCGGACCGGATCATCCTCGGCGGCCTCCACCGCACCCTGCTGGACGCCGACCCCGCGCGCCTGCGGGCCGTCGTCGCCGACCGCAGCCTGTGGGGGCAGAGCGGCGGCGTCCCCATCCTGGCCTGCACCCTCGACCACAACAGCCTGGTCGGGGCGGCCGAGTTGGCGTGGCAGCCGGTCCTTGACGATCCGCTGGGGGCGCTGACCCGTGGCTGACCTGCTGGAGGCCGAGAAACTCCGCCTGGTCGAGGTGGCGCCCCCGGTGATCCCGGCCGAGCTGCGGACCGCCATGGACCGCGCGTGGGGCGAGGCCGTCCTGGCCAACCCGGCCCTCTTCGACGGTCCGGTGGCGGTGTGCGCGGGTCTCTCCCGGGAGGCCCCGGACGACCTGCTCGTCTCCTGGTCCCGGGTGACCTATCGGTACCTCGCCCTGCGCTTCGTCCCGGGCGCCACCGCCCCGGCGTCCCTCTTCGTCAGCGTGATGCAGCCGGCGGACGACGGACGCGTACTGGTGGGCCGTATGTCCTCGTCCACCGCGGCGCCCGGCCGATGGCAGTTCCCCGGCGGATCGGTGGAACCGCCCACCGGCGACGAGCCCCTGGACGAGCCCGCACTGCGCCGCCACGCGGCCGTGGAGCTGGCCGAGGAGACGGGCGTCGACGTCCCGGCAGCCGATCTCACCCGGTGCCTGGTCACGCACGGCGAGGACGGACAGGTCGGTGTCCACTACCTGGCCCCGCCGCTGCCCGCATCCTTCCTGCGGGAAAGCTTCACGGCGTTGGTGGCCGCGGAGACGGCACGGGGACGCGTGTCGGAGTTCGACCGGCTCGCTCTCGTCGGCTCAGCGGCCGAACTGGCGGACCTCGCCGGTCCGCACGTGGGCTACCTGGATCCCGTCGTCCGTTGGGCGAGCCGCCGAGTAGGCTCGTGACATGCGGATCTCCGTCTCCTCGGACATGGACGAACCAGTCGCGCGCACCCTCGTCGACGAACTACGCGCACGGGGCCACGACGTGGTCGCCTACGGCGCCCTGAGCCCCGGCGCGGACCCGCAGTGGGCCGTCTGCTCGGAGGCCGCGGCCCGTGAGGTGGCCGCGGGGACGGCCGACCAGGCCGTCGTGTGCTGCTGGACCGGCACCGGCGCCTCCATCGCCGCGAACAAGGTTCCGGGCGTACGGGCCGCCCTGTGCACGGACGCCTACACGGCGGACGGCGCCCGCCGCTGGAACGACGCCAACGTCCTGGCCCTCAGCCTCCGCCTCACCTCCGAGCCACTCCTGAAGGAGATCCTCGACGCCTGGTTCACCGCCGAGGCGAGCGAGGACGCCGAGGACCGGGAGAACGTGGCCCGGGTGGGACGCCTGGACGCCGACCGGGCCTAGAAGCGCGCGTCCGGTCAGACGCTGAGCGGACCGGCCACCCTCAGCTCCCCGGTGCCGCGGTGCAGCAGGTGCCCGATCTCGCCACACAGCCGCTCGACCAGTGCGGTGGCCGCTTCCAGGGTGAAGCAGACCAGGTCGATCACGGCGTCCGGTGCCAGATAGGCCACCCGGTCACCGAAGGTGCCCTCGCCGCCCTCCTGCTGCCGGTCGGCGACGACCTGGCGGACCCGCTGCCACTCGGGAGCCTCGCGATAGGCCCTGAGGATGTCAGGCAGGAGTAGCCGGCGGCACCGTCAGGCTCCACAGCGCCGCCACCAGCGGTCTGCGCAGATCGGACCGCCGCACGCACAGGCCGATCGCGAAGGGTTCGGGCCGCGGATCGGCGGGTACTTCCGTCAGCCGTTCGCGCACCGCGCTGTGTTCCAGTACGAGGCGGGGGACCACGCCCGTGCCGCAGCCCAGAGCGACCAGCGTGAGCAGTCCCTCGTGGCCGTCGGGCTCGCAGGCCACGTCGGGGACCGTGCCCCGGGCGCGGTACCAGCGGTCGGCCGCCTCGCGGACGAGCCCGCGGTGCGGGAGGACGAACGGCCCGTCCAGGTCCGGGTCCGGACGGTCCCGCGCGGTGACGAGGACCAGGTCGGTCACCGCGACCGTCCGGCTCACCAGCCCTTCCGGCAGCCGGGCCGGGATCCCGGCCACGGCCACGTCCACCTCGCCTTCGTCAAGGCGGGCCAGGGCGGCCGCCGCGTCACCCGTGCGCAGATCCAGCCGTACCTGGGGATGGGCCGCGCGGAACGGCGCCAACAGGTCGGGCAGCAGGGCCTGGCAGGCGGTCACCGTCGCGAACACCGCGAGGCGGCCGGTCAGTTCGGTCGGGTCGGGGTGCTCCTCGCGGTAGGCACGCCACAACTCCAGTGCCTGGACGGCGTATGCGCGGAAGCGGTGACCCTGCGCGGTGAGCGACACCCCGCGCGGGCCGCGGTCGAACAGCCGATGCCCGAGACCCGCCTCCAGCCGCTGCACGGTCCTCGTCAGCGTGGCCGGACTGACATGGCAGTCGAGGCTCGTCCGGCCGAAGTTCAGCGTCTGCGCGAGGTGCAGGAAGAGACGCAGCTCCCGGTGATCGTCCATCTGACCTCGGTCTTTCAGTTCGCGCAACGGTGCGCTGCGAAAGTTGCGCTTGCTGCAATGCTCGGCCGGAGCCTACAACTCCAGCATGACCTCCACCACGTACACCTCCGGCGTCTTCACCCTCGAAACCATGGACGTCCCCGGCGGCACGGAGACCGTGCTGCGCGGCGGCCGGCATCTGTTCCCCCTGCTGCCCCGGGCCTTCGCCGGGGTCCGCCGCATCGGTGTGCTCGGCTGGGGACCGCAGGGCCGGGCCCAGGCGCTCAACCTGCGCGACTCCCTCGCCGGCACCGACATCCGGGTGGCCGTGGGCCTGCGCCCCGGCTCCCGCTCGGCCGCCGACGCGCGCGCCCACGGTTTCACCGAGGCGGACGGCACGCTCGGCGACTGGCTCGCGGTCGCCGCCGACAGCGACCTGGTCGTGCTGCTGATCGCGGACGCGGCGCTCGCCGCCCACCATCAGGAGATCTTCGCGGTGCTGAAGCCCGGCGCGGCCATCGGACTCTCGCACGGCTTCCTGCTCGGCCATCTCCGGGAGACCGGCGGCGAGTTCCCGGCCGGGCACCCCGTGATCGCCGTGTGCCCCAAGGGCATGGGCGACTCCGTGCGCCGTCTCTACCAGCAGGGCGCCGACGTCAACGGCGCCGGGATCAACAGCAGTTTCGCCGTGCACGCCGACCCCGACGGCCGGGCGGTCGACCTCGCGCTCGGCTGGTCGGTGGCGCTCGGATCGCCGTACACCTTCCGGACCACGCTGCACAGCGAGTACCTCTCGGACATCGTCGGTGAGCGCGCGATCCTGCTCGGCGCCGTGCACGGCATCGTCGAGACGCTGTACACGCGGTACCGCCTGGCCGGGGACGACGAGGTGACGGCGTACGAGAGGTCCTGCGAGAACGTCACCGGGCCGATCGCCCGCACCATCTCGCACTCGGGCCTGCGGGCGGTCCGTGACGGCCTCGCCCCGTCCGGGCGGGAGGTCTTCGACCGGGCGTACACGGCGACCTACGGGCCCGCTCGCGAGATCGTCGCGGAGATCTACGACGAGGTGGCCGACGGCACCGAGCTGCGCAGCGTGATCCTGGCCGAACGCCGGCTCGGGGCGCGGCCGATGAGTGAGATCGGCGGCTCGCCCATGTGGGGCGCCGGTGAGAGGGTGCGGGCGCGGCGGGGCGAACGCGAGCTGCCCGTCGAGCCGTTCACCGCGGGCGTCTTCGTCGCCACCATGGTCGCCCAGATCGACGAGTTCGCCGAGCGCGGCCACCCCTGGTCCGAGATCGTCAACGAGTCCGTCATCGAGGCCGTCGACTCCCTCCTGCCCTACATGCACGCCCGCGACGTGGCCCACATGGTCGACAACTGCTCCCGTACGGCCCGCCTCGGCGCCCGCCGCTGGGGCCCGCGCTTCCAGGCCGCCTACGAGCAGATCACCTACCCGGCCACCGAACTCCCGGCGGACGACAGCCTGGTGGCGGCCTTCGTGAGCCACCCCGCCCACGAGGCACTGGCCGCGGCGGCGAAACTGCGGCCCTCCGTGGACATCTCGGTGGCGTAGGGCCGTTGTCAGTGGCGGCGATTAGCCTGCCGGGCATGATCGAGACAACTGAGGGCGACCGCGCCTTTCCGCCCGCCCTGGCCGACGTGGCCCGCGTGGAGTTCGACTACGACGACGGCGAGGGCGTCGACTTCGAGCCGTACGACGCCTTCGACTCCGCCGAGGAGACCACCGACTGGCTGCGCCACTGGACCGGCAACCACCAACTGGACGGCGACGCCTACCGGGTCTTCGGACAGGACGGCACCGGTGGCCTCGCCGCCCTGTGGTGCGTGCGGCCGGGGCGGCCCCTCGTCGAGCAGCCCGTGGTGTTCCTGGGCTCGGAGGGCGAGCGCGGTGTGGTGGCGGCGAACCTGTCCGACTTCCTGTGGGTGCTCGCCGACGGCCTCGGACCTTTGGAGGTCGTGGATTTCGAGCAGTACGAGGGCCGTCCGAGCGAGACGCTGACCTCGCTCGCCGAACGCCACGCGACCACCCCGCGCCGCACCACCCGGGACATCGTCACCACCGCCCAGGCGGAGTTCCCGACGTTCTCCGAGGACATCGACGCGCTCTGCCGGTGAGCGGCGTCATGGCCGGCTCCACTCCACGGCCAGAGCTCGACCAGGGTTGTCGGTGAGGATGCGCCGCACCAGGTCCTCACCCAGGTCGGCCGCGAGCCGCGGCCGCACCCGGCGCAGCAGATACGGCATCCCCGGGCCGCCGTTGACCGAGCGGGCCGCCGCGGTCGTGGTGTCGCCGCCGAGCAGCAGCCGGTCGCCGTGCCCGGCGTCCGCGAGCTCCCGCACCGCGTCGGGCATGCGCCAGTCCGTGGCGTGGTTGGCGCGCGAGGGCCCGTCGAAGGCGAGACAGCAGCCCGACGCCGCGGCCTGGCGGTGCACTGTGAAGTCGGGGGAGCGGTTGAGATGCCCGAGGATCACTCGCCGCGGCGGCACCCCCAACTCCCCGCACAGGAGGTCCAGTACGTCCAGCGCACCGGTCCCCAGCTCCAGATGGACGGCGATCGGCGCCCCCGTCGCGTGATGGGCCTCGGCCGCCGCGGTCATCGTCCAGCGGGCGTGCGCGTCCAGCGCGTGGAAGCCGCCCGCCACCTTGATCAGCCCCGCGCGGACCCCCAACGGCCCGATTCCCTCGGTCAGTTCGGTGACGAACACGTCGGCCAGCCGGCCGCGCAGCCCGGCGAGCGTGGCGTCGTCGTAGTGGACGGCCTGGTGCAGCCCGGTCGCGGCGACGATCCGCACCCCCGTCTCCCGTGACAGCATCGGCAGCTCGTCGGCCCGCCGCCCCAGCCCGTACGGCGTCCACTGCACCACGGCGCCACCGCCCTGCGCGGCGAACGCCGTCAGCTCGGCCCGCGCCGCCGAGACGCTCCGCAGCTCCTGTCCCGGCAGTCGGGGGCTGCCGAAGAACAGGTGGTCGTGCGCGTCGCACACGCCGAGCTCCTCGGCGGGGACGTCCCCGGCCACCGTACGGACCGCGCTCACCACTGACGCCCCCACGGCAGCCGCTCCCGTCCCGGCGCCGACACATGCAGTACCTCGAACAGATCACCGTCCGCCTTCGGCGCTTCGTGCGCCCACAGAGAGAAGTGCACGAGGTCCCAGCGGGCCGTGTCCACGGCGGCTGCCGCGAACACCGCCCCGTCCTCCCCGGCCAGCCGCCCCGTCTCCTCCACCGCTTCCCCCATCACCTCTGCCAACTCCGTGCCCTCCGGCACCGGTTGACGCCTGCGGACCGCCGACCTGGCGGGGGAGCCGACGGCGCCGCCCTCCTCGTACGACAGACCTGTCCACTGCCGCACCGACGGCCGCCCGAAATCGTTGCTGAGCCCCTGGAAGGCGCCTCCCCAGAGGAAAGCGTTCATGCCCTCCACGGTGTTCCAGAGGTAGAAGGGGGCGTACTGGTTGACGGGCGAGCCGTTCACCCCGCGCTCGCGCATCAGATACGACTTGAAGCCGAGCCCCTCCCAGTCGTCCAGCAGATGCCCGATCCGCGCCACCCGGGCGCGGATGACGTTCATGTCGTAGTCCGCGGGCAAAGTGAGCTCGTACTGCATGGCGTGCATCGGATGCCTCCTCAGGCGGAGTGGTCCTCGATGGCGACGTGCGCATCCTCGTCGGCGGTCGTGCCGTCCTCGGCGGGTGGCACCGGCACGTGGGTCGACTCCCTTACGACGATGGTGGGGCGAGCAGGGAGAGCAGTCCCCGCACGCCCGTGTCGAACGCGGCGGGCGAGCCGGACGCGCGGGCGAGAACATATCCCCCCTGGACCGTCGCGAGAACGGTCGCCGCGATCTCCTCGCCGTCCAGCGAGGACGCGAACTGGCCCTGTTCCTTGCCCTCTTCGACGATCCCGGCGATGCGCTCACGGATCCACTCGATCGTCTCGTCGACGGGCGCGCGCAGTGCATCGCTGGCGATGACGTCCGGGTCCATCGTGAGCCGGCCGATCGGGCAACCACGCAGCACGTCCCGCTCGCGCCGCAGATACGCCTCGATGCGCTCGTACGGAGTGCCGGACCCGCCGAGTACTCCCTCCGCGGTAGCCCGCAAGTCCTCGGCGGTCCGCCGGATCGCGGCCAGCGCGAGGTCGGGCTTGCCCTTGAAGTGGTGGTACATGCTGCCCTGTCCGGCCCCCGCGCGCTCCAGGATCGCCTTGGGGCTGGTCCCCACATAGCCGCGCTCCCACAGGAGCTCACGGGTGGACTCGATCAGTCGGTCCGAGGTGCTCATGCGCTCACTGTACATACTAGTAGTTACAGAAGTCGAGCCCTTCTCGTACTCCCCGGGAGGTATCCGCAGTGCCGCTGCCCGTATGACGACCCGGCTCCCTCTCCGGAGCCAGTCTCGAGTCATCAGGACAAAGACCCACCAAGGACAAGACCCACCAAGGAGATGACTCGAGATGCAGACACTCGCGCACTGGGACGGCGGCCCCGGCCCGTGGATCCTCTTCTTCCCGCTGATCTGGGCGGCCGTCGTGCTCGGCGTCGTCACCGTCCTGCGCCGCACCGTCTGGCGCGGCCGCCGCGGACCGTGGCGCGCCATGGCCGACGCCGGCCCCTCCGGCGACTCACCGATCGCCATGCTCGGCCGCCGCTTCGCCTCGGGCGAGATCGACGAGGACGAGTACTGGCGCCGGCTGTCCGTCCTGGACGAGCAGTTCGGCCGTGCGGCGGGCAAGGGCGGTGCGGCATGACCGCCACGACCGCTTCGACCGCCTCGACGAGGACGCTGCCGGCCGCCCGGGTGGTCGACGCCGTGAAGGTGTACGGCAGCGGCGACACCGGGGTGCGGGCCCTGGACGGGGTGAGTGTCGACTTTCCGGCCGGCCGCTTCACCGCGATCATGGGGCCCTCGGGCTCCGGCAAGTCCACCCTCATGCACTGCGCGGCGGGCCTGGACACGCTCACCGAGGGCGCCTCCTACATCGGCGACACCGACCTCGGCTCGCTCGACGACCGCCGTCTGACCCTGCTGCGCCGGGACCGCGTCGGCTTCGTCTTCCAGGCGTTCAACCTGGTGCCGACACTGACCGTCGAGGAGAACATCAGGCTGCCGCTGGACCTCGCGGGAGGCAAGGGCGACCCGGAGTGGATCGACGCGCTGATCGAGGTCGTCGGCCTGCGCGACCGGCTCCGGCACCGGCCGGCCGAGCTGTCCGGCGGGCAGCAGCAACGCGTCGCCGTGGCGCGGGCGTTCGCCGGCCGACCGGACGTCGTCTTCGCCGACGAGCCCACCGGGAACCTCGACTCCCGCTCCGGCGGCGAGGTCCTGGGCCTCCTCGGCAGGACCGTGCGCCAAACGGCCCGCACGGTCGTCATGGTCACCCACGACCCGGTCGCCGCCGCCCACGCCGACGAGGTCGTCTTCCTCGCCGACGGGCGCCTGGTGGACCGTATGGAATCCCCCACAGCGGACCGGGTGCTGGACCGCCTGAAGGCCTTCGAGGTGCCATCATGAACGCCTCCGTACGGCTGAGCATGTCCTCCCTGCGCGCCCACAAGCGGCGCTTCGCCGGGACCTTCCTCGCGGTGTTCCTCGGCGTGGCGTTCCTCGCCGGGACGCTCGTCATGGGCGACACGCTCCGCGCCGGCTTCGACACCATGTTCGGCAACGCGACCAGCGGCACCGACGCCGTGGTCCGCAGTGCCGAGGCCATCACCACGCCGGGGGAGAGCCAGGGGGTGCGCGAGCCGGTCGACACCGACCTGGTCAGGACTGTCGAGCAGGTCCCCGGTGTCGCGGCCGCCGCCCCCGACATCCAGGGGGCGGGCCAGCTGATCGGCGCCGACGGCAAGCCCATCGGCGGCCAGGGCCCGCCCACCGTGGCCGGCAACTGGATCGACGACCCCGAGCTCAACCCGTACCGACTCGCCGAAGGCCGTGCACCGAAGAAGTCCGGCGAGGTCGTCGTCAACCGCGGCACCGCCGACCGGGGCCATCTGAGGATCGGCGACACGACGGTCCTGCGTACGCCCGACCCCGTCGAGGTGACGATCGTCGGCCTCGCGACCTTCGGCGGCGAGGACGGAATGGCCCAGGTGACCTTCACCGGCATGACGGTGTCCGACGCCGAGAAGTACCTCACGGCGGAGCCCGGGGAGGCGTCGAGCATCCAGGTGCGCGCGGGTCCGGGCGTCGGTCAGCAGGAGCTCGTCGACCGGTTGACCCCCGTGCTGCCCAAGGGTGTTGAAGCGATCACCGGTCAGGAGTCGACCGAAGAGAACACCGATATGATCTCCAGCCAGTTCCTGGACATCTTCACGACCTTCCTGTTGGTCTTCTCGGGCGTGGCCCTCCTGGTCGCCACCTTCTCCATCCACAACACCTTCGCGATCGTCGTGGCCCAACGCACCCGTGAGAACGCCCTGTTGCGTGCTCTCGGTGCCTCCCGCCGTCAGGTCACGGCATCCACCCTGACCGAGGCGAGCGTGGTCGCGGTGACCGCGTCGGCCGCGGGCCTCGCGGGCGGCATCGGCATCGCCGCCGGACTCCAAGCGCTGTTCCCGGCGATCGGATTCCCCTTCCCCGAGGGCGACTTGGTGGTCAGTGTGCTGTCGATGACGCTGCCGCTGGCGGTCGGCATCATCGTCTGCCTGGGCTCCGCGCTGCTGCCCGCCGTACGCGCGGGCCGCACCGCACCGCTGGCCGCACTGCGCGAGACGGCCGTCGACCAGTCGGGCGCATCCCGGGTCCGAGCGGTCATCGGCGGGGGACTGGCGGCACTCGCGGTGGCCGTGACGCTCACCGGCGTCCTGGTCTCGCCGTCCCTCTGGCTAGCGGGAGCCGGTTCCGTGACGGCCCTGGCCGCGTTCGTGGTCCTCGGCCCGGTCGCCTCCACGACAGCCGTACGGGTCATCGGTGGCCCCCTCGACCGGCTCCGCGGAGTCACCGGCTCCCTCGCCCGGCGCAACGCCCTGCGCAGCCCCAGGCGAACGGCCGCCACCGCGAGCGCGCTGATGATCGGCGTGGCCGTGGTCTCCCTGTTCACGGTGTTCGGAGCGTCTCTGAAGGCCACCATGGACCAGACCGTGTCCCGGTCCTTCGCGGGCGATGTCGCCGTCAGCACCCCCTCGTTCGGCGCGGGCGGCAGCGGCCTCAGCCCGCGGCTCGCCGGAGCGGTCCAGCAACTGCCCGAGGTGGACACGGCCGTGGGCCTCGGTCGCGGCGTCGCCGAAGTCGACGGCAAGGGGCGGGCGTTGACCGTCACCGATCCGCTCGCACTGGAGCGCACCTTCGACCTCGGCACGGTGCGGGGCTCCCTGAGCGACCTCGGCACCGACGGCATCGCCGTCACCGAGAAGGAAGCGGAGAAGCAGGGCCTCACGACCGGCGACAAGGCCCGGCTCACCTTCACCGACGGCGCGAAGGACACCTTCACGGTCCGCGCGGTCTACGGGCAGTCCGAGCTGGCGGGGGACTACGTCATCACCCGCGCGGCCTGGGCCCCGCACCGCACGCAGGACTCCGACACGCTCGTCGCGGTCTCCTTCAAGGACGGTGTGAGCACCGGCGCGGGCAAGGCGGCGGTGGAGAAGGTGGCGGCGCGATACGGCGATCCCGAGGTGCAGACCCGCGACGAGTACGCGCAGTCCTCGGCCGGCGGCATCGACATGATGCTCACCCTGGTCTACGCGCTGCTCGCCCTCGCGGTCCTCATCGCCCTGCTGGGCATCGCCAACACGCTGACCCTGGCGATCCACGAGCGCACCCGGGAACTGGGCCTGCTGAGGGCCGTGGGCCAGACCCGGTCCCAGCTCCGCGCCATGGTCCGTTGGGAGTCGGTCCTGGTCGCCGCCTTCGGCACGGTCGGCGGACTCGCCCTCGGCGCCTTCCTCGGCTGGGTCCTGGTCGAGGCCTCGGACGGCGCGAGCGACAGCGCCTTCGCCTTCGCGGTGCCACCCCTGCAACTCGCGGTGGTGGCCCTGGTGGGCCTCGCCGCGGGAGCCCTCGCGGGCCTACGCCCGGCCCGGCGCGCGGCCCGTCTGGACGTACTGCGGGCGATCGCCACCGAGTGAGGGGCAGGAGCTCGGTCACGCCCACTGCGCCGGCGCGGGGACGACGGCCGCGCGCGGGCCCGGAGGCTCGCGCCCAGCCCGGTGGACGTATTGCGGGCGATTCCCGAGTGACGGCAAGGGCCCAGCCACGCTTACTGAGTCGGCGCGGCGTCCGCGAGTGAGCCGGAGGCGCACGCCGGTGCCGGGACGACGGACGCGTGCGGGCCCGAAGGGCCGAGCACGGTCGTCGACCCGGCACCGGCTGAAAGCGCCCCGCGGGCGAACGCGTGAGAAGGGGAGTCGTCACCGCCCGGTCAGCCGGCAACGGCGGACCGGGCGGGAGCGTGTTCGGGCCTAAGGCCGTCGACCCGCACCTCGGCATACCTGAGCGGGGTCTTGTCAAGGACGGTGCGCCGCTGTGGCCGCGCGGCAGAGGGTGTCGGCAGTGTGAACCACACGGCCTTCCCCGACTCGCCCTCCGGCCGCACGCCCCAGCTCTCGCTGACCGCGGCGACCATCGCGAGCCCCCGCCCGCACGTGGCGAGCGGCTCGGTGTCCTTGATGTCGGCCACGACCGGCAGACGCGGGTCGTGGTCGTGCACCGAGACCGTGAGCCGGTCGAGCAGCAGCTCGATCTCCACGGTGCACGTCTTGTCGGGCTGGGCATGGCGGTGGACGTTGGTCAAAAGCTCCGTCACACCGAGCACGGCCCGGTCTATGAGGGGATCCATATGCCAGTAGCGCAACTGCGCGGAAAGGATTCTGCGGACCTGGCCGATCCGCGACGGCAGGGCTTGAAGCTCCACCGTGCAGTGCCTGCTTGGATAACTGATCACGGCTGCGACTCCCCGACGTGAGGTCCGGAAGAACACGGAGTTCGGATCGATCCAGCAGGTGCCTGCGTGAAAACGGCCGCCTGCTGTCGTGCCCGGCGGGCTGGTTCACAGCGTGATCGCCGGTTAACCCAGAGTGATGTGAGATCAGCGTGACTCAGGAGGTGAGATACCGCAACTCGCGGTGACTCAGCCGTTACGCCCCGCAGCCCTGCGTACGGCCTCGATGAACCGGCGTGCTGCGGGCGGCCCCGGCTCGCCCGGAGCGGGGTCGTGCTCGCCCAGGGTCAGCAGATACCGGTTGCCGTTGAGGTCCGCGAGGGCCCGGTCGTCCGCCGCGAACCAGGGCTTGGAGGCGCGCACCGCCTGCACGGGCGCGCTGTCTATCTCGCTGCCGTAACTGGTGAGCAGTTCCAGTCGGCCGTCGTTGATCCGGACCTGACCGGCCCGCGTGAGCGAGCGCAACCTCTTCCCGATCCGCACGCCCGTAGCCGTGAACTCCGGCTCCGCCATGCCGCCCCGCCCCCTTGTGCGCGTCGGTGTGCCGGCCCGTCGCTCCCGCGTGGGCCGAGAGCCGGCTCCTGTCGTGATCCAGTGTGCGCCCCCGTGCGAGACATCCGTCCCGTCCGGTGCAGTCTGCCCGCCACAGGCGTCGCGCACCAGTGCGCATGACATCTCGCCGGGGGCGCCCGGAGCACTCGGTCGAATGCGCCCCCGTGGTCGCGTTCCGTGGTGACCCCAGGGGTGTCTTTGAGGCCCCCAAAGGTGTGTTTATGCAGGTGAGAAGCGTTCGGAAGGTGTCTATGATCGGGTCATCGGCCGCGCGACGCGCCGTCGGCGCGCAGTGTTAGGAGCCCCGCCGTGAGCACCCCTCAGCAGACCCGGACCGGCGACACCCTCGATGTCGACCGCAGCGACCCCGCCTATCGCGGCTGGCTGAAAGAAGCCGTCCGCAAGGTCCAGGCCGACGCCAACCGCTCGGCCGACACGCACCTTCTGCGCTTCCCGCTCCCGGAGACGTGGGGCGTCGACCTGTACCTCAAGGACGAGTCGACCCACCCGACCGGCAGCCTCAAGCACCGGCTCGCCCGTTCGCTCTTCCTCTACGGCCTGTGCAATGGCTGGATCCGGCCGGGCCGCCCGGTGATCGAGGCGTCCAGCGGCTCCACGGCCGTGTCCGAGGCGTACTTCGCGAAGCTGATCGGCGTGCCCTTCATCGCGGTCATGCCGCGCACGACGAGCGCCGAGAAGATCCGCCTCATCGAGTTCCACGGCGGCCGGTGCCACTTCGTCGACGACCCGCGCTCGATGTACGAGGAGTCCGCACGCCTCGCGGTGGAGACCGGCGGCCACTACATGGACCAGTTCACCTACGCGGAACGCGCCACGGACTGGCGCGGCAACAACAACATCGCCGAATCCATCTTCCGCCAGCTGGAGTTGGAGCGCTTCCCGGAACCCGCGTGGATCGTCGCCACGGCGGGCACCGGAGGCACCTCGGCGACCATCGCCCGGTACGTCCACTACATGCAGCACGACACCCGCATCTGTGTGGCCGATCCGGAGAACTCCTGTTTCTTCGAGGGCTGGACCACCGGCGATCCGGACGTCACATGCGACTGCGGCTCGCGCATCGAGGGCATCGGCCGGCCACGCATGGAGCCGAGCTTCGTGCCCGGGGCGATCGACCGCATGATGAAGGTCCCGGACGCGGCCAGCGTGGCCGCCGTCCGCGCCCTGGAGCGGACCATCGGCCGCAGGGCGGGCGGCTCCACCGGCACCGGACTGTGGAGCGCGCTGAAGATCATCGCCGAGATGGTGGCCGAAGGACGCCGGGGGAGCGTCGTCACCCTGCTCTGCGACCCCGGCGACCGGTACCTCGACAAGTACTACTCGGACACGTGGCTGACCGAGCAGGGCCTGGACATCGAGCCGTACACGGCGGCGATCGCCGCACTGCTGGAGACGGGGGTCTGGCCCGGCCAGGTCTTTCCGGGCAGCCACTAGCGGATACGTCCGCCTCGAGCGGACCACACGGGCCCATCGGCGTACTGCTTCTGTCGGTCGGGCTCGGTAGGCGGCCGGACGAGCGGTGAGCCTTCACGGGGCCCTGCTCCGATCGCCCAGGGGGCCTAGGCGTACTGCTTCTGTCGGTCGGGCCCGGTAGGCGGCCGGACGAGCGGTGAGCCTTCACGGGGGCCTGCTCCGATCGCCCAGGGGGCCTGGGCGTACTGCTATCTGTCGGTCGGGCCCGGTAGGCGGCCGGACGAGCGGTGAGCCCTCACGGGGCACCCCCGCTCCGATCGCCCAGGGTGCCCCGGCTAGGACCCCCGCACCGCAAGCCGCCGGTCCAGTGTCCGGACCGCGTCCCGGAAGGCCCGCCCCAGCCCGGCGCGTCCCAGCTTGGCGACGACGCGGAAGGCCGCCGTGCCGTCCACGGCGAACGTCCAGCGCACGTGGGTGCCCGCCCCGGCGGGAGTGAGCCGCCACTCCTCGGCGATGGCGCGGGCGCCGGGAGCGTTGGCCACGTCGACGCGGTAGGCGTACAGCTCGGGGGCCTTCGCCGCGAGGACCGTCTCCTGGAAGCGCCCGCCGCCCTTGAGGTGGATCTCCCGGGTCGAGCCGTCCCCGGTCGAACGGGCCAGCGTCACCGCGGAGAACCATTCCTCCCAGCCCGGTACGTCCTCGGCGAGCGCCCGGTGGACCGCCTCCGGCGGAGCCGACATCTGCTGGACGAACACCAGCCGTACGGGTGCGGTCGCGATGAAGTCGAGCCCCACCTCGCGCAGTTGGTGAGCCATGGACAACCCCCAGTCATGAACGGGAAGGGTCACCCTAGCTGACGCCCAGTCAGATGTCTGTACCGTCAACGGACTCGCCCGCCACGACCAGCCGCCGCAGATGCTCCGAGATCTCCGCGCGCGCCGACGCCGGCAGCCCCGCGTCCGTCACCAGCGTGTCGACCTGCTCCAGGGAGGCGAACGAACTCAGGCCCACCGTGCCCCACTTGGTGTGGTCGGCGACCACCACGACCCGCCGTGCCGACTGCACGAGACGCCGGTTGGTCTCGGCCTCCGCGAGGTTCGGCGTCGACAGTCCGGCCTCGACCGATATGCCGTGCACACCGAGGAAGAGCACGTCGAAGTGGAGCGCCCCGATCGCCTGGTCGGCCACCGGGCCCACCAGAGAGTCGGACGGGGTGCGCACACCGCCGGTCAGCACGACGGTGGCCGCCCCCTGACGGGGGCCCGTGGTGCGCTGCGCCGCGTGGAACACGTCGGCGACCCGCACCGAGTTCGTGACGACGGTCAGATCGGGCACATCGAGCAGATGATGGGCCAGCGCGTACGTCGTCGTACCGCCCGACAGCGCGATCGCGGTGCCCGGAGCGACCAGCTCCGCCGCCGACCGCGCGATGTCCTCCTTGGCGGTCAGCTCCAGACCCGACTTCGCCTCGAAGCCCGGCTCGTGCGTGCTCGCCTCGACCAACGGGACGGCGCCGCCGTGCACCTTCTCCAGCACACCCTGGCGGGCCAGCGCGTCCAGATCGCGCCGCACCGTCATGTCCGACACGCCGAGCTTGCGGGTCAGCTCGTTGACGCGCACCCCGCCGCGGCGCCGGACCTCGTCCAGGATCAGGGCGCGGCGCTGCTCCGCGAGGAGGTTCTGATTCTCACTCACGTACGCTCCGGTCCTTTCGCCTGGGGCCGTCCGACATGCCCTGCGCACCCTCTCCCACAAGCACATTTTGCCCGACCCTGGTGCGCGGGACGTCCCATACTCGCACGGGCCCCGGCGGGGAGTGCCACCGACCGCCCCGTCGCGCTCCGGTCACCGGGATGACACCCGGGTTCCGGCTGTCACCCGGATCGGGGAGATTCCGTGACGAGGGGTGTGCGCACCGCGCAGACCGGAGATCCTTGTGCCCGCACGGACAGATGCCGACAGCGCGTCACGGGGGAAGTGCGACAACAGTGGAACGTGTCACGACCATGGGCGGGGACGGCTCGGCCGCCCGGCCAGAAGAATCCGGAACCGCCCTGGAGCTCCTGGTCCACGGAGTGGGCGGCACCACGCCGGAGAAGATGCTCGACGATCCGCGCACGGTCCGGATCACCGGCGACGACATCGCGGCCGTCTTCCGCCGCGCCGACGACGTCGACGCCGAGAAGGGACAGCGCGACGCCCGCACCGGCCCGGTGCCCGAGGCGTACGTCTGGTGCAACCTCACCTCCGGCAACGGCACCCGCGCCCTGTGGCTGCTGTTGCTGCCGTTCATGGTGGTCAACCTCGCCCATTGGATGCGCCCCACCGCACGCGGCCGCAAAAGGACCGTGCGCCTCTACGGCCTCCTGGTACGACTCGCCGGTCTGACCCTGACCGTTCTGCTGGTCGCCGCCGCCTGCGAGGTCGCCCTGGACCTCGTGGCCTGGCAGTGCGCGGGCACCCGCGCGTGTGCCGAGTCGCACTCCTGGCTGGGCTTCCTTTCGCCCGACCTGTCGGACGGCGGCTGGTGGAGCAGGCCGGGCCGCCGCCTCGCCCTCGCTGCCCTTGTCCCGGCCGCGCTCACCGCCCTCCTCTGGTATCTGTCCCACCGCACCTGGAGCGCCTACGAGTCCCAACAGCCCATGTCGCGCGAGGGCGATCCGGAGGAGGACGACGGCCGCACCGCCCTCGGCCGGCCCGGGTTCTGGTACGGCCGCCGCCTGGTCGCCCGCCTGCGGGCCGCGCACACCGCCGCGGGCCTGCTGACGATCGCCGCGGCGGTCAGCTCGACGGCGGCCCGCTTCGACCGCGAGCCGGGCGGCCCCGCACTGCTCGACACCCTCGGCCGGATCCTGGAGGCCGGTCTCGTCGGCGCCGGAATCGCCGTCGTCTGGGTGGTGTGCCGCCGAGGCCGCACCGAGAGGCATCTCGACCGCCGGCTCGACGAGCATCTCGTACGGCGTCTGCCGCTCACCGCACTCCTCCTGCTCGCTCTGGCCGCCGTGTACGCCGGGTGGGAGCGGCCGGGATGGGAGTCGCAGGGCCGGCTGGCGGGGGACGCCACCTTCGGCGGCATCGCCTCGGCGCAGGGACTGCTGGTGGTCGCCCTGGCCGTGGTCGCCCACCTGCTGTACCGCACGCATCCCGACCCGCGCGCCGCGATGCGCGGCCTGGCCGGACCCGCCGTGGCGACGCTGGCCTGCGCCCTGGGCGGTGTGATGTCCGGCGGCGTCTCGCAGCGCATGGCGGACTGGCTGGACGGCACCGGCACCACCATCCTCGGCCCGCCGGTCCTGCTGACCTGGCAGGCGTCCGTGATCCCGCTGGTCCTTCTCGTGCTGCTGGGGCACTGCGCCTGGCTCGGCCGGCGCACCTGGCGCTCCGGCCGGGACCAACTGGGCACGGTGGAGAGTGAGTACCCCGCGGAGCCCAAGGACGCGGCACGGACCCGCCGTATCGCCCGCACCCGCGCGATGGCGGCGCTGACGGACCGGGGGCCCCGTCTGATCGGGGTGACGTCGGCGAGCACCCTGCTCCTCGGCGCCGGAGCGCTGGTGGGCGCCCTGACCTCCCACAAGACACCCGGCAAGGCCGCCGACGGGGCGTACGCCTTCGTCGAGAGCGCCGCGGAGACCGCCCAAGCCCTCGGCTCCTGGCTGATCGGCCTCGGCTTCATCCTGTTCGTCACCTGGGGCCGTCGCGCCTACAAGGACCCCTCCGCGCGCCGGACCATCGGCATCCTCTGGGATGTCGGCACGTTCTGGCCGCGCGCCGCCCACCCCTTCGCCCCGCCCTGCTACGCCGAACGCGCCGTACCGGACCTGACCTGGCGGATCGCCACCTGGACCCGGGCCACACACGGCCGACTGGTCATCTCAGGCCACTCCCAGGGAAGCGTACTCGCGGCCGCCGCGGCCTGGCAGCTGGAGCCGGCGGTCCGCAAGCGAGTCGCCCTGCTGACCTACGGCTCCCCGCTGGAGCGCCTCTACGGCCGCTGGTTCCCGGCCCACTTCGGTCCGGCCGCGCTCACCGCGCTGCACCACGACGTGGACTGCTGGCGCAACCTCTACCGGCTCACCGACCCCATCGGCGGCCCGGTCCGGCTCCCCGGCGACTGCGGCCCCGAGGTGGACCGGGAACCCCTGAAGGACCCGCTCGCCTACGGCCGTACCGAACTGCACCCGCTGCCCGCGCAGATCCTGGGCCACTCCGACTACCAGGCCGACCCCGTCTTCGCCGAGGAGCGGGCGAAGCTCCTGGGCCGGCTGCAGCCGGACGTGCCGGGTCCGCGGTCTCAGGACGACTCGGGCAGATCCTCGGCGTAGAGCAGGGTCAGGTCGTCCGTGGTCGGGTCGTCCACCTGGGCGACCCGGCTCGCGTGCCGCTCCACCATCGCCTCGAAGGTCTGGCGCGCGGTACGGCCGTTGCCGAAGGCCGGACCCTTGGGCAGCACCGTGAAGTACTTCAGCAGAGCCTGAGCGGCGCCCGGTGCCAGCCGGTACTCGTGCTCCTCGGCCTGCTGCTCCACGATGCTGAGGAGTTCCTCGGGGCTGTAGTCGCTGAAGGTGATGGTCCGTGAGAAACGGGACGCCACACCCGGGTTGACCGACAGGAACCGCTCCATCTCGGCGGTGTAGCCCGCGACGATCACCACGACCGCGTCCCGGTGGTCCTCCATCAGCTTCACCAGCGTGTCGATGGCCTCCTTGCCGAAGTCCCGGCCCGAGTCCTCCGGCGACAGCGCGTACGCCTCGTCGACGAACAGCACTCCGCCGCGCGCCTTGTCGAAGGCCTCCTGGGTGCGGATCGCGGTGGAACCAATGTGCTCGCCGACCAGGTCGACGCGGGACACCTCGACGAGATGGCCCTTCTCCAGGACACCGAGGGAGGCGAGGATCTCGCCGTAGAGCCGGGCGACCGTCGTCTTGCCGGTGCCGGGGGAGCCCGTGAAGACCAGGTGGCGCTTGACGGACGCCGCCTTGAGGCCCGCCTGCCGGCGCCGCCGGCCCACCTCGATCATGTCGGTGAGCGCCCGTACCTCGCGCTTGACGCTGTCCAGGCCCACCAGCGCGTCGAGTTCGCCGAGAACGGCCTTCGAGGTGCGCGAGGGCTTCTCCGGCTCCGCGGGGACGACCAGCGGCTCCTGCTCGGTGATCCGCTGCCCCGGGATCGCACCCAGCAGACCGGTCGAGCGGGACTCGGTCTGTACGGCGGGCTCCCGGGCCGCGGGCGGGGTCAGGCCCCCGCTCTCGTCACTGGTGCAGTCCTCGACGACGGGACCCGCTCCGGCCGCAGCGTCCGGGGCGTCCGCGAACTCGTAACCACCGCGCGCGCAGCGCTCGGTGCGGCACTTCTTGAGCGTGGTACGGCAGCCGTCTATCACGTGGAAGCCGTACCCGCCGCTGCCCGTCACCCGGCAGTTCAGGAAGCTGCCGCGGCCGCCCGCCGACACGTAGAAGCCCGCCTCGGCGGGGGAGTCGACCGTGCAGCGCTCGATCGTCGGGTCGGCGCCCTTGGTGACGATCACGCCGGTCTGGGTGGCGTCCACGGTGCAGTTGTTGAGGGTGCCGCCGCTGCCGTGGTCGCGGAACCAGGCGCCGGTCGCCGCGTCCCGGATCCGGCAGTCGTCGAGCTGCGCCGTGGCGCCGTCGCTCACCGACACGGCCGTGTTGCGGACCTGCGAGATGTCGCTGTCGACGACGTCCGCGCGGGAGCCGCGGTCGAGGACGAACAGGGCGTCCGGCACGTCGCGCACCCGGCAGGAGTCCAGTACGGCGGTGGCGCCGTCGCTGACCCAGACGGCCGGGTAGTCGCCGGTGCTGTCGAAGATCTCGCACTGGTTGGCGTCCACGCGCGTGCCCGGATCCCACACCGACAGGCCGTTGCGCCCGAACTGACGGACCGTCGTGCGGGTCAGGGTGAGCACCGAGCGAGAGCGCAGGTCGACCGCGTTCTCCGGGATGTCGTGGATACGGCAGTCGGCGAGGGTCAGCACCGCGTCGGTGTCGAGCGTGACGCCGTCGGCGGTGGTGCGGTGCACATCGCAGTCGGTGAGGTGGGCGGTGGCCCGGCCGGTGATCTGCACGCCGCTGCCGCGGACCTCGTAGACCTCGCAACCCACGGCCTCCAGCCCGGAGTTCTCGCCGGTGGCCGCCAGTCCCGCGCCGGAGGTGTGATGGACCCGGCAGCGCTCCAGGCGGGGGTGGGCGCCGCCGCGCACCGCGATGCCGGACTGGCCGGCCGCCACGATCTCGCACTCCTCGAAGACCCCGCCCGCGCCGTCCAGTACGGCGATGCCGATGCCGGCCGGGTTGTCGACGGTGCAGCGCCGCACGGTCGGGCGGGCTCCGCCGCGGACCTCGATGCCGGCCGCGGACCGGGTGACGACCCGGATGTCGGCGAGTTCCGGGGTGCCCTCCTCGACGAGCAGGGCGGGCGCTGCGGCGTCCTGGCCCTCCACGTGCAGATCCTGCACCACGGCGGAGGCGCGCACCGTCAACGGCACCCCGTCCAGGGGCGCGATGCGCACGGAGCCGGGCGAGCCTTCGGGGCCGCGCAGGGTCACCGCCCGCTGCACGACGAGGTTCTCCCGGTAGGTGCCGGGCGCGACCGTGAGCACGTCGCCGTCGGCCGCGGCCTCCAGGGCAGCGGCGAGGGACGCGTACTCACCCGTGCGGCGCCGCCACCGCGATGTACCGGTGTGCGTCACCTGGACCGTGCCCTGTGCCATGGCGTTGCTGTGCCCCCACCTCGACGTACGCGGGTTTGTGCTGCCGAAGAACCTCGGCCGGTCCACCGTAGCGTGCGCGCGGGTGGTGGCTTGACCAGAGCCGTAAGGCCGTCAGCTGCCGGTGCCGGCCCGGCCCCAGTCCGGGCCCGCGCGGTCCCATGCCTGGTCCCAACGGGCGTACCGGCGACGGACCATGCGCCAGACGGCGAGCCGCCTGCCGCCCTCGATCAGGCCCGCGGTCAGCAGTGCCGCTCCTGTGCCCGCGAGGACGGCATGGGTGGTGGCGGTCGCGGAGTCCAGCGGCCGGGCCGCTATGCGTCCGTGGAGGTCGGTCCACATGCTGAAGTGGTCGCCGCGGTGCGGGGTCTGGAGGGCGGCCATCACCGTGCCCTTGTGCGTGGTGCCGTCCGGTGCGGTCCAGTCGGCCACCACACGGCTGCGCACATCCCGCCCGGAGGCGGCCTCGGGGTCGGCCTCCAGCGGCGAGCGGTCCAGTTTGCGGATCACGGTCGCTGTGACCAGCCGACGGGATTCCTGCTGCTCACGGACCGACCGCTGCAGCGCGTCCTGGGCCACACCCCCGGTGACGGACCCGATCACCGGTCCGACGACCAGGATCAGCAGCAGGGCCAACAGACCCAGCCAGGCCTCGGCCAGGTCGGTCCCGCGGCGCAGCGGGTTGCCCCGCCAACGCCAGAGTCCGCTGATCGCTCGCACCGTCCGCACCCCCTTCCCGCTCCGTGATAACCCCGGCGGAGTCGTTCACGTGCGGGACCGGCCGAAGAGAGAGCAAAATCACCTGCGGCCGGGTCCTCTCATGAACTCCTCATGAAAGTCCCAACGGCGGGCCCTCGAACGGTGTTCCCGTGGTCCGGGCCCGGGTGGATCTTTGGCGGAACTTTGTCAGCCGGCCGCCGCGCCACCCCGTGCTCGCTTCCCTATTCGAGAATCGTCACCGGGTCACCGACCCGGATCGTGCCGCGGGACCGGGGCACCAGATTCTGTCCGAAGACGAGCTTGCTGCCGAAGCGGCGGTGCCGGCCCAGGGTGTGCAGGGGCTCCTTGCCGCGGACGGCGGCGGCCTGGTCGGTGGTGGTCACCACGCATCGCCCGCACATCTTGGCCACCCGGAAGGTCACGTCCCCGATCGCGAGGAGCTTCCAGTCGTCCTCGGCCCAGGGGTCGGTGCCGCCCACCACGACGTTCGGCCGGAAACGGTTCATGGGCAGGGGGCCCTCGGCCGCGTGCCGGCCTTCGGAGATCAGGGAGTTGAGGGCGTCGAGGGAGGCCGCGGAGGCGAGCAGCAGCGGGTATCCGTCGGCGAAGGTGACGGTCTCGCCCGGCCGCGCGTACTCGGGTTCGACCGGGCGGCGGGTGGCGGGGTCGTCCATGTGGACGAGGCGGGTCCGGGCGCCGAGGTACTCGCTGCACCACGCGTGCGCGGCAGCGTCGGCGGCGGGTACCCCTTCGACCTTGTCCCCGAAGATGTCCAGCGTGATGGTCTCGGCCGGCTCGGGGACCGGCACGGTCAGCGGATCCATGCCGGGCGCGGACAGAACGACGCCGCCGCCTGGCAACAGCTCGGCGGCGGCCGGCGCGAGGCGCGGCTGCTGGCGTTGTGTGACGACCTTTCCCCCGTCGTCGACCAGCGCCCAGCGCCGGTCTCCGGCCAGCCCCCAGGGCTCCACTTCGGCCTCCCGGGGTGCCAGACCCCGGAACGCCTTGACCGGATGGACGTGGATCGACAGCAGCTGCGCATTCCCCATGAGGCCATCGTGCCAGCCGGCACCGACAGCCCGGCAGGGGAATCAGTACCCGCGGTACTGCTGGTTGTTGTACGGGTCCTGGTAGGGAGCCGCCGGAGCGGGCCGGGGAGCCGCGGGGCGCATCGCCTCGTAGCCCGTGCCCATGCCGGGGCCGGCCGGACGCGGCTGCTGCTGATGCTGTTGCGGCCCGGGATAACCGCGAGGCGCGGCCGCCTGCTGCGGGATGTACGCCCCGGGCGCCTGCTGCAGCGGAGAGGGCTGCTGCGCCTGCGGGTAGCCGTAGGAGGAGTAGGAGGGACCCGCGGGAAGAGCGGGCAGGCCGGACGGAAGCGCGGGCAGGTTGCTTGCCGGGACGTCGTACGCGGCAGGGACCCGGATCGGGGCGATCTGCGGGGTGCCCCGCTCGGCCACGAGCGAGTCGTAGATCGGAGTGTCCGGGAAGGAGGCGGAGTAGTAGCCGCCGCCATAAGTGGAGCGGGGGGAGGTCATGGCACATAAGTTAAGCCCACGATGTGCTGGTTGGGGAGACCGATAAGAGGGTTGTTTTCCGTGTCGGCAGTGACGCGGGATCCCCAATCCGAGCGAACTCGGCAAAAAGGGACGCCAATCCAGGTCCCATCCGTGTAAAGGCCGAGTTCCCAGCGGGTTACCGACGGTTGACCGGCGATCTTCCTGTCCGCGGGATGGGAGTTCGCTGTGCCGGGGGAATAGGTTGAGCGGGTAGAACTCGAAGGGCCGCCGGGGCGAGTCCTGGACTGCCGACATCTGATGGGGGCGGACATGTCAATGCCGAAAGGGTCGAACGCTCCGGTGCCCACGACGGCACTGCGTGTCGAATTGGGCTGGCGCTCGGGACCGGGAGTCCCCGACGCGGATGCCTCGGCCCTGCTGCTCGTCGGCGGAAAGGTCCGTTCCGACGCCGACTTCGTCTTCTACAACCAGCCGCAGCACTCCTCCGGAGCCGTGCGCCACGAGGGCAAACGGACCGACGGCGGCCGGGTGACCGACACCCTGCTCGTCGACCTCGCGCGCGTGGAGCCGTCGGTGGAGACCGTCGTACTCGCGGCCTCCGCGGACGGCGGGACCTTCGCCCAGATCCCGGATCTCTACATCGAAGTACGGGATGCCGGGCGGGGCACCGTGGCGGCACGGTTCGACAGCACGGGCGCGACAGTAGAAACCGCTTTCGTTCTCGGGGAGTTCTATCGTCGTCAGGGCGCCTGGAAATTCCGTGCCGTCGGGCAGGGCTACGACAGCGGACTGGAAGGTCTCGCAACGGACTTCGGCATTACCGTCGACGAACCCCAGCAGACAGCACCCATGGCCCCGCCGCCCGCCCCACCTGCGCAACCGGTCCGCCTCGCCAAGGTCACGCTGACCAAGTCGGCGCCTTCGGTCTCCCTCGCCAAACAGGGCGGCACCTCGGGCGCGATGCGCGTGAACCTCAACTGGCAGGTACGCAAACAGTTCTCGGGCTGGGGCAGCAAGCGCGGTCGCGCGGTGCCCATGCACGCCGACCTCGACCTCGATCTGTGCGCCCTCTACGAGCTCGCCGACGGCCGCAAGGGGGTCGTGCAGGCGCTGGGCAACGCCTATGGAGCCCTGCACCAGCCGCCGTACATCCACCTCGACGGCGACGACCGCACCGGTGCCCTCGCGAGCGGCGAGAACCTCACCGTGAATCTCGACCACCAGCGGGACTTCCGGCGCATCCTGGTCTTCGTGACCATCTACGAGGGGGCGCGGTCCTTCGCCGACCTGCACGCCACGGTCACCCTCCAGCCGCAGCACGGCGCCGCGATCGACTTCTCCCTCGACGAGTGCACGGTGCCCTCGACGGTGTGCGCGCTGGCCCTGATCACCAACACCGGCGACGACCTGGTCGTCCAGCGCGAGGCCCGCTATCTGGTGCCCGACCGTGGAGTGAGCCCGCAGCGGACGGTGGACCAGGTCTACGGCTGGGGCATGAACTGGACACCGGGCCGCAAGTGAGGCCTCACCCCTCCTCGCCGGCAACGGCGTCCGGGCGCGCGTAGGTGCGGCCCTTCCATGCCGCGCCACGCCCCCGGTAGTGCTGCACCGCCGAGTCGACCGTCATCAGGAGATAGAGGAACGCGGTGCACGGCAGCAGGGGCGCGAGCCACAGCGGCTGCCGGTAATAGCGGAGCATCGGGACGTACGTCCCCGTCATGACCAGCCACGCGAGAGCACCGGGCACCACGGTCGCCGTACTCCCCGCGGCCAGGCCGGTGACGACGGCGACCGGCGGCACCAGGTAGACCAGCGCGAGCCCGGCCACCGTGCCGAGCAGTACCAGGGGGTTGTGGCGGAGCTGGGCGTAGGCGCTGCGCGACACCATCCGCCACAGGTCGTGCAGCCGGGGATAGGGGCGCACGCTGTCCACCCGCTCGGCGAGGCCCAGCCAGATGTGGCCGCCACCGCCCTTGACCGCCCGCGCGAGGGCCACGTCGTCGATGACCGCCTGCCGGATGGCGTCCGGGATCCGCGCCCGCTCGGCGGTCTCGGCGCGCAGCAGGACACAGCCGCCGGCCGCGGCCGCCGTACGAGCCCCCTTCCTGCCGATCCGGCGGAACGGATACAGCTGCGCGAAGAAGTAGACGAAAGCCGGCACCACGAGCCGCTCCCACAGGCTCTCCACCCGCAAGCGGGCCATCTGCGAGACGACGTCGAAGCCACCGGCGTGCGCGGCGGCCACCAGCCGCCGCAGGCTGTCCGGCTCGTGGGCGATGTCGGCGTCCGTCAGCAGCAGGTACTCGGGGCCACGCGCGCGTGCCAGGCCGATGCCGTGGCGCACCGCCCAGAGCTTGCCCGTCCACCCCGCCGGCGGCTCGCCCGGCGAGGACACGGTCAACGGCAGCCCGCCCCGCAGGCGCGCCAGCTCGCGGGCCAGCTCCCCGGTGCCGTCCGTGCTGCCGTCGTCGACGAGGAAGACCTCCGCCCGGCCCGGATAGTCCTGGGCCAGGAGAGAGGGAAGACTCGCGGGCAGCACCTCGGCCTCGTCGCGAGCCGGCACCACCACACCCACCGAGGGCCAGGCCCGCGGATCCCGCTCCGGCGGGAGTCTCACATCCGTGCGCCAGAAGAAGCCCTGGCAGAGCAGCAGCCACAGCCAGGCGGCGAGGGATACGGCGGCGGTCCACGCGATGGCGCTCACGCGCGCAGTCTGCCCCACCGGACCGGCGTTCAAGGGCACATCGTCTATCGTGGCCGGGTGAAGATCGCGCTCCTGGACTCCGGAATCGGCCTGCTGGCGGCCACCGCCGCGGTACGGCGACTGCGCCCCGACGCCGATCTCGTGCTCTCCCTCGACCCCGACGGCATGCCGTGGGGCCCCCGGACTCCGGACGACATCATCGGGCGCGCTCTGAACCTCGCCGAGGCCGCCGCCGCCCATGGTCCCGAAGCCCTGATCATCGGCTGCAACACCGCCACCGTGCACGCCCTGACCGCCCTGCGCGCCCGCCTCGAACCGGGTCTGCCGGTCATCGGCACCGTCCCCGCGATCAAGCCCGCGGCGTCCGGCGGCGGCCCCTTCGCCATCTGGGCGACGCCCGCCACCACCGGCAGCCCCTACCAGCGCGGTCTCCTCGAGGAGTTCGCCGACGGGGTACCGGCCACCGAGGTGCCCTGCCACGGCCTGGCTGAGGCGGTGGAGCACGCCGACGAGGCCGCCATCGACGCCGCCGTCACCGCGGCCGCCGCCCTGACCCCCGAGGACGTGACCACCGTCGTGCTGGGCTGCACCCACTACGAACTGGTCGCCGAGCGCATCCGCGCGGCCGTACAGCGTCCCGGCCGTCCGCCACTCGTCCTGCACGGCTCCGCCGGAGCGGTCGCCGCCCAGGCGCTGCGCCGGATCGGCGAGAGGCCCGCGCGCGAGGCCGCGGCCACCGGCACCCTCACGGTGTTGCTGAGCGGACGCCAGGGAAGCGCCCTGCCCGCGCCCGCCCTGGCCTACGCGGAAGGCCGGCTTCTGCGCACGGCCACCCCCGCGCGCTGACCGCCGCGGGTGGCCGGAGAGCCCCACCCGGAGCAGTCACTCTCCGCGACGAGCTACCAGCACGGCGAAACCTGAGTAACCTCGTAGGCATGAGGGACCACCCCCACGGCGAGCAGACCTCGCACCACACCGACGTCTGGACCGGTCGGGCCTCCAACCGGGTCCAGTGGCTGCTGGCGCTCTGCGGCGCCGCGATCGTGGCGCTCGGCGTAGAGCTCGCCGTCGACTCGGCGTGGACCTCGGGCGTCGCCCCGCTGGTCATGTCCGTGGTCGGCTGCATCGCGGCCGGGCTGCTCGTCCTCTTCCTCACGCTCGGCTTCGTCCATGTCGCCCTCAAGGTCGACATGGAGTGCCTGGAGGTGCGCTGCGGCCACATCGGCGTACCGCGTCGGCGGATCCCGCTGGCGCACGTCGCCGGTGCCGAGTTCACCCCCCACGTCAACCCGCGCCAGTGGGGCGGCTGGGGGTACCGGTGGCGCCCCGAGAAGGGCACCGCGGTGGTCGTACGCCGTGGTGAGGGTGTGGTCCTCCAACTGTGGGACGGGCATACGTTCACGATCACCGTGGACGACGCGGAGTCCGCCGTACGCGTCATCCGCGACCGGCTGCGGCCCGGCGTCACGGGTCCGCGACACTGAGACCGGGCCGATCGGTCACTTCGGGGCCGGTTCCTCGGTGAGCGGGTGGGCCGTCGCCAGACCCGCCAGGAGCCCCGCTCCCACCGACACCATCGTGAAGCTCAGCGCGTTGCCGACCGCGGCGATCGCCGCCAGCGCCGTCAGGGCCGCGCCCGCGGTGAGGACGACGGGCGTGGGGCGGGGAGAGCGCCACAGCGCGTACAGCAGCCAGCAAAAGGCCGCCCCCAGCAGAAGTGCCCCGACCAGCCCCTGCTCGGCGGCCATCTGAAGCGGTGCCGAGTGTGGTTTCCCGTCGGGCAGCAGTGACTGGGCCGCCGTCGTGCTGAGCTCACCGAAGCGGCCCGGGCCCACCCCGAGGGCGGTGTCCTCGCGGGCCAGGCCCAGGGCGTCGTGCCACAGGCCGATGCGGTGCGGGGTGAGCCGGCCGCGCAGCGACTCGGCGAGTCCTTCCGGTACCGCGTTCCCGGCCACCGCCCAGGTCAGGCCGGTCACCGCGGTCGCGGCGAGGGTGAGACCCGCGATGCCCGGACCGCGGTGGCGCATCTGGCCCGCCGCGAGGGAGCACAGCAGCACCGCCGTACAGGTGACCAGCCCGGAGACCGATCCCAGGGCGGCCGAGGCCACCGCGATGCCGACGGCCATCAGGCGCAGGACGAGCCGCAGGGCGGGCGATCCGGTGGTCCAGGCGGCGCAGCAGGCGGCGCCGGTGGCGAGCGTGAGCAGGGCGGCCGTGGCGCCCGCGTGACCGAGCGGTGCGGCGATCTCGGGGCCCGGTGCGAGGTGGGGGAGCCCCACCGCCAGGCCCAGTCCGGTCAGCGCGGCGGCGCACGGGGCGGCGACCGGCAGCAGCGCCCCCGAGATCCGGCCGGCGGCATACCCCGCGGCCACGGCCAGCAAGGCGAGCAGGACGCCCTCCGGACGGCCGTCGTGTGCGGCGGCGGTGATCAGCGACCAGGTGGCACTGGCTCCGAGTACCAGCACGCCCACCGCGTCGGAAACGTTTCGTCTGTCGCCGTCCTCCGCAGAACCGGCCACAGACGTCATCCCCGTGGAACCCACCCCGCCCCCCGAAACCCCGGTCCCCCGACCTGTGGTCCTCGCCGCCCGCACGCAAGGGCCGTACGACAGGGACTCCGGCACACCGTAACGGCTGATGGGTGATTTGTGGACGAGTTGCGCGGGGTTGCCCGGCCGCATCACGGTTCAGGTGCCCGGCCACGGGTCGCGGTCACCAGGCGGACCGCGCTGTCGACGCCAAGGTCAACGGCCGTACACTCCCGGAGTGACCGTCACCGCAACTTCCGTGGACGAGTCGGACCAGCTGGAACCGCAGTCCGCGCCCGCCTCCCGCTGGGCCGCCCGGCTCCGCCGTCTCGTCCCGGCCGCCGCCGCGGCGCTCTCCGGAGTGCTGCTGTACGTCAGTTTCCCGCCCCGCACCCTGTGGTGGCTGGCCGTGCCCGCCTTCGCCGTCTTCGGCTGGGTGCTGCGCGGCCGCGGCTGGAAGGCGGCCTTCGGTCTCGGCTATCTCTTCGGCCTGGGCTTCCTGCTGCCGTTGCTGGTGTGGACCGGCGTCGAGGTCGGCCCCGGGCCCTGGCTCGCTCTGGTGGCGATCGAGGCGATCTTCATCGCGCTGGTCGGCGTCGGCGTCGCCGCGGTGTCGAAGCTGCCGGGCTCGCCGGTGTGGGCGGCCGCCGTGTGGATCGCCGCGGAAGCGGCACGCGCGCGTGCCCCGTTCCATGGCTTTCCCTGGGGCAAGATCGCGTTCGGACAGGCGGACGGCGTCTTCCTGCCGCTCGCCGCGGTGGGCGGCACGCCCGTCCTGGGCTTCGCCGTCGTGCTGTGCGGGTTCGGCCTGTACGAGATCGTTCGGCTGGTCGTGGAGCGGCGGGGGACCGGTGCCGTACGACGTCCGGCCGCGGCCGTGGCCCTGCTGAGCGTGGCCGTGCCGGTGGTCGGGGCGCTCGCGGCCCGGACGCTGGTGAGCGACAAGGCCGAGGACGGCACCGTGACCGTCGCGGCCATCCAGGGCAACGTGCCGCGCGCGGGCCTTGAGTTCAACGCCCAGCGGCGGGCCGTGCTCGACTACCACGCGCGGGAGACCCAGCGGCTGGCCGCCGAGGTGAAGGCCGGCAAGGTCGAGAAGCCCGACATCGTGCTGTGGCCGGAGAACTCCTCCGACGTCGACCCCTTCACCGACGCGGACGCGGCCGTGGTCATCGAGCAGGCGGCCAAGGCCATCGACGCGCCGATCTCCGTCGGCGGCGTGGTCGAACGGGACGGCAAGCTCTACAACGAGCAGATCCTGTGGGACCCGGTCAAGGGCCCCACCGACACCTACGACAAGCGGCAGATCCAGCCGTTCGGCGAGTACCTTCCGCTGCGCTCCCTCGTCGGCGCGATCAACAAGAACTGGACCTCCATGGTCCACCAGGACTTCAGCCGGGGGACCAAGCCGGGCGTGTTCCAGATGGCCAACGCCAAGGTCGGCCTGGTCACCTGCTACGAGGCCGCGTTCGACTGGGCCGTGCGCTCCGAGGTCACCGACGGCGCGCAGCTGATCTCCGTGCCGAGCAACAACGCGACCTTCGACCGCAGCGAGATGACCTACCAGCAGCTCGCCATGTCCCGGGTGCGTGCCGTGGAGCACAGCCGGACCGTCACCGTGCCGGTGACCAGCGGCGTCAGCGCGATCATCATGCCGGACGGGAAGATCACTCAGAGGACCGGGATGTTCGTGGCCGACTCCCTGGTGCAGAAGGTGCCGCTGCGGTCGACGCAGACCCCGGCGACCCGGCTGGGCATCCTGCCCGAAATGGCCCTGGTGCTGGTCGCCGCGGGCGGGCTCGGCTGGGCGATCGGCGCCGGAGTGCGAGGGCGCCGCGGTTAGGGTCGAGGACATGGCTACTCCTGATTTCATCCGCACCCTGCGCGGGTCCATAGGTCATGACCTGCTCTGGCTCCCCGGCGTCAGCGCCGTCGTCCTCGACGACGACGGCAGAGTGCTGCTCCACCGCCGCTCGGACACCGGCAAGTGGTCGCTGATCGGTGGCATCCCGGAACCGGGGGAGCAGCCCGCGGCCTGTGCCGTGCGGGAAGTCGAGGAGGAGACGGGAGTGCACTGCGTCGTCGAACGGGTGATCGTCGTCCAGGCGCTCAAGCCCGTGACGTACGTCAACGGCGACATCTGCCAGTACATGGACATCGCGTTCCGCTGCCGGGCCGTCGGCGGCGAGGCGCGGGTCAACGACGACGAGTCGCTGGAGGTGGGGTGGTTCGCGGTGGACGCCCTCCCGGAACTGAACGAGTTCGGGCTGCAGCGGATCAAGCAGGCACTGACCGACGCACCCACATGGTTCGACTCTACGAATTCCGAGTGAGGTATGGGGTGTGACCACATGTGGCGGGGGTCGGGCGCTCCCTAGGATCGGGGCATGACCGCTAGCAGCGCCCTCCCGGGCACCCACGCCCCCACGCTCGACCTCGGCGGCCGCACCGCCCTCGTCACGGGCGCCGCCGGCGGCATCGGCCGCGCCTGTGCACTGCGGCTCGCGGCGGCCGGGGCCAAGGTGAGAGCGGTCGACCGGGACGCGGCCGGTCTGGACGCGCTCGCCGAGCGCTCCGCCGGGCTGGCGGGCACCGTGGACCCACTGGTCCTCGACCTCACCGACCTGGACGCCGCCGAGCACGCCGCCGCGGGCACCGATGTCCTCGTCAACAACGCCGGCCTCCAACTGGTACGCCCCATCGAGGAGTTCCCGCCCGAGGTGTTCCACACGGTGCTCACCGTGATGCTGGAGGCGCCGTTCCGCCTGATCCGCGGTGCCCTGCCGCACATGTACGGGCAGGGGTGGGGGCGGATCGTCAACGTGTCCTCGGTCCACGGCCTGCGCGCCTCGGCCTACAAGGCGGCCTATGTGGCCGCCAAACACGGTCTGGAGGGCCTGTCCAAGACGGCCGCCCTCGAAGGCGCCCCCCACGGAGTGACCTCGAACTGTGTGAACCCCGCTTATGTGCGCACCCCACTGGTTGAGCGGCAGATCACCGACCAGGCCCTTGCGCACGGCATCCCCGAGGAGCGGGTGGTGTCCGAGGTGCTGCTCCAGGACAGCGCGCTCAAGCGGCTCATCGAGCCGGAGGAGGTCGCCGAGGCCGTGGCGTACCTGTGCGGTCCGCAGGCGTCCTTCGTCACCGGAACATCGCTCGTCCTCGACGGCGGCTGGACCGCGCACTGACCGGCATCCGGCCGCACGTCACCCCGCCCGGAGTTTTCCACAGGCCTGACGGGGTGAGCGTGCGATGAGCAATCCTGTGGGCATGTCCAGCGATCACCTGCAGTCCGCCGAGCGCCCCGTGGGCAGTGCCGAGGCACCCTTCCTCGAGCTGCTCGCCAGGGGCGCGTCCGCCGACGCCTACGAGCAGCCGGTGCTGATCGCCCGCGCCGAGGGAAGGCCGCCCGAGCGGATCGCCGCGCTCGAAGAGGCCAAGGCGGTCGCCCTGCGGGTGCGCTCCGAGCTGGAGGGCCGACGCCGGCGGGAGGCCGAGCTGTCCGCCCTGTTCGAGACCGCCCACGACCTGGCCGGGCTCAGAGACCTGGACGCCGTGCTGCGGGCCATCGTGCAGCGGGCCCGGTCCCTGCTCGGCACGGACGTGGCCTACCTCAGCCTGAACGACCCGGCGCGGGGCGACACCTACATGCGCGTCACCGAGGGCTCCGTCGCGGCCCGCTTCCAGCAGTTGCGGCTCGGGATGGGCGAGGGGCTCGGCGGACTGGTCGCCCAGACCGCCCGTCCCTATGTCACCGACGACTACTTCAAGGACGACCGCTTCCAGCACACCCTCACCATCGACGCGGGCGTACGGGACGAGGGCCTGGTCGCCATCCTCGGCGTGCCGCTGACGCTGGGGCACCACGTCATCGGCGTGCTGTTCGCGGCGGACCGGCGTGCCCGGGTCTTCGAGCGGGAGCAGATCGCGCTCCTCGGCTCCTTCGCCGCGCTGGCCGCGGCCGCCATCGACACCGCGAACCTGCTCACCGAGACCCGCTCGGCCCTGACCGAGCTGGAGCGGGCCAACGAGATCATCCGGGATCACAGCGGCGTCATCGAGCGCGCCTCCGACGTCCACGACCGGCTCGCCGAGCTGGTGCTGCGTGGTGGTGGCGTGCACGACGTGGCCGCGGCCGTCTCCGAAATCCTCGACGGCACGGTCGAGTTCTCCGAGGCCGCGCCCACCGAGGCGTTGGAGGCCTCCCGGGCCGAAGCCCACGCCGTGCGGCACAAGGACGACTGGATCGCCGCGGTCGCCGCCGGTGGAGAACTCCTGGGTGCCCTCGTGCTGCGCGGCCACCCCGGACTCGACCCCGTCGACCAGCGCACCCTGGAGCGCGCCGCGATGGTCACCTCGCTGCTCCTGCTGGCCAGGCGTTCCGCCGCCGAGGCCGAACAGCGGGTGCGCGGCGAGCTCCTGGACGACCTGCTGGACGCGCGCGACCGCGATCCCCGTCTGCTGCGCGAGCGCGCCGCCCGGCTGGACGCCGACCTGGACGCCACCCACATCGTGCTGGCCGCCCGTCTCGACGGCGCCGCGGCCGACGCCGACCAGGAGGCGGCCGCCCGCAGACGCCTGTGGTCCGCGGCCTCCCACCTCGCTGCCACCCGGCACGGCCTGGCCGCCGCCCGCGACGGCGGCACCGTCCTGCTGCTGCCCCTCACCGCCGGGGACACGGCCACCGAACTGGCCCGCCGCACCGCCGGACACCTCGGAACAGCCGTCCACGAGGCGGTGACCGTAGGTGCCTCGGCCCCGGTCAGTGATCTCGCCGTCCACCCGGACGCCGTGGCCGCCGCCTACGAGGAGGGCCGCCGCTGCCTCGACGCGCTGCGCCTCCTGGGCCGCTCGGGGGACGGCGCCGCCGCCGAGGACTTCGGATTCCTCGGACTGCTCCTCGCCGGTGACCGGGACATCGCGGGCTTCGTCGACCGGACCATCGGTCAGGTCGTCGCGTACGACGACCGGCGGGGCACCGATCTGCTGCGCACCCTCGACGCCTACTTCGCGTGCGGGATGAGCCCGGCCCGCACCAAGGACGAGCTGCACGTCCATGTGAACACCGTCGCCCAGCGCCTGGAGCGCGTGGGCCGCCTGCTCGGTGAGGACTGGCAGAACCCCGCCCGCGCGTTGGAGATCCAACTCGCGCTGAGGCTGCACCGGTTGTCCGCGCCGACGCGCCACTGACCCCCGCACGCACGCCGCGTACGGGGGCCGGTGGGGTCGGGCACCGCCCAGATTCAGGCGGTCCGGGCGTCCGCGGCGGGGGACTTGGCCGCGGGCTCCGGCTCGGTGGTCGGCTCGGCGTCGGCCAGGTCCCGGTGGCGCGTCTCCTTGGCGACACCCACGGCGACGACCGTCAGGACGGCCGCGGCGATGACATACAGGGCGATCGGAGTGGAGCTGCCGTAGTCGGAGAGGAGCGCGGTGGCGATGAGCGGTGCCGGGGCACCTGCCGCGACGGAGGCGAACTGGGCGCCGATGGAGGCACCGGAGTAGCGCATCCGGGTCGCGAACATCTCCGAGAAGAAGGCCGCCTGGGGCGCGTACATGGCGCCGTGCATGACGAGTCCCACGGTCACTGCGAGGATCATGTTGCCGAAGCCGCCGGTGTCGATGAGCCAGAAGAAGGGGAACATCCACAGCCCCACGCCGACCGCGCCGAGCAGGTACACGGGGCGCCGGCCGACGCGGTCCGACAGGGCTCCCCAGGCGGGGATCACCGCGAAGTGCACGGCCGAGGCGATCAGCACCGAGTTGAGGGCGGTCTGCTTGGAGACTCCGGCCGAGGTGGTGGCGTAGACGAGGATGAACGCGGTGATGACGTAGTAGCTGATGTTCTCCGCCATGCGGGCGCCCATCGCGACCAGCACGTCGCGCCAGTGGTGTCGCAGCACGGAGACGATCGGCAGCTTCTCGGCCGCGCCGTCCCGCGCCGCCTTGCGGGCCTCCGCCTGCGCCAACGCCTGCTTGAACACGGGGGATTCGTCGACGGACAGCCGGATCCACAGGCCGACGATCACCAGAACGCCGGAGAGCAGGAAGGGAATCCGCCAGCCCCAGCTGCCGAACGCGGCGTCCGACAGTACGGCGGTCAGCAGCGACAGCACACCCGTGGCGAGGAGTTGTCCGGCCGGCGCGCCGGTCTGCGGCCACGAGGCCCAGAAGCCGCGCCGTCGAGCGTCCCCGTGCTCGGACACGAGGAGTACGGCTCCGCCCCACTCTCCGCCGAGCGCGAAGCCCTGGACCAGGCGCAGCACGGTCAGCAGCACGGGAGCGGCCGTGCCGACGGTCGCGTGGGTGGGCAGCAGCCCGATCGCGAAGGTCGCCCCGCCCATCAGCAGCAGGCTCAGGACCAGGAGCTTCTTGCGCCCGAGCCGGTCGCCGTAATGCCCGAACACCAGGGCACCGAGCGGACGGGCGGCGAATCCGACGGCGTACGTGAGGAAGGACAGCAGCGTGCCGACGAGCGGGTCGGAGTCGGGGAAGAACAGCTTGTTGAAGACCAGCGCGGCCGCGGAGCCGTAGAGGAAGAAGTCGTACCACTCGATGGTGGTGCCGATGAGGCTGGCGGCGACGATGCGCCTCAAGTTGGTCGGCGTCGGGGGAGCGGATGCTGCGGAGGCCATGTGCGCCACTTCCTCGTGTGCGGTGGGGACGGGTAGGTATGACACCGTAGGAAGGCGCAATTCACGGGCACATGTGGCGGCGCAACATAGTTCTGGGGTGGGCTATGCGGAAGCTCCACATGTGCGCGTTCTGCTGTCGGCCGAGCCGGTCGCGGCTCCGACAGCGTGGGCGACAGGATCGTCCCATGCAGCCGGTCTTCGTTCTCGTGCACAGCCCGTCCGTAGGTCCCTCGACCTGGCACCCCGTCGCCGAACACCTGGTGGCGGCGGGACATCAGGCACGGGTGCCGTCCCTTCTGCACGTGGGCGCCGGCCCTGCGCCCTTCTGGCCCCGCGTGGTCGACGCCGTCCGCGACGACCTCCGCGAGGTCCCGGCCGGTCGTCCCCTCGTGCTGGTCGCCCACAGCAACGCCGGCCTGTTTCTCCCGGTGGTCCGCTCGGGCCTCGATCATGCGGTGATCGCGTCGGTCTTTGTCGACGCCGCACTGCCGGCCCGGATCGGGCCCACCCCTGTCGCCCCGCCCGAGTTGCTGGAGTTCCTCCGCCCGAAGGCCGTGAACGGCAGGCTGCCGCGCTGGACCGACTGGTGGGACGAGGCGGACGTCGCCCCCATGTTCTCCGATCCGCAGATGCGACAGGAGGTCGTGGAGGAGCAGCCCGCTCTGCCCCTGTCCTACTACGAGCAGCACATCCGGGTCCCCGACGGCTGGGACGACCACCCCTGCTCCTACCTGCTGTTCGGCCCGCCGTACGACGGACTTGCCGACGAGGCGTGCCGACGCGGCTGGCGGGTAGCCCACTTGCCCGGCGCACACCTCCACCAGATCGTCGATCCCGCAGGCACGGCCCGGCACCTCGTCGAACTCTCCACTCACCGAGAAGTCATCGGTGTACGCCCGCAGTTGGGAGGGGGCTAAGGTCACCACGACCGCTCTTTCTGTGATCCGGCGGGCCGAGTCGGAGAAGAGAGGGCGGTACGACGTGCCGAGTTGGGATCGCAGGCTGACGGCCGCCGGTGTGGAGGACCGTGGCCTGCGCGCGGACTGTTCGACGGCTGCTCGGGTCTTCGCCCGCAGAATCCTCGCCCACTACGCCGCCGTACGTCCGCTGGTGGCTCCGGCACTGCACCCGCACGTGGTCGCCGCCTACGCCTTCCTGGCCCGTACCGACGACCTCGCCGACCAGGGGCCGCTGCACGAACGTCTGCCTCGCTGGCGGGCCTGGGCCGAACAGGTCACCGTGGGATGGAGTCCGGGGGCGCCGACGACCCGGTCCTGCGGGCCTTTCTGCACACCGTGGCCGCGCGGCGGCTGCCCCATCACTGGGTGCACACCTACCTCAAGGCCACCACCGAGGAACTGCACTTCACCGGTCACGCCACCGAAGCCGACTTCCAGCGCTACGTCGACAACCTCGCCCTGCCGGCCCTGATGCTGATCGAGGACCTGCAGTACGAGGGCGGCGGCGACGAGGTCTTCCGGTCCCGTTGCCGGTCGTTCGCCGAAGGTCTGCAACGCCTGGACTTCCTGACCGATCTCACCGACGACCTGGCCGAAGGACGCCTCTACCTTCCGCAGGAGGACCTGGACCGCTCGGGTGTCACCCGTGCCGACCTCGAGCAGGGCCAGGACACCCCGGGGGTACGGGAGTTGGTGGCCCTGACCTGCCGTAGGACCAGAACGTCGATGACCGACTCGCGAGCCCTCCTGGACTCCACCGTGCCGGGCTTCCGGCCGTTGCAGCGTGCTCTGCTCGAACTGGCCGAGCACCAGTTGGCCCGCGTCGAGAGCACCGGTACGTCCGTCACGAGACGCGCCGTGGGCTACGGCATCCGGGTGCCGGTCGCCGTCCTGCTCCGAGAGAGGCGTCAACTCAAGGGCGATGCGGCGCTCGAGGGGTGAACGGGCTGGGTCCGACCGCCTGTGCGACCGCACCCGGGCAGTGGTCGTCGCCCGCCGGATCGGGCTGGTCGGCTCGATCCGGCGGGCGACCTCGAGTTGATCTGCACGCCTTCTGGACGCACCGGCCCGTCAGTGGCGCACCTTCACCTTGCTGAGCGCGGCCACCCCGAGCGCGGCCACGGCGATCTGGATCAGCCACTCGACCCAGTCGACGCCCTTGGTGTCGGCGACATCGAGGCCTGCCGCGATGCCCGTGCCGATGAAGGCGGCGACGATGCCGATCAGGATCGTCCACAGCATGCCGATGTGCTGGCGCCCGGGGACCACGAGCCGGCCGAGGACACCGATCACGATGCCGATGACAATCGCGCTGATCACGCCTGAGATCTCCATGCGGTGTCACCCCATCTGTAGTTGGTGACGCACGAGTGCCCGCCGAAAGGGCGCACACTCCACAGCCTTGGCCATTGCTTTGGCAACGTCTCGCTGAGCAAAGAGGCTTCGGGGCTGACCGGAGCTTCGGCCAGGGTGCGCAACGCGCTCATCCGCGTGGTGAATCAGGCGGGCGGCGCCGAAGTCCCGGGTCTGGCGGGCGGTCTGCCCGGCAACGGGGGCAGACTCAGCACACGAGAATTCCCACCGGCGTCGGCACCGTAGTCGCGCCGCGAATGTCGGCTGCGGCGGCGGCCCTTCTCCTGCTCATCGGATACGGACGGCGCTTCGCCGCCCCGGCCGCGGAGTTCGGAGCGGCGGTGGCCAACGCCGGTTGGATGACCCCGCTCCCGCGGTCCTCACCACGGGCTTCGGCGTCGGTGTCTCTCCTGAAGCGGGGCGTGCTGCCGTACCTGCGCCGTCGGCTGCCCGAATCCCCGACCTGCGGGCCGCGCCCTCGGATCAGTTCCGCGAGTTCCCGAACAGCAGGCGATAGCCGATCAGCAGCACCAGGGAGCCCCCGATGGCCGCTCCCCAGGTGTAGAGGTCGAAGAAGTGACCCTCCACCGGACGGTCGAGGAAGCGAGAGGAGAGCCAGCCGCCGACGAACGCCCCGGCGACCCCGATGAGGGTGGTGCCGATCAGGCCGCCCGGGTCCCGTCCCGGCAGCAGGATCTTGGCGATGGCTCCGGCGAGCAGACCCAGGACGATCCAGCCGATGATGCCCACGTTGTAGTCCTCCAGTCGGGTCGGGGCCGGGGAAAGTCCACCGGGCGCCGACCCTTTGAATTGCTTGATTGCGCAATCCTAGGGACTGAGACGAGAGACGAACGGGCCCTGCCGTGCCTGGTGACAAGTCGTCGATGTTCTTTCACACACTTATTACATTGCGCAATCAACGAACTGGAGACGTCCTCGTGGACAGCGCCCCGCCGCCCTTACACTGAGACAGCGCGCGTGCGTCGACAGTGACCGGGACGGGGCGGGACGGGAGGGGACCGTGATGACACTCGCCGGTGGTTCGGAGGACCCGTCCGCCGACGTACTGACGGAGGCGGCCGCCGCGTTCGGACTCCTTGCCTCCGCCGCCCGGCTGCACATCATGTGGGCGCTGTCCCAGGGCGAGAGCGATGTCACCCACCTCGCCGACCGGGTCGGCGGTGCGCTGCCCGCGGTCAGCCAGCATCTGGCGAAACTGAAACTCGCCGGGCTCGTCCGCTCCCGCCGTGAGGGCCGCCGGCAGGTCTACTACGTCGACGACCCCGACATCGTGACCGTGGTCCGCGTCATGGTCGGCCAGCTCACGGCCCGTACAGCCCCGGCCGCGGCGCGCGGTACCGTCTCACGCAGGCATTGATCCGCCTCCTGCGCCAGGTGCCGTCGTGGGCGCGGAAAGCGCCCTGGGCGAAGGCGAATGTGTCCGCCAGGTTGCCGCGTTCCTCCATGAGATCTCTCACCTGTGAAATGCGGCGGGCTCCGTGCTGGCCGGGCCAGGGGTTTGTTAGATTGCGCAACTACGCAACCCAGGCGAGTTCCCGCTTGGCCTGCCTGTACACCGCCGCGCTCGCCCGGCCGCCCACCCCATGGCCCGGCCTGAGAGGCCCGACCGTTTCCTGGGAGTGGTAGATGAGCGACCCGTGGGACGGCCCGGGCGGTCAGGCCACGCGCAGCCGCACCGGCCGGGTGCCGGAGCAGCGGACGGACGGGCCCGGCGGAGCGCATCGGCCCGGAGGCCGGGCCGCGGCGCGGGCTGCGGCCCGCTCGCACGGTGGCAAGCGCTCGCGTCGCCGGGCCCGTCCGGTACGGCGCGGCAGGCGGGTGCTGAAGATCGTCGGGATGTGTCTGGCGCTCCTCGTCCTGGCCACGGCCGGTGCCGGATGGTGGTTCTACCAGCACCTCAACGGCAACATCAACAGCGTCTCGCTCGACGGCAAGGGCGGTGCGGAGAAGGCCGACGCGTTCGGCCGCACCCCGATCAACATCCTGGTCATGGGCTCGGACGGCCGGACCAGCAAGGCGGACTGCAAGCTGGGCGGCGGCTGCTCCCAGACCGGCGTGCAGACCGGGAACGGCAACGCGGACGTACAGATGGTGGTGCACATATCCGCGGACCGCTCCAACGCCACCGTCATGAGCATCCCCCGCGACACCATGGTCGACGTCCCCGCCTGCAAGGACAGTGAGAGTGGCCAGTCCACGTCCGGCTACTACGGCCAGATCAACAGCGCCCTCCAGTACGGTCCCGCCTGCCAGGTGGCCACCATCCACGAACTCACCGGCATCCCCATCGACCACTTCGTCAAGCTCGACTTCTCCGGCGTGGTCAAGATGTCCGACGCGGTCGGCGGTGTCTCCGTGTGCGTCGACCACAATGTGTACGACACCTACTCGCACCTGAAACTGTCCAAGGGCAGCCACACCCTCAAGGGTGAGGCGGCCCTGGAGTTCGTTCGCTCCCGCCACGGCTTCGGGGACGGCAGCGACCTCGGCCGCACGGTCTCCCAGCACATCTTCCTCAGCGCGATGATCCGGAAGTTCAAGAGCGCGGGCACGCTCACGGATCCCACCGCGGTCTACGACCTCGCCGACGCCGCCACCAAGGCGCTCACCGTGGACGACGGCCTCGGCAGCGTCAAGAAGCTGATCGGGCTCGCGGCCGACGTGAACAAGGTCCCCACCAAGCGGATGACCTTTACCACGATGCAGACCGCCGCCGATCCGAACGACACCAACCGGGTCGTGGTGGGCGCGGGTGCCAAGGCCCTCTTCTCCAGCATCGCCGACGACCAGCCCCTGACCACCGGCTCCGGCAAGAAGTCCGTGGCGGCCTCCGCGACGGCCTCGGCCTCGGCGGTACCCGCCTCCCAGATCGCCGTGACCGTCGAGAACGGCACCGAGATCACCGGCCGCGCCTCCGCGATCGCGAACGCGCTCACCGGCCAGGGCTTCAGCTCCGCGACGACCACCGCCAACGCGCCGAGCCAGGCGACCACCACCACCCTCACCTACGGCACCGGTCGGAAGGCCGAGGCCCAGACGGCCGCCAAGGCGCTCGGGCTGTCCACCTCGCACCTCGTGGAGGGCACCGGTACCGGTCTGACCCTGGTGATCGGCAGCGACTGGACGAGCGGCACCACGTATCCGGGCGGTTCGTCCTCGCCGGCACCCGCCGACACGAAGGCCGCGGTCTCCAACGCACACGCCCAGACCGCCGACGAGGCCAAGACCTGCGCCAAGGTCAGCCCCTACAAGACGGTCTCCCTCAACGGGGTCGCGATGACACCGGAGCAGGCGTACGCGGCAGCGCCCCACAAGAAGGACTCCGACGAGTGAGGCGGGGACGGGGCCTGCGGTTGTACAGTTGCGCAAGCTGGCAACCATGAGTGTGGAGAAGGGACGTGGGGCATGCTGCGCAACGGACTGGAGCCCTGGCACCTGCTGATCGTGGCGATCATGATCATCTTGCTGTTCGGCTCGAAGAAGCTGCCCGAGGCCGCCCGCGGGCTCGGCAAGTCGATGCGCATCCTCAGGAGCGAGGCCAAGGCGATGAAGGAGGACGGCACCGCGCACTCCTCCGCCGCCCCGGCCGAGTCTGCCCCGCAGGTCGGTCAGTCCGCGCCCGCCGACACCACGGCGGCGCCTCGGACGGCCGAGAGCAACCCGGCCCACTGAGCTCCCGTACGGCCTCCCCGGCCGGGTCCGACGACGCGCGGGGGTAGAGCGCGCGCAGCGAGTCCGCCGTGGCCGACCTGCGCGACGGTCTGGCGGGCCAGGGACCTGGTGCTGCACAAGATGGTCGCGGTCAAGGAGGTCCGCCCGCCCGACCGGGACCTCGCCCACCTCGGCCCCCGAGTCGACCGTCTCACCGGCCGTCCAGCAGTCGAAGGACACGACGACCACGAGCCTGCTTCAACTGGGACAAGGTGCCCAAGCTTCTGGAAGAGGCCCTTCGACACCCCCTCGGCATGGCTGTCTGCCTGAGCAACGAGGTGACCCGCGTCATGCCCGCGGAGGGCTGAGCGCCTTCCCCGAGGATGGGGGGCTCGTACAGCGCTGATGCGCCGCTACCGGCTCGTCTCACAGGCGGATGACGACGAGAGCGGTGTCGTCGGCGTTGCCGATCGGAGGGAGTAGATCGGCCAGGAGCGCGTCGGCCAGGTCCTCGGGGGCGGCGTCGCGGTGGCGGGTCAGCGCGTCGGCGAGGCGCGCCAGGCCGGCGTCGATGTCCTCGGTGCGGCGCTCGATCAGACCGTCGGTGTAGAGGACCAGCGTGGCGCCCTCGTCGAAGGGCGTGACGGCCTCCGGACGGATGGTGTGTTCGAGGCTGGCACCGAGCGGCGGGTCGGTGGCCCGGTCCAGGAAGGTGACCGTGCCATCGGGCCGGAGCAGGGCGGGCGGGAGGTGGCCCGCGCTGCTGTACGTGAGGGTGTGGTCGCCCCAGTCGATGAACGCCGTCGCCGCCGTCGTCGACTCGGCTCCGTCGACGGAACGGGCGTACAGCCCGAGCGCCTCCAGAGCCCGGGCAGGGCCGTCGGCCACGCGGGTGGCGGCGCTCAGCGCGCTGCGCAGCTGGCCCATGACGCAGGCGGCCGACAGGCCGTGGCCGACGACGTCACCGACGGCCACCGCGAGACAGCCGTCGGGCAGGTCGACGAGGTCGTACCAGTCACCGCACACGTTCAGGGAGCCGACGGCGGGCCGGTAGCGCACGGCCGCCTGTTGGTGGCCGAGGGGGCCGGGGGCGGGCAGCAGGGCCTCCTGCAGAGCCAGGGCGACCTCGCGTTCGCGGGCGTGTGCCGTGCGCAGGCGTTCGTTGACCTCCTGGAGTTCCCGGGCGCGGGTGTACAGCTCGGCCTCCAGCACGCGGGCCCGGCTGTCACCGCCCGGTCCGCCGCGGGCGCGAATGAGTTCGGTGACCTCCTCCACCCGGTGCACGAGCAGTTTCACCTTCCCGTCGGTGCCGAGGACGGGCGCGTTGACCGGGCTCCAGAAGTGTTGCTGCCAGTGGCCGGGCCGCTGGGCATCCTCGATGTCGTAGCGGAGAACCGCCATCGTGTCGCGCTCCCCGGTGGCCACCGCACGCAGCATCGACTCCCGCGTCTCCCGCATCCCGGCCGCGGCCGAGTCATTGGGGTTCTCGGGGAAGACGTCGAAGATGTAGTGGCCCAGCAACTGCTCGCGGGCGCGACCGGTCAGCCGTAGGAAGTCGTCGTTGACGTCGACGTACACCAGCTCGGGCGTCAGCAACGCCACCATGCCGGGCAGAGCCCGGAAGACCGCCGCGTAATCGATCTGCGGTTTCCTCATGTGCAGCCTGCCTCGACACGAGCCATCATGATGTGATTTTCCACGATAGAGGGGAACGTGCCGCCGCCTCGACAGCTAACGTCATCACGCGACAGCGAACGACCAGGTTGGTTTCTCACGGGCGCGGCCCCCGGCCGACCGCCCGAGTCCCGGAAGGACCCACTCGAATGCGTTACGCAGTCCTCGGTACCGGCATCGTCGGCCGGACGCTGGCCGGAAAGCTCGTCTCCCTCGGTCACGACGTAGTCATCGGCACCCGCGATCCCGGGGCCACTCTCGCCCGCACCGAACCCGACGGCATGGGCAACCCGCCGTTCGCCCAGTGGCACGCCGACCACGGCCAGGTGCGCCTGGAGACCTTCGAGGAGGCGGCGGCCTTCGGCGAGACGGTCCTCAACACCACCGCGGGCGAGCGGAGCCTCGATGCCCTGCAAGCGGCCGGCGCACCCCAGCTGAGCGGCAAGGTCCTCATCGATGTCGCCAACCCGCTGGACTTCTCCGCCGGGAGGCCGACGTTTGACCCGGCAAGCACCGACAGCCTCGGCGAGCGCATCCAGCGGGCCTTCCCCGACGCGAAGGTCGTCAAGACCCTCAACACCATGAACTGTTTCGTCATGGTGGAACCGACCCGCGTGGCAGGGGAGCACAACGTGTTCGTCAGCGGTGATGACACCGGGGCGAAGAAGGCCGTCACGGCACTGCTGGGCTCCTTCGGCTGGCCCGAAGCGAGCGTCATCGACCTGGGTGACATCACCACCGCCCGCGGCGCCGAGATGCTCCTGCCGATCTGGCTGCACCTGTACGGCACGCTCGGCCACGGCGACTTCAACTTCCACATCCAGGGGGCCCGGCAGGGCGGCTGATACCGGGGCCACGGATCCGGCGTGAGCCGTTGAGCAGGGCTTCAAGTCGGGGAGGGGTGCGGTCCGGGGGTGGCCCGGGCTCGAAGGCGTCCGTTGCCTGGCCGGGCCGTGTGAGTACCCCGTGGCAGGACGGGTCCGCTCGTGGAGGCGGGGCTGGTTCGGCGAGCGGCTCGGGGGCCCGGTTCGGTTGGTTCAGGTGAGACGGACAACGCGGGTCTCGAGCGCGTCGCGGAGCGGGCGTACGGCCTCGACTCCCTGTCCGGCCGGGTCGTCGAATGCGCCGCCGCCGACGCCGGCGCACCCCGTCCGGACGCCCGGTACTACGTCATCCACGGCGACTTCCTGGGCGCCGGCAGCCTGGCTAAGCCGGCCGCGCACGACTACGGCGCCACCATGAACCCCGTGCTGAGACGAGGGGCTCGGTGGAGTTGTGTGCGCAGCGATGAGTTCCGGCCGGGTCGGGAGTCTGTTCCGGGGAGCGTCGTAGAAAGCCGTACGACGCTGCCGTACGCCACTTCACGGAGGACCCATGACCATCACCCCTGACGATCCGAGCACCGCGCTGCCCGGCCGCCCGCCCGTCGTCGACCTGGCCACGTGGCAGAGCGCCCGTGACGAGCTTCTGGTCCGCGAGAAGGCCCACACCCGCGAGGGCGACGCCATCGCCGCGGCCCGCCGCCGGCTGCCCATGGTGGAGTTCGACGGGACGGTCGAGGTCGTCGGCCCCGACGGACCGGTGCCGTTCCTGGACCTGTTCCAGGGGCGTGACGAGCTCGTGGTCTACAAGCACATGTGGTACGACGGCGCTCCGCACCAGGGGCAGTGCGAGGGCTGCACCACCACCGCCTGGCATCTGAAGGACGCCGTCTACCTCAACGCGCGCGGGGTCTCGTTCGCCATCGTGACCACGGGGCTGTGGGACGAGGTGGCCCCGTACGTCGAGTTCATGGGTTACACCCAGCCCTGGTACTCGGTGCGGGGCGTGGACGGGCCGGCCGGCGGGGACATGGGGTACCTCACCTGCTTCCTGCGCGACGGCGATCGCACGTTCCTCACCTACTCCACGACGGGCCGCGGCAACGAGCGGGTCAACGGGTCCCTCGGCCTGCTCGACATGACCCCCTACGGCCGCGGTGAGACATGGGAGGACAACCCCGAGGGCTGGCCCAAGGGGCGCGGTGCGTGCTGGACCTGGCGCGCGGACGCGGAGGGCAACCCCACCTGGGGCCCGACCGGCCGCCCCGTACCGCAGTGGACCCGCCCCGGCGCGACCCCGGCGCAGACCCTCGGCCGACGCGGTCACCACCACTGACACGCCTTCGTCGACGGCGCCGGCGAAATCTGCCCGGCGCCGGTCGGAACCCTCGAAGGAGGCACCTGTCGGTGGCCGCGGCAACCGCGGCCCGGCTCTACAGCTCTCTCAGCCGACAGGTGGACGCACCGAATCCCGGATCACGAGCTGCGTGCTCAGCACGACATGGTTGTCGGAGGCGAACCCCACCTCGCGGTCCAGGGCGAGGCGTACGGCGGTACGGCCCAGTTCCTCGTACGGGACCCGGACCGTGGTCAGGGCCGGGGTCAGGTCGGCGGCGAACGGGACGTCGTCGAAGCCGACCACGGAGACCTCGCGCGGGACGCTGAGACCGGCCTCGCGCAGGGCGGCCAGCGCGCCCAGCGCGACCACGTCGGACCCCGCGAACACCGCCGTGAACGCGACGCCCGCGCTCAGCGCTTCCCGGGTGCGCAGGTAACCCGAGGCGCGGGTGTAGTCGCCGCTCGTGTCCAACTCATCGGCGTACGGCACGCCATGGGCGCGCAGCGCGTCCCGGTAGCCGAGGCGGCGCTCCACCGCGCTGCTGAAGCCCGGCGCGCCGCCGAGGAAGAGGACGCGCCGGTGGCCGGCCGTCAGCAGGTGCGCGGTGGCCTGGAAGGCGCCGCCGCGGTTGTCGTAGTCCACGACCGTGGCCGGCACACCCGCGGGCAGCGGCGGCCTGCCGCACAGCACCAGCCGGGACCCCGCGGAGTCCAGAGCCCTGGCATAGCCGGCCATACGACGGTGATAGGCGTCGTCCGTCACGGTGCCACCCACCAGGAGGACCGCCGCCGCGTGCTGTTCCCGCATCAGCTGGACCAGGTCGTCCTCGCGCTCGGTGTCGCCCTTGGTCGAGCAGACCAGACTGAGGCGGCCCCGGCGGCCGGCCTCCTCCTCCACCCCCGCCGCCACGTGGGCGAGGGAGGGGCCGGTGATGTCACGCAGGACGAGGGCGACGGGCCCGGCGACCCGGCCGGACAGCGCCTTGGCGTGGACGTTCACGACGTAGTGGAGGGAGTCGACGGCGGCCATGACCCGCTCCCTGGTCTCCGCGGACACCGGGTAGTTGCCCGCCAGCGTCCGGGAAACGGTTGCTACGGAAACGCCTGCCTTCGCGGCGACGTCGCGGATCGTGCTGGGCCTGTCGGCGGGCACCCGCTTCCGCTTCGCCCGCTTCGCCTCCTGGGCACCGGAGAGCGCTTCTTCCTGATCCGTCACGGCTCCGACGTTACTGCACCGGCTCAGCGTGTCCAGTAAACGTTTCCTCTTCAGCTCGGCTTCAGGACGACCGCCTGGCCGCCCGCCGGGGCCATGGCCACGCTCAGTGTGCTCTGCGCGGTGACGGAGCGGGTGCTGACCACGACCGGGGTCTGGTACGGGGCGGCCCCGGGGGTTCCGTCGGCGTAGACGGTTGCCGTGTAGGTGCCGCCGCCCAGGAACGACAACGGGATCGCCAGGACCCGGGAGGTCTCGTTGGTCATGGCCCCGAGGTACCAGGTGTCGCCGCTCCGACGGGCCACCGCCACGTACTCGCCGATCGACCCGGCCAGGGTCCGGCTCTCGTCCCAGGTCGTGGGAACGGCCGTGAACCAGGGCAGCCCCGGCCAGTTCGCAGGGGTGCCGTACTTGGACGGCTTGTCGTACCAGAAGAGGAAGTTGAGGGGCTGGTAGTACACCGCGGCCATGGCCATCTGGTGGCTGTTGGTCGTCTTGTCCCGTGACTGGCCGTAGCAGATCGTGTAGTCCATCGGGCCGCCGATGTTGCGGGCGAAGGGCAGCGTCACGTTGTGCGTGGCGGTCGGGAACTGCTCGTTGCCCCGGACGCCCTCCAGGCTGATCCAGTTGGGGTAAGTGCGTTCGTAGCCGAACGGCCGGACGTCGTCGTGCATGTCGATCAGCAACCGGTACGTGGCGGCTGTCCTCGCCCAGTCGGTGATCTGGTCGGTCATCGTCCGCGTACCGTCGTTGATGAAGCCCAGCTTGATGCCCGCGACGCCCCAGCCCTTGTAGAGGCCGAAGAGGGAGTCCGCGTCGGTCAGCGCGAGCCGGTTGACGTAGAGGAAGACGCCGATGCCCTTGCTCGTGGCGTACGAGATGACGGACGGGAGATCGATGGCCGTTATCGGTTTGGTCGCGTCGGTGGTCGTGAACTCGGGTCCGTACCAGCCGGCGTCGTACTCGACGTACTCAAGGCCGCGGGCCACGGCGAAGTCGACGCCTGCCAGGCCCGCGGCGGTGCTGAGCTCGCAGCGGAAGACCTTGCCCGGCTTGATCCACGAGGTGTCGGCCAGGGCGTTGGGCGGGGCCAGGTTGAGGATCAGCTCGGCGTTGTCGACCAGTTCGGCATGGGTGGAACCGATTACTGCGGCGCGCCACGGTGTGGCGAACGGGGTCGTGACCGTGCTGGTCGGCTCGACCGGGCCGGTGCCACGGGCGGTGTGTTCCATCAGGAAGGCGGACAGGGTGCCGGGCTGTCCGTCGGTCGAACCGAGCATCAGGCGCGGGAAGCCGAGCCGGGCCGACTCGCAGACGCACGCGATGAGGCCATCCGCGAGAGTGGCGGTGAGCGGCAGGTCGGTGAGGGGGCCGTTGTCCGTGGTGGAGGTGCCGGTGACCGGGATGGAGCCCGGCGCCACCGGGAGGTAGGCGTTCTCGTCGCGGGCGCTGTAGACGGTGGTGTCGTCGGGGAAGGTGAACGTGGTCAGTTCGCCCGCGATGGTGGCGGTGCCTTCGTCGAGCAGGAGGTAGCGCAGTGCGACACCGGTCCTGTAGGCGCGGATCTGGACGCCGAAGCGGGCCCCCGTGGCGGTGTCCCGCAGGTTCCACCGCTGCTCCTGGTAGTGGTCGGTGACGGTGGCGTTGCGCCCGTACACCGGGTTCCAGGTGGTGCGGGCGGTCCCGTACTGGTTGCCGGTCACCGTCACGTCGCTGCCGAGGACGGTTCCGTCGCTCAGCTCGAGGCCCAGGACGGACGTGTCGACGACCGTCCTGCCGTGGTGGTGGACGGACCACCGGAGCGCTCCGTCCACCACCGACATCGTGATGGCGTTGCCGCCCATGCGCGCGGTCGCGCAGTCCGACTGCCCCGTGTCGGCCGCTCCTTCGGCCGCGTAGCCCGGCTGCGCGGTGCCCACGCCCGTCGCGGCCAGACCGACGGTGACGGCCGTGCCCTTCAGGACACCCCGACGGGACAGCGCCCCCGCCCTGCCGGCTCTGTCCCGCGCGGGCTCTTCCCGGTCCTGTGTGGTTCCCATGGGACGCGGCCTCTCGTAGTGAGTAAACGTTTTCTACTGGAGATGTTGTACGGGCCGGGGGAGCTGGGTCAAGACCTGCGGGGGCCCAGGCACCGTGGATCCGCCTGAGCCCCGGAGCGGTCGGCGTCATGCGCCGCTTCCCGCCGGGATGGCGTATCGGAGGGTGCGGTCGCCGCTGAGCAGGTCAGGAAGATGCCGGCGCGCCCGAGCCGACGCTGAAGACGTGGCTCCATATCGCCGGGTCACCGGTCAGGCCGACCGGACCCGGCCGCGGACCGGTCACGGACGCGGAGTCGGCGATCACGACCTGCCGGGCCTGTCTGGTGCCCCGGCAGGGAAGGTGTGCCCGTCAAGGAGCGGCGTCCGGTGCGGCGAGTGGGGGCACCCCTCTGGGGGAGCGTGCCGGGCGTCGCGACGGGTGAACGCCGGGGTACTAGTTCTTCCGCATGCGGACGGCGACGAAGAACGGCGTTCGAAGCGTCTTGAGGTAGCGGACCTCGTCGACCTGGCGGGCGGCCTCCGTGGCCCGCGGCTCCACGAACCGCTCCAACGCGAAGCCGGCGTCGAGGAGTTCGCCCAGGAAGGTCTGCATCGTCATACGGCGGTGGGAGTTCGTCGTGCCGCTGTCGCCGAAACGCGTCTCGACACGGTCCTCGTCGAAGTAGGAGCCGCCGTGCCAGATCCAGTCGGCGGTCGGGTGGACCGTGGAGACCAGCAGGGTTCCGCCGGGACGCAGCACGCGGTGCAGTTCGGTCAGCAGTTGCCGACGCGCCTCCAGGTGATGGTGCACCAGGGCCACGACCACCAGGTCGAACGAGTCGTCCGGCAGGAAGTCGAGTGGTTCCTCCAGGTCGTGGTGGTGCAGGGTGACGGCGTCGTCGTCGCCTATACGGTCGCGGGCATGGCCCAGCAGCGTCGCGCTGCCCTCGACGCCGACCACCTCGGCCGCGCCTCGGGCCCGCAGTTCCGTTATGTAGTGCCCGGCGCCGCAGCCGATGTCCAGGACGCGCAGCCCGGTGACGTCACCGGCCAGGGCGAACATGGCGGGCCGGTCGGTGTGGGCGTTGTAGGGGCCGTCGGTCGCGTTGTCGGCGAAGTAGTCGGCGAGGGCCCCCTCGTAGGAGGTGTTGATACGCATCACCGCATGCTGCCAAAGATTCAACCGCATGCCAGGGATTCAAGCGGGGACAACAGATGACGGCAGGGGGTCACGGTCCCCGGCCAGCCGCAGCGTCGCGAGGGTGGCCAGTCCCGCCGTGACGCCGAAGGTGAGGGCGGCGGGGACGCCTGTGCCGAGAGCGGAGAACATGTGCACGGGACCCCATACGGCGGCGGTGTCGTCGATCGCCATGTGCAGGACCTGGCTCGCGAGCAGCCCCAGTACGGTCGCGCAGACCGCGCCCACCGCCATCGCCGGCACGGTGGTCCGGGTGAGCAGGCCGGGCAGCAGTCGCAGTGACCACCACACCACGGCCAACAGGAGCACGTCGGCGGCCCGGTACAGCAGCCAGTGTCCGAGGGACGTGGTCGACGGACCCGTCCAGGCGCCGAGCAGCAGCCACTGGCGCAGCAGGTCACCGGGCTCGGACAGCAGGCCCGCGCCGCTGAACGAGGTCTGCATCCGGGCCGCCACCGACTGGTACGACAGGACCACCAGGGACAGCGCGACCACCGCGGTTCCGGCGCTCGCCGCCAGGCGGGCGGGGCGCGCCGGCACATCGCGCCGGGGCAGTGGTTCCGCGCCCTTGCCGGAGACGCGGGCCACGAGAACCGTGAGCAGTGCGGTCAACAGTCCCGCGAACACCGGGACCGGTCCGCTCGACGCGATCACCCCCGCCAGTTGCGGCAGGACCCGGTAGCTGCCGTGCCCCCGGGACGCGATCAGCCAGGGCGCGGAGACCGTCACGGCCAAGGTCGCGGACACCGGTCCCCAGGCCCACAGCGCGAACAGCGCGGCCGGTGTACGGCCCCGCGTCGGCGGGATCCTGCGGAGCAGGAGCAATGTGCCGGCCAGGAAGAAAACGAAGACGGCCACGAATCTGATCTGCATCGCGGTGCTGTACAGATTGGCGTACCGGGTGGCTCCGCCCGTGGCTGCGTCGACGGATCCGTCGGACGGCAGGGCCACCGAGGAGTCGTACGACCAGGGCATGAGCCATCGCCGGAGTTCGTTCACGGAGTCCACGTCGAACACACTGGTGCTGCCGCGCAGTTGCAGTGCCTGCGCGCTCGCCCCCGCCCACCACAGCAACAGCGTGAACAGCAGGCCCCCGACCAGGGCTGGTAACACCGCGCGCCGGTATGTCATGTAGTTTCCCCCGCCTTGCCGCTGTGTTCGTAGGTGTTTCGAACAGAGGAAGCGTAGGGGGCGGTGATCGTGTGTGAACCGGTGGGGCGATCACTTCTGTCGCAGTGGACGAGCAGGATCCTTTTCGAGCGCGCGTGACTCCCCGAGCCGACCCATCGCCGATACTGTCGACGTCGCCTGAACCATCGACCAAGGCAGCGAAGTTGACCACGCAGACCCACCCCGTCGATCACGAACTCGTCCACGCCGCGGCGCACGTCGCTCGCACGCGTTGCCGAGGCGACAACCACACCATGGCGGCCGCGGCCCGTGCCCGGGACGGGCGGATCATCACCGCCGTGAACGCCTACCACTTCACGGGAGGACCCTGCGCCGAGCTGGTCCTCATCGGCGCGGCGGCCGCCCAGGGCGCCTACGAACTGGAGACGATCGTCGCCGTGGGGGACCGCGACCGAGGGGTCGTTCCGCCGTGCGGGCGGTGCCGGCAGGTCCTTCTCGACTACTTCCCCGACCTCGAGGTCATCGTCGGCGAAGAGGCCCGTATCCGGAGCGTGCGCATCACCGACCTGCTGCCCGAGAGCTACGTCTGGGCCGACCACCAGCTCGACGCCGAGTGACACCGACCGCTGACGGCGGTGCCGACGAGAGCGTGGCATGGTCATCAGTGCAGTGGACAGCAGCCTCGTAAGCCTGCCCCGGAGCCGGCGGCCCACCCGACACAAGGAGCGACAACCATGCGGTACCGCACACTCGGCAGCTCGGACCTGAACGTCTCGGAGATCTCGCTCGGGTCCTGGCTCACCTACTCCGGCGGCGTCGAGGCGGACGCGACCCGCGCCTGCACCGAGGCGGCCTTCGACGCGGGCATCAACTTCTTCGACACCGCCAACGCCTACGGGCGGGGAGCCGCGGAGACGGCCTGGGGCGAGATCCTGTCCGCCCACCCCCGTGACTCCTACATCCTGGCCACCAAGGTCTATTTCCCGATGTCGGACGACCCGGCCGACCGCGGACTGTCCCCCGCCCACATCGCCCAGCAGATCGACGCCTCCCTCACCCGCCTCAGGACCGACCACGTCGACCTGTACCAGGCGCACCGCTTCGACTCCGGCGTGCCGATCGAGGACACCGTCGAGGCGTTCCAGAAGGTGGTCGAGCAGGGCAAGGCCCGCTACATCGGCTTCAGCGAGTGGACTCCCGAGCAGATCCAGGCAGCGATCGACCTCGCAGGACCCGATCTGTTCGTCTCCTCCCAGCCGCAGTACTCCATGCTCTGGCAGGCACCCGAGGCCGAGGTGTTCGGCCTGTGCGCCGCCCACGGCATCTCCCAGATCGTCTGGTCGCCGCTGGCCCAGGGGGTACTCACCGGCAAGTACAAGCCCGGACAACCCGTCCCCGAGGGAAGCCGGTTCGCCTCCGCGGACATGGCGGTCTCCCAGGACCTCGTGTACAGCGACGCCATCCTCGAAGCGGTCCAGCGTCTCGTCCCGATCGCGGAGGAGGCCGGGATGAGCATGGCCACCCTGGCGCTCGCGTGGGTCCTGCGCCGTGGCGAGGTCGCCTCCGCGATCACCGGTGCCTCCCGCCCCGACCAGGTCCACGCCAACGCCGCCGCTTCCGGCGTGGAAGTGTCCGACGACCTGCTGACCGCGGTCGACGAGGCCCTCGGCGACGTCCCCGTCACCGAACCCACCCTCGCCCCCGGCGCCCAGTCCGGCGTCAAGCACCGCTGAACTCCTGCGGCTGACCGCCCTGGTGGGCCCGCCGGTACCCTGCCCGCCCCCACCCTCGCTGCCCGCGCGCACCGCCCCTCGGTCACGGCGAACCGCTGTTGCAGGGCGGTCGCTTCCCGTGGAGCGAGCCCACGGCCCGGCGCTGCCAGGCACGGCGCAGCTCGCCGGGGCTGTCGGCCTTCAGCGGATCGTCCTGGGCGCGGACGAACCGCGGTACGGGCCCCGGCCGCTCCGGTCGCCGCTCCCGCGACGGCCGCCCGCTGGTGGTCAGGGGGCGGGTCGTGCGGGCGTTGCGTGATTGACGCCCCCGCGCCCCCTGCCTACCGTCGCCCCCACACATCTGAACAGGCAGGTCGACGATGACAGACTCCTCGGGATCCCCCGACAACAGATCCACCGCCCGGCAGCTCCAGGTGGAGACCCACGGGCTGGACGTGATCGGCGACGCCGAACGCAAGGGCACCCCGCGGACGCTGTTCTGGCCGTGGTTCGGCGCCAACGTGTCCATCCTCGGCCTGAGTTACGGCTCGTTCGCGCTGGGCTTCGGGATCTCCTTCTGGCAGGCGCTGGTGGCCGGCGTGATCGGGATCGTCTTCTCGTTCCTGCTGTGCGGTTTCGTCGCGGTCGCCGGCAAGCGGGGTTCCGCGCCGACGATGGTTCTCAGTCGTGCCGCCTACGGGGTGCGTGGCAACCGCCTGCCGTCGGTCGTCTCCTGGGTGCTCACCGTCGGCTGGGAGACCGTGCTGTGCGCCCTCGCCACCCTGGCCACGGCGACCGTCTTCGGACGGCTCGGCTGGGGCGGCGGCACCGGGACCCAGGTGATCGCCCTGATCGTCGTCGCGGGGCTCACCGTCGTCGGCGGGGTGATGGGCTTCGACCTGATCATGCGGCTCCAGACCGTGATCACCGTGGTGACGGGCGTCCTGACCGTCCTCTACGTCGGGCTGGTCGCCGACCACATCCACTGGAGCACCGTCAGCGCCCTCCCGGCGGGCTCCGCCCAGGACTTCATCGGCGCGCTGGTCTTCATGATGACCGGCTTCGGTCTCGGCTGGGTCAACGCCGCCGCCGACTACTCCCGCTATCTGCCCCGCACTTCGTCGAGCCGGGGCGTGGTCGGCTGGACCACCTTCGGCGCCTCCGTGGCCCCGCTGCTCCTGCTGGTCTTCGGACTGCTGCTGGCCGGATCGTCCACCAAGCTCAGCGACGCCGTCGCCGCCGACCCGATCGGCGCGCTCACCACCCTCCTGCCCACCTGGTTCCTGGTGCCCTTCGCCGTGGTCGCCGTTCTCGGCCTGGTCGGCGGCGCGGTCCTCGACATCTACTCCTCGGGCCTCGCCCTGCTCTCGGCGGGCCTCAGGATCCCGCGTCCGCTGGCGGCGCTGGTCGACGGCGTCCTGATGATCGCGGGCGCCGTCTACATTGTGTTCTTCGCCGACGACTTCCTCGGCCAGTTCATGGGCTTCCTCACCACCCTCGGCGTCCCCATCGCCGCCTGGTGCGGCATCATGCTCGCCGACCTCTCGCTGCGCCGCCGTGACTACGACGACGCCGACCTCTACCGCCCGAGCGGCCGCTACGGCGACGTACCGCCCACCCCGCTGATCCTGACGGTTCTCGCCACCGCCCTCGGCTGGGGCCTGGTCACCAACTCGGCCGCGAGCTGGCTGGACTGGCAGGGCTATCTCCTCGACCCCTTCGGGCTCGGCGGCACGTCCGGCGCCTGGGCGTACGCCAACCTCGGGGTGCTGGCCGCCCTGGCGCTCGGCTTCCTCGGCACGCTGGCCTTCGGCCGCGGGCGGGTCCGCGCGCAGGAGGGCGTCGTATGACGACCGGGTTGCTCGCCGTCATCGACATGCAGCGCGTCTTCGCCGAGCCGGGCAGTCCGTGGGCCACCCCTCGTTTCGCCGAGGCGGCGGCAGGCGTACGGCGGCTGCTGCCGGCCTTCGCGGAACGGGTCACGTTCACCCGCTTCGTCGCGCCCGCCGAGCCCACCGGCGCCTGGCGGGCGTACTACGCGCGATGGCCCTTCGCCTTGCAGCCGCCGGACGCCCCGCTGTGGCGGCTCACCGACGAGTTCGCCGACCGGGCACCGCACCTCATGGACGCGACCACCTTCGGCAAGTGGACCCCCGAACTCGCCGCCCGGGTGGGCCCCGAGGGCCGCCTGGTCCTGGCCGGTGTCAGCACCGACTGCTGCGTCCTGTCCACGGCCCTCGCCGCAGCCGACGCGGGCGTCGAGACCCTCGTGGTGTCCGACGCCTGCGCCGGCGTCGACGACGACTCCCACGCCAAGGCGCTGGACGTGATGGAGCTGTACGGGCCGCTGATCCGGGTCGTCACCGTGGATCAACTGATCGGAGCCTGACGGCACTTGGCGATATCCGGTCGGTACCGGGCAGCGCTCTGCCGTGTTGAATCGCTCGTAGCGCATCACGAACGGACGGCTCCCACACGCCAGGAGGCATCGTGACCGCCGCACCCGAGACCGGCCTCACCGAGCGGGAGATCATCGAACGGGCCGTGGCCCTCAGGCCCGCGCTGCTCGCACGCCAGGCGGAGACCGAACGGCTCACGCACTACCCCGAGACCACCCACGACGACTTCCTGAGGGCCGGCTTCTACCGGATCCTGCAGCCGCGCCGCTACGGCGGCCACGAGTTCGGCCTGCCCGTGTTCTACCGGGTGGTCGTCGAGATCGCCCGCGGCTGCCCCTCCACCGGCTGGGCCCTGTCCCTGACCGCCGCCCATGTCCTGCAGGCCTGCACGGTCTTCGACGAGAAGGCCCAGGACGAACTCTTCGGCCCCGACGGCGACTTCCGGGCCGCCTCCACCGTCGCGCCGGTGGGCGTCGCCCAGCCCGACGGCCCCGACCACGTGATCCTCGACGGCACCTGGCCCTACTCCTCGGGCGCCCCCTACTCCACGCACTACCTCGGCCAGACCCTGCGCGCGGGCAGCCCACCCGGCCCACCCGTGCTGTTCGTCGCCCCGCGCTCGGTGTGGACGGTCCTCGACGACTGGCGGGGCGCCCTCGGTCTGCGCGGCACCGGATCCAACAGCATCCGCATGGACCAGGCCCGTGTCCCCGCGCACTTCACGTGCGAGACGAGCCTGCTGGACCTGCCGGTGGAGGGCGGCAGCGTCGGCTCCAAGCTGCACGGCAACCCGATGTACGCGGGACGCGCGCCCAGCTTCTTCCACGGCGAGCTGGCCGCCGTCATGATCGGCACCGCGTACGCCGCCGCCGACGAGTACGCCCGGATCGTCGCCGCCCGCCCCCTGCTCCTGGAGCCCGACCGCACCCGCGCCGACCTGCACGACTACCAGCGCCACCTCGGCGAGGCCCTCGGCATGATCCACCTGGCCGAGGCGGCCCTCAGGCAGAGTGCCGAGGACTGGATGGAGGCCTGCCGCCGCAACGTCAGCGGCGAGGCACCCTTCACCGTGGTCGAGGACAACCGGCTCGCCCTGACGTTCCTGAACGCGGGGCGGATGGCCTGGGACGTCCTCCAGGGCATCCTGTTCCGCACGGCCGGCTCCCGCCACGCGCGCGACGGCGAACGGATGCAGCGCTACTTCCGGGACGCGGCCACGTACTGGACCCACGTGGGACCCAGCATGTACGAGCCTCTCGTGCGGCGGGTCGGATGCGACACCCTCGGTCTGCCCTCGGAGCACATCGCGCTGATTCCCTGACGTCCCGAACGCATGCTCTCGGCACGCTCGGGTACGCGAGCAGCACCGCGCCCCGGGCGATCATGCCCCCGGGCGGGGCCGCACGACCGCCGCTACCAGGGGATCTGCCATGGACACACCCGCAAACGACAACACCGCCACACCGGCCCAGCGGGCGCTGGACGCGCTGACGCAGAACACCGAGGACGCGACGGCGCTGGACACGCTCGCCACCAGTGACGTGCTCATTCCGGTGCCCGACGACGCCGCGGACGAGGACACGACCGTGGCGCTGCCCGTGCTGGAACAGCAGGACGGCGCTCCCGTGGTGCCCGTGTTCACCTCGGAGACGGAGATGGCCGAACTGCTTCCGTTCGTGTCCCGCTACCGTCTGGTGCCGCTGGGTGCGCTCGCCGCGCAGTGGCCGGACGGCGATCTGTCGCTCTCGATCGACGCCAGTTCCTCGCATCCGCTGACGCTGACGTCCGAGGGCGTGCGCACCCTGCTGGCCCGGCCGTAGGGCTGGTCGCACGGTGGGGCCCGGCCACCACACGCGACGGAGGGGGAGCGGCCGGGCCCGCAGAGGGGTGCGGACTGCTCCCGCCGCCGCACCCCGGTTCTCGCCTGCGGAAACAGAGATGAGCGGCGCCGACCCTGCTCATCCCCGGTGCGCCGTGCGATCGCCGTGACCCGACCATAGGACCGATCCGGCGGGCCGTCGCTCCGGAATACGTGGCGCATGTCCGCTAAGCGCGGCGGATCGGCGGGCGCGACGGCTCACGGGGCGCGCAGTGTCTGCGAGGGTGACTCGCCGTAGCGCTCCCGGTACCGCCGTGCGAACCGGCCCAGATGGACGAACCCCCACGCGTGAGCCACTTGCGTCACGGTCGTGGTGCCCGGCGCCGCCGCCCGCAGCTGCTGGTGGACCCGCTGGAGCCGTACCTCGTGGACGTACGCCATGGGCGACATGCCGACATTGCTGCGGAACGCTTCTTGCAGGGTGCGCAGACTGACCTGGGCGATGGCCGCGAGCCGGTTCGCGTCGTACGGCTCGGCGGGCAGTTCCTGTACGGCGTCCATGACCCGCTTCACCGACGCCGGGCGCATCGGTGGGGGAGGGGCCTCCAGCGCGTCGCGGAAGGTGTGGTCGGTGGCCAGCAGCATTCCCTCCAGGAGGGTCTGTTCGAGACGGCCGCGGATCATCGGATGGCTCAGCAGTCCGAGCGGGACGTTCCGCTCGAGCAGGTTCCACATCGCCAGGCGCATCCAGCTCAGGCCCGGTCCCCGTGAGACGTCCATGTACGGCCCGAAGCGCGGCGGGTGCCGCACCGGCCGGCCAAGGAGCACCTCCAGCTGCCTGAGCACGGCCGCCTTGTCGATCTTGACGGTGAGAGCCTGGCAGTCGGCGGACCAGGTGTCGATGCGGATGTCCCGCGCCGGATCGAAGACCAGCGCCCGCCGCTCGGTCGCGTAATCCGTGACCCCGTGCCCCTCCCGGATGCTGAAGCAGCCGCCGAAGGGCACGGCGACGTGGTACACGCCCGGCTCGCCGAAACTCATCCGCATCTCGGTGCCGAAGCGGACGTCGCCCACCGTGAGCGCGCCGAGGTCGACGACACTGAGCCTGGTCTCGAACTCCGTTGCCCGGCCGACGACTTCGAGACGCAGATCGTAGTAGTGGGCCGCGATCGCGTCGTGCGCCTCCTCCAGGGAGTTCGTCGCGTAGCTGTGGAACTCGGCCGCCCGGTCCTCTCCCACGGCCAAGGCGTCCACCCCCTTCCCCGCTCGGCGTCTGCTTGTTCAACATGACCCGCGGACGGGCGGTCATGCCGGGCAGGAGCGGACGCGGGTTTCACAGCGCCTTACCGGGATTGAGAATGCCCCGCGGATCGAACACCTCCTTGATGCGGCGCTGCAACGCGTGTGCGGCGGGCCCGAGTTCCTCGGCCACCCACTGCCGCTTGAGCACCCCCACCCCGTGTTCGCCGGTCAGTGTGCCCCCGAGCCTGAGCGCCAGCGCGAAGATCTCTCCGGCCGCCTCCCACGCGGCGTCCGGCAGCCGGTCCAGGTCCGGGTCGACGACGATGATCGGGTGCAGGTTGCCGTCCGCCGCGTGCGCGATGGTGAACACGGGAACGTCGTGCCGGGCCGAGATCGCCCGGATCTCCCGCACGGCCCGGGCGAGCCGGGAGCGCGGCACCGCGATGTCCTCGATCAGCGGCCGGCCCAATCGCTCCAGAGCGGGCAGGGCGAGTCGGCGGGCGGCCAGCAGCGCTTCGGCCTCGACCGGATCCTCCGTCGTCTCCACCGTTGAGGCGAGGGGCCCGAGCAGCCGGGCGACGGCTGCCGTCTCGGCCGCCGCACCCGCCCCGTCGCACTGCACCACCAGCAGCGCGGCCCCCCGCTCCCGCAGCGCCGGGTCGATGGCGTGCAGCACGGGCCCGTCGACGAGCTCGGCCAGCGCGGGCTCGACCCCTGCCCTCGCGATCGCGTACGACGCCTCGGCCGCCGCCTCGAAGGACGGGAAGTACGCGGCGAGCGTGGCCGTCGCCACGGGAACCGGCCTGAGCCGGAGCGTCGCCGAGGTGATCACCGCGAGGGTGCCCTCCGAGCCGGTCAGCAGCGCGGTGAGGTCATAGCCGGTGACCCCCTTGACCGTACGACGGCCGGTGCCGATCACCGTCCCGTCGGCGAGGACGGCCTCCAGACCGAGCACGCTGTCCCGGGTCACCCCGTACTTCGCGCACCGCAGGCCGCCCGCGTTGGTCGCGATGTTCCCGCCGATCGTGGACAGGGCCGCACTCGCCGGATCGGGCGCGTACCGCAGTCCGTGCGCGCCCGCGGCCCGGTCCAACTCGGCGGTGATCACGCCTGGTTCGACGACGGTGAGCTGGTCGTCGGCCGAGAGTTCGAGGATGCGGTTCATCCCGGAGAGATCCAGCACCAGGGCGCCCTCGTCCGCCGTCGCCCCGCCCGACAGGCCGGTGCCCGCGCCCCGGGGGACGACCGGGACGCGCAGTTCGTGGGCGTGCCGCAGCGTGACGGTCACGTCCTCGGTGCGCCGGGCATGCACCACGGCCAGCGGCTCGCCGGTGGGCCGGGTGCCCGAGCGGTCGGTGGCGTGGGCGGCGAGCACGCCCGGGTCCGTGCTCAGCCTGTCGGGCGGCAGATCGCGGGCCAGCAGCCCCAGGAAACGGGCCGACACGGTGGTGTCCTGTGTTGCCGTCATGGGTTCAGCGCCCTGGTTCCGGTCGCGAGCAAAGAGAAGTCCTACTCTCCATCAGGCGGCCTGGCCGGTGGCGGCGCGGTGGGCGAGTTCCTGCCGCACCAGCGGCAGGACGTGACGGGCGTAGTCGATGGCGTCGTTGAGCGGGTCGTAGCCGCGGATCGACAGCAGGTCGCAGCCGATGTCGACGTAGTCGAGCAGGGCCTGCGCCACGGTCTCCGGAGAGCCGACCAGGGCGGTGGACGCCCCGGCCGCGTTGGTGGCGACCGCCGGGGCGGTCCACAGGCAGCGGTCGTGGACCTCACCCCGCTCGGCGATGTCGAGGAGGCGCTGCGAGCCGACGTTGGCCGGGCGCCCGGCGGTGCGGTAGTGCCGCAGCAACTCGGTGTTGCGCGCCTGGTCCTTGAGGACACCGAGCGTGCGGTGCGCCTTCTCCCAGGCCAGTTCGTCGGTGGGCGCGATGATCGGGCGGAACGACACCCAGATACGGGGGTGGGGGCGCCCCGCGGCATCGGCGACCGCGTTCACGGCGGCGATCTGTTCGCCGGTCTCCTTCAGCGGTTCGCCCCACAGGCCGAAGATGTCGCCCTGCTGTCCGCCGACCCGGTACGCGTCCGGCGAGGAGCCGCCGACGGAGATGGGAATCAGCCCGTTCACCGGCTTCACGTCCGAGTAGTAGCCCTCGAACCGGAAGTGTTTGCCCTCGTGCGAGACCGGCCCGTCGGACTGCCACACCTTCCTCAGGATCTGGATGTACTCGTCGGAACGCTCGTACCGCTCGGCCTTGTTGAGGTAGTCGCCCTCCCTGCGCTGTTCCTCGTCGCTGCCGCCGGAGATGATGTGGACGCTCAGCCGCCCGTCGCTGATCCGGTCCAGAGTCGCGAGGGCACGGGACGCGTGCGTGGGGAAGACGACGCCCGGCCGGTGGGCCAGGATCGGGCGGATGCGTTCGGTGTGGGTCGCGACGAACTGGGCGACCTGGAAGGCGTCCGGCGACGCCGAGTGATAGGCGACCAGGGTGTGGTCGAAGCCGCCGTCGTCCAGGGCGCGAGCGTACCTGCGCAGGTGGTCGCGGTCGAAGCCGGTGCGGCTCGCGGCGGCGGGACCGGAGGCTCCGGAGTCGGTGTGGACGGCACTGATGAACTCGACAGGCATGAGGGCTCCTAGTGGAGAAGGGACGTGTCGGCCGACTTCGCCACGTCGACGTTCGGCTCCAGGACCCCGATGCCGTTCATGAGGTCGGCCACGTCCTGGACGGTCTTGTTCACGTCGTCGGTGATCGGCAGGACCTTGCTGTACGCCGCCGAGGCCAGCGTCGTCGCGACGGAGGCGTCGGCGCCGTTGCGGGTCTCGATGGCCTTGGCGTAGGCGTCCTGGTGGGTGCTGGTCCATTCCAGGGCTGTACCGAGCCGCCTGAGGAAGTCGGCGAGCGCGGCCTTCTTCGAAGGGTCGGCGAGGACCTGGTCGGAGGCGCCGACGAAGCCGTAACCGCTGACCCGGCCGTCGGCGCCGTCCACCAGCAGCTTGCCGCCCTGCTCCAGGCCGACGGCCTGGTAGACGCCGAAGGTCGCCCAGGCCTTGATCTTCCCGGAGGCGAAGGCGGCCTGCGCGTCGGTCGGCAGCAGGTACTGCACTTTCACGTCCGAGTAGCTGAGCCCGTTCTGCTTCAGCGCATTGGCCAGCAGGTACTCGGCGATGCTGCCCTTCGCGGAGGACACCACGACCTTCTGGCCCTTGAGGTCCTTGACGCTGTCGATGCCGGAGTCCTTGCCCACGACGATGCCGACATGCCGGCCGTCGTTCTTCAGGGCGGCCACGTTCTTGAACTTCACCCCACCGCTGAGGGCCTGGAGGGCGGGGAGATCCGCGGAGTACGTCGTGTCGGCGGCGCCCGCCTGCACGGCCTGGTAGAGCGGGGCGGCGCCCTCGAACTCGGCCCACTTCACCTTGTACTTGGCGCCCTTGAGGGCACCGGAGGCGGCGACGATGGTCTGGAGGGTCTTGGCCTGGTCGCCGATGACGAGGGTGCCGTCCTTCGACGAGGCGTCCGCCGAGGAGTCCGCGCCGCAGCCGGTCAGCGCCAGCAATGCGGAGAAGCTCAGGGCGGCGGCTGCGATTCTGCGGATCACGACGGGGTTCCTTCCAACGTACGGGTCACGCCGAGCCAGTTCAGGAGGCGGGCGCGCAGGGAGACGAACTCGGGGGCGGTCAGATCACGGGGGCGGGGCAGGTCGACGGTGAGCTCGTGGGCGATACGGCCCTCGTCCATCACCAAGACCCGGTCGGCGAGCAGCAGCGCCTCCTCCACGTCATGGGTGACCAGGAGGATCGCGCAGCCGTGCCGCTGCCACAGCTCGGCCACCAGCTGCTGCACCCGGCCCCGGGTGAGGGCGTCCAGGGCGCCGAACGGCTCGTCCAGGAGCAGCAGTTCGGGCTCGCGGACCAGAGCGCGGGCCAGGGAGACGCGCTGGGCCTGGCCCCCGGAGAGCGTCTTGGGCCACACACAGGCGCGGTCGGCGATGCCGACCTCGGCGAGGGCCCGTTCGGCCAGGGCACGGTCCGGACGCCCGGGCAGCCCGAGGACGACGTTGCGCCACACCTTCAGCCACGGCAGCAGCCTCGGCGACTGGAAGGCGGCACTGCGGCGGGCGGGCACGGTGACCTCGCCGCCGATCTCCTCGTCGAGCCCGGCGAGGATCCTGAGCAGCGTCGACTTCCCGCAGCCGCTGTGGCCGAGCAGGGCCACGAACTCGCCCTCGCGGATGTCGAGATCGAGCGCGTGCAGCACGGTGTTGCCGTCAAAGGCCCGCGAAAGCCCGCGTATCTCCACGCTGTCGGCCATGTCTACGCCTCGCCCTCGAAGTTGGCCCGCCAGGTCAGCAGGCGGCGCGAAAGGATCCGTACGGCGAAGTCGCAGGCGAGTCCCAGCAGCGCGTACACGACGAGGCACAGCACGATGACGTCGGTGCGGAAGTACTGCTGGGCGTTGCTCATCAGATAGCCGAGCCCCGCGTCCGCGTTGACCTGCTCGGCGAAGACCAGCGCCAGCCACGCGGTCGACAGTGCGTACCGGAGGCCCACGAGTGCCCCGGGCAGCGCGCTCGGCAGGATCACGTACTTGATCAGCCCGAGTCGGCCGAGCCCCATCATCCGTGCCGCCTCGACGAGTTGGGAGTCGGTGGAGCGGATGCCGCCGTAGATGTTGAAGTACAGCGGGTACGTCACGCCGAGCGAAACGAGCGCGATCTTCGGGGTCTCGTCGATGCCGAACCAGACGATGAACAGGGGGATCAGACCCACCCAGGGGATCGCCCGGAGCATGCCCATCGAGGAGTCGATGACGTCCTCGCCGAGCCGGAACAGCCCGGCGAGCAGGGACAGGCTCAGCGCGATCGTCGCACCGATGAGGAAGCCGGTCGCGGCGCGGCGGCCCGACGCGGCTATGGCGCTGGGGAGTTCGCCGTTCCTGGTCAGCTCCACAGCCTGGTTCAGCACGTCGACCGGCGAGGCCAGGACGGACTCCGGGAGTACCCCGGTGGCCGAGGTGAGGAACCAGAGCAGGACGAGACCCACGGGGCCGGCGGCCCTGCGCACGGAACGGGGCACCGTGACACGGCCGCCCGTCTTCGTGGTCCCGCGGATGGTGATCCGGGCGGGCTTGTCCAAGGTGGTCGGCAGTGCCGGCGAATGCGTCGTCATGGCCGGCTTCCCTTCGTGGCCGGGCGGTCCGGGTCGGCGGACCAGGCGGACCAGGAACCGGGGAAGAGGGCCGCCTCGAACCCGGCGATCTCCAGCGCCGCGATCTGGTGGGCGGCGGTGACGCCCGAGCCGCAGTACACGCCGATCCGGTCGGCCGTAGCGGCACCCAGCTCCTCGAACCGCTTCCGCAGCTCCCCGGCCGGCAGGAAGGTGCCGTCCGCGGCGAGGTTCTCCCCGGTCGGTGCGGACACGGCGCCCGGGATGTGACCCGCGCGTGGGTCGACCGGCTCCACCTCACCGCGGTACCGCTCGCCCGCCCGTGCGTCCAAGAGCAGTCCCCAAAGGGGGAGTTCGGCGGCCTCCTCCGCATCGAGAACGGGGAGCGCGTCCGCGCGCAGGACGACGTCACCCGGCGACGGATCCGCCGGAAGCCCTGATTCCAGGGGCAGTCCGGCGGCCCGCCAGGCACTGAGTGCGCCGTCGAGCAGCGTCACCCGGTCGAGCCCCGCGTGCCGCAGGAGCCACCAGGCCCGGGCGGCGGCCGTGTTGCCCAAGTCGTCGTAGACGACGACCGGTCGGCCCTCGCGGACGCCCCAGGCGCGCGCCGCCTCCTGAAGGTCCCCGATCGCGGGCAGCGGATGCCGGCCGCCCTCGGGGCTCGGGGCGGAGGCGAGTTCCGTGTCCAGGTCGACGTAGACCGCGCCCGGGATGTGTCCCTCCACGTAGTGCTCGCGGCCGTGTGGATCGCCCAGCGCCCAGCGGACGTCCAGCAGGGTCGGGGGAGTGGCGGAGGCGAGCTGCTCGCGGAGCTCGGCGATGGTGGTCGTGACGGTCATGCCCGCTCCTCGGCGATCAGCGGCAGCTCGGGGGACAGGCGCAGCCGCTCCAGGAAGAGGACGACCGTCGCGGCGGCGGTGCGGTGCAGGGCGTCGTTGAGGACGTCGTGCCGACCACCGTTGAACAGGACCGTCCGGACGCCCGCGTACGCGGCGAGCGCCTCGTCGACCGGGCTCACCGTGTCGTCCTTGCCGTGCAGCGCCAGGACGGGGACCTGAACGCGGTCGAGGTGGAGTCCGGGCAGTTCGGGGACCGTGTCGAGCGCGCCCCGCCGGAAGTGCGGGTCGTTCGCGAGGCGCCCCTGGTGGGTGGGGCAGCCGGTACGGGCCTCGACCTCGGCCTCCCAACTCCCCGATGCCCAGGGGACGGTGGGTAGACCGACGAGGATCAGGGCGTCGATGCCGGGCGTCCGCTCGGCGGCCAGCCGGGCGGCGTACAGCGCGCCGGTGTCGGAGCCGACCAGCACCTTCGGGCCGGGCAGCGACTCGTCGGCGAGGAGCTTGGCGGCCTCGTCGAGCACGGCCGGATCGGCGGACGCGTCGCCGAGGGCGCGTACCCGGTAGGCGTCGAAGGCGAGCCGGCGGCCGAAACGCTCGTAGACACCGCCGTGTTCGCCACGGCCGGCCAGCACGATCAGGGTGCCGCGCGCGGCGAGACCTTCGGGTTCGTCCCAGGAGGAGGATGAGGGCATGAGGGGGTCAGCTCCCGTTTCAGGGCAGGGGGCATCCGTACGGAAAGGAGCAGCCGGAGACGGCTGTCACGTGTCAGCGGGAAGAGAGCGCGGTCGACTCGGACCGCGAGGAGAGGTTGCGGAGGATCAGCGACAGCGCGCGCTGCACGCCACGCCGAAGTCGATGACTCGGCGCTGCGTCAGAAGGGCAGCGGTAGCTGTCGCGTGCAACATGCGTTCATCATGACCGGCCGTGACGCACCGCGTCCAACGACGATTCCGCATCGAAACCGATCAGGGATCGCGATCGATCGCGCCGAGCGGCTAGGGTCACGGCATGCCCCAACCCGTCCTGGACATCGTGGCCCTGCGCAGCCTGACCGCGATAGCCGACTGCGGCGGCTTCCACCGTGCCGCCCTGGCTCTCACCCTGAGCCAGTCCGCCGTCAGCCAGCACGTGCGCAAACTGGAGAAGATCCTGGGGCGGCCCGTCGTGGAGCGCGAGGGGCGCGGCACCCGCTTCACCGCCGAGGGGCGCCTGCTGCTCGAACAGGCCCGCCGGATCATCGCCGTCCACGACGAGGCCGTACGCACACTCCTCGGTGCCGACGGTGACACCGTCACGATCGGTTCCACCGAGCACGCCGCCGACCAGTTCCTGCCCCGGCTGACCGCCGCGGTCGAGGCGGTACGGCCCGGCTGCCGGGTCCGCTTCCGCATCGACCGCTCCGCACGGCTCGTGGAGGCCGTGGAGCGCGGGAGCGTGGATGTCGCGGTGTACGTCACCGAGGCCGCCGCGACCGAGGGCACCCGCGTCGGCGGCCTGCCGCTGACCTGGCACGCCGTGCCCGGCTGGGAGCCGCCGCCGGCGCCCGCTCCGGTGCCGCTGGTGGCCATCGAGGACCCGTGCGCGATCCGCCGCCGGGCCATCGCGACCCTGGCCGCGCGAGGAGTGCCCGCCACGGTCGTCGGGGACGCCGGCTATCTGGCGGGCGTCCTGGACATCGCACGTACGGGGCAGGGGGTGGCGCTGCTGGCGGCGGTCGGCCCCGCCCCCGACGGACTGACTCCCTACGAGGGTCTGCCCGAGGTCACCCCGATCCCCATGAGCGCGCTCGCCCGCCCGGGCGCGGACCCGGCAACCGTCGAGGCCGCCTTCGCCGCGGTACGGGAGCTGTTGGCGTAGGGCGGGTCAGCCACTGACGGAGACGGAAGCGGTCCCCGGGGCGCGGAGCGCGTCGATGACGGGCGCCCAAGCGGTCTCACCGAGTGAGGCGTCGGCGTGCGGTGTCCCGCCGTAGCGGAATGTCTTCGAGGACTCGGCGGGGCCCTCGCCGGGGAACCGCGGCCGGTGTCCTGCGTCGTCATGGCTGATCAGGCGAACCGAGCCTCCCGCCGCGCGGCGTCGTGCGGCCAGCTGTTCGGCATACCGCAGGGAGGGCCACATGGCGTCGTCACCACCGGCGATGATCAGCACGTCGGCGCGGGCCCGCTCCACCGGAATCGCGGCGGCGGGCACGTGCGTGGCGAAGGTCCGCTCGCTGAGGTCGTACCACCCGCCGATGGCCACCGGGCCGTCGGCCCGCTCCGCCGGACGCCAGGCGTCGTCCATGGGCACGAAAGGCAACGGCCGCCCCCGCCAGGTCCAGGAGGAGCGATACGGATGCCGGCGGCCGTCAACACCGGGTCCGACGTTGCACCAGACCAGTGCGGTCGGCGACACGCCGACGACCACGTCCACGAGCGGCTCGTGCACCGCCGTGAGCAGGGCGGCCTCGGCGCCCTTGGACACGCCGAGCACGCCGACGCGCTCCACCCCGCGAGACCGCAACAGGGCCACTCCCGCGACGAATGTCTCCAGCGGGATCTCGCAGATGCCGGCCGCCTGACCGGGCCCGCCGAACCAGCGAATGGCCAGGGCGACAAGGCCCTGCTGAGCCAGAAGTCGCGCGCGCCCCCGGTCGACACGACCGCTCGACCCCGCCAGGACCAGGACCCCGGCGTCGCTGCCCGCGGCCGGCTCCAGCAGGACGCCTTCCCAGGGAGCCGTCACCTCGTGCTCGACGATCTCCGACTCGCTCACACGCGTGGGGTCCGCGTCCTCGATCACCACGCAGGCGTCCCTAGCCGTCGAGCATTTTCGCCAGCACCGCGCGCTGCAGCGGCAGCACCTCGGAGTGCAGGTCACGGCCCTTGCGGGTGAGGGACACCCACACGCCCCGCCGGTCCTCCACGCACATGGACCGCTCCACCAGACCGTCCTTCTCCAGGCGGCCGATCAGCCGGGACAGCGCGCTCTGGCTCAGATGCACCCGCCCGACGAGGTTCTGCACCCTGCACTGGTCGCCCTCCCGGGGCGACTCGGTGGCGAGGATGTCGAGCACCTCGAAATCGCTCGCTCCGAGTCCGTGCGGGTGCAGCACACGGTCGATCTCGCACATCGTGCGCGCGTGCACCGCCAGGATGTCCCGCCACCGTTCCTCGAGGCCGGTCGCGACCGTGTTCACCGCCATACATGCACGGTAACACCGATGCGGCCGTTTGTTGTCTGTGCAACTAGTGCATGCGCAAGGAAAGGCGTCAGGCCTGCGGATCCTGGGTGATCCCGACCAGGTTGCCGTCCGCGTCCTTGACGAAGGCGATCAGCTTGCCGCCGCCGACGTCCTGGACGTCCTGCAGCGTCTCGGCCCCGGCCGCCACCAGCGCCGCGAGCGTCGCCCGGATGTCGTCGACGTGCCAGTACGGCACCGGGCCGGTCATGCCCCGGGCGTGCCCGTTCGGGTCGAGGCCGACGTCCTGTCCCGCGTCCTTGAATCCGACGTAGTACGGCTCGTCCGCATACGGCTCCACCCCCAGCAGTGCGCTGAACAGGGCCTTCGCCGCGGGCAGGTCCTTGACGGGGTAGATGATCGTCTTGAGGCCGGCAGTCATGGCGTACTCCTCGGTGAGATGTCCGCGACGGTTGTCGTCAGTGGTTGGTCAGTGGTTTCACGCTAGGCCCGGGAGCGGCGGGCCGCTTCTCCGATCCTGACCGGTCACCGCCCGGCGGGCTCCGGCGGGAGTCGTGCCCGAAGCTGCGTCGTCGCCCATTCCGAGCGCGCGACCCTGCGCGTCGGCGAGGTGTTCCTGAAGGCGGACGCTGATCGGGCGCGCATCGACGCCGAGGTCAAGGCGATGGCCCTGGCGCCGGCCAGGCCGGCCGGAGTATCACCGCGCTGGTGGCGGAACTCGACGATCAGTGCGAGTGGCTTGTGACGAACGGCTTCCTGCCCGGTGACCTGGTCACCACCCGCAACCGCCAGGTCGCCGAGGTCGCGCTGCGACCGTAGACGCCGGCGTTCACTCGCGACGCAGGTGACGAGGTCCACGGTGACAATCCGAATCCGCGGTCCGCGCCGCAAGAGCGTGGGGCCGGCTACGTGCTCGCGTCGCCTGCTCAGGGGAGATGACGCGGCCCCCAACCAGGCCGGTGCCGCCGGCCTCGGCACCCACGTCGACGCCCACGACCGAACAGCCAAGCGAGGCGGTGGCCGAGGCGCTGTCTGTGGGCCCCGGAACACCGCCCAGCAGCCGACGCTCCAAGTAGCGGCCTCGTAGCTCGGCGTATCTGGGTATCCCGTGACAAAAACTTTGGGCCCCTTTACCGATGAACCCCTCTCGCACGCCAACACAGACTGCATGCGTGCATCCCAAACAAGGTCAAAACACCCCAGATGGCCCGCCCAGTCGCACGGCTGTGATCGGTGATGTCGCCGTCCCGAAGAGAAGCGCTGTGCGAGCCGGGATTCCCTACCGCGGCCTTCTTGCCGCAAGCAGCCGCCAACTGCTCGGTAAGCGCGTCATGGACATTGTTCTCGCCCTGCTGGCACTGATCCTGCTGTCGCCGGTCCTTCTGGTGACGGCAGCCGCGATCAAGTTGTCTTCCGCGGGGCCGGTCCTTTATCGACAGGAGCGAGTCGGCCGCGACGCGAAGCCCTTCAGGATGTTCAAGTTCCGTTCGATGTGCATGGACGCGGAGCGTCAGCGGTCGGCGTATCGCGACCTGAATGAATGCACCGGTCCCAATTTCAAGATTCGTCACGATCCGAGGGTCACCGCGGTGGGACGCGTCCTTCGCAAGTGGAGTATCGACGAGCTGCCACAGCTGCTGAACGTCATACACGGCGAGATGAGCCTCGTCGGCCCCCGCCCCCCGCTGCCGGACGAGTGCGAACGTTATGGCCCACGCGAACGGCAGCGATTGCTCGTGAAGCCCGGTCTCACCTGCATCTGGCAAGTCAGCGGCCGCTCCGACATCGAGTTCACTGAACAGGTGCGGATGGATCTGGACTACATCGCCAACTGGAACCTCGTCATGGACGTCAAGCTCCTGGCCCGGACGGTACCGGCCGTGCTCGAACGCCGAGGCGCCTACTGAGATCTGAGCCGCTCACACCAACAACTTCATGGCGGCCGCCGTCAGATCAGCCTCTTCCCCACCCCAGGAATGCAGAACCAGCGCCTGATGGGCGAACATCGCACACCAGACGTTCGCGATGTCCTGATCGCCGGAGAAGAGCACTCCTCCGTCCGCTCGCACGAAGCCGAGCAGCGCCCGCGTCAGCCCCTCCAGACGTCCGGCCCAGTCGTCACCCCGCAGGTATCCATGGCCGCGCAGCAGAAGTCCGATACGCAAGGCCTGGGCGAGAACGTCGGAACGTACGATCCCCCCTGCCCTGGTCTCCGCAAGGGTTCCGTCAACGGCCTGGAGTCCCATGAGGCGGGTGTAGAGCCGCTCGACGACCTCCAGCGCTCCGTCGTCGTCCGTGGCGGACGCCCCGATGAGCAGGCCCTCGATCCCGTAGAGGAGCGGGTGCAGTTCGCGGCACGGCCACGCTTCCCGCAGCATTGCCTCCCAGTGCTCGCAGGTCCGGTGACAGATCCGCCTGAGAGGTGTTCCGAGGACGCCGTCAGGGATCCGGAGCAGGCCCGCGGCCGCTTTCAGATGGTGCGGACCCGGTTGCGTCGACCAGCGGTCGGGAAGCGGCGCGCCGTCGACCTTGTCGTGGGACTGGAGGACGGCGGCTCCCGAGGACATGCTTTCGATCATGTCGCAGAGGCCGACGGCAGGCTTCTCCCACGCATCCCCCGCATCATGCCGGTCGACGTCCCCGAAACACGCGACTCCCCGCGCCGCCATCGCCAGGTCGAACGTGAACACGCCGGCGTTCCGCCAGTCGGAGCGACCGGTCGACAGATACAGCCGCGTCGGCGGAACTCCCCGTTCCGACGAAGTGCGGGTGATCCAGTCCAACGCCTGCCGGCCGTGCTCGAGTGCGTCCGCGGCACCTTGCGGAGAACTCGCCGCGCCCGACGCCAGCCAGGCCATCGCGTTCAGGTAGTAGCCGGTGATCTCGAGGTAGACGAACTCCAGTTGCCCTTTCCCGTCCAGCCACCCGGCGACCGCTCCGCACTGGGCGCCCTCCTCGATCTGGACCCCGCTCCGCAGCAGCCATCGCTCGATGCGCCGGGCAGCCTCCGCTGTCTCGGTGGACGACCCGGTGCCGGTGGTGGAGAACGTCGTAGTCATCGCCTGTTCTCCGTATCTGCCACGCGCGCGTGAGGGACGAGCCCCTCCTCAGGCCGGACAAACTGGACCATGACAACCTCCGGGCGTAGCCGGTCAGGGATATCGGCGTCAGCGCTACCGCCGACCGGTGGTCGACGGATTCGCGGTGCAGCCAGTCTGCGGTGGTGCCGGAACTGGTTCATCGGTGATCGGACCCAAATTTTCGCGGTGGGATACCCAGATACCGCGGGCGGCCATGACGGCACTCAGAGGCTCGGCGCCGTCCCCCGGCTCATCGTGTGCGCTCGTCGTCGAGCGGTATCGCGGCCTCTTTACGTGTGTGGACGCCGAGTTTCGCGAGCACGGTGGCCACATGGTGTTCCGCGGTCTTGGGGGTGATGTACAGCCGGGCCGCGATCTCGCTGTTGGTGAGTTCTTCGCACAGCAGGCGCTGGACCTCCCGCTCCCGCTTGGTCAGGCCGTACGGGTTGGCGGACGTCGAGGCCCGCTTGCCGTACGGGGTGCGCCGTACCCCCGCCGCCCGCAGACGTTCCCGGGCGCGGTCCGCGGCGGGCCGGGCCCCCAGGGAGCGGAAGGTCTCCAGGGCCTGCCGCAGGGCGGGTACGTCACCGCCGAGGCCGGCCAGCGCCGCGTCGTACGGGCAGTCGAGTTCCTCCCAGACGCGCACCGCCTCGCTCCACCGCCCGGTCAGTTCCAGGGCGTACGGCTCTGCCGCGCGCGTCTGCGGGGGGTCGCCGCCCGCCAGCCGGGACCAGCGCAGCATTCCGCCGACGAGCCAGGGGTCGCTGTCGATGGTGACCGCCTTCAGGCCGTGTTCGGCCTCCGCCACGGCGAGGTTCTCGTCACCTTCGAGCCAGGCGGCCTCGGCGCGGGCGGCCCACACCGGGCCCGCCAGGAAGAGGTCGGCCTCTTCGACGTATGAGAGTGCCTCGTCCAACAGCAGCCATGCCCCCGGTTCGCCTCGGCGGGCCCTGACCAGCGCCGACGTCACCAAGGGGAGTAGCCGGTGCAGGGGTTGGGGGTTCCGGTCGAGCATGTCGCCCGCCGTCTGGGCGGCCTGTGTCCACTGGCCGCGGTGCAGCATGCCGAGTCCGGCCGCTCCCAGGGCGGGCACGAGGAACATCGGGAGGTCGTGTTCGCGGCAGTACGCGTAGGTGCGGTCGGTGAGGCGATCGAGACGCGGAAGGTCGTGGTGGAGTGCGGCGGTCCAGCAGGCCACCGCCCCGATCTTGCAGGCGTCGTCCGCCATGGCGTCGTCCTCGGCGATGGCCGCCTGCCAGGCGTCCTCGAAGTCCTGCCAGCCCCGCCCGTGGCAGGCGACGTCGACCAGGGCCTCGTAGAGACGGGAGCGGAGCGTCAGCGCGGGTTCGTCCAGGCGCAGTCCCAGCTCGGCGCCCTTGCGCGCGTAGTCGGCGGTCGTCGCGGGGTCGTGGCCGAGGCAGGCCAGTTGGGCGAGGTTGGCGTAGGCCCAGGCGAGTTCGCGGGTCGGGCCCGCGCCTTCCAGTACGCGCACGGCGTCCAGGCCCGATCGCCAGGCGTCCGGCACGTGCACCGTCAGCCAGTGCATCTGGGAAAGCCGGCACAGGTCCGTCGCCTCGTGGAGCCGGTCACCCTGCTCGTGGCGCAGCCGGGCCGCTGCGTCCCAGGAGTCGATCGCTTCCGTAAGGTTCCCGGTCATGTAGCTCTCGTAGGCCTGGGCCTCCAGCAGGTCGCCGCGCTGTGCGGGTGATGTGGCGGCCGGGTTGCGCAGGGCGCGCCGGTAGAGGTCGGCGGCCTCCCGGTGCGAGCCGAGCGCCGCGGCGTAGGCGGCGGCCCTCGGGGCGTACTCGGCCAGGGCCGCTTCGTCGCCGGCCTGCTCGGCGTGGAAGGCGAGCTGCGCGAGATCGGCCGGGTCGACCGGGTCGGAGCGCAGGGTCGCCAGGACACGGCCGTGCAGCAGGGCGCGTCGGTAGACGGGGAGGGACTCCCAGACGGCCCGGCGCGCCAGCTCGTTGCGGAAGTACAGCACCGGCCCGTCCGGGCGCAGCACCCCCGCGGTCAGACAGTCCGCCAGTCCCGGGGCGGCGTCCGGTGTCACGGCGGTGATCAGCGGTTCGGTGGCACGGGGCCCGATGACGGCCACCGTCCGCGCCACCTCCCTGGCCCGCTCAGGCAGCCGCGCCATGCGGCCCAGCACCGCTTCGCGCACGGTGGTGGGGACACCGTGGGTACGGGCCGCCAGGACTTCCGTGACGTAGAACGGGTTTCCGTGAGTGTTGCTGAAGAGCTCGTCCGCGTCCACGGGGTGCCCGGCCGCGGCCGTCAGATCGGCGACCGCTCGGCGGCTCAGCGGGGGCAGCGTGCAGCGGTGGACCGTGGTGAGAGCGGCGAGGTCGCCCACCAGTGCCGCCAGGGGGTGCGCGGGCCCGACCTCGTCGTCGCGGTAGGTGGCCACGAGCAGCAGGGGGAGTTGGTCGATCCGGCGGGCCAGGAAACGCACCAGGTCCAGGGTGGCCTGATCGGCCCAGTTCAGGTCCTCGATCACCAGCAGTGTCGGCTGCCCGCCGGCCCGGCTGCTGAGCGCGGTGAGTACGCCGCTGAAGATTCCGCCCGGGTCGGTGCGCCTGCGCAGCCCCGCGCGCAGGGCCGGAGAGGCCGGCGGGCCGAGCAGCGTGGCGATGTCCATCAAGGGACCCAGCGGGCGCGGCGTGGACAGGGGGTCGCAGGCTCCGAGCAGCACCCGGGCGCGCCCGGTACCGCTGAGCTGCTCCGCGAAGCGCCGTACGACCGAGGTCTTGCCGATACCTCCCTCACCGCGCAGCAGCACCAGCTGTCCGTCGCCGTGTTCGGCCTGTTCCAGGCAGTCCGCGAGATCCCGCAGTACGGCGCCGCGTTCGAGAAGATCGGTCACGGCTGTCTCCAGCGTGGAGCGTACGCATACCCGTACGTGTTCCAGTCCTACGTGTACCTGTACGCCTTCCAGTCTAAGGATCTTCGGGCGCGAGCGCCTTCTGGCCCCAAGGCGCTGGACGTCGGCGACCAGCCTCACGTAACAACGTCGTCGCTCGGCGTATCTGGGTATCCCGCCGCGAAAAACTGGGTCCGGTCACCGATGAACCCACCTGGGCGGCACCACAGACTTCTGGTATGCGCCCCAAACTGGACGAAACGACCCCAGACGCGACGGAGAGAGCTCGCCGACCGTCCGCCGTCCCTGAGATCCACCTGTTCGAACCCTCGGGATACGCCGGAGTCTTCCAGCACGCATGCCGCCTCGGTCAGCTCCTCGGCCGGTCCGGTCGGCGCGTGGTGCTCCACACCGGGCACGAACACGAGGACGTGCGGATCGAGGGCGTCGAGCTGTGCCCGTGCTCCTGGTGGCCACGTCGCGGTGACGGCGCTCACCACTCCGGCGCCATCGCCCGCAGGTTCGTCAGCCGTACCCTGCCGCACCTTCACACCGCGGTGCCACGCGGAGCGGTCCTCCATGTAGAGGGCATCGCCGCGGCGGGCGCGCTGACACTTCTCGCGCTGAGCGTCGCGCGGCTCCGGGATCGCCAGGTGATCTACTCACCGCACGACACGTTCTCGCGACGGGGGCGCGTGGACGGCGCGTTGCTGCGGCTCGCCCTTCGAGTCCCGCACGCGATCATGGTCTACTCCCGTGCGGACGTCGAGGTGCTTCGCCGCCGCGGTCTCGACGCGTACTGTTCTCCGCTGGTCCAACTCGTGCCCGAACCCTCGGACGACGAGCGGCTCCAGTGGCGCGACGCGTGGCGGGCCGGTTCGGACGTGTCCGTCGTCCTGTTCGCCGGATGCATCCGACCCGAGAAGCGGCTCGACGTGCTCGTCGAGATTGCTCGCCACTGGCCTCGGAATCGGCGCCTGGCCGTCGTCGGCGAGGACCGCGGTGGGTGGCCCCACTGCGCGGAACTCGCGAAGACCTACGGCGTCGACGTCGCCGCACACGTGGAGTTCATCGAGCTCGCCCGGTTCGCGGCGGCGATCTCCGCGGCGGATCTCGTCGTCCTGCCCTACGACAAGGCGAGCCAGAGCGGGGTGCTCGCGGTCGCCCGTCAGCTGGGCACCCCGACCGTCGCGGCGAACGTCGGCGGCCTGCGGGAGCTGGCCTCGCAGACGTTCGAGGCGGGCGATGCGCACGATCTCAACCGTGCCATCGACGCGCAGCTGGCCTGCGCCGTGGCACCCGACCCGGCTCTCGACGAGAACCTGGCGGTCAGAGAACACCTACTCGCGTACGGGGTTGCTTGACATGACAACGGATCTGGATCGGCATGTCCTCAAGACCTCCGCGGCATCGGACGGCACACGGCCCACCGCGCCACAGGCCCGTGACACGGGTGCGGGCCCCGTCCGGGTCCAGGACGTCGTGCGCTGGTGGCCACTCGTGGTGCTCACCACACTCGCCGCCGTCGTGGCGACCCTGGTGGCCCTGGGGCAACGGGCCCCCTCCTACAGTGCGACCGCGAGAATGCCGGTCACGCCGCTCGCACAGTCGGACGAGACGTTCCTCGGAACCAGCCTCATCCGTGATGCGGGCGACGCCAACCGCACCTCCGCGACGGTGGCGCGACTGCTGGACTCCCAGCGCGTCGCGGCCCAGACTGCCCAGTCCCTCGGAGGTCACTGGACCACCGCGTCCGTGCGCTCCGCCGTCGACGTCAAGGTCGGCGAGACGAACGTGATCGAGATCAAGGCCCGAGCGGCCGAACCGGGCCAGGCGGCCCGCGTGGCAACGACGTTCGCACAGACCGCTCTGAAGGACCGGTGGCGGACGATCTCCGCCCAACTGGACCGCCGTATCGCCTTCGCGGACAAGAACACCCCCGCCGATCCGAACGCCGGGGACGAGTCCCGAAGGCTGCAACTCCTCACCTACGTCCGCCAGAGCGGCGCCGACCCCACCCTGAGCATCGACTCGATCAGCCCGCCGGTGCGCGTCAAGGAGATGCCCGAAGCGGTGATGATCGGCATGGCGGCGGTCGGAGGGATGTTCCTGGGTGTTCTCCCGGCCATCGGGATCGAGCGCCACAGGCGCCGCGCGCGGTACGAAGCCGCTGTGGCCGCCGAACACGAGGCCCCGGTGTCCGCACCGGCAACCCTGGGGAAGTGAGTCCGATGCCGTTCCCTGCTCCCGTATCGGCGCCGCCCCGGCGGACCCCACGCCTCCTGGGCATGCCCATCCACGCGGTGACGCTGGACCAGGCTGTCGCCCAGGTGTTCGACAGCTTGGCGGTCGGCCGGGGTGGGACCGTGCTGACGCCGAACATCGACATCGTGCGGCAGTACCGGCGCTCGCCGGAGCTCCAGCGGGTGTTCGAACACACCGAGCTCGTCGTCACCGACGGAATGCCGCTGGTGGTCGCGCTGCGAATCCGGCGGACCCCGGTGCCCCAGCAGATCACGGGCACGGACATGCTCCGGGCACTGGCCGCGGGAGCGGGCGCGCGCGGGCGCTCGATCCTGCTCGCCGGGGGGCGTTCCGGCGAGGCACAGCGGGCCGCCGACCGCCTCACGCGGGTGAACCCGGGGCTGCGCGCCGAAACCCACTCGTGCTACGTCCGGCCCGACACCATGGCCGCGGAGCTGGCGGCCCTCTCGCGCACACTGATCGCCTCGTCCCCGGACATCGTGTTCCTCGGTCTGCCCTTCGCGAGCCAGGTGTCGGTCATGACCGATCTGCGCGCCGCCCTGCCGGGCACCTGGTTCGTGGGCGTGGGCTCCAGCTTCGACTTCATCAACGGCGATCGCACCCGTCCCCCCGAATTCGTGCAACGGCTCTGCCTGGAGTGGGCCTGGCGGCTCATGAGGCAGCCCTGGCTCTGGCGCCGCTACTTGCTCCACGGGATCCCCACCGCAGCTCGCCTGGCCGTCGACGCCCTGCGTGCGGGGTGGCGGCGCGACGAGTCGACGTCGGCCGGCAGCGCGGCACTGCCGTGAGCGTCGGCAGCGAGATGGTCACCAGGCCGCGCGAGCTGACGGGGCGCGGTCTGATCACCTCCGCGTCGTGGATGACCGGAAGCCATCTGATCGCCCAGGCCTTCGCCTACGGATCGCTCATCTTCCTCGCGCGACGCCTGCCGCCCGCCAGCTTCGGGACCGTGGCCGTCGGTACGGCCGTCGTCTACATCACGACCCTGCTGGTGGACCACGGCACGTACGGCGCCATCATGGTGCACCCGCGTCCCACCCGGTCCTATCTCGTACGCGCCTTCTGGCGCTGCTTCCTCATCGGCGTGGTACTCGGCGCGGTGATGGCGGCGTCCGCCGGGCCCCTGGTGGGCACCTTCGCGGACGGCGGAGACGCGCCCGCCGTCGCCCTGCTCGCGGTCTGCCTGCCGCTGCACGCGATCGGCATCGTCCCCACCGCCCTGCTGCACAAGTCGATGCGGTTCCGGCGGCTCGCCGGCGCGACGGCCGTCGCCAACGTCGGGTCCGCGTCGATGGCTGTGGTCGCGGTCCTGGCCGGCGCGGGCGTCTGGTCGCTGGTGGCGCGCCAGGTGGCGCTGTTCGCCCTGCTGGCCGTGCTCACCACCGTGCTCTGCCGCCCCACACTGCGCCACCGCTCGGCGGTGCCGAACCCTTCCGGCGTCCATGGACACGAGCACAGCGGCGATCGCTGGTTCTTCCTGTTCGGCGTGACCATGATGCTGGCCGCGAACATCGACTACCTGGTGGTCGGCCTCTCCAGCGACGCCAGCCTCGTCGGCCTGTACGCGCTGGCGTTCACGATCGCCATGGCGCCCTCGACGCAGTTCTCGGAGCAGGTCGGAAAGGTGCTCTTCGCCGCCGCCGCGTCCAGTCCCGAGACCAGCGGGGTGCGGACGGTGCAGTCCGTGCGCCTGATGTCGACGCTCCTGCTGCCGTTGGTGCCGGTCGGCATCCTGCTGGCACCGGTGCTGCTTCCGGCGGTCCTGGGGCCCGAATGGGTGGGCATGGTGGCCGCCTTCCAGGTGCTGTGGGTCGCCGGCATCGGCTTCGCCATCGACAACTGCATAGGAGAGGCGCTCTCCGGGACGGGACACATCGACTTCCGCGCGAAGGTCATGGCCGTCCGCTGCGGCGCCACCATCGTCGCCCTGTGGGTCCTCGTGTCGATCGACGGCATCCGTGGGGCCGCGCTGGCGCACCTCACGGTCTTCGTGCCGTACGCGGCGGTGTACGCCATCTTCGGCGCACGGCTCGCCGGAGCCGCACCCGGAGAGCTCTGGCACGCTCTGCGCCCCGTCGTGGCCGCGGTGGCATGCCAGGTGGCGGTGACGGTGGCCGCGCTCGCAGCCCTGAGGGCCGGGGGGACGTCCGGCGGCGTCTCCGTCTGCGCCGCGGTCGCCGCCGGACTGGCGGTCTCGGCATTCTTGCTGCTCCGACCCTTCGTGGGGAGACGATCACAGTGACCTCGGCAGTGGCCGGACACAACGCGGCGCCATCACCGCCGCTCACGTACCCATCGGGCCGACGCGCTCTGGGCACGGCGTGTGCCGCCGTGCTGTCAGCGCTCGTGTTCGGCCTCCTCCTCCCCGGCTCCCCGATGATGGCCGTCGCCGCCGTCCTGGCGATCCCGCTGGCGTTCGGGGCCCCGGTCGCCGCCCTGTCCGTGCTGATCGCGGTCACCGTGCTGGTGCCCTTCGAGGTACAGGACGAGTTCTCCGTCGTCGGCGGATCGGGCCGCCCCGGGCTCCTGCTCGTCGACGTCCTGCTCGTCCTCGGGCTGTGCCGGGTCGCATGGCTGATCCTGTCGCGCAGGATCAGGTTCGACGCGCCGCTTCTCGCCGCCGCGGCCCTCGCCCTGCTGCTCACGGGCGCCCTGGCCTGGGGAATCGCACACGGAGCCGCCGTGAGCGAGGCGGGCCACGAAGCCCGTCGGGTGATGCTCGGGGTGGGTGCGTTCGTGCTGGCATGGCCGCTGGTCCATGACCAGGCGGCCCGACGACGTCTCTACCGGACCCTCATCGCACTCGGCCTGGCCTTGGGCGCTTGGGGGCTGCTCCAGTGGGGGTTCTCCATCGGCTACACCAGCTCCGCCGATGTCGGCGTACGCCACGGTGTGGACCTCACGTCCTCGGGCCGCGGTTCACTTCAGGGCGGGCTGTACGCGTACCCGGTCGCCGTGGCGCTGGCCTCGGCCGCGCTGGTGTCCGGCCGCGTGCGGTCGATCCCGCTGCGGTGGCTGTTGGCGGCGATCGTGTGTGTGAACGTGATCTGCCTCTGGCTCACGTACGAGCGGAGCTTCTGGGTGGCCACGGTGCTGGCCTGCGCTTTCGTGGTGATGGTGTCGGGGGCCCATGCGCGCCGGATCGCGGCGAAGTGGGCGCCGATCAGCGTGGTGTCGCTGTTCGTGTCTCTCGCCGTGCTCGCCCCCGGCGAGGTCCGTACGGCCGTGGAACGCCTGGTCTCGGTCACTCACCTCCAGGTCGACAAGTCGTACGAGTACCGGGTGTTCGAATCGCGGATCGTCGGGGAGCAGATCAAAGGGCGGCCTCTGACCGGATCGGGCTTCGGCGCCACGATCACCTGGAGCAAGCACGACACGTTCCAGACCCTGACGACGCCCTTCTCCCACAACGGGTACCTCTGGCTGGCGTGGAAGATCGGGATACCGGCGGCGGCCTTCCTCGTGCTCGTGGTCGCGGCGGCGGTCGTGCGGCGGGGGACGGCCGCGGAGGAGTGGCGGCGCCACACCCTCCGGATCGGCAGCCGAGCGGCCCTGCTCGCCCTTCTCCTCGCCAATGTGACCTTCTCCGTGTTCGACGTTCTGGGCATCACCGCGGTGATGGGCCTGCTGGTCGCCGTCTGCTTCTCCGGCGATGACGACCTCGCCCCGGCGAGACCGCTGCCACCCCGCGGCGGTACGCCGGAACAGGCCCGGCCGCGTGTGCGGCCGAGGTGAGGAGACGATGCCCTCATGCCGGCCACCGGATGTTCTCGTGACAAGGGCCCAGGCCCGCACGGTGCGTGGACACACCACGCCCGGTGCCTGGCCGGCGCCGTGCTGAGCAGCGTGCTGGTCGCCACCGCCATGTCCGGATGCTCCGGCGACCCCGAACCCGGCCCGGGGCAGCAGCGGCAACACGGGTTCGCCCTGGCCGCGTACTCCCGTGACAGCTACGGCGATACGGAGGTGCTCGAACGCTGTCTCCGCCAGATCGCCGGCGTCGGCGCGGAATGGGTCCAGATCACCCCCACGTGGTTCCAGAACAGTCCGGATGCCGACGAGATCACCCGGGCGCCCGCCGGCGCGACCTGGCAGACGCCCGACGACGCCGGGGTACGCAGGGTGGTCGCCCTGGCCCACGAGCGCGGATTGAAGGTCCTGCTCAAACCCCATGTCGACCTGCCGGGCAACGAGAGCCGCGGCCACATCCGGCCCCGCGACCACGCGACGTGGTTCGCCTCCTACACCGCCTTCATCACCCACTACGCGGGTCTGGCCGCACGGGCCGGAGCGGACCAGTTCGCCGTCGGGACCGAACTGAAGGGGGTCTCGGGGGACAGGAGCGAGTGGCTGGGCATCATCCGGGCCGTACGCGCCCGCTATCAGGGGCCGTTGGTGTACGCCGCCAACTACGACGAATACGCCCGGGTCGCCTTCTGGGACGCGGTCGACCTGATCGGCGTCGACGCCTACTGGCCCCTGAGCACACGGCCCACCCACGATGTGCGGGCACTGGAACGCACCTGGCGGCCCATCCGGGAGAACCTCGAGGCGTTCGCCGCCGAACGCGGTCGCCGGATCCTGTTCACCGAAGCCGGCTATGTCAGCCAGCGTGGGGCCACCACCGCCCCGTACTCCTGGACCATCAGCACGACGCCGGACCAGGCGGAGCAGGCGGCCGGCTATCAGGCGCTGCTCGCGAGCTTCGAAGACCAGTCCTGGTGGGCCGGAGTGTTCTGGTGGGGCTGGACCGTGACGCCACGCGGCGGCCGCGACGACGCGCTCGACTTCACGCCGCGCGGGAAGGCCGCCGAGCGGGTGGTGCGCCGCTGCTGGACCTCCTCGGCGGCGCGAGCGAGCGCAGCGTGCGTCACTCCAGCGGCTCCATCCGCATTTTCGGAGATTTCGACATGAACGTCAGGAAACGCTGCCGCGGACTCGCCCCCGAAGCGGGTCCGCCGACAGCGCGCTGCAGGGGAGGTGCGTCATGCGACAGGACACGATGAGCGACGGCACGGGTGTGATCGAGTCGATGCGCAGGATCATGGGACCGCGGGGCAGCCGAACGGCACGGCAGGCCGTCGATGCACTCGCCGGCCCCTGGCTCGGATCGATCCGGCGCGTACGGACGGACCTCCCGTACGTCGCCGTGGCATTCGACGACGGACCCGACCCGGTGTGGACCCCACAGGTGCTCGACGTCCTCGCCGACCGGGCGTGTCAGGCGACGTTCTTCATGCTGCTGAACAACGCCCGGCCGAACCCCGAACTCGTGCGCCGTGTGGTCGCCGAGGGGCACGAGGTCGCACTGCACGGAGCCGATCACCGAAGCCTCGTCCACCTGTCACGCCAGGCGGTGCGGGCGCGCCTCGAATCGGCGGCGTCGGAACTCGCCGCGATCGCCGGAACCCCCGTCAAGCTGTTCCGGCCCCCGTTCGGAGCGCAAACAGTGCGGAGCTATCTCGGCGTACGGGACGTCGGCCTCGACTGTGTCGTCTGGGACCTGGACACCTACGACTGGTGCGGCGGAGACGAGCAGGACGTCGCGGACGGCGTCGTCACCCGGGCCGACGAGGGCGCCATCGTCCTCGCGCACGACGGCGGGGCGGACATCGACGAGGGATGCGGTACCGAGCCTCCGTTCGACCGCGCCAGGATGGCGGAACTTCTCATCGGCGGGCTGGCGCGGCGCGGGCTGCACAACATCACTGTGTCGGACCTGCTCGCCGCCGGAGACGCGCACCGCACTGTCTGGTTCTCCCACTACATACCCCCCGAGCACGACAGGTGGCGCGGCGATGCGGTCGTGGACGACCGCTGACCACGCGCACCCCGAGAAGGTGGACGTGATGGCGGACATACAGGGATCAGGACGAGACACCGAGCTGGACGTCGTCATCGCGACCCGTGACCGCCCGGCCCCCAAGCTGGCGGCCTGCCTCGACGCGCTCCGGCACCAGACGTTCGAGCACTTCGGTGTGATCATGGTCGACGACGGCGGCCGGGACCCGGTGGCGCCTCGCGTCGGTGCCTCCCGCCCCACCCGCCCGGTCCGGGTCATCCGCAACGAGGAGTCGATCGGCCCCGCCGCGAGCCGGAACAAGGGCGTGGCCCTGTCGGACGCGCCGTACGTGCTGTTCATCGACGACGACTGCATCTCCCATCCCGAGCTGGTCGCCCGGCACCACGCCGCGCTGGGCGGTGCCGCCGGACCCGCGGTGTCCCTCGGTCCGATCCTCGCCCCGCCGGGGCGGCGCCTGCCGCCCTGGACGCACTGGGACGCCGATCGTCTGGGACGGGAATACGCCCGGCTGGGCCGTGGCGAGAGCGCCCCGGTGTGGACCCACTGCTACACCGGCAATCTCGCGGTCCGTCGCGCGGACTTCCGTGCCATCGGCGGGTTCGAGGAGCGGCTGGCCAGACAGGAGGACATTGAACTCGGCTTCCGGCTCTCCCGGCTGGGCTGCCGGTTCGCGTTCGATCCTGACGCCGTCGTCTGGCACGACAGCGACCGCACCCTGCGGACCTGGACCCGCATCCCCGCCCTCAGCGCGCGTTTCGACGTGCTCATCGATCAGCTCGTGCCCGATTCGGAACGGCTGTCCTCGGTGCGCGGGGACCTGAGTCGGCGGCACCGGCTGCTCCGCCTGGCCCGTCGGGCAGGCCGGGTGCCTGCGGCTCACCGGTGCGCTGTCACCGGCGCGATCGGAACAGGATGCCTGCTCCACGCCCTGCGCGCCGACCGGCCGTCGCTGGCGGCCTTCAGCCTGGTCTGGGACCTCGAATACACCCGCGCCCTGGCGGAGGCGACGGCCGCCCCTCCAGGACGACTTGAGCACCGGCCGGTGTAGCGGGCGTCCGGACCGGGCCGGAGCGACGGCCCCAAAGCCGGTCCCGAAGCCCCTGTCTCAGGCCGACTCCCGCCGCACCAGCTCCGTGGGGAGGATCACCGCTGCCGGATCCTCCCCACCCAGCTGGGCCAGCAGCACCCGCACCATCTCGGCGCTGATGCGGTCGTAGGGCTGGCGGATCGTGGTGAGGGGAGGGGTGGCCTCCGTCGCGGCGATGGAGTCGTCGAAGCCGCCCACCGAGACGTCCTCGGGGACCCGGCGGCCCGCATGACGCAGTGCCGTCAGGGCGCCCAGGGCCATGAGGTCGGAGGCGACGAACACGGCGTCCAGGTCCGGAGCCTGCGCCAGCAGCCGTTCGGTGCCCGCCTCCCCGGCGGCCCGGCTGTAGTCGCCGGAGGTGATGAGCCGCTCGTCGATCGCGACGCCCGCCTCCGTCAGCACCTCCTTGTAGCCGGCGAGACGGTCCACACCGCCCGGCGAGTCCAGCGGGCCGGTCACGATGCCGATCCGGCGGCGGCCCAGGGACAGCAGATGGCGCACCATGTCACGGGCGCCGTCGCGGTCGTCCGCGGCCACGTAGCTCACCTTCGAGCCGGGCCGCATGGGCTTGCCGCACTGGACGACGGGCACGCCCGCCTTGTGCAGCTCCTCGGCCACCGGGTCGGCGGAGTGGCTGGTCACCAGCAGCACCCCGTCGAGGTGGCCCGCGGTGATGAACCGCTTGATCCGGCGCCGCTCGTCCTCGGTGCCCGCCAGCATCAGCAGCAGGGGGATGTCGTGCGCGGCCAGCGCCTGGGTGCAGCCGCGCAGCAGCACGTTGAAGTTGGGGTCCTCGAAGAACCGCTCCTGGGGCTCCGTGAGGAGGAAGCCGACCGAGTCGGAGCGGCCGGTGATCAGCGAGCGGGCGTGCCGGTTGACGACGTAACCCGTTTTGCGGATGGCGGCGTTGACGGCCTCCAGGGCGGGCGGGCTGACGTAGTGTCCGCCGTTGAGGACGCGTGAGACGGTGCCCCGTGAGACCCCGGCCTCGCGGGCCACGTCGTGGATCGTCGGTGGTCTGCGCCGGCCCCCCGCATTGTTCATGGTCAAGACTCTAAGCCCCGGTGGGCGGCACGAGGGTGCTCGAGCGGCGGGACGGTACGGGCCGGATGCGACCGAACTGGGATCGTGCACAGAAAAGTGTGCTGTAAGGCACTTGGCAAGGGTTGCACCTGTACGGTTATCTTGGGCCGCACACTTCTGGAGCCGTGTGTGCACGTTCCCAACGACTCGAAACGGGAGAGACCATGCCGGAGACCACCCCCAGGGGCCTCACCAGGCTTGCCTTCGGCGGGGACTACAACCCGGAGCAGTGGCCCGAGAGCGTCTGGGACGAGGACGTCCGGCTGATGCGCGAGGCCGGGGTCACCATGGTCAGCGTAGGGATCTTCTCCTGGGCGCTCCTGGAGCCGGAACCGGGCGTGTACGACTTCGGCTGGTTGGACCGGATCCTCGGCCTGCTGCACGAGAACGGCGTCCGCGTCGACCTCGGCACGCCCACCGTCGTCCCGCCCGCCTGGTTCTACCGCGCCCACCCCGACGCGCTGCCGGTCACGGCCGACGGCACCCGCCTCGCGTTCGGCTCGCGCGGCGCCATCTGCCACAGCAACCGTGCCTACCGCGCGGCCGCCGCGGACATCACCACCCGGCTCGCCGAGCGCTACGCCGACCACCCGGCCCTCGCGATGTGGCACGTGCACAACGAGTACGGCGTCCCCGTCTCCGCCTGTTACTGCGACTCCTGCGCCGCCCACTTCCGCCGCTGGCTCCAAGCGACGTACGGCGGCGTCGACGGCGTCAACAAGGCCTGGGGCACCGCCTTCTGGGGCCAGCACTACACCAGCGTCGAGCAGATCGACCCGCCGCGCACCGCGGCCACCGTCGGCAACCCCGGCCAGGCGCTGGACTACAAGCGGTTCGCCGACGCCACCATGCGCGAGAACTTCGTGACCGAGCGGGACATCCTGCACCGGCTCTCCCCGGGCGTCCCCGTCACCACCAACTTCATGACCGCGCTCAGCCAGTGCGACTCCGTCGACTACTGGGCCTGGGGCCGCGAGGTCGACATCGTCACCAACGACCACTACCTCATGACCGACGGGCGCCGCACCCACGTCAACCTCGCCATGGCCGCCGACCTCACCCGCTCGGTCGCGGGCGGTGCTCCGTGGATCCTGCTCGAGCACTCCACCTCGGGCGTCAACTGGCAGCCGCGGAATCCCGCCAAGGCCCCCGGCCAGATGGCCCGCAATTCCCTGGCCCACGTGGCCCGCGGCTCCGAGGGCGCCATGTTCTTCCAGTGGCGTCAGTCCCGGCGCGGCGCCGAGAAGTTCCACTCGGCGATGGTCCCGCACGGCGGCACCGACACACGCGTGTGGCGCGAGGTCGTCGAACTGGGCGCCGCTCTGGACTCGCTGAGCACGATCCGCGGCACCCGCACCCGGGCGGACGTGGCCGTCCTGTGGGACTGGCACTCCTGGTGGGCGCAGAACCTCGACTGGCGGCCCAGCGAGGACCACGACGCGCGCGAGCGTGCCGACGCCTTCTACGAGGCCCTCTACGACCGCCACCTCACAGTCGACTTCGCCCACCCGGAAGCCGACTTGTCGGCTTATCCCCTTGTCGTCGTCCCCGCCCTGTACCTGATGACGGAGGCCGCCGGGAACAACCTCAAGGCGTACGTCGAGAACGGCGGCACCCTCGTCGTGTCGTACTTCTCCGGCATCGTCGACGAGCACGACGCCGTCCACGCGGGTGCGCATCCGGGCGCGCTGCGGGACGTCCTGGGCCTGACCGTCGAGGAGTTCTCGCCGCTCCTGCCGGACCAGCTGGTGCGGATCACCGGACCCGACGGCTCCGAGCTCACCGGCGACGTGTGGACCGAGTTCGTCGTGCCGCGCGGCGCCGAGACGGTGTGGACGTACGCCGACGGCCTGGCCGCCGGTCACCCCGCCGTCACCCGGCACCGCCACGGCGAGGGCACGGCCTGGTACGTCTCCACGCGCCTGGCCGCCCAGGGTCTGGACGCGCTGCTCGGCTGGGCCGCCGAGGACGCCCAACTCCCCTCCCGCGCCGACCTGCCCCACGATGTCGAGGTGGTACGGCGGAACGGAGAGACCGGTTCCTACGTCTTCGTGATCAACCACACCGTGTCGGAGGCCAAGGTGCCCCTGGACGGGGCGGGCACCGAACTGCTGACCGGCGAACGCGCCGCGGGCCGCCTCGCCGTCCCGGCGGGCGCAGTCCGCGTCGTCCGCTTCGACGCCTGATCCGACTCCCCTCCGCCCGCGAGACCACGAGCCGCGGGCGGAGGGGGCCTCACTTCCAGGAGCGCAAGCTCGCGGATCGGCTTCAAGGGCCCGAATCCGCCCGCGGTCCGGATCGGCCTCAAGACCCCGAACCCACCCGCGGTCCGGATCGGCCTCACGGGCCCGAATCCGCCCACGGCCCTGATCCGCCTGCGGTCCGGATTGCCCTCATGGCCCGGCTCGGCCCCGGGTCCCGGATCGGTCTCGCGGTCCGGATCGGCCATAAGCCCGCGGATTGGCCTCACGGCCCGGCTCTGCCTCGCGATGCAGATCGGCCTTGTGGTCCGGAGCGGCCTCACCCGATGGGGGCACGCCCGCGGACCGGTCTCAGGGGCCGGAATCCGCCGGCGGACTGAATCCGCCCCGGGTCCCGGCTCGGCCTCGCGGTCCGGCTCGGCCCCGGGTCTCGGATCGGCTCGCGGTACAGATCTGCCTTGCGGTCCGGAGGGGCATCACCCCATGGGGGCACGCCCGCGGACCGGTCTCGGGGCCCGAATCCGCCGGCGGCCTGCATCCGCCCGCAGCCCGGCTCGGCCCCGTGTCCCGGCTCGGCCTCGCGGTCCGCGTCGGCCGTAAGCCCGCGGATTGGCCTCACGGCCCGACCGGCCCCGGGTCCCGGAACAAGCCCCAAACCACGGACCAACTTCATACCAACCCCAAACCCCCCGCACCAGCCCCAAACCCAGCAGCAGCCCAAACCCCGGACCGGCCCCAAACCCGGACCAGCCCGAAACCCCGGACAAGCCCCGGGTCCCGGCCCAGCCCTCCGGACGCATCCGCCCTTCCCTCCTCGAACGCCGTGCGCCCCAACAGCCCTTCCACCCCAGAGGAGTTCGATCTCGGACAAGCTCGCTCACTCCGGGACAGGGCGGCTTCGGCTGCGGGACAGTGGACGCACCCAGAAGGAGGGGCGGAGGGGACGAGATGCTGAGGATCCCGGCCGGCCAGTGGCGTCTGGACATCCTGGAGTGGCTGAAGGACCCGGCCGCGCACTTCCCGCCGCAGCGGCACGGCGACCCCGCCCGGGACGGAGTCACCGCCGGCGCCATCGCACGCAAGCTCGGCGTGTCCCGTTCCATCGCCGAGACCCACCTCGGCCTGCTCGTGGACATCGGCCTGCTGCGCACCAGGAGGATCCGGTGGCGCACGTACTACCGTCGCGACGAGATGCGCATCGCCGAGGTGGCGCGCATGTTCGAGAAGGGCTGGTAGCGACCGCACCGGAAGACCCGCACCGGAAGGGCAGGCACCTGATGGACCGTTCCACCGCACTGACTCCCCGCCACTACGTCGCGATCGGCGGGCACGGTCCCGAGGACGTCGTCGCCGACGCCCGCGGCCGGGTCCTCACCGGAGTGGCGGACGGCCGGATCCTGCGCATCGACGGACTGACGGAACCGCTCGCCGCCCGCGTCGAGGTGCTCGCCGAGACCGGCGGCAGGCCGCTCGGCCTCGAACTCCTCCCGGACGGTGCCCTGTTGGTGTGCGACGCCGAACGCGGACTGCTGGGCGTCGACCTCGCCGACGGCACCGTACGCGTCGTCGCCGACGAGGTGGAGGGGGAGCGGCTGCGGTTCGCCAGCAACGTGGTCGCCCTGTCCGACGGCAGCGTGTACTTCACGGTCTCCAGCCGCCGTTACCCCCTGGAGCAGTGGATCGGCGACATCGTCGAGCACACGGGTACCGGCCGCCTCCTGCGCCTGGCGCCCGGCGACGACACTCCCGAAGTCCTGCTGGAGGGACTGCAGTTCGCCAACGGCCTGGCCGCGAGCGGCGACGAGTCCTTCCTGGTCGTCGCCGAGACCGGGGCCCGCCGACTCACCCGCTACTGGCTCGACGGACCACAGGCCGGACGCGCCGAACCCCTCGCCGAGAACCTGCCCGGCATGCCCGACAACATCTGGCGCGGTGGACCCGACGGCCCGATCTGGGTCTCGCTCGCCGGGCCCCGCATCCCCCCGCTCGACCTGCTGCACCGCGCCGCCCCACCGGTCCGCCGAGCCGCCGCCCGGATCGCCGTACGGGCCCCCTACCGCCCCACCGGCGGCATCGGCGTCCTGGCGGTCGACGACACCGGCGAGATCGTCCACCACCTCGCCCGCAACCGGTCCCGCTTCCGCATGGTCACCAGCGTCTGCGAGGCCTCCGGCCACCTGGTCCTCGGCAGCCTCTGGGAGCGCGGCATCGCGCTGTGCGAGCCGCCCGCCGCGAAGTGACCCCGGCAGCGCCCCGGCGTTACCCTGGTCCTCGGTCGCGATCACCCTCGCGGCGCGGCGGTGGGGCCCGCCGTACCCGAACCGCGGCGAAGGCGCCGCCAACGGTCCCTACTTGCGATGGAGCGCGCCCGTGTGCCCGGGCCCCGGCGAGTAGGAGAGACACGACCATGACAGCCCCGGAGAGCCTCCGCGCCCCTGCCGGACCCGCGCGCCGCCCGTCGCTCCGGGACGGTCAGGCGCCGGTCGTCGCGGTGGTCGCGCTGGGCGGCGCCCTCGGGGCCGCCGCCCGGTACGCCCTCTCGCTCCACTGGCCCGCGCCGCCCGGCGGATTTCCCTGGGCGACCTTCTGGACCAACGTCGTCGGCTGTGCCGTCATCGGCGTGTTCATGGTCGTCATCACCGACGTGTGGGCCGCCCACCGCCTCGTCCGCCCCTTTTTCGGCACCGGTGTCCTCGGCGGTTTCACCACCTTCTCGACCTACGCGGTCGACATCCAGAAACTCGTCGATCACGGCCGGCCCGCCACCGGCCTGGCCTATCTCGCCGCGACGCTGCTCGCGGCCCTCACCGCGGTGTGGCTCGCGTCCACAGCGGCCCGCCGCTTCCTGACGTGGAGGCAGCCATGACGAGGCTGACCGGCAGCGCCCTGCGCGTGACCGTCTACATCGGCGAGAACGACACCTGGCACCACAAGCCCCTCTACACCGAGATCGTGCACCGCGCCCATGCGGCGGGGCTCGCCGGGGCCAGCGTCTTCCGCGGCATCGAGGGTTTCGGTGCCTCCTCCCTGATCCACACCTCCCGGCTGCTGTCCCTCAGCGAGGACCTTCCGGTGGCCGTCGTGATCGTCGACACCGAGACGCGCGTACGGGAGTTCCTGCCGCAGCTCGACGAACTCATCACCGAGGGCCTGGTGACCCTCGACGACTGCGAGGTCATCCGGTACGTCGGCCGCGACGGGACCGAGGACGCAAGCCGGGGCAGAACGGGCATGAAGGGTAAGAAGTCGTTGTGAACTGGCTGCTGGTCGTCACGGGTGCCATGGTCGGTGCGCCGCTCCGCTATCTCACCGACCGCGCGGTGCAGTCCCGGCACGACTCGCTCTTCCCCTGGGGCACCTTCGCCGTCAATGTCACGGGCTGTCTGGTCCTCGGCCTGCTCACCGGGGCCGTGGCCGAGGGGGCCGCCGGATCCCACGTCCAGCTCCTCCTGGGCACCGGTCTGTGCGGGGCCCTGACGACGTACTCGACCTTCTCCTACGAGACGCTCCGGCTCAGCGAGACCGGGGCACGCTTGTACGCCGCGGCCAATGTGGCCGCGAGCGTGGTGGCCGGTCTCGGGGCGGCCTTCGCGGGGGTGGCGCTGGCACAGGCCGTCTGGGCGTAGACCTCGACGCTTGCCCGCGTGTAGTAAGACTGTGCCCGCCCCAACTGTGCCCTCCGCACCCGCTTCCCCTGAGAAGAACTGGATCCCATGAGCGTCATCAGCGTCGGTCAGGCCGTCGTCCTCGGAGCCGTCGAGGGGGTGACCGAGTTCCTGCCCGTCTCCTCCACCGGCCATCTGAAGATCGTCGAGGGCTTGATGAACATCCCCGTCGACGACGACGCCGTCGTCGGGTTCTCGGCCGTCATCCAGGTCGGCGCGATCGCCGCCGTGCTCGTGTACTTCTTCAAGGACATCGTGCGGATCGTGTCCGCGTGGGGGAGGGGGCTGGTCCACAAGGAGGAGCGCTACCACCACGACTACAAGTTCGCCTGGTGGGTGATCGCCGCGACCATCCCGATCGTCATCGTCGGCCTGGCCGCCAAGCCGCTCATCGAGGGAGCGCTCGCGTCCCTGTGGGTGGTCGCGGGCTCCCTGATCGTCGGCAGCGGTGTGATGTGGGCGGCGGACCAGATGGGGCGGCACAAGCGCGGTGAGGACGACACCTCGTTCAAGGACGCGATGCTGGTCGGCAGCTCGCAGATCCTCGCGCTGCTCTTCCCCGGCTTCTCCCGCTCCGGCGCGACCATGTCCACGGCTCTGATGCTCGACCTGAACCGGGTGGCCGCCACCCGCCTGTCGTTCTTCCTCGGCATCCCCGCCCTCACCGGCGCCGGCATCTACGAGCTCAAGGACGCCCTCGGTGCGGGCGTGGGGGCGGCTCCGCTCGCCGTCGGGACCGGGGTCTCCTTCGTCGTCGCCTACGGCTCCATCGCCTGGCTGCTGAAGTTCGTGGCCAAGCACTCCTTCAACGCCTTCGTGGTCTACCGGATCGTCGTGGGCCTGCTGCTCTTCGGCCTGCTGGCCACGGGGACCCTCGGAAGCTGACCGCCACGGGGGTGTGAGGCGGCTCTCCCTTCTCGCACCCCGGTGTCTCTTCTCGCACCCCGGGCAGGCTCTCCCTCCTGGCACCCCATGCGCCCGGCCCCTTGACAGCACCCTCTCGCCGCCCGGAGTATCTCTCCCGTGAACCTGTCAGACAGCCGGACAGCCAGTCAGCCTCCGCGGCGCATCAGCGCCATGGAGGCGGTGCTGGCGCATCTGCGTGACGCCATCGAGCGCGGGGAGTACGCCATCGGCGACAAGCTCCCCTCCGAGGCGGAGCTCTGCCGCACCCTGGAGATCAGTCGGCCCGTCCTGCGCGAGGCCCTCAGGGCCCTGCAGACCATGGGCCTGACCGTCTCCAAGACCGGCAAGGGCACCTTCGTCGTGGCCAACGCGGTGGAGGACCCCACCTTCGGCGACTACGCGGCCAGCGACCTCCTGGAGGTGCGCCGCCATGTCGAGATCCCGGTCGCCGGGTACGCGGCCCGGCGCCGCACTCCGGAGAACCTGGACCACCTGGCACACCTGCTGGACCGGATGGAACGGGAGACCGACACCACGGCGTGGGTCGCGATGGACACCCTCTTCCACCTGGCCGTGGCCGAGGCCGCTCAGAACCCGGTCTTCCGCCGGGTCATCGAGGAGATCCGGGACGCACTGGCGCGTCAGTCGGCGTTCCTCAACGAGCTGGGCGGCCGCCGGGAGCAGTCCAACCGCGAGCACCGCGCGATCGTCGAGGCGCTGATCGACGGTTCCGAGCACGACGCGGTGGAGGCCATGTCCCACCACCTCGACCGCGTCGAGACCACCCTCACCGACATCGTGCGTTCCCCGAACACGGGTACGAACACCCCCACGGAAGGCGAGTCCCAGGCGTGAGCGAGCAGTCCCTGCACGACGGCGTGCAGAAACGTTCCGGCCATGTCGACGCCGGAGACGAGGGATACAGCAAGTCCCTCAAGTCACGACACGTCAACATGATCGCCATCGGCGGCGCGATCGGCACCGGCCTCTTCCTGGGCGCCGGCGGCCGCCTCGCCGACGCCGGGCCCTCCCTGTTCATCGCCTACGCGGTCTGCGGCGTCTTCGCCTTCCTCGTCGTGCGCGCCCTCGGCGAACTCGTCCTGTACCGGCCCTCCTCCGGCGCCTTCGTGTCGTACGCCCGGGAGTTCCTCGGCGAGAAGGGCGCCTACGTCGCCGGCTGGATGTACTTCCTGAACTGGGCCACCACGGGCATCGCCGACATCACCGCCGTCGCCCTCTACACCCACTACTGGGGCATGTTCTCCGACATCCCGCAGTGGGTGATCGCCCTCATCGCGCTCGCGGTCGTCCTCACCGTCAACCTCATCTCGGTGCGGATGTTCGGCGAGCTGGAGTTCTGGTTCGCCATCATCAAGGTGGGCGCGCTCGTGGCGTTCATGCTGATCGGCGTCTTCCTGCTGGCCACCCGGCACCCGATCGACGGCCACCACCCCGGCCCGTCCCTGATCACCGACAACGGCGGCGTCTTCCCCAGCGGCCTGCTGCCCATGCTCCTGATCATCCAGGGTGTCGTCTTCGCCTACGCCTCGGTCGAACTGGTCGGCGTCGCCGCGGGCGAGACCGAGAACCCCGAGAAGATCATGCCCAAGGCGATCAACTCGATCATGTGGCGCGTCGGCGTCTTCTACGTCGGCTCGGTCCTCCTGCTCTCGATGCTGCTGCCCTGGAACAAGTACAGCGCGGCCGAGAGCCCCTTCGTGACCGTCCTGTCCAACATCGGCATCCCGGCGGCCGGCGGCGTGATGAACCTCGTCGTCCTCACCGCGGCCATGTCCTCGCTCAACTCCGGCCTGTACAGCACCGGGCGCATCCTGCGCTCCATGGCGATGTCCGGATCCGCCCCGAAGTTCACCGGCGTGATGAGCCGCAGCCAGGTCCCCTACGGCGGCATCCTGCTCACCAGCGGCATCTGCGTCCTCGGTGTCGGCCTCAACTACGTGGTCCCCGCCGACGCGTTCGAGATCGTGCTGAACTTCGCCGCCATCGGCATCCTCGCCACCTGGGGCATGATCATGGTCTGTCACCTGCTCTTCTGGCAGAAGACCGAGAAGGGCGACCTCACCCGCCCCGGCTACCGACTGCCGGGATCTCCCTGGACCGAACTCGTGACGCTGGCCTTCCTCGCCTCCGTCCTGGTCCTCATGTACGCCGACGGCGGCGCCGGCCGCACCACCGTGCTGTGCCTCCCGCTGATCGTCGCGGCACTGGTCGCCGGCTGGTTCGCCGTCCGGCGCAGGGCCTCCCTTACCTCCACCGAGAGCGAATCCACCGGCGCGTGAGCGCTCGCGCGCCTACCGAGCCCGAACCGACCGGCACGCACGCGTGACCCGCGTGACGTTCCCGGAGAAGCAGGAAGTGATGCACAGCAGTCCCGTCGCGGCCGCACCCCTGGTCCGTGAACCCCTCCACGCTCCCGTCGCCCACCTCATCCGCGGTGGGCTGATCGAGGGCACCCACTACGGTTCCGTCGTCGTCCTCGACGGCGACGGGGACGTCCGTTTCCAACTCGGCGACATCGAGGCCGCGTTCTATCCGCGGTCCGCGCTCAAGCCGGTTCAGGCCGTCGCCATGGTCCGGGCCGGGCTGCCGCTCGACGGCGAGCTCCTCTCGCTCACCGCGGCCAGCCACTCCGGCGAGGAACGCCACCTGGCCGGGACCCGGCGGATCCTGGAGCTCGCGGGTGTGTCCGAGGACGACCTGCGCAACGTCCCGGACATGCCGTTCGACCCGGCCGTCCGGGACGAGTGGATCCGGGAGGGCCGCGGGCCCTCGCGGCTCGCGCAGAACTGCTCCGGCAAGCACGCGGCGATGCTGTACACGTGCGTGCTCAACGACTGGCCTCTCGAGGGCTACCTCGACCCCTCGCATCCGCTCCAGCAGGCGATCGCCGAGATCGTCGAGGACCTGACCGGGCAGCGGATCGCACGGGTGACCGTCGACGGCTGCGGTGCGCCTTTGTTCTCCGTGTCGCTGCACGGCCTTGCCCGGGCCGCCGCACGGATCACCTCGGCGGCTCCCGGTACCCCTGAGGCCCGGGTCGCCGACGCGATGCGGGCGCATGCCGAGATGGCGTCCGGGGCGGGACGGGACGTGGCCGCGCTGATGAAGGCCGTGCCCGGGCTGCTCGCGAAGGACGGCTTCGAGGGCGTTCAGGTCGCCGCGCTTCCGGATGGGCGCGCTGTCGCCGTGAAGATCTCCGACGGGGCGAGTCGGGCGCGGGTGCCGGTTGCCGCGGCGGCGTTGGCGTGGGCCGGGGTCGATCCCTCGCTGCTCACCGAGTTCCAGGGGGAGGCGCTTCTTGGAGGTGGCCTTGAGGTCGGGTGTGTGCGGCCCGTTCGTTCGCTGGAGCCGGTTGTTGCCTCGGCGTGCGCCTAAGGGCTCGGTCCGACACGTCGTCGTGCGGCTGCGGGTCGGCTGTGGCTGGTCGCGCCCGCGCGGCGGAGCCGCAGATCGATACAGCCCCGCGCCCCTGAACAAACTCACCTGACCCCCTTCAGACAAGGACCCGTACCCTCATGACCGTCGTCATCCGCAGCGAGCACGACCTCCTCGGCGACCGCGACGTCCCCGCCGACGCCTACTGGGGTGTCCACACCCTGCGGGCCACCGAGAACTTCCCCATCACCGGGACACCGATCTCCGCCTACCCGCACCTCATCGACGCGCTTGCCGCCGTCAAGGAGGCCGCCGCGCTCGCCAATGAGGAGCTCGGGCTGCTGGAGCCCAGGAAGGCCGCCGCGATCGTCGAGGCCTGCCGGGAGATCCGGGACGGGAAGCTGCACGACCAGTTCGTGGTCGACGTGATCCAGGGCGGGGCCGGCACCTCGACCAACATGAACGCCAACGAGGTCGTCGCCAACCGGGCGTTGGAGCTGTTGGGGCACGAGAAGGGGCAGTACTCCTTCCTGCACCCCAACGAGGACGTCAACCTGGGCCAGTCGACCAATGACGTCTACCCGACCGCCGTCAAGATCGCGACGGTCTTCGCGGTACGTGGACTGCTCGAGGCGATGGCTGTACTGCAGGACGCGTTCGCCCGTAAGGCCGTCGAGTTCCATGACGTGCTCAAGATGGGCCGTACACAGTTGCAGGACGCGGTGCCCATGACGCTCGGTCAAGAGTTCTCGGCCTATGCCGTCATGATGGACGAGGACCGCCACCGTCTTGACGAGGCCGTCCAGTTGATCCATGAGATCAACCTGGGCGCCACGGCCATCGGCACAGGGCTCAATGCGCCCGCAGGGTACGCCGAGTCCGCCCGCCGCCACCTCGCCGAGATCACCGGCCTGCCGCTGGTCACCGCCGCCAATCTGGTCGAGGCCACGCAGGACTGCGGTGCGTTCGTGCAGATGTCCGGCGTGCTCAAGCGGGTCGCGGTCAAGCTGTCCAAGAGCTGCAACGACCTGCGGCTGCTGTCCTCCGGGCCGCGCGCGGGGCTGGGTGAGATCAACCTGCCGCCGGTGCAGGCGGGTTCGTCGATCATGCCGGGGAAGGTCAACCCGGTGATCCCCGAGGTCGTCAACCAGGTGGCCTTCGAGGTGATCGGCAACGACGTGACCATCACGATGGCCGCGGAGGCGGGACAGCTCCAGCTCAACGCGTTCGAGCCCATCATCCTGCACTCGCTGTCGGAGTCCATCACCCACCTGCGCGCCGCCTGCCTCACCCTCGCCGAACGCTGCGTGGAGGGCATCACCGCCAACACCGAGGAGCTGCGCCGGACGGTCGAGAACTCCATCGGCCTGGTCACCGCCCTCAACCCGCACATCGGGTACACGGCCGCCACCGACATCGCCAAGGAGGCCCTCGTCAGCGGCCGGGGAGTGGCCGAACTCGTCCTGGAAAAGGGCCTGTTGCCCGCCGAGACACTCGCCGACCTGCTGCGGCCGGAAGTCCTCGCGGGCAGCGGCTCCCCAGGGGCCTGACGGCACCCGACCTACCGTGACACGCACCAGGACCGGCCGGGAGGCACAATAGTGATCATGACCACGACGTCGTCGCTCGCCTTCCAGCCGGTCCTGGAACGCATCGCCGAGGAGATCGAACGGACCCCGGGCCGGGGCCGCGCCGCCGACTACATCCCGGCGCTCGCCGCCTGCGACCCGCGCAGTTTCGGCATGGCCGTCGCGGAGCTGGACGGCACGGTGTACGGGGTGGGCGACTGGCGGGAGCCGTTCTCGACGCAGTCCATCACCAAGGTCTTCACCCTTGCGCTCGACCTGGCCCGCGAGGGCGACCAACTCTGGGAGCACGTGGGCCGCGAGCCCTCCGGCAACCCGTTCAACTCCCTGGTGCAGCTGGAGTACGAGAACGGCATCCCGCGCAACCCGTTCATCAACGCGGGCGCGCTGGTGGTCACCGACCGCCTCCACAGCCGTACCGGAGACGCGGCGGGCGAGTTGTTGTCGTTCCTGCGCGCGGAGAGCGGCAACCCCGCCCTGGACTTCGACGAGGAGGTGGCCGCCTCCGAGTCCGCGCATGGCGACCGCAACGCCGCCCTGGCCCACTTCATGGCCGCGTACGACAACATCGACAACGACATCCCGGTCCTGCTCGACCAGTACTTCCGCCAGTGCTCGATCAGGGCGTCCTGCGCCGACCTCGCCCTGGCCACCACCTTCCTGGCCCGCCACGGCATCCGCGCCGACGGCACCCGCCTCCTCACCCTCAGCCAGGCCAAACAGATCAACGCCATCATGCTGACCTGCGGCACGTACGACGCGGCGGGTGACTTCGCCTACCGCGTGGGCCTGCCCGGCAAGAGCGGTGTGGGCGGCGGCATCATCGCGGTGGTCCCGGGCCGCTGCACCCTGTGCGTATGGAGCCCGGGTCTGGACGAGCGGGGCAACTCGGTGGCGGGGGTGGCGGCCTTGGACAGGTTCACGACGCTGACGGGTCTCTCCGTGTTCTGAGAGGGGGTGAGCGCGTCCCGCGCCCGACCACGCACCGGTCACACCCCGGTCGTCACCTCGTCGCCTTCCAGCCACCCGAAACTGACACGCTGCCGATGTGTTGGCCAAGGTTCCCGTAGATCTCCGTCGCTGCCAGATCCTCGGTCTGGTCGGCACCGCCTTTCTCGCCGCGGGTGGTGAGACCTCAGGAGCGCTGCCCGTCCGCGAACTCCTCACCCCGGCCTCGCCCCAGGCGGCACTCGGCCTGGTCGGTGCCTACTTCGGCGTCGTCCTGCTGATCGCGGCCTGGCTCCTCCTCGGCCGCCTCGTGCGCAGCCCCGAGCAGCGGCCCAGCACGCGCGAGCTCATGGCCGTCCTCGTCATCTGGTCCCTCCCGCTGCTGCTCGCCCCGCCCCTGTTCAGTCGGGACGTCTACAGCTACCTCGCCCAAGGCGCCATGGCCGACGCCCACATGGACGTCTACAGCCATGGCCCCGCCCTGCTCGGCGGTCCCCTCGCGGACGAGGTCGCCCCGATGTGGCGCAACACGACCGCCCCGTACGGCCCCGTGTTTCTGGGCGTGGCCTCCGCGCTGGCCAAGGCGTCCCACGGCGAACTCCCGGCCGGGCTGCTCGGGATGCGGCTCGTCGCCCTGCTCGGCGTGGCTCTCATGGCGGCCGTCCTGCCGCGCCTGGCCCGCCACAGCGGCGCGGATCCGGCCGCCGCGCTCTGGCTCGGCGCCCTCAACCCGCTCGTGCTGCTCCACCTGGTCGCGGGTGCCCACAACGACGCCGTCATGCTCGGCCTGCTCGGCCTCGGGCTGGTCGCCGCCCTGGGCCGGTGGCCGGTCCTGGGCGCGGTCCTCGTGACGCTTGCCGCGCTGGTGAAGGCGCCCGCCGTCCTGGGGCTGGCGGCGATCGTCGTGCTGCGGATCCGGTCCGGTGACCACCCGGCGAGGGCCGTCCTGACAGCCGCCGTCTCGGCAGCCGCGACCACGGTCGCCGCCACGGCCGTCGCGGGCACCGGCTACGGCTGGATCGGCGCCCTCAACACCCCCGTGTCGTCCGGGAACTGGGCCCTCACCAGCCTCCTCGGCCGCGCCACCGGAGCCCTGCTGGAACGTCTCGGCAGCGACCTGGCCCCGCTGGCCGTCCCGGCCTGGCACGCCCTCGGTGTCGTGACCGCCGTCGTTGTCATCGGCCACATATGGCTGCGCCTTCGCCCGCGCCCCGTCTACGCCCTGGGCCTGAGCCTCGCCACCGTCGCCGCCCTCGGCCCGGCGATCCGTCCCTGGTACGCCCTGTGGGGACTGTTCCTGATAGCGGCTGCCGCGCCGAGCGCCTCGGTGCGGCACCGGGTGGCCGCCGTGACGGGCGTGCTCGCGCTCGCCACCCTGCCCAACGGCGGCCCGGCCGACGCCGGACAACTCGTCCTCGCCGTCTCCGGAGGTGTCCTCGCCCTGGTCGTGCTCGTCCAGGCCCACCAGACGGCCCAGGCCCCGGTGACGGGACATACGGCATGAGGACGTACGGCATGAAGGCGCCGACCACGGATCGCGGCCGGCTGCTGCTGGTCCTCGCCGCCGTCGCCGCCGTCACCGCCTTCACGGCGACCGTGCCGCTCCTGCGCGACTGGTTCGACCTGCGCGTCTACCACGGAGCGGTCGACACCTGGGTCCACCACGGCGGACGGCTCTACGACTACCGGGTGCCGGGGACGACGTACGGCTTCACCTACCCGCCGTTCGCGGCCGTCGCCATGCTCCCGATGGCCCTGTTCGACCTGCGCACCGCGATCGCCGTGGGCGTGCTGCTCAACCTGGCGGCACTGGCCGTGGTCGTGCGCCTCCTCACCGGCCGGGCCTGGCGGCGGCACGGCTGGTACGGCTGCGCTCTCGGCGCCTGCGCGCTCGCGCTGTTCGAACCGCTGCGCGACACCTTCAGTTTCGGCCAGGTCAACCTCCTGCTGCTGGCGCTCGTCCTGGTCGACGCGTGGCTGCTCGCGACGGGCCGGGAACGCCGGGCCGGTGTCGGAATCGGTCTGGCCGCCGCGGTGAAGCTCACGCCGGCCCTCTTCATCGGCCTGCTCCTGGTCGCCCGGCGCTGGCGCGCGGCGGCGGTCGCCACGGTCGTGGCCCTGGCGGCGACGGGGTTCGCGGCCGTCGTGGCCCCGGACGCCTCGCGTTTCTACTGGACCGACGCCCTGTGGGACACGACCAGGGTGGGCCGCCTCGACTACGTCTCCAACCAGTCGCTGCAGGGCATCCTGGCGCGGCTCGGCGAACCGGACCGGGCGGTCTGGGCGGTGGCCGTGGCGCTGACCCTCGGCGTCTGGGCCGTACGGGGCCGGCGGGCCGTGGTGGCGGGCGACTGGGCGGCCGCGTTCGCGCTGACCGGGCTGACCGCGTGTCTGGTGAGCCCGATCACCTGGGTGCACCACCTGGTGTGGCTGCTGCCCTCCTTCGCCGTCCTCGTGCGTAGCGGGCACCCACGGATCGCGGGGGCCCTGTACGCCGTCCTGTGCACCAGCGTGGTGTGGCTGTGGTTCGACGACGCGTCGGGTATCGACGGCTTCCTCGGCAGCAACATCTACACCTGGATCACCCTCGGTCTGCTGCTGTGGCTGCCTGTGGGTCAGTCGCGAGCGGCAGGCCCGAGCCGGGACCGCAGCGCCAGGGCCATCGACCCCGCACCGAGTCCGGCGGCGCCCAGGATGGCCCAGGTCTCCAGCCAGTCCGGCCCGTCGTCGTCCGGTGCGGCCGCCGCGGCGACCGGCACGGCGTCGGGCCCCGGCCGCGGTCTCGCCCGCAGCGCGTCCAGGGAGCCCACCGGATCCACCCGCCCGGCCGCGCCGAACCCCCAGTCGAGCAGCCGGCGCGCCTCCTCGTAGACCGCGAAGCCACCGCCCGACTGAGGGTTCATCACCGTCACGACCAGCGTCCGGCCGCCCCGCCGGGCGGCGGCGACGAGCGTGTTGCCGGCATGACTCGTATAGCCGTTCTTGATCCCGATCAGCCCGTCGTAGGGCTCCACCCCGTCGGCGCCGGTCAGCAGCCGGTTGGTGTTCCGGATCCCGTACGGCCATCCGCCCGGGCCGGGGAACATCGCCTCGGCCGTGCCGCAGTACCGCGCGAAGTCCTCGTTGCGCAGCCCCGCCCGGCCGAAGACCGCGAGGTCGTACGCGGAGGAGACCTGGCCGGGGGTGTCGTAGCCGTCGGGGGAGCGGACGTGCGTGTCACGGGCGCCCAGGGCGCGCGCCTTGGCCTGCATCCGGGTGGCCGTCGTACGCCAGCCGCCGCTGAGCCGGGCCAGGACGTGCACGGCGTCGTTCCCGGAGTTCAGGAAGACCCCGCGCCACAGGTCGGCCACCTGGTAGGTCCGTCCCTGGGCGACCCCGACGAGACTGCTGCCGGGGCCGATGCCCGCGAGGTCCTCCGCGCCGACCGTGTGCCGGAGGCCGCCGGGCAGCACCGGCAGGACGGTCAGGGCGAACAGGGTCTTGAGCGTGCTGGCCGGCGGCAGCCTGCGGTGGGCGTCGTGCGCCGCGAGGACCTCCCCGCTGTGGGCGTCGGCCACCACCCACGACAGCGCGGACACGTCCGGGACCCGGGGCGCGCCCCGGTGCGGCCGGACCTGGGTGCCGGAGTGGTACAGCAGGTCGGGCGAAGCGGCCGCGGCCAGCGGTCCGCCGGGCGCGGCGGGGTCGGAGCCCGTGTGCGCGGCCGCCGTCGCGGGGGCGCACACCAGAAGTCCCGTCATGCACAGTGCGCAGGCCGAGACGGCAAACCGGGAGGGAAATCCGATAGTCATACCGCAAAGCTAGGAACGGACCGCCCCTGCATCGCGCTGGCCGGGCCGTGGGGCGGGCGCGAACACCCGGATGCCGCACACCGTCCGGCGTGTCGCGGAGCGCGCGGTCTAGCCCGCGGGCAGCGTCGGCTGGATGCGGCGCAGGAAGGTCGCGTTGTCCGGGGTCTCGCGCATGCGCTCCAGGAGGGTCTCCAGGTTGGCCTGGCCGTCCCGGCTCTGCAGTGCCCGGCGCAGACCGTGCATGGTCGCCAACTCGGCCGGGGGGAGGAGGAGTTCCTCGCGGCGAGTGCCGGAGGGGTTGATGGCGACGGCCGGGAAGACGCGCCGGGAGGCGAGCTCGCGGTCCAGCCGGAGCTCCATGTTGCCGGTGCTCTTGAGCTCCTCGAAGTAGAAGTCGTCGGCGCGCGAGCCGGTCTCCACCAGGGCGGTGGCGAGGATGGTCAGCGAGCCGCCCTCCTCGGCGAGCCGGGCGGCGCCGAAGAACTTCTTCGGCCCGATCAGCGCGGTGGCGTCGACGCCCCCGCTGAGGGTGCGGCCGTTGCCGGGGGCCGCGTTGTTGTGGGCCCGGCACAGCCGGGTCAGGGAGTCGAGCAGGATCACAACGTCCTCGCCGGCCTCGACGAGCCGCTTGGCCCGTTCGATCACCAGCTCGGCGAGCGCGATGTGCTCCTTGGGCGTGCGGTCGAACGTCGAGGCGTACACCTCGCCGCGCACGGAGCGCCGCATGTCGGTGACTTCCTCGGGGCGTTCGTCGAGCAGCACCACCATCAGGCGGCACTCGGGGTGGTTGCCGGCGACGGCGGCCGCGACCTGCTGGAGCAGTACGGTCTTTCCGGTCTTGGGCGGGGCCACGATCAGCCCCCGCTGGCCCTTGCCGACGGGTGCGATCAGGTCGGCGACCCGCCCGGTCAGGCCGGACGCCGGGTGTTCGAGACGGATCCGCTCGCGGGGGTGCAGCGGGGTGAGGTCACGGAAGTGACGACGGTTGGTGTCGGGCGTACGCCCGTTGACCCGGGCGACCTCGGTGAGGGCGCGCTGGGTGCCGCGCACGCCGTCGACGACGTCCCCCTTGCGCAGGCCGAACCTGCGGATCAGCGCGGGGGAGACCTGGAGGTCGGTGGGCGAGGGCAGCAGGCCGGCGGCGCGCAGGTGGCCCTTCCCGCTCGCGTCGATGTCGAGGACGCCGGTGACGGCCCGGACCGGGGGCTGCTGCTGGACTGGAGGGTGTTCGAGAGTGGTGGTCATGGTGGTCTGTCCTTTCGAGGACGGAAGGCATGGAACATGCGGAAGGAAGGGGGGAAGCCGCGAGAGGGAAGGCGGACAGCGCCTTCGGCGGCGGGAAACAGCACCTCGGATATGGCACGGCCACTGATCACGAGGTGGTGAGGAGAAGCCGGTACAGCGACCGGCGAACTGAGGAGGAACTGGCACCGGCGCCCACAACAGGGCGTACACAAGTGCTGTTGGCAGACTAGCACGCGACGGTCAGCGATGGGCCAGAAGTCCGTAGAGAAGCGGGATCCGTGGCTCGGGGAGCCGCCACCAGCCGGACGGCGTGCGGTGCATGTGCGGCCAGCGCGGCCACGGCAGCTCCTCGCTCTCCCGGAGTCGCCGGACGCTCAGTCCCGACCCCGTCAACGCGCCCAGGACCTCACCTATTCCGTGCATCCACTCGTAGCTCTCGGTGGCCCCCTCGACGGGCGGGCCGTCGGTGTAGGTGCGGGTTGCGTCCCGGTGCACGGGCCCCTCGCCACCCAGGTAGTCGTGGCGCAGCAGCAGCTCTGGTCCCTCGCCCGGTGCGGGCTTCGGGCCCAGCGAGTTGAGCATCGGATGGAACTCGACGATGTACAACAGGCCGCCCGGACGCAGCAGTTGGGCGATCACGTCGGCCCATCGCTCGAGGTCGGGGAGGTAACACAGGGCGCCCTTGCCGGTGTAGACGACGTCGAAGCGCCGCCCGCCCAACGCCTCGACGGCGTCGTAGACGTTCGCCTTTACGTACTCGACGGCCACACCCGACCGCGCCGCGATGCCGGCCGCGGCCGCCACGGACGCCTCCGAGAAGTCGAGCCCCACCGCGCGGGCGCCCCGGCGGGCCAGGGCGAGCGTCTCCGTGCCGAGATGGCACTGGAGGTGGAGCACGTCACGGCCGGTGAGGTCGCCGAGGTCCTCCCACTCGAAGGCGGCGAACCAGCGTTCGGGATCGAGGTCCTGGTCGAGGCCGTAGAACCGGCTGGCGAGGTGGACGGGGGTGCGGGCGTCCCAGTTGGCCTGGTTGGCCCGCATCAGCCGCGCGTGCTCGTCGGACGTCATGCCACCATCCAACCAGCCGTACGCAGGCCCCTCGTTTTTTCGTGCGCGTCGGGTGTCGATTCGGGTCGGTCCTGTTCGTCGGGCGGGTGTAGGAAGCTCATGAGGACCGGGAGGATCCATGAAGTACATGCTGCTCGTCTGCGGCGACGACACCAACGACGCCTCGGGCATGGCCCCCGTCGAGCCCTGGGTCGAGGACCTGGGCGACCGTGGCGTACGGCAGCACGGGCACCGGCTCGCGCTGCCCGCCGACGCGGTCACCGTGCGGGTGCGCGGCGGTGAAGTGCTGCGCACCGACGGGCCGTTCGCGGAAACAAAGGAGTACGTCGCCGGCTTCGACATCCTGGAGTGCGACACCCTGGAGGAGGCCATCGAGGCGGCCGCGAAGCACCCCGTGGCCACGATCGGTGCCATGGAGGTGCGCCCGTTCTGGGAGGACGAGGACGCCGAGGGGGAGATCCGCCGCCTCGACGCGGAACTCACCCGGGCCGTCCGGGACCGCGACCTCACCGGGATGCTCGCCTGCTACGCCCCGGACGTCGAGGTGTTCCATCCCATGACCGGCCTTGAGCAGCGCGGGATCGACGCCTTCCGCAAGGCCCAGGAGTGGTGGTTCTCGACCGTCACCGGGCCCGTGGACCGCGAGGTGCTGGAGTTCCGGCTCCGGGTCGACGAGAGCGTCGCGTTCAGCCACGCGCTGGTGCGGATGCGGGCCACGCTGACCACGGGGGAACGCCTGGACAGCACCCTGCGGGTGACCACCGGCTACCGGCTGCCCGCCGACCGGTGGCTGATCGCCCACCAGCACACGTCCGTCGCGTTCGACGCCGGAATCGAGGAGGACCTGTCATGAAGTACGCCCTGCTGATCTGCACCCCCGTCGCGGGCGAGGAACTCAGCCCCGCCGAGATCGCCGAGGACCCCCGCTTCACCTCCTACATCGAGGAGGTCCGCGGGCGCGACCTCGTCAAGGGCGGCGCCCGTCTGCGCCCCGCCTCCGACGCCACCACCGTGCGCGTCCAGGGCGACGAGGTCCTGCTCACCGACGGCCCGTTCATCGAGTCCAAGGAGTACATCGCCGGAATCGACATCATCGAGGTCGCCGACCTGGACGAGGCGATCTCCCTCGCGTCCCGGCATCCGGCGGCGCTCGGAGGTGGCTCGGTGGAAGTACGGCCAGTGTGGGAGTGACACCCGAAGAGGCGGTCGCAGCCGCCTTCCAGGAGGAGTGGGGCCAGGTCGTCGCCACCCTGATCCGGGTGACCGGCGACTGGGACCTCGCCGAGGAGTGCGCGCAGGACGCCTTCGCCCAGGCCCTCGACCGGTGGCGGCGCGACGGCGTCCCGCGCCGCCCCGGCGCCTGGCTCACCACGACCGCCCGGCACCGGGCCATGGACGTCCTGCGCCGGGAGGCGGTCGGGGCACGGAAACTACGGGAGGCGGCGATGCTCACGGCACCCGAGGAGCCGTACGACGACAGCGGTGTCCAGGACGACCGGCTGCGGCTGATCTTCACCTGCTGCCACCCCGCGCTGCACAACGAGGCCCGGGTCGCCCTGACCCTGCGCACCCTCGCGGGCCTGACCACACCGGAGATCGCCCGCGCCTTCCTCGTCCCCGAGGCGACGATGGCACAGCGCCTGGTGCGCGCCAAGAAGAAGATCCGCAACGCCGGCATCCCCTACCGCGTGCCGCCCGCCCACCTCCTGCCCGAGCGCACGACCGGCGTGCTCGGCGTGATCTATCTGCTGTTCAACGAGGGGTACGCGGCCACCTCGGGAGCCGATCTCGTACGCCGGAACCTGTGCGCGGAGGCGATCCGGCTGGCCCGCGTGCTGGCCCGGTTGATGCCCGACGAACCCGAGGCCCTCGGTCTGCTCGCGCTGCTGCTCCTGCACGACGCCCGCCGCGAGACCCGGGTGGACGCGGACGGCGAACTGGTCACCCTGGAGGACCAGGACCGCACCGCGTGGGACCACGCCGAGGTCGACGAGGGCGCCGCCCTGCTGGAGACCGCGCTGCGCCGCGGCCGCCCCGGGCCGTACCAGATCCAGGCCGCCATCGCCGCCTGTCACACCACCGCCGCCACGGCGAAGGACACCGACTGGGCCGACATCGCCGCTCTCTACGGCGAGCTGGTCCGCTTCGTGCCCTCGGCCGTGGTCCGCCTCAACCGTGCGGTGGCCGTCGGCATGGCGCAGGGCACGGACGCGGGACTGGCGCTGGTCACGGAACTGGAGCAGGAGGGCGAGCTGAGCGGCTACCACCTGCTTCCGGCCACGCGCGCCGACCTGCTGCGCCGCAGCGGCCGTACCACCGAGGCGGCGCGGGCGTACGAGCGGGCCCTGGAGCTGGTGGAGAACGACGCCGAACGGCGCTTCCTCGAAAAACGTCTCGGGGAGTGTCGATCCGCTTAGCGGCCGTTCGTCGGTGGGGTGAAGGCAACCCCGAGACACGGAGGTCTCCATGACCGCCACCGACTCCCGCCGCTGGTACGCCCTTTGTCTGCTCTGTGTCGCCGGTTTCATGGTGATCCTGGACGCGCAGATCGTCGTCCTGGCCCTGCCGTCGATCGCCGACGGCCTCGGCCTCTCCGCGAGCGGCGCTCAATGGGTGATGAGCGCCTACCTGCTCAGCTTCGGGGGACTGCTGCTGCTCGGCGGCCGCGTCGCGGACCTGGTGGGCAGCCGCCGGGTCTTCATGACCGGCACGCTGCTGTTCGGGCTCTCCTCGCTGCTGTGCGGGTTCGCCGGTACGGCGGCCGTGCTGGTCGCCGCGCGTGCCGTGCAGGGCGTCTCGGCCGCTGTCATGGCGCCCACCGCCCTGTCGATCCTGCTGAACACCTTCGAGGAGGGCCCCGAGCGCAACAAGGCCCTCGCCCTGTGGTCCGGCAGCGGAGGCTTCGGCGCCACCGCCGCCCTGCTGATCGGCGGCCCCCTCACCGACGTACTGGGCTGGCAGTGGGTCTTCTTCCTCAACGTACCCGTCGCCCTGGCCCTGCTGGTCCTGAGCCCGCTGCTGCTGCGCGAGAGCCGCACCGAGGCGCGCACCCGCTCCTTCGACCCGATCGGCGCCCTCACCGCCACCGGAGCCCTGGTCGCCTGTGTGTACGCCGTCGTCGAGGCACCCCGCGCCGGATGGCTGTCGCCGCGGACGACCGGCCTGCTGGCCCTCGCCGTCGTCCTCGCCCTCGTCTTCCTGCGCACCGAGTCCAGGACCGCGGCCCCGCTCGTCCCCCTGCGCCTGCTGCGTTCCCGGACGGTGAGCGGCGCCAACCTGGTCGTGTTCCTGCTCGGCGCCACCGCCTTCGGGATGTCGTACACCCTGTCCCAGTACGGCCAGGGCGTCCTCGGCTGGTCGCCGCTGCGCTTCGGCCTCGCCAACGTCGTGATGCCGCTGGGCGCGGTCGCCGGGTCGTACGCCGGACAGGCCCTGGTCACCCGGCTCGGCGCCCGCCCGGTCGCCGTGGGCGGACTGACGCTGTCCGCACTCGCCGCCCTGCTGCTGGCCGGGGTGCCGGTGGACGGCGGCTTCCTGCGCGACCTGCTCCCCGCGCTGCTGCTCTTCGGACCGGGCGTCGGGGCCTGCGCGGTCGCGGGGTCCATCGCCGCTCTGACCGGCGTCGGCGAGCGGGACTCGGGAGTCGCTTCCGGCATCCAGACGGCCGCGTTCCAGATCGGCGGGGCCTTCGGGGTGGCTGTCGTCACCTCCGCGAGCGTGTCGCACACCGTCGGCACCGAGCGGCTCACGGCCCTGACGGCGGGATATCAGGCGGCGTTCACCGCGTGTGTCGCGCTCGCGGTGGCCGGCATCGGCTGCGCGCTGGTGCTGCTGCGCGCGCCGAAGGGCCGGACTGCGGAGCCCCTGCCGAAGGCCGTGGTCACGCGCCGTCGAGTGCGTTCGTGAGGCGCCACCTCGTCGACGGTTTCATCGCTAGGTGCGCCCGCACGAGGACCGGGTTCGCGGAGGCCATCAGCGGGGTCTCGATGCAACCGGGGTGGACGTTGCTGACGAGGCCGTGCACGACGTCCAACTCGCTCACGAGCGTGGCCCGGTAGTCGAGGCGCTGACGGTCGACGGGGTCGAGACCCCCTCACCGCCGACACCACCCGCACGGGTGCCCTCACCCTGACCGTCGCGGGAGCGCAGGAGCCCTGAGCTCAGGTGGCGGACGCGGCCCGCGCCTCCGCCTCCTTCGCGATCTGCTCGAACCGCGCCCCCATGGCCGCCGCCAGGGCCTGCGCGCCCGACAGCGGACGGACCATCACCATCAGCCGGTCGATCAGGCCGTTCTCGTCGAGGTGGATGAAGTCGCAACCGTCGAGCGCCCGTTCGCCGACCCGGGTCGCGAACACCAGCGCGTGCTCGCGGCCGTCCTCGCTGCTCAGCTCGCTCACATAGCGGAAGTCCTCGAAGACCTTGACGACGGTGCCCAGGATCGCCGCCGTGATGGCCTTGCCCTCGTACGGCTTGAACACCACCGGACTCGTGAAGACCACGTCCTCGGCCAGCAGGGCCTCCACGGCGTCGAGGTCACCCGCTTCCACCGCTTCTCGGAACGCTCGCATCCAGGCCTCCATAACCAATTTGTTGAGTAGGTGCAGAGTAGATTAATCACCTGCTGCTAGCCTGTCCACATGTCGCTCAAGTACGCCGTGCTGGCGGCCCTGCTGGAGGGCGAGGCCTCGGGCTACGAACTGTCGAAGTCCTTCGACGTCTCGCTGGCCAACTTCTGGCCCGCGACACCGCAGCAGCTCTACCGCGAGCTGGAAAGACTGGCGCAGGACGGGCTGATCGAGGCCCGCGTGGTGCAGCAGGAACGCAGGCCCAACAAGCGGCTGTTCACTCTCACCGAGACCGGCCGACGCCAGCTGAGCGCGTTCGCCGCCGAACCGCCCCGCAAACCGGCCGCTCTCCGTGACGAGTTCCTGATCAAGATCCAGGCCATGGACGGCGTCGACCCCGAGGCCACCCGGGCGCTGATCGAGGAGCGCATCTCCTGGGCGAGCGGAAAACTCGCCCGCTACGAGCGCCTGCAGGAGAGGCTCCTGGACGGCCGCACCGAAGAGCGCTATCTCGCGGAGGCCGAGCGGATCGGCCCCTACGTCACGCTCCTGGGCGGAATCACCCTCGAAACGGACGTCATCCGCTGGTGCGAGCGCGCTCTTGCCATTCTGAAACGCCGCGCTCCCCTAAGCTGACGCGGATGTTCAGCCCAGAAGGCCCCAGTCTCCGTGAACTCGCCGTGCAGGCGCTGTCGTCCGTCGAGCGCGGCTACGACCTGCTCGCCCCCAAGTTCGACCACACCCCCTTCCGTACGCCGGATCCGGTGCTGGACGCGGTCGCGTCCGCGCTCCGCCGCATGGGCCCCTTCGACGCCGGGCTCGACCTGTGCTGCGGTACCGGCGCCGGAGCCCGGGTGCTGACGCCGGTCTGCCGGGAGAGCGTGACCGGGGTCGACTTCAGCGCCGGGATGCTCGACGTGGCCCGGAAGCGGACGCGGTCCGGGGGACCGCGCGTGTCCTGGGTACGGGGTGACGCGCGCGCCCTGCCGTTCGCCCCCGCCTCCTTCGACCTCGTCGTGAGCTTCGGGGCCTTCGGCCACTTCCTGCCGGCCGAACTGCCCGGCCTGTTCGCCCAGACCCGCGAGGTGCTCCGGCCGGGCGGCACGTTCGCCTTCCCGGTCGTCGCCCCACCCCGCCCCTCGTCCCCCGCCTACTGGATGCTCCTCGGTTTCGACGCCGCTATGCGGGTGCGCAACGCCCTCTGGCGGCCGCCGTTCGTCATGTACTACCGGGCCTTCCGGCTCGCGGACGTACGACGGGAACTGGAAGGGGTCGGCCTTCGGGTGGAGCTGTACGCCCTGCCCGAGTTCGGCGTGCGCCGGGACGGCAGCCCACGGGTCCGGATGGTCGCGGCCAGGCGTCCGGTCCGGGCGGCCCGGACGGCCCTCCTGTCCGGGCCGTCGTGACCCCTCGCGGATGTCCCGCCGTCACAGCACGCTGTACAAGGCGTCGATCAGCGCCATCTTCCGGGGATCGTCAGCGATATGAGGACCCATCCGGTTCATCACGTAACCCAGTGAGACCGCCGCCTCCGGATCGGCCAGGCCGCACGATCCGCCGAAGCCGTCGTGTCCGAAGGCCCGCGGATTCGGCCCGTACGAGCCGTTCGGCCCGCTGAGCCACAGGCCGAGCCCGAGCTCCGTCTCGCTGTCGAGTCCCGCGCCCAGCACCAGGTCGCGGCACCTGCCCTGGCTCTCGCGGACCCGCTCGGCGGCCTCGGAGGACAGGACCCGGTGGCCGTCGTGGGCACCGCGGCCCGCGAAGATCCCGTAGAGCGCGGTGACGGCCCGGGCGGTGCCGTGGCCGTTCGCGGCGGGGATCTCCGCGGCTCGCCACTCAGGTGTGTTCGCCTCACCGGCCCCCGCCATGGGGTTGGCCAGGGCGGCGATCGCCGCGGGCGCCAACTGGGCGAAGATCGCGGCCTGTTCGCTTGCCGACGCGGCCGGCGGATGCACCAGCTCGGCGGCCCGTCCGGCCTCCTTCTCCGGCAGCCCGATGGTGAAGTCGATGCCGAGCGGCCCCGTCACCTCCCGCTCCAGGAAAGCGCCCGGCAGCAGCCCCGAGACCCGCCGGACGACCTCCCCGACCAGAAAGCCGTACGTGAACGCGTGGTACCCGGACACCGTGCCCGGCTCCCACCAGGGCTCCATCGCCGCGAGCCGCTCCGTCGTCAGCTCCCAGTCGAAGAGCTCGGCGAGCGAGTGGGGCTCGCGCAGCCCGGACAGCCCGGCCCGGTGCGACAGCAGGTGCCGTACCAGGACCTTCTCCTTGCCCGCGGCGGCGAACTCCGGCCAGTACGCGGCCACCAGGGCGTCGAAGTCGAGCAGGCCCCGGTCGGCGAGGATGTGGGCGCACAGGGCCGTCGGGCCCTTCGTCGTCGACCACACGTTGACCAGCGTGTCGCGCTCCCAGGCGCGGGTGCGGGCCGCGTCGGCCCAGCCGCCCCACAGGTCCACGACCGTCTCACCGCCGACCATGACGCTCACCGCGGCGCCCAGCTCGGCACGGTCCCGGAAGTTCTCCTCGAACGCCGTGCGTACCGCGGTGAAGCGCTCGTCGCAGTGGCCGTGGACAGGTGGCTGGTGCTCGGACATGGGCCCTCCGTCATCGCCGGAAGCCCGGACCGCGACACTGCGATCCGGGTCTGCCGAACATACCGACTGGTCGGACTGGAGGGAAGGTCTCACACGGGACTTCAGACAGGACTCAGGCGTACGAGCGCAGCCAGCCCAGCTTCGCCGCCTCCTGGTAGGGGCCGCCGCCCTCGTGGTCGTTGAAGTCGTAGACCTCGATGGCCTTGTCGTCGTGGCCCCAGGCGTTGAAGGCCGCGAAGACGGTGGAGGGCGGGCAGGTCTGGTCCTCCAGGGCCGCCGAGAAGAGCGCCGGCGTACGGCCGCGGCTCGCGAAGTGCACGCCGTCGAAGTAGGCGAGGGTGCCGAGGACGTCCTCGAAGCGGCCGCGGTGCGTCTTGAGGTAGAGGCCGATCTCCCGGTACGGGTGACGGTCCGTCACGGTCGCCGCGCGCGGGAAGTCGCACAGGAACGGCACGTCCGGGGCGACCGCCGCCAGGTCCGGGACCAGGCCGCCGACCGCGATCGAGATGCCGCCGCCCTGGCTGCCGCCGAGCACGACCGTGCGCGCCGGGTCGGTCAGCGGGTGCGAACGGGCCGCCTCCACCGCCCGCACCGCGTCCGTGAACACCCGGCGGTAGTAGTAGTTCTCGGGCGCGTCGATGCCCCGCGTCATGAACCCGGGGTACGCGGGCGCGCCGGCCACCGGGTCCGCGGTGCCGCCACCGCCGCCCCAGGCACTGCCCTGACCGCGGGTGTCCATCACGAAGTGCGCCCGGCCCGTCGACGCCCACAGCAGATGCTCGTGCGGCAGTCCGCGCCCGCCGCCGTACCCGATGAACTCCACGACCACCGGCACCGGGGCGGAGACCTCGGCGGGGATCGTGAACCAGCCCTTGACCGGGTGGCCGCCGAACCCGGCGAACGTCACGTCGTACACCTTGACCGTGGTCAGGCCCGTGTCGACGAGGTCGAAGCGGGCGTTCAGGTCGAACTCGCGGGCCTCCTGAAGGGTCTTGGACCAGAACGCGTCGAAGTCCTCGGGCTCGGTGGACTCGCTGCGGTACTCACGCAGCTCGTCGATGGGGAGGTCGAACAGGGCCATGTAGGACCGCCTTTGCGAAAGGGACAGTGCCGGATGATCACACCGTACGTGCGTGGTCGGACGACTCGCCAGGCCTTTGTGCTACCGGCTGGCTACCATGACGCCATGTCGACAGCCGTGGATCTGCTGGTCAAGGACGCCGGACTGCTGGTCGTGGACGGCGAGCGGGAGATCGCCGGCGGCTGGCTGGCCGTCACGAATGGTCGGGTCACCGCCGTCGGTACCGCGGGCACCGAACCCGAGGCCCGGACAACCCTCTCGGCGGCCGGCCGCCTCGTCACCCCGGGCCTGGTCAACACGCACCACCACATCTACCAGAACCTCACCCGCTCCTACGCCCCCGCCGTGGGAGGCTCCCTCTTCGACTGGCTGACCACCCTCTACCCCCTGTGGGCGGCTCTCGACGAGGAGGCCGCCTACGTCTCGGCGTACGTCGGCATGGCCGAGCTGCTCATGGGCGGCTGCACGACGTCCTCGGACCATCTCTACGTCCATCCGCGCCCCCGCCTCGTCGACGCGGAGATCCGCGCCGCCCGGGACATCGGCTTCCGCTTCCACGCGACGCGGGGTTCGATGACCCGCTCGGTGGAGGACGGCGGACTCCCGCCGCGGAGCGTCACCCAGAGCGAGGAGGAGGTTCTCGCCGACAGCGAGCGACTCATCAAGGCGCACCACGACGCCTCGCCGGGCGCGCTCGTCAGGGTCGCCCTCGCTCCCTGCTCCCCGTTCTCCGTCACCAAGGAACTGATGACGGCGACCGCCGAACTCGCGGAGCGCCACGACGTCCGGCTGCACACCCACCTCGCCGAGGACCGCGACGAGGACACCTACTGCCTCGAGACCTACGGCTGCCGGCCCGTCGAGTACTTCGAGGAGACCGGCTGGATGAGCGACCGCACCTGGGTCGCGCACTGCATCTACCCCAACGACGCCGAACTGCGCCGCCTCGCGGCCGCCGGCGTCGGCGTGGCCCACTGTCCGAGCTCCAACATGCTCATCGGCGGGGGGACCGCGCGGGTGGCGGAGATGCGCGAGCTCGGGATGCCGGTCGGCATCGGCTGCGACGGTTCGGCCTCCACCGACCACGCCTCGCTCTGGATGGAGACCAGGGGAGCGCTGCTGCTCGGCCGATACCGGGGCGGACCCGGCGCGATGACCGCACGTGACGCGCTCGATCTCGCGACCAGGGGCTCGGCCCGCTGTCTGGGCCGCGCGGACGAGATCGGTCATCTGCGCCCGGGGGCCTGCGCCGACCTGGTCGTCTGGGACCTGCACGAGGTGGCGCTCGCGGGTGCCCTCACCGACCCGGTGGAGGCGTGGCTGCGCTGCGGTCCGGCCCGCGCCTGGACCACGGTGGTCGGCGGGCGCATCCTCGTGGACCGGGGCGAACCCGTGCTGCCGGGGCTGACGGACGCACTGCGTACGCACAGGACGATCGCGCGCCGGATGCAGCAGGTGGCGTAGGCGCACCTGCCTGTGGAGACATCCCTCTCAGGGACATCTCTCTCAGGCCCGGCGGCGGGTCCACTGCGGTTCGGTGAGAGCCCAGTCCCGTTCCCACTCGGCGAGCCGGTGGCGGGCCGCCGCACCGCGGACGAGTGAGTGGCCGAGAAGGATCACGGCGATCGTGGCGCCCGCGCCACAGGCACCCATCGTCACCGTGTGCTGCCAGATCGCGGTCTCGTCCGGCGGCGGGGCCACGCTCCGGCCCCGGGAGTCGAACCACACGTCGACCTTCTCGCCCTGGTCGGTACCCGACGGGACCCGGGCGGTGGCCGTCTTCGCGGCGCCGCCGGCTTCCGTCCAGCGCACGGTCACCCGGTAGGAGCGCTCCCGGCCGCCCTGGACCGTGGGCAGCGAGTCCGGGACCCTGCCGACGACCTCCGCGCGGACCCGGTGGCGTTCGGAGCGCTGCGCGGCCGCCACCGCGCGGGCGTCGTCATGCGCCCACCAGCCCACCACCGCGCCCACCAGCGGGGCGCCCAGCAGCATCAGAGCGGCGACGACCAGCGCCGTCCACGCCTCGACGACGTCCGACCGGCGCCTGAGCGGATTACGCCGCCAGCGCCAGCCGCGCACCCGGGTTCGCATGTCGACCTCCGCACCACGCCCACCTGCGAGTGGCCACACAGATGTAGTACCCCTCCATCCGCGTCGTTCACTTGTGGGGGAGCGCACATAGGCACCCATGGTCAGCCGAAGCGCTCGATACGGATACGGTCCACCGGCTGACCGGCCTCCACCAGCAGCCGCGAGGCATGCTCGGCGAAGGCGTTGGATCCACACACATAAGCCTCCCACCCACCTTCGGGCTGCGCAGCCAGGAGCGGCGCCACATGTGCGGCCGCCATACGTCCCACCGGCACGCCCTGGGGGGCGCTCCGTGTGAACACCGGGGTCGTCTCGGCGCCGAGCTCCCGCGCGTAGATGAGCTCCTCGGGGCTGCGCGCCGACACCAGCAGCCGCAGTGGCACGGACAGCCCGCGCGCCCGGTGGTGCCGCACCATCGACATCAGCGGTACGACGCCGGAGCCGGCCCCGATCAGCAGCGCGGGCCGGTCACCGGGCCAGGCGAAGAACCCGCTGAGCGGACCGCGCACCTCGACCTCGTCACCGTGCCTCGCGACCGTGTGGAACCACCCCGAGACCTCACCGCCCTCCACATGGTCCAAGGTCAGCTCGATGTGCCCGGAGTCCTCCGGCGGGGACGCGATCGAGTAGTGGCGCTGGGCCGTGTAGCCGTCCTCGGCGGTCAGCCTCAGCATCAGATGCTGGCCGGGCAGATGCCCCTGCCAGGCGGGCACCGCGAAACGGAACGTGGCGGCGTACGGGGTCTCGCGGCGGACCTCGGTGAGCGTGGCGGTCTGCCACTCGGCGGCGGCGCGACTGCTCACGGCGATACGTCCTGGCACGGCGAACCGCGTGACGGGGGCGAAGGTCTCAGTCACCGGAGTACCGCTGCTCCTCCCACGGGTTGCCCCGCGCGTGATAGCCGTTCTGCTCCCAGAAACCCGGCTCGTCGTGATCCAGCAGCGTCAGCCCCGCGACCCACTTGGCGCTCTTCCAGAAGTACAGGTGCGGCACCAGCAGCCGTGCCGGCCCGCCGTGTTCGGCGGGCAGCGGCTTCCCGTCGTACTCCCACGCGATCCAGGCCCGTCCGCCGGTCAGGTCCGCGAGCGGCAGGTTCGTGGTGTACCCGGTGTGTGAGTACGCGACGGCATGGGTGGCGGACCCATGGGGCCGCGCCACAGCCAGGAACGCGTCCAGCGACACACCCGCGAACCGCACCCCGAACTTCGACCAGCTCGTCACGCAGTGGATGTCACCGTCGTAGGCCGACGCGGGCAGCGTGTGCGCCTCGTCCCAGTCCCAGGTGCGCGGCTCTTCGACCAGTCCGTCCACCCGGAACGTCCAGTCGGCGGGCGAGAGGTCCGGCGTGACCTCGGCGGAGAGCACGGGCCAGTCGTCGCCCGCGTCGTACTGGCCCGGCGGGAGCCCGGTGTTCTGGACGCGGGGGCGTCCGGTGAAGCCTCGGGTGACGTTCATGCCTTACACCGTACGCTGTCGCCGCGCGAGCTCCGTCCCAGGTCAGTGCCCCGATCATTGCGGCCGTATGAACACTGCGCGGGGCCGGGAATAGCCGTCGCGCACCGCTCCTTGGCGCTGGAGTGCCGGGCCGGTGTCCCGGTGTCAGCGCGAGGAGAGTGAGGAAAGCAGATGCCCAAGGCGTACGTCTTCACGCGGTACGGCGGACCGGAGACCGGCCACGCCCGCCGCAGGACGGTCATCGAGGTCGCCCGATGACCGCCGGCGCCCCGCACGTCCTCGACAACCCCGCCCTCGCCTCCCTGACCGGCCCGCACGCCCACTTCGCCGAGAAGCGCGGCCGGGTCCTCCGTTACCCCGTCGACGTCTCGCCGTGGCTGGCCATGCCCGACGCGCCCGACGCCGGCGACTGGGCCGACCTCGCGGCACTCGCGGGCCCCGGCGCCGAGGTACCACTGACGGCTTACGCGGGCCAGCTCCCGGAGGGCTGGGAGATCACGTTCAACGTCGAGGGCGTACAGCTGGTCGACGACGGCCTCACCACCGCTCCCGACCCGGAGGTGGCCCGCCTCGGCCCGGCCGACGTCCCCGAGATCCTCGACCTGATCGAACGGACCCGGCCGGGACCCTTTCTGCCCCGCACCATAGAGATGGGCACCTACCTGGGCATACGCCGGGGCGGTGCCCTCGTCGCGATGGCGGGGGAGCGGCTGCACCCGCCGGGCTGGACCGAGATCAGCGCGGTCTGCACCGACCCCGCCGTCCGCGGCCAGGGCCTCGCGACCCGGCTGGTCCTCGCCGTGGCGCACGGCATACGCGAGCGCGGCGAGACCCCGTTCCTGCATACCGGCGCCAGGAACACCGGTGCCATCCGGCTCTACGAGTCCCTCGGCTTCCGGCTCCGGCGCACCACCGCCTTCCTCGCCGCACGGGTGCCCGAGCGGTTGCCGGAGGCGGTGTCCTAGTCACCGTCAGCCGGACCGCGGCCAGGCGTTGTACCGCACCAGGTACCCGGCGAACCGCTCCAGGTCCTCCTGCGACCAGTCCGCGAGCCGCTCACCGACGGCCGCGCGGCGGCTGACGGTGACCTGGCTCAGGATGTGCCGGCCCGCCTCGGTCAGATGCAGCACCAGGACACGGTGGTCCTCCGGGTCCTGGCGCCGCTCGACCAGACCGGCCCGCTCCAGGGCGGCGACCTGGCGGCTCACCGTGGACTTGTCCAGGGCGTAATGGGCGGCCAGGTCGGTGGCGCGGCAGCCGTCGCGCTCCTCCAGATGCCCGAGGAGCGTGTACGACACCAGTGACAGCTCGGGATGCAGACGGCCCGCCGAGGCCCGGGCCCGTCGTGCGAAGACCGTCATCTCGCGCTGGATCGTCTCCACGGCCGTTGCTGCTTCCATCTGACCTCCCTCGCAGTACTGGTTGTAGAGTACAACTCGTGCCGTTCTGGGGTAGGGTGGCGCTCCGGCTGAGGGCGGTCCCAGCCGTGCGGGACGAAGGAGGTGAGACCCATCGACGTTGTGTCAGATCGGGTGCTCTCTCCTCGAATCGGCGCGGATCACCGCCTGTAGGTGACCGCGGGAGCGCCCTTCGGCTCCCGAAAGGCTCTCGGCTTCCATGCCTTCACTCTCTCCCCGCTTCACCTCTGCCGACTCCGTCGTCGCCGCACTCCGCACCGCGGGCTGTGTCTTCGCCGAGGACGAGGCCCGGCTGATCCTCGCCGCCGCCCGCACCCCCGACGAACTCGCCGGCATGGTGGACCGCCGCGTCACCGGCCACCCCCTCGAACTCGTCGTCGGCTGGGCGGAGTTCCGCGGACTGCGCATCACCGTGGGCCCCGGGGTCTTCGTGCCCCGCCGTCGCACCGAGTTCCTCGTCGAACAGGCCCTCGTCCAGGCGCCGGACGCCTCGGTCGTCGTGGACCTGTGCTGTGGCTCGGGTGCGGTCGGCGCCGCGCTCGCCGCCGCGCTGGGCCCGGTCGAGCTGCACGCCGCCGACATCGACCCGGCGGCGGTGGAGTGCGCCCGCCGCAACACCGCCGACGCGGGCGGCCGGGTCCACACCGGCGACCTCTTCGACGCCCTCCCCGCCGCCCTGCGCGGCCGTGTGGACATCCTCGCGGCCAACGTCCCCTACGTCCCCACCGACGACGTCGCCCTCCTCCCCACCGAGGCCCGCGACCACGAGCCCCTGGTCGCCCTCGACGGCGGCGCGGACGGCCTCGACATCCTGTGCCGCGTCGCCACCGAGGCCCCACACTGGCTCGCCCCCGGCGGCTGCCTCCTCGTCGAGACCAGCGAACGCCAGGCCACCGCCGCCGTCGACGCCTTCACCCGCAGCGGCCTGACACCCCGCCTCGCGGTCTCCGAGGAGCTCTACGCCCACGTCGTGATCGGCACGAACAACTAAGCCCAGCCAGGCGCCCACGTGCCCACGCCCGGCGGCTCGGGCCGGGTGGCGTGCAGATGTGCCCGGAGGGCGGCGAGTGCCGGGTGGGGGTTGTCGGCCCGCCAGATCAGGGAGTGGGGGTAGACCGGCGTGGGCCCGCGCACCGGGATGCGGCGCAGGTCCTGGTCGGACGGCCAGACCAGACGGGTCAGCTCGCCGACGAGGGTCGCCAGGGCCGGGGAGTCGGCGATGGTGTCGAGAAGAGGGTCGGTGCCGAAGTCGGGGCCGGTGACCTCGATGGTGAGGCCGAAGGCGGCGGCGAGGTCGTCGTAGTACGTGCCCCACTCGGTTCCGGTGACCAGGCCGGGCATCCAGATGCGGCGCCCGGCCAGGCGGGGGAGTTCCACCGAGCGGGCTCCCGCGAGCGCGTGGTCGGGGCCGGTGAGCAGTTGGACCGGCTCGTCGTAGACCCGTACGGACTCGATGCCGTCGGTCGACTGCCCCGCGGAATGCGGGACCGCGCGGAAGGTGGCGTCGATCGTGCCGGCCCGGAGTGCGGCGACGGCCGCGTCGGCGTCGAAGAGGGTGACGACGTCGAGCTCGATGTCCGGGTGCGTGCGGTGGAAGGCGCGCAGCAGTTCGGCCGGCGCGAGGCGGCGGCCGATCACGTCGACGCGCAGGGCCCGGCTGCCCGGCCGCACCGAAGCGGCCGCCCGTTCCGCGGCCCGGAGCAGCTCGCGGGCGTGGGGCAGGAACGCCTGTCCGTCGATGGTGAGCCGGGCACCGCGCGGGGTCCGGGTGAACAGCCGCGCCCCGAGGTCCTTCTCCAGTGCGGCGACCCGCTTCGACACGGCCTGCTGGGTGACCGCCAGCCCGTCGGCGGCCTCCTGGAACCGCCCCGCGTCCGCCACGGCGACGAAGGTGCGTACGGCGTCGAGATCCATGCCGGAAGCCTAGAGCGCAATGGCACAACCCTGGGTTGTGGGTCGTCGGTGCCATGGTTGTTTGATCTGCGGGCCCGGCACTCGGTTGGATGGCGTCGGTCAACGTGAGGTTGTCGACGAGGGGGGTTCGGGCGTGGGCGGGAGGCGGTCGCTGGGGCGGCGGTTCGGGTGGCTGTGGGCGGCCTACGCGGTCAGTGCGTTCGGCACCTCGCTGTCGTTCGGCGCTTTCCCGCTGATCGCCGTCCTGGTGCTGCACGCCGGCCCCGCCGCGGTGTCCGCGCTGGCGGCCGTGGGGCTCGCGGTCGGGGCCGCGGTGGCGGTGCCGCTCGGCCCCTGGGTGGAGTTCCGCCGCAAGAGACCGGTGATGGTCGCGATGGACCTCGTCCGGTTCGCGGCCCTGCTGAGCGTGCCCGCGGCGTACGCGCTCGGTGTGCTCGGGTTCGTGCAGCTGCTGGCCGTGTCGGTGGTCGTGGCGGCGGCCGACATCACCTTCAGCGCCGCCTCGGGAGCCTTCCTCAAGTCCCTCGTCGGCGGGGACGACCTGTTGATCGCCAACGGGCGGTTCGAGGCCACGAACTGGACGACCATCGTGATCGGGCCGCCCCTCGGCGGTGCCGCCATCGGGCTCTTCGGTCCTGTGACGACCCTGCTGGCCGACGCCGTCAGTTATCTGCTCTCGGCGCTGGGGATCCGGGCGATCGGCGGCGGCGAGCCACGGCCCGTGCCCACCGGGGCGGCGAAAGGGTCTCTGCTGGAGGGCTGGCGGTACATCCTGGCCAGTCCCGTCCTGCGCCCGCTGTTCTTCAACACGGTGCTGGTCAACGCCCTGATCATGGTGCCGGTGCCGCTGCTGACGGTCCTCATGCTCGGCCCGCTGGGCTTCGCCCCCTGGCAGTACGCCCTCGCCTTCTCGGTGCCCTGTCTCGGGGGCCTGCTCGGCTCACGGATCGCGCGCCCCCTGGTCGCCCGGTTCGGACGGCACCGCGTCCTGCTCACCTCGGGCGTCCTGCGCGCGTGCTGGCCGCTCGGCCTGGCCTTCGTCGGCCCCGGCACCGCCGGGCTGCTGCTCGTGATGGCCGTCGAGCTCGGGGTGATCACCTCCTGCGCGGTCTTCAATCCGGTGTTCTCCACCTTCCGGCTGGAGATGACGCCGACGGACCGGGTGGTCCGCACCCTCTCCGCCTGGTCGGTCACCGGCAAGCTGACCACCGCGGCCCTGACCGCCCTGTGGGGCCTGCTGGCCACGTTCACCGGAACCCGTGAGGCGATTGCGCTGGCCGGTCTGCTGCTGCTGGCCAGCCCGCTCCTGCTGCCCCGACGGCCCGACTCCGTGCCCGAGGGGAGCAAGGACGCCCTGCCCTCTTCCGCCGGGTCGCCGTGACGCGGGCCTCCCTGGCCGTGGCCCGGAGGCCCGCCGGGGCGGGGCGATCTCCCAGCTGCCGGTCATAGACCTGGGCGGCGGTCCTGGTGTCAGCGCGGTGGGCCTGCCGGTCCCACCGTGTAGCCCTTCTCGAGCGCGTCGCCCCTCCCGCGCCGGAGGTGCCGCCGCGGACCACCCTGGTGTCGCGCTTCACGGTGACCCGGTCGCGTCGATCTCCTCGACGGCGACCGCTGAACCGCGGTCCCCTGCCGTCCGGTGACTTGGACGAGGACGACGCCGCCGGAGTCGTACCGTCGCAGGCCCCGGCGACAGGCGTCCTGGCCGCCGGCGGTCAGGACGCCTGTCCGTACTGGTGACGGCAGACCCGTCAGGTCACAGGCGTCTGCACCCGGGCGATCAGCAGCGCCACGTCGTCGGAGTTGTCCGGCTGGTGCAGTGTGCGCAGCAGCAGGTCGCAGACCTCCTCCAGCGGACCGTCGGGGCTGTCGAGCAGGTCGAGGAGTGCGTCCAGGCGCTCGTCGAGCGGATGTTGCCGTGTCTCGACGAGACCGTCCGTGTACAGGACGAGCCGGTCACCGGGTGCGAGGTCGACGGTGGTCGTGGAGAAGGCGACACCGCCCACGCCCAGCGGCGCCCCCGTGGGCAGTTCGAGCAGCTCGGGCGGACGGCCGGGGCGCAGCCGTACCGGAGGCAGGTGCCCGGCGTTGGCGATCCGGCACTGGCCGAGCCGCGGGTCGTGCACGGCGTAGACGCAGGTGGCGATGGAGTGGTCCAGGTCCTCGGTGATCCGGTCGAGGTGTTCGAGGAGCTTGGCCGGGTCGAGGTCGAGGGAGGCCAGGGTGTTCGTCGCGGTGCGCAGCCGGCCCATCGTCGCGGCGGCGGTGATGCCGCTGCCCATCACGTCACCCACGACGAGGGCGGTCTTGCCCTCGCCCAGCGGGATCACGTCGAACCAGTCGCCGCCGACCTCGGCGGTGGCGCCCGCGGGCTGGTAGCGGGAGGCGACCTCCAGACCGCCGGTCACGGAGGGGTGGCTGGGCAGCAGACTGCGCTGCAGGGTGAGAGCGGTGTTGCGGGCGTCCTGGTACCAGCGGGCGTTGTCGATCTGCACCGCCGCGCGGGCCGCCAGCTCCCGCGCGAGCAGCAGGTCGTCCTCGCCGAACGGCTCCGGATGATGGATGCGCTTGAGGTCGAGGGCGCCGAGCACCTCGCCGCGCGCGATCAACGGCACGGCCAGGTAGGAGTGCACGCCGGCCTTGGCCAGCAGCGCGGCCGCCTCCGGTGAGCGGGCGATACGGGCGAGGTCGTCGGGCCCGACCTGCGCCACCAGGACCGGGTGTCCCGTGCGGACGCACTCGGTGACCAGGCGCTCGGGGGCGTAGCGGGCGACCTGTCCGGGCGGATCGGCCGCGCTCAGGACCTCCGGGGCACCGGCCGCGTCGACGGCCAGGGGACGCATCACGGCGGGTTCGGTGGGGCCGAGGGTGCTGGGTCTGCCCTGCACCACCGCCTCCAGCAGGTCCACGGCCGCCACGTCCGCGAGCTCCGGCACGGCCACGTCGGCCAGCTCACGGGCGGTGCGGTCCAGGTCGAGGGTGGTGCCGATACGGGCGGAGGCGTCCGCGACGAGCGCGAGGCGGCGCCGGGCCGTCTCGGCCTCCACGGTCGCCAGGTGCTGCTCGGTGACGTCCAGCACCGAGCCCGCCACTCCCAGCACGGTCCCCAGCGCGTCCTCGAGGCGGTACAGCGAGACCGACCAGGCGTGCTCCCTGTCCGGGTCCGCGGGCGTGTAACCGACCGTGTGCTGGTCGACGAGCGGTGTGCCGGTGCGCAGCACCTCGAGGGCGGCGGCCTCGAAGGCGGCCACGTCGAGATGCGGCAGGACCTCGCCGATCTTCCGCCCGACGTGTTCCTCGGCCGGCACACCGTTCAGCTGCTCCAGGGCCGGATTCACCGAGACGTACCGCAGTTCGGTGTCCAGCACGGCCAGTCCGATCGGGGACTGCGAGATCATGCGTGTCGAGAGCGCCACGTCCCGCTCCAGCCGGCGCACGGTCTGCTGGTCGGCGCACAGCCCCAGCGCGTAGACGTCTCCGTGGTCGTCCAGGAGCCGCATGTTGCGGAACTCGACCAGCTTGGTGCCGCCGTCCTTGTGCCGGACGGGGAAGGCGCCTGCCCAGCTCTGCCCGGTCTCCATGACGTCGGCGAACAGCTTGACGACCAGGTCGGCATGCTGCTCGTGGATCATCAGATGGGCCGCGTACTGCCCCAGCGCCTCCCGCGCGCTGTAGCCGAAGAGCTCCTCGGCCTGCGGGCTCCACAGCACGATGCGCCCCTCGGCGTCCAGCACCACCGAGGCCATGCCCAACTCGTCGAGCAGCCCGCTCGGCCGTACCGCCCCGCGCGGGGGCTCTGCGCCCTCGGCCGCGGGTATTCCGGCTGCACCCATTGCACGAACCGCCTTAGACCGTCCTCGCGGCACGCCGTACCCCCGTGCCGACTCCCCTTGTTCTACCGCGCTCAACCGTCTCCGTGACCACGCGGTCGTGTTCTTCCACCATCCCTCAACACGGGGGCGCGCGTCCGGTGAAGTCCGACGGGGTGACGAAAGCCGCTTGTTCATTCGATTGGCCTGTACATGACTGCCGTGGGGGCGCCAGACTGTCCGCCGACCCATCCCACCCCCGCTCCAGGAGCCTCAGGAGTCCTCCATGCCCCTGCGCGCCGGACAGCGTTGTCACGCGCTCCTCGCCAGCCTTGTCACCCTCACCGCGACGGCCCTCCTGGCCGCCGCCCCGCCGGCCTCCGCCGCCGACACCTGGACGGAGGCCGGTTCCGACCGGGCCAACCCGCTCACCGAGAGCCAGGGCCTGGCATCGGTCGAGGTCCCCGCCGGATCCGCCAACCGGTACACCGGTATCGGCACCATCCCCATCGGCGTCTCCAGCCGCGGCTGGAATCACGTGGGCGACCCGGACGCCTCCTACGACGGCCACTACATCGAGCCCTACCAGGCCGACTCCGGCACCGCGAAGATGTACCGCGTGCAGGCGCCGGACGGGACCTGGGCCGAGTACGTCCACACGCTCAGCTCCGGCGAGGCGCTCAACAACTCCTGGGTCGCGGTCTCACCTGACGGACAGTGGATGCTCTCCGGTGAGTGGGGCACCATGACCCGCTTCCTGGTGTTCCCCACGCCCGGCGTCAACGCGAGCACCTCGCCCTCGGCGAACCTTCCGCAGGCGGCCACCGTCACCCTCGACCACGCCGTCCGCGACGTACAGGGCTGCGACTTCCTGAGCGCCACCCAGCTGCTGTGCTCCTCCGACGACCCGGCGGGCGCGCTCTTCGGTTACACCAAGCCGCTCCTCCAGATCGACCTGTCCGCCGCCCCGACCGGCTCGGCGAACGTCACCGGCCATGTCACGGCACTTCTCCAACTGCCCCTCAGGAGCTCCTGCTCGGGCGAGTTCGAGGCGGAGGGCATCGACTACGACCGCCGTACCGGAACCCTGCGTGTGATCGTCGTCTCGCCGGGCTTCTGTGTGCTGACGGACAGCAAGACGTACCGCTTCACCAGGAGTTGAGCCCTTCACGGGCGGTGCCGGCCCTCGCGGAAATGAGGGTCGGCACCGATGGCGGGGCCCTGCGGCCGGATGTGACGGTGGATGACAGGAACACCCCCGACCGACAGAGGGAGATCCCGCATCCACCCCCGTGAAGCACGGCCCGCACGCCCTTCCGCGCCCTCGCGGGAGGTGAACCATGGGACACGCTGACACCCTGCTCGCCATGGGCGGCGCCTTCCTGGCCGCCGCGTTCCTCGCCCGCCTCGGCGGCCGGATCGGACTGCCGACCATCCCGCTGTTCATGCTCGCCGGCATCCTGCTCGGCCCGCACACCCCTGGCCTCGTCCTCGTCGAGGACGCGCACGACTTCGAGATGCTCTCCGCGCTCGGCCTGGTGCTGCTGCTGTTCTACCTGGGCCTGGAGTTCCACGTCGACGACCTGCGCACCGGCGGCAGACGCCTGCTCGCCGCGGGCGGCATCTACCTCCTGGCGAACGTCGGCGCCGGTCTCGGCTTCGGATTCGCCCTGGGCTGGGGGACCCGGGAGGCGCTGGTGCTCGCCGGGGTCCTCGGAATCTCCTCGTCCGCGATCGTCACCAAGGTCCTCATCGACCTGGGACGGATCGGCCGCCCCGAGACCCGGCTGATCCTCGGCGTGATCGTGGTCGAGGACATCTTCCTCGCGCTCTACCTCGCCGCGCTCCAGCCGGTCGTCAGCGGCGCACGTGGGCCGCTGGAGGTGCTCCTGCAGGCGGGCAAGGCCTTCGGTTTCCTGCTGGTGCTGGCCGTCGCCGCCCGGTACGGGACGCGCTGGATCGGCCGGCTGATCCACGTCCGGGACAACGAACTCCTGGTCATCAGCTTCCTCGGCGCCGCGGTCCTCGTCGCCGGAGTGTCCGAAGTCCTCGGCGTCGCCGACGCCATCGGCGCCTTCATGGTGGGCCTGATCCTGGCCGGCACGCCCTCCGGACCCCGCATCCGCCGGCTGGTGCACCCGCTGCGCGACGCCTTCGCCGCGATCTTCTTCTTCGCCTTCGGGCTGTCCATCGACCCCTCAGTCGTCACGTCCGTCGCCGGACCCGTCGCCGCCGCGGCGGCCGTGACCGTCGTGATGAACGTCGTCGCCGGCCTGCTCGTCGCCCGTCTCTACGGCTACGGCGCCCACCCCGCCGCCGACGTCGCCACCACCCTCGTGGCCCGGGGCGAGTTCGCCCTGATCCTCGGCGCGATGGCGGCCAGCGCGGGACTCGACGCACGTCTGGCGCCGTTCATCGCCGGGTATGTCCTTGTCCTGGCCGTTCTCGGCCCGGTGGCCGCGGGGCGGGCCCATCTGCTGGCCCGGATGCTGGGGTCACGTCGTGCCCGGGAACAGGGGGACGACGTCACACCGGAGCCGGTCCCGGTCGCGGTGGGGGCTGACGCCGAACGGTAGGGCCCGTGCGAAGGGGGAGTCATGCGCCAACCCGACGACGAACACCTGGTCGATCTCGCGGCACGGCTGGAGCGTGACGACCCACGGTTCGCCCGCGCCCTGGGGTCGGGCCGCCCCGCCCGGCCCCGCGAGTACCGGCGCACCCGCGCCTGGGGGAGCCTCGGCGTCGCCGTGAGTCTTCTCGTCGCGGGGATGGCTCTGCCCGAGGGCATTCTCGTGGCCGCGGGCCTGGTGCTCGCCGGTATCGCCGTCCCCTTGTTCGACCCGCACCGCGATCGCCCGCCTCGCTGACCCGTCGCCGGTAGTGCTCCGCGAAAGGTGGTGCTTTTCTGAGGGTGTGGCGCGGTTCGCGGGGAACCCGGCGGTCCGGTCATCGCCACGAGAGGAGCGATCACGATGGATCGTGAGCGAGCGCACGAGGAGTCCGTCTCCCTGGAGATCAGCGGTTGCAGCAAAGAGGACGCCCGGATCGTCTTCGACACGCTGGCGGCGTGCTTCGAGTCCGACCGGGGAGCCGACGAGGTGCCGCAGCAGCTTCATGAGTCGCGGCCGATGGTGTGGCTGGGGACGTTCGAAGTGACGGAAGCGCGTTCATGTCCGCCGCCGGCGCCGTTGTCGTCCTCGGTCGAGGCCGATGCGCAGGGAGGTTACTGGGCCATCGAGAGGCTTCGGACGACGTTGGACTCGATGTTCACGGTGCGGGACCTCGCGTCCGCGTCGGGGGATCAGGAGCGGGAGCTGCATGTGCGGCTCGAGAGTCGTTGACGGGTTGTTGGTTTTCCACGGCACCCGGTGGCCGGTCGCGCCCTCCGCACGCCCCGCGGGCGCGACCGGCCACCCTGTCATCAGCCCTGCCGCACCGGCACCACCGCCATCTCGGCGACGTTGACGTTCGGCGGGGCCGCGACCGAGAAGGCGATGGCCTCGGCGATGTCCGGCGCGGTCAGGGGATCGAGGTCGGTGCGCATGCGGGACAAGGACGCGCGTGTCTCGGCGTCCCGCATGTCCGCGCCCAGTTCGGTGGTGGTGACTCCGGGCTCGATGTTCTTCACGCGGACACCACGCGGCCCGAGTTCGGCGCGCAGATTGCGCGTGAGGTGGGCGACGGCCGCCTTGGTGGCGCAGTAGACGGACCAGTCGGGGAAGAGGAGATGTCCGCCCACGGAGCCGACGTGGACGAGGTCCGCCGGGCCGCCGCGCGAGGCCGCTGCCAGGAGGTCGTCCGTGAAGGCGCGGGACGTGTGCAGCAGACCGCGGAGGTTGACGTCGATCATGCGATCCCACTCGTCGGTGTCGGCCCGCTCGAAGGGGGCGCCGAGCATGACGCCGGCGTTGGCGACGACCAGGTCGACGGCACCGAGCGCTCCGGTGACGGCTCCGGCCGCCTCCCTGACGGCCGCGGCGTCGGTCAGGTCCAGGGCGAGGGGCAGGACCGATCCGGTGGCCGTGGCGCGCAACTCGTCGGCGAGTGCCTTGAGGCGGTCCTCGCGGCGGCCCAGCAGCGCTATGTTCGCTCCGCCTGCGGCGAGGCGCCTCGCGGTGGCGGCGCCGATCCCGCTGGTGGCACCGGTGACGACCGCGACGCGGTGGTTGAGGTTCCAGGTGTGTGTCATGCCGTCAACGGTGGGACGAGCCCTGGCCGGGGACCAGCCGTATCACCCCGAGGGGAGCGGATCGTAGGAGTACCGCGGCCACCTTGCGGACTCCCGTGGGGCCGTCACCGGACCTAGGGTCGAAGGTATGGACAGTGACAACCGGCTCGGCCTCTTCCTGCGCGCCCGCCGTGCCCTCGTCCGGCCCGAGGACGCGGGGCTGCCGGCCGGGAGCCGGCGCCGGGTGGCGGGTCTGCGCCGGGAAGAGGTCGCGGTGCTGGCCGGGGTCAGCACCGACTACTACGTCCGCCTGGAGCAGGGACGTGAGCGGAACCCCTCGGCGCAGGTGATCGAGGCGCTGGCACGCGTCCTCGGCCTGGAGGAGGACGCCCTGGACCACCTGCACCGGCTGGCCCGCCCCGTCGCTGGCCGTACCCAGGAGCGTTCGCACCCCCAGGCGGTCAGCCCCGCCCTGCTGCGGATGATGGAGGGCTGGCACCGCACTCCGGCAGTGGTCCTGGATCATTGCCTGACCGTGCTGGCCCACAACGTCCTCGGCGGCGCGCTGTTCGCCGGGCACACCCACAGCGGGGACCTGCTGCGGCTGGTCTTCCTCGACCCGGACGCCCGGGAGTTCTACCCGGACTGGGAGTCCGTGGCGGTGAACACCGTGGCCGGGCTGCGGGCCGCCGCCGGACCTGGTGACGAGGACCCGCGGCTGTTCGCCACGGTCGGCGAACTGTCGCTGCGCAGCGAGGAGTTCCGCAGGCTCTGGGCCCGCCACGACATCCGCCGCAAGACCCGCGAGAGCAAACGCTTCCGGCATCCGCTGGTCGGCGAACTGACCCTGGACTACGAGTCGTTGACCGTCAACAGCGCCCCGGGCCAGCAACTGGTCGTCTACCAGGCCGATCCGGGCAGCCCGTCCGAGCAGGCGCTCTCCCTGCTGGGGAGTCTCGCCGCGGACGCGGCCCACTCCGACGAGGCCGCCGACAAGGACACGTACACCTGAGGGCACCGACGTGGTTCCGATCACCGACGTGGTTCGTATCACCCCTCCCCGGTTGTGCAACTAGTTGCATAAAGATGTCGCGGTCCTCTACAACAGAGAGGCACGAGACCGCGACGGAGGGGCCCCATGAGCCGTTACCCGCACCTGCTGAACCCGCTCGACCTGGGCTTCACCACGCTGCCCAACCGCGTCCTGATGGGCTCCATGCACGTCGGCCTGGAAGAGGCCGAGCGCGGCTTCGAGCGCATGGCCGCCTTCTACGCGGAGCGAGCGCGCGGGGGAGTGGGCCTCATCGTCACCGGCGGTATCGCGCCCAACGACGAGGGACGGCCGTACGAGGGCGGCGCCAAGCTCACCACCGACGCGGAGGCCGAGCAGCACCGGGCCATCACCCAGGCCGTGCACCGCGAGGGCGGCCGGATCGCGATGCAGATCCTGCACTTCGGCAGGTACGCCTATCACCAGGATCTCGTCGCCCCCAGCCCCCTCCAGGCGCCGATCAGCCCCTTCCCGCCCCGCGAACTCACCGACGCCGAGGTCGAGCGGACCATCGGCGACTACGTCCGCGCGGCCCGCCTCGCCCGGCAGGCCGGCTACGACGGCGTGGAGATCATGGGCTCCGAGGGCTACCTCATCAACGAGTTCATCGCCGCGCAGACCAACCACCGCACCGACCGCTGGGGCGGCTCGTACGAGAACCGCGTGCGCTTCCCCGTGGAGATCGTGCGGCGGGTGCGCGAGGCCGTCGGCGAGGACTTCATCATCGTCTACCGGCTGTCCATGCTGGACCTCGTCCCGGGCGGCTCGACGCTGGACGAGGTGATCACGCTCGCCAAGGCCGTCGAGACCGCCGGGGCCACGATCATCAACACCGGCATCGGCTGGCACGAGGCCCGCATCCCCACCATCGCGACCTCGGTGCCGCGCGGCGCCTACACGTGGGTGACGAAGCGCCTCATGGGCGAGGTGTCGATCCCGCTCGTCACCACCAACCGCATCAACACCCCCGAACTGGCCGAGGAGTTGCTCGCCGACGGGTACGCGGACATGGTGTCGATGGCCCGCCCGATGCTCGCCGACCCGGAGTTCGTGAACAAGGCGGCCGAGGGCCGTCCCGAGGCCATCAACACCTGCATCGGCTGCAACCAGGCCTGTCTCGACCACACCTTCAGCGGGAAGATCACCTCCTGCCTGGTCAACCCGCGCGCCTGCCACGAGACCGAGCTGGTGCTGGCCCCGACGCGGCTGCGCAAGCGCGTGGCGGTCGTCGGAGCCGGCCCGGCGGGACTCGCCTGCGCGGTCTCCGCCGCCGAACGCGGCCATGACGTCACGCTCTTCGACGCCGCGAGCGAGATCGGCGGCCAGCTCAACGTCGCCCGCAAGGTCCCCGGCAAGCAGGAGTTCGACGAGACGATCCGCTACTTCCGCCACCAGCTCGACGCCCACGGCGTGGACGTACGGCTGAACGCCCCCGTGTCCTCGGGTGACTTGGACGCCTACGACGAGGTCGTCGTCGCCACCGGCGTCACCCCGCGCACCCCCGACATCCCGGGCGTCGACCACCCCAGCGTGGTCGGCTACCTCGACGTCCTGCGCGACGGCGCCCCCGTCGGCGACCGGGTGGCGATCCTGGGCGCCGGGGGCATCGGCTTCGACGTCGCCGAGTTCCTCACCGACGGCGGCGACAAGGCGCACGAGAATCCCGAGACGTACTTCCGCCAGTGGGGTGTCGACATGGACTACACGGCACCCGGCGGACTCGCCGCCCCCGAACGCCCCGCCCCGCCGCGTTCCGTGCACCTCCTGCAGCGCAAGACCAGCAAGGTCGGCGCCGGGCTCGGCAAGACCACCGGCTGGATCCACCGCACCGAGCTCAAGCACCGGGGCGTCACCATGGTCCCGGGTGTGCGCTACGACCGTATCGACGACGCGGGACTGCATGTCACCGTCGGCGAGGAGAGCACGGTCCTGGAGGTCGACACCGTCGTGCTGTGCACCGGGCAGGATCCCCGCCGGGACCTGTACGAGGAGCTCGTCGCCGCGGGCCGCAGCGCGCACCTGATCGGCGGAGCCGACGTGGCCGCGGAACTGGACGCCAAGCGGGCCATCAAGCAGGGCACGGAGGTCGCGGCCGCCCTCTGAGGCCCTTACGGGCGCCGTCCCTAGGATGACCCCATGTCACTCCCGCACGCGATCCTCACCGCTCTGCTCGAAAGGCCGTCGGCGGGGCTGGACCTGACCCGCCGGTTCGACAGGTCGATCGGCTACTTCTGGTCGGCCTCGCACCAGCAGATCTATCGCGAGCTGGGAAAACTCGAGGCCGAGGGCCTTATCCGGGCCCTGCCCGCGGCCCAGCCGACCCGCGGGCAGAAGAAGAGCTACGAGGTCCTGCCCGCGGGCCGCGCCGAACTCGAACGCTGGACGGCCGCGGCGCAGGACCCCAAGCCGCACCGGGACACCCTGCTGCTGCGGCTACGCGCGGCCGCCGTCGTCGGCACGGAGGGCCTCGAAGCCGACCTGTGCCGCCATCTCGACCTGCACCGACGGCAGTTGGCCGAGTACGAGGAGATCGAGAAGCGCGACTTCCCGCCCGGGAACGACAGCGCGCAGGCCAGGCTTCAGCACCTGGTCCTGCGCGCGGGCATCGAGCTGGAGACCTTCTGGACGCAGTGGCTCACCGAGGCCCTGGAGGAGTTCGCCGGCCTCCCGGACAGCTGACGGCTTGCAGAACGGCCGCGACCGAACGCCTTCAGAGGCGGTACGGCCGCGACCGGCGGCGCAGGAACCAGGCCGCCGCCAGCCCGCCGACCGTCACCAGGCCGCCGCCGACCGCCAGCGTCAGGGTGCCGTAGTCCTTGGTGGCGCCGCCCAGGCCGCCCATGACACCGCGGGACGGGGAGGCCGTGGCCGTCGCCGAGACCGTGGGCGTCGCGGACCCCGAGACGATGATCGACTGGGTGCCCGCGGTGCTGTTGTTGAAGGCGCACCTCACGATGACGGTGTACGTCCCGGGACTCACGCTCGACCAGGCCGCGGACTGCAGCGAAGTGGTGCCCGACAGGGCCACCTGGCGGCCCTGGCTGAAGTTCGCCTGGCTGCTGGTGAGAAGCGAGGCGGTGCCCCAGCCGCCAGTGGGCGCGGTGCGTGAGCATGCCGTGGTCGTGACGGACACCGTGGATCCGGAGGTGCTCACGGAGATGCCCGACGCGGCTGCGGCCGGCCCGGCGGTCAGGGCGAGCGGCAGCGCGGCGACGGCCGCGACGGTCAGGCCGGAGCGGAGAAGAAGCTGAGTAGTGCGCATGGACTGCCCTCCGGCGGCACGGTTGGCGGTACATCCGTGGCGCCGCCGAGGTGGGGGAAGGGCCGTGCTGCCTCAGGGAGAGCCAACGCGCACACGGGCCGGCCCGCATGCGGAGCGCCGCCGGGCAGGTGACGGGTTCCCCCGTCCGGCGCACGCGTGAGGAGCCTCACCCCTCACTGGCAGGGCCCGTCGTCACCGTCCTCTCGGCCGACAGTCCGCCCCAGGTGCCGTCGGGCAGCCGCGCCCGGATTCGCACCCGGTGGCTCTCGCCGGCCTCGCGCCCCAGGTAGAAGCTGTACGTCACCCTCCCGCGCGGAGGCGTCCCGCCGAACACGAGCGAGGTGGCCGCCTTGCCGTCGAGGTGGACCTGGTACTCCGTGACGACACCGTCCGTCTCGGGCGGCTCCCAGACCAGGTCGAGGTAGTACGCACCGTCGGCTCCCCGCCGCGTGGTCGCGCGGAAGTCCTTCGGCGCGGTGCCGCGGCCGTCGTCGCTGCCCGGCGTGGTCAGACGGACGCTGTCCCCCTGCGAGAGGTTGTCGGCCGCGTCCCGGGCCCGGACGGTGAAGGAGTAGCGGGTGCCAGGACGCAGCCCGGTGAGCACGGCCGCCGTCTGATTGCCGCCGACACTGTGGATCTTCGTGTCGCCCTGATAGATGTCGTACGACACCACGTCCCGGTCGTCCGCCGAGGCGGCCCACATCAGCTGGACGGCCCGGCTGCCCGCCGTCCGGCCCCGCAGCTCGCGGGGCGTGTCGGGGCGGAACGGTCCGCCGCCGTGGCCACCGGAGTCGTCGCCCGCACCTCCCGGCTGGGTGGGCCGAGGCGTCCCTCCGTGTCGCGGGCCCGCACGCTGAAGACATACGGGGTGGCGGGCCTGAGCCTGGTGACATCCACCATGTGCTGAGAACCCGGCACATCCTCGACTTTCGTGGTGCCGCGATATATCTCGTAGCCATGGATGCCCACGGCGGAGGACACGGCGTTCCACATCACGTGCACGCTGGTCGCGCTGCCCGCGGCGGCGGTGACACTCACGGGCGCGTCGGGCAGCCGGCCGCTCTCGCCGTCGTCGGCCCCACCCCACGCGCAGGAGGTGAGCAGCGCGAGCAGTGCGCAGAGCGGCGCGGAACGTCGGAGGGGAACGGGCACGTCGCTGCCTCCCCGGTGAGGGCATCACTGCAATGGTCCGGACCAATATGGCGCCGCTGTGTGTTCGCATCAAGAGGGCGGACCGTGTGGGTCGAGCTCGGAGGGTTACGTATGCTGAGGGTCTTCACGGCCGAACTCTCCCTGAGGAAAAGGGTGTTCGTGCTGGTGGCGCGGGCCGCTGTCGTCGCTGTTCCCGCGCCGTACGGGTGGCCGGGAGGCCCGGGTTCGTCGAGGGCTCGGGCCCCCGGTCCCTGCCCCGTCCGGACGCCCTGCGGTGGCCGCATGGCTGAGGCCGGATCAGATTGGGCTCGTCGATGCCTCCCAGGAGAGGGTCCCCTATCGTGCGTGTCCAGTCGCTGACGCTGGCCGCGGCAAGTGCCGCTCTGCTCGCCCCGACGACGTCCCCCGCCACGGAGCTCGCCGCCGCCCGGACGGAGCCGGCGGTGCGGCGCGAGGGCGATGTCGAGGCCGCCGACCTTCTGGCCAGGGTGCGGGAGTGCGCTCCCGTCTCACGCGGCCGCTACCGCAGTGACGACGGCACGGCCGCGACCATCCCGGTCTGCGGCACCCGTCAGGCGGTCTTCTGGAAGGCAGACCTGGACATCGACTGCGACGGCCGGCCCGGCAGCCACTGCAACCGCCGCGCTGACCCGCTGTTCTCCGACGCCACCGCCTACCAGCAGTCCGACGGCCGCTACCTGAGCGCCGAAAGGCTGCCGTACATCGTGGTGCCGGCCGCGAGCGGGATCTGGGACTACCGCGAGCACGGGGTGCGCGGCGGCGCGGTCGCGGCCGTCGTGTACCGGGACCGGGTGCAGTACGCCGTCGTCGGGGACGTGGGCCCGGGCCCCATCATCGGCGAGGCGTCCTACGCCACCGCGAAGGCCCTCGGGATCCGTCCCGATCCGCGCGGCGGCGGAGCGCCCTCCGGCGTCACCTACATCGTCTTCAAGGACGCGCAGGTGAAGCCGATCGAGGACCATGCCGCCGCCGTCGCGACGGGGGAGCGGCTGGCGAGACTGTTCGTCGGGGCGAAGTGACGCGGGGCGAATCCGTCAGACCGCCGACCAGCCGTCGTCCACGGGCAGGACCACGCCGTTGATGTTGCTCGCCGCGTCCGAGGCGAGGAACACGATCGCGGCGGCCTGCTCCTCGGGCTCGGCCAAGCGGCCGGCATTGACGAAGTGCGGGCCGAGCGCCGCCGGGCCGTGGGCCTCCTGGTCGGCGTCCACGACGATGGAGGTGGCGGTACCGCCCGGGGCGATGGCGTTCGCGCGGATCCCCTGCTTGCGGTACATCACCGCGAGGTTCTTCGTCAAACCCACCACGCCGTGCTTGGAGGCCGTGTAGGCGGCACCCGCCGTGCTGCCGCGCAGGCCCGCCTCCGAGGCGGTGTTCACGATCGCGCCCTTGCCCGCCGCCAGCATGTGCGGGAGCACGGCCCGGGTGAGCAGGAAGGGCGCGGTCAGGTTGACCCGTAGGACCCGCTCCCACTCCGCGTCGCTCACGTCCGCGAGCGCCGACATCCGGTCCATGATCCCGGCGTTGTTCACCAGGACGTCCACGCCGCCGAAGCGCTCCACGGCGGTTCGCGTCACCTGGTCCACCACGGTCTGCTCGCTGAGGTCGCCCGTGACGGCGACCGCGGTGCCGCCCGCCTCGTCGATCTCCTTGACGACGGTCTCCGCGGCCACGGCGTTGAGGTCCGCGACCAGGACTCGGGCGCCCCGGGCGGCGAAGGCCAGGGCTGTCGCGCGCCCGATGCCCGCACCCGCTCCCGTGACGACGACGCTGCGTCCCTCGAATTCTCCCGCCATGGGGTGCTCCCGTCGGTCAGTGCCTGGTCCCGCGCGGGCGTCGCGCCCACCGCTGTCGCCACCATACGACTTAATGTCGGTGAGTGACATAAAGTCGTGGGGGAGAATTTCCGGCAGCACGGACACGCGATCACCGTGATCACCGGAGCCGGAGGAACTGATGACCGCAGCGCGCGGACGCACGGGACGACCGCCCCTCACCGAGGAGCGCAGGGCCGAGATACGGCTGGAGATCGCCCGGGCCGCCGTGGAGCTGTTCGTCACCCAGGGAGTGGCTGCCACCACCGGTGAACAGATCGGACAGGCGGTCGGCGTCTCCGCACGGACCGTGTGGCGTTACTTCCCCAGCAAGGAGAGCTGCGTGAGCCCGCTGTTCTCGGAGGGCATCGAGCTGATCGCGGCCCTGCTGCGGGAGTGGGCGCCGGACGAGCCCCTGGAGCGGCTCTTCGACCGGACCCCGGCGCCCGGGATCGGTGTCATCGGCGGTCTCGACCGGGCCACCGTCCGCGACCTGGTGCGCCTGACCCGCACCGAGCCGGGCCTGCGCGCCGTCTGGCTCCAGACGTACGACGAGGCGGAGCCGGCGTTCGCCCGCGCCCTGGCCGAGCGCGCCCGGCTCCCCGCCGACGGACTCGGACCGACGATCCAGGCGGCCATGTTCAACGCGGCTCTGCGTGCGGCGGTCGAGCACCACGCATGGCGCACCGCCGGCACGGGCACCGATCGTGCGACGGCGGAGACCGAGCTGATGGAGACCCTGCGCTCGGCCCTCGCCGTCGCGGCGGGAGGGGTCGGATAGTGGCTGGGGGGGGCGGCCAGGGGCTATGGGTCGGGCAGGGCCTTTGGCGGGGGCCGTCAGACCTTCCGGTAGCTGTACGCCTCCGCGGCGGCCGCCTCCACCGCCGCGAGGTCCGCTCCGGTGGCCGCCGTGACGACCGCGGCCACCGCCCCCTCGACGAACGGGGCGTCCACCAGGCGGGTGCCGTCCGGGAGTTCGTCACCCTCCGCCAGCAGCGCCTTGACCGTGAGCACCGCGCTGCCGAGGTCGGCCAGCACGGCGATCCCGGCCCCCCGGTCCACGGCCGCGGCGGCGCCGGCGATCAGCTCCGCACTCGTACCGAGTCCGCCGCCCTCGGTGCCCCCGGCCGCCGCGACGGGCACCTCCACGCCACCGCCCGCGAGCCCCTTTGCCAGCTCCGCGACGGACGCGGCGACCTCCGCGCTGTGCGACACCAGCACGATTCCGACCAGCTTTCCGTCACTCACCTGCGGCCTCCGCGAGCGCGGCGATCAGCAGGGCGGCCGAGGTCGCGCCCGGGTCCTGGTGCCCGATGCTGCGCTCGCCGAGATAGCTCGCCCTGCCCTTGCGGGCCTGCAGCGGCGTGGTGGCCAGGGCCCCCTGCTCGGCGGCCGTCCGGGCCGCGGCGAAGCCGGTACCGAGCGCGTCCACGGCCGGCACCAGCGTGTCGATCATGGTCTTGTCGCCCGGGGCGGCCCCGCCCAGCGTCATGACCGCCTCCACCCCCGCCCGCAGCGCCTCGGCGAGCTGTTCCTCACTGACCTCGCCGGCGTCGCCGAGTGCCTTGCCGGTCCGGCGCAGCAGGGTCCCGTACAGGGGCCCCGAAGCGCCGCCGACCGTCGAGATGAGCTGCCGTCCGGCGAGGGTGAGAACCGCCCCCGGGGTGTCCGGGGCCTCCTTCTCCAGGGTGGCGGCCACCGCGGTGAACCCGCGCTGAAGGTTGCTGCCGTGGTCGGCGTCCCCGATGGGGGAGTCGAGAGCGGTGAGCCGTTCCGCCTCGCGGTCGACTGAGGCGGCGGTCGCCGTCATCCAACGGCGGAAGAAGTCGGCGTCGAGCACTGGATCTCCTTGCGTGGTCGGTACGTGGATCGCTTGCTCACACTCCCCAGCGCAGCCCCGGTGTCCTCACCGGCGCGTCCCACAGCCGCAGCAGCTCCTCGTCCACCTGGCACAGGGTGACCGAGGCACCGGCCATGTCGAGCGAGGTGACGTAGTTGCCGACCAGGGTGCGGGCGACGGGGACCCCGCGGTCGGTGAGCACCCGCTGCACCTCGGCGTTGAAGCCATACAGCTCCAGGAGCGGGGTGGCTCCCATGCCGTTGACCAGGACGAGGACGGGATTGCGCGGGCTCATGTCGTCCAGGATCGCGTGCACCGAGAAATCGGCGATCTCCCGCGAGGTCATCATCGCCCGCCGCTCCCGGCCGGGCTCGCCGTGGATGCCGACCCCCAGTTCCAGCTCGCCGGGCGGCAGATCGAAGGTGGGGCTGCCCTTCGCGGGCGTGGTGCAGGCACTCAGCGCGACGCCGAAACTCCGGGAGTTCTCGTTGACCTGCCGGGCGATCGCCTCCACCCGCTCCAGCGGCTGCCCCTCCGCCGCCGCGGCGCCCGCGATCTTCTCCACGAACAGTGTGGCGCCGGTGCCCCGCCGACCGGCCGTGTAGAGGCTGTCGGTCACCGCCACGTCATCGTTGACCAGGACTTTCGCCACCTGAATGCCCTCGTCCTCGGCGAGTTCCGCCGCCATGTCGAAGTTCAGCACGTCGCCCGTGTAGTTCTTCACGATGAACAGCACGCCGGCCCCGCTGTCCACGGCGGCCGCCGCCCGCACCATCTGGTCCGGGACCGGCGACGTGAACACCTCGCCCGGGCAGGCCGCGGACAGCATGCCGGGTCCGACAAAACCACCGTGCAGCGGCTCGTGGCCCGAGCCGCCACCGGAGATCAGCGCGACCTGCCCGGCTACGGGGGCGTCCCGCCGTACGATCACACGGTTCTCGACATCCACGGTCAACTCGGGATGGGCGGCCGCCATACCGCGCAGGGCGTCCGCGACCACGGTTTCCGGGACGTTGATCAGCATCTTCATGGGTTCCTCCGGGTCAGGATGGCAGATGGGCTCGTGGTCTGCGTTCTAACAGTTCAGAACCAGTGTGACCAGTAGCCCCCGCCCAGCCCTACCCCCGGCCGAGCGGCACCTCACACCATGAGCAGTTCCCGGCCCAGCCAGTCGGCGGAGTCGCGGACGCCGGGCAGGGCGAAGAAGTAGCCGCCGCCGGTCGGGGAGATGTAGTCGACGAGGGGTTCGTCGATCAGACGGGTCTGGGTGGCCTCGAACTGTCGCTGTACGTCCTGTTGGTAGCAGCAGAACACCAGGCCCATGTCCAGGTTGCCGACGTCGTCGATCCCGCGGTCGTAGTTGTAACCCCGGCGCAGGATGCGGGAGTTGTCCGTCCTGCTGGTGCGCGGGTTGGCGAGGCGGATGTGCGCGTCGAGGGGTATCGCGGTGCCGTGCGGATCCTTGGCGTAGCGCGGCACGTCGGTCTCCTTGGCGCCGTCGAGCGGGGCGCCGGTGTCCTTGCGGCGGCCGAACATCAGCTCCTGTTCGGTCAGAGAGACCCGGTCCCAGAACTCGACGAGCATCCGGATGACGCGGATGACCTGGTAGGAGCCGCCGGTCGCCCAGACCGGCTCGCCCTGCCCGGCCCCGACCCACACGAGCCGGTTCATCTCACGGGCCGATGTCACCTCCGGGTTGGCGATGCCGTCCTTGAAGCCGAGGAGGTTGCGCTGGGCGCCGCTGGGGCGGGGGACGTTCTGGAAGCCGTCGACGCGCCACTTGATCTGCATCGCGCCGCGGGTGTGCTTGGCGATGTCGCGCAGTGCGTGCAGCACCGTGTCCTGGCGGGCGGCGCAGAGTTGCAGGGACAGGTCGCCGTGGCAGGCGGCCGGGTCCAGGTTGTCGTTGGGGAAGGTCCGCATCGGGGTGAGCCGGCGCGGCTTCGCCTTCGCGAGGCCGTAGCGGTCGTCGAAGAGCGAGGCTCCGACACCCACGGTGACGGTGAGGGCGTCGGCGGGGACGTCCGGGCCGAGGATGCCGTTGTCGGAGGGCGGGGCGCCGACGCCGAGGTCGGCGGGGGTGCCGCCGGAGGTGAGGAAGCGGGCGCGCGTCGTCAACGTCCGTAGCAGGTCGGCCAGTTGTGCGCGGTCGTCGGTGATCACGTCGAAGGAGACGAAGGTGGCCGCGGCCGGTGCCGGGGTGAGGATGCCCGCCTGGTGGGCGCCGTGGAAGGGCACGTTCGCGGTGTCGGGGGTGTCCGCCGCCTGCGCCTCGGCCGTGCCGCCGCTCGCGCTCAGCGCGAAGGAGCCGCCGGCCAGTGCGGCGCCCGCGGCCGAGGCACCGAGGGCCGTCCTGACGAAGGAGCGGCGGCCGGCACCCGCGGGACAGCCTGATGCTTCGGTCGACGGCATGGGGTGGTTCCCTTCGGGGCGTTCGTGATCGTGGGTCTTCACGCGGACTTCCTGATCTCCAGCAGGTCCGGCACCGGCGAGAGGTCCTCCAGGAGCTGCCCTGTGGCCCCGTTCAGCCGCGCCCGGCCGGTCGCCTCGAGACGGTCGACCGGGGTCCACCTCCCGCCGTGGTGCGCGGAGTCCAGCAGCTTCTGCAGCCGGGCGAGATCCGCGTCGACGGTGGGGAGCAGGTGCGGGGCACGGGTGGTCAGCAACGGCCGCAGCACGGTGAGGAGTTCGCGGGTGCCGACGAGGTTGGCGTCGGCGGTGGCGAGTTCGGTGCCGCTGCCCTGGTCGGCGTCGCCGGTGAGTTCGAACTGGAGGGTGTTCTCCAGGATCTCGTGGGCGCGCAGGGGCAGGTCGCCGGGGTCGAAGTCCTGGGTGGGGAAGGCTTTGCGCAGCCCGGCGGCGTCGGCGGCGAGTTGCCGTGCGGGCGCGGTCAGTTCGCTGGCGGTCTGGCCGTGCCACAGGCCGTACTCGATCCGGTGGAAGCCGGTGAAGTCCTTGTCGTGCACGCCGCCGGGAAGCCCGTCGGGCCTTCCGTCGATCTTCTGGTCGTAGTCCTGGAACGTGCCATAGGCGGCACCGAGGGAGGCGTAGGTGCGCTGCGCGGTCAGCCAGTCGGTGCGGGCCGCACCGAGATGGCCGGCCGTGACGTCGTCGCTGAGCCGGTCGGCCTGGGTGACGAGGGTGGCCAGACCGCGGTCGACGTATGCCTTGTACGACTTGAGCGGCGCGGCGAGGTCGTGGGCGGAGACGGGCATGACCGCGGTGGTCCCACCGCCACCCGTGACCCGGACCGCGCGGGAGGTGACCGCCTTGCCGCTGCTGGGCACACAGCGCCAGGCGTACGTGCCGCCCGCGACGGTCGCCACCAGGTCACGGGTGGTGCCGGGAGCGAGGCCCTCGACCTCGCCGTAGACCGCGCCCGTGCCCGGGTCGATGAGGTACACCTCGGACGTCTTGTCACCGGTGTTGCGCATCCGGAAGGCCCGCCGCCCGGTCTTCGGCGCGGTGAAACCCTTGCCGCAGTCCGTCGCCGACACGGCCACGGTCTGGGCACCGGCGGGCCGGGAGCCACCGAGGGCGACGGCTGCTCCCGCCAGTACGGCGGGTGCGGCGACGACCGCGACGGGGGCCACCCAGGGAGGGCGACGGCGGGCGGGTGCCGAACCGGCGGACTTCGTCTGCGGTGCCTTCGGGGCGGGGTCCGTGGGCCGGGTCGACGGACCCCGCAGGAAGAGCGTCATCACGACCGCGAGATAGCCGGCGTACCCGGCCACCTGCAGCCAGGTCATGGTCGGCGTCAGGTTGAACACACCCTGCACGAGGGTGCTGTACCAGGCCCCCGCGTCCACACTGCCGCCCAGATCGACGGCGTACGACGTCCCGCCGGGCAGTACCTTGCCCTCCTGGAGGTCGCGCAGCCCGTACCCGAGCACGCCGGCCGCGATCACGATGAGGACGGCACCGGTGGCGGTGAAGAACCTCGTCAGGTTGATGTGCAGGACGCGGCGGTACAGCCCCCAGCACAGGGCCGCCGCGAGGACCAGGCCGATCCCGGCGCCGGTCAGCGGGCCCGCGGACTCGCCGGCCGCGCGGGCCGTGGTCCACAGGAACAGCGCGGTCTCCAGCCCCTCGCGGCCCACCGCCAGGAACGAGGTGACGATCAGCATGCCCGCGCCCATGCCCAGCGCCCCGGTGACCTTCTCCCGGATCTCACTGGAGAAGGTGCGCGCCGAGCGGCGCATCCAGAACACCATCGCGGTGACGAACCCGACGGCCACCACGCTCAGCGCGCCCCCGAACGCCTCCTGGGCGGTCGCGGACAGGGACGCGGCGGTGAAGGTCAGCACCGCACCGAAACTCAGCGCGAGGGAGATCGCGGCCAGGACGCCCGTCCACACCTGCGGCAGCCGCGACCGGGCACCGGAGCGCACCAACGTGGCGATGAGTACGGAGACGATGAGCCCGGCCTCGAGTCCCTCCCTCAGGCCGATGAGAAAGCTCGGAAACGCGTCGTCCCACATGGCTGCGGCGACCCTTCCTGACAGTTGTCCTCGGCCGCCGTCGTCGCTGGTTAGCGAAGGCACGCCTTACCTACGCCGACCATCATGCGTGCGGGTCTGCCGCTGTCCGGTCATGGATCAGCAGTTATCCGGTCATGTCCGCGCAATGGGGCAGCAAAGATCGCCGTCATCGGGATGCCGGGCGCGGCTCGGGCTGGGCGACCACCGCCGCCCGATGACGACCACGATCACCGACGCGGGTGCCGCCACGCTGACCCCGGCAGGGCAGAGCTGGGCACAGCGATCGATCAGCCGGCGGCAGCCGTCGGCACAGGACCGCTGGTCTGTGCCGCCGTTTCATGCCGCCCGGCGCGCGGCGGAGCCGGCGGCCGCGGCACCCCGCGCGTCGGCGACGATGCCGTAGTCGCGGCGAACTCCGTGGGGACGGCAAGCGGCGCGACGCCGAACTCAGGGACGCGCCGCCGCCGGTTGATCCTGTCTGGGGTGACCGGGCGGGGAGTCAGGCCCGCAGTGGATTGGCGCGGGCCGCGGCCAGGAGGTACCAGGCGGTGGCGCCGGTGTGCCGGTAGGGGTAGTAGCCGAACCCGAAACCGGTGTCGAGCGGGCTGCTCGCCGAGACGACGCCGGAGCGGGCCGGGAGGGCCGTGCCACCGACGGTCTGGGCGTCACCGAGGAGGTCCTGGGCGCGCTCGATCGAGCCGAGCAGGCGACGGGCTCGCTTCTCGTCGCCGCTGTGCCCCCGGTGGCGCAGGGCGAGGGCGAGGTGGGCGGTGCCCTCGAACCAGACACCGTTGCGGTCCGGCCTGGGCTGGCCGTCGGCGATGGGGGCACCCTCGTCGGCCAGCAGGCTCGCCGAGCTGAAGGTGACGCCCTCGTAGGACTGACCGGAGGGGACTGTGCTGTTGGGGCGGTCGGCCGTGTCCAGCACGGCCAGCTCGGTCGCGGCCCAGTCGAGGGAGCGGGAGTGGGACGGGGAGGCGAGGGCGAGGTGGGTCCAGGTCTGGGTGTCCTCCGGGATCGGGGACCTGTTGATCGTCACGCCGTCGTTGGTGCCGGTGTAGAAGAACCCGCCCGACGGTTCCCACATCTTCTCGACGAACGCTCTGGCCCGCGCACGGCGCTCCCGCCAGACCTTGTCCCCGGTCAGCCGGGCGAGCTGTCCGAACAGGCCGACCAGGTCGGTGTTGTGCTCGGTCGAGGTGAACGGCAGTTTCTGGTTCGCCCCGTCGACGCCGAACTTGTAGCCGCCCAGCGGCTCGTCGGTGCGACCGACCCGCTCGATCCACTCGCCGATCCGCACCGCACCGGTGAGGAAGCGCCGCTCACCGGTGCGCCCGGCGAGCGCGCTAAGCGCGATACCGGCCCATGCCATGTCGCCCACGGCGGTCCCGGTGAAGCCGAACTGCGTACCGACGTTGGCCGTGCCGTCCGCCTTGACGAACCCGTCCGGCTGCGGCGAGCCGTCGTAGAAGGTGTACGGCCCGACGTTGTAGGCCTGCCGCAGTCGGCCGTCGTCGTGCACGGGGTCGTGGGCCTGGGCGTACAGCAGCGCGTCACCGAGGGCCACGGCCCGCGACTCCCCGGCGGAGCAGGCGAGATGGGCCAGGATCGCGAGGGCGTTGTCGTACGTGAACGCCGTGCTGAACAGTCCCGCCTGGTCCGTGTAGCTCTGGGTGAGCCGGATCGTGCCGTGGTCCGGGTAGGCGTCCATGGCGGCGGCGAGGAACGCCTGTGCGCGGCGGGGTGCGGAGGCCTCGGTGGTGTGCTGCGCGGCGCGGGCCGTGCCGGTGCCGGTCGCGGTGAGGACCGCGACACCGAGGCCTGTCCCGATGAGCGTACGGCGGCTGAGGGGCGGGCGGGGGCGGCCGGTCATGGGTCTCCTCGGGAGGTGCGAGCGAGCCGTGAGAGCGCTCTCACAGTTGCGGGATCATTCTGCTGTTGCTCCAGGGACGGGTCAACGCCTGTGGTACGAACAGCAGTTGGCGCTCGGACGAAGCGGTGATCACGCGAGGGGGCTCAGCCGGCGGCGAGGGCGGCCTCGGTCATTCGGCCGAGAGGCCGCCGTGTCATCGGCGGCGGTTCCTGGCCGAACGGCCGATGCCGCGCGAGGGGACGCGATCAAGAATCGATCAGCAGGTGGCGCCATCCGACCGTGCGGGGCGCCGGATCGCTGAACGGAGACGCCCCCATGACAGCTGCCGTCGCGCCGGCCCCCGCCCCGGCGGAGCGGACCGCACCGCGCCGGACGGGGCCGACAGGGCGACTGCGGGCGTTCCTGCGCCGCCGTCGGGTCCCGCTTCTCGCCACCGCGGCCATGCTGCCGCTGTACCTGGTGTGGGCCTTCTTCCGTGCGAACGGCGGCGGCGACCACGCCTGGACCGTTGGGCCGTCGGCTTCGTGGCCCTTCCGGACACCGAGCCCGAGTGGAGAGCCGGCCCGCGTGGCCGCAGCCGGTGTGGAGCGACGCGCACTGGCGGGTGTACCGGGTGCGGGACGCGGTACCGCTGGTGTCGGCACCCGGGCGCGTGATGCGTACGTCGGGCGCGGAACTCGACGTACTGATGCCTGCGGCCGGCTCGGCGACCGTGCGGGTCGCGTATTCGCCATCGCTGCGCGTCGACGGCGGATGCCTGCGCGAGGAGGGTGGGTTCACGCGGCTGACGGTCACAGCGGCGGGTGTGTACCGGATCGGGTCGGCGTACCTCTCGCCAGAGTCGGATGCGGGCCGGTGCTGACCTCCGGCGTGCCTTCATCCCGGGCCGGCAGGGACCAGCCTGCCGTGGGCGATGAGGGACGCGGCCTGTTTGAGGCGGCGGACGCGGATGCTGACGCTGTAGGCGTCGATGCCGGGGACGGCCGCCACGCGTGTCGTGAGGTAGCGGTAGAAGTCCTCCGCGTCACGGCAGTTGGCGACGACCATGATGTTGTGGTCGCCGCTCATGGCGCCGGCGAAGGCCACCTCGTCGTGTACGGCCAACTCCTCGCCGACACGGTGGAGATGAGCCGGGGCCACCCGCAACCAGAGGGTGGCGTTGAGGCGGTGACCCAGACGCTCGGGGAGCAGGTCGACGGCGTAGGAGAGGGCACCCGAGGACTCCAGGGCGTCGAGCCGGCGGGCGACGCGCACTTTCGACCAGCCGGTGAGTTCGGCGAGCCGGGTGTGGGTGGTACGGCCGTCCTCGGAGAGGGCTTCGAGGAGCGGGGAGTCCTCGGCGGTGGGTGGCTGGAGGGCGCCGGTGGGCGCGGGCGGCCGGTCGGCGGTGAGCCGGGCCACCTGGTCGGGGCCGAGACGGCCGCCGTATCCGGACCATTCGGAGGTGCCGACCGTGCCGAACGGGTGGATCAGCAGATCGATGCTGACGTCCAGCACGGAGGCCGCCTTGGGCAACTGCCGGAGCAGGATGTCGTCACGAGGAGCGTCGACCGGTGAGTGGATCATGCAGATGATCTCGGAGCCACCGGAGGCGAGACCGACGTAGGCGATGTCCGGCCGGCGGGTGAGGGCGTCCGCGAGCGGGGCGACACGGTCGGGACGGCAGCGGATGCGGGTGATCCAGCGGGCCTGGCCGTGCGCCTCCGGGTTGATCAGGCCGACCACCCGCATCACGCCCTCGCGCCGCAGGGCCTGGTAGCGGCGTGCGGCGGTCTGCTCCGAGACCCCGGCGACCTCGCCGATGAGCCGGAAGGAGGCACGGGGTGAGTAGTGCAGGGCGCGGAGGATTTTTCTGTCGATCTCGTCAGGCATGAGGGAAGTCTGGCACCCAGAGGAGCATAGGTGGATGTTTGTGGTCACTTGTGGCTGCGACGTTGGGGATCCGGCTCGCTGTCACCAATGCTGGCGCCAGAAAATCACTGAACGAACGCGGTGCGCGTCGCCGTAGAGGAGAGTTCCCCGTGAATGTCACGACTCCGGCAAGCGGGTCGGCGCACCGGCGGGCGGCCACGCTCGTCATGGCCTGCCTCGGCGTCTTCGTCGCCTATCTGCCGGTCACCACGGTCGCCGTGAGCCTGCCCGCCATCCAGTCGGCGCTCGGCGCGACGACCGCCCAACTGTCGTGGGTCCAGGACGCGTTCGTCCTGCCCATGGCCGCGTTCATCCTGACCGCGGGTGTCGTCGGCGACGTTCACGGGCGCAAGAAGGTGTTCCAGGCCGGGCTGGTGTTCTCCGCGGCCGGTGCCGCCGTCGCGCTCAGCGCGCAGTCGGTGCAGGTGCTGTGGATCGGGCAGGCGCTCGCCGGACTCGGCGCGGCCACGCTGCTGCCCACCACGCTGGCGCTGATCAGCCACGCGGTGCCCGACCATCGGGAACGCGGAAAGTTCATCGGCCTGTGGGCCACCTCGCTCATGGCGGCGCTGGCCGTCGGACCGATCGTCGCCGGGGTGATCCTCGACCACTTCGCCTGGCGCTGGATCTACCTGCTGGCGATCCCCGTCTCGCTGGTCGCGACCGTCTTCGCGGCACGGCTGCTGACCGACTCGCGCGCGCCCTACGAACGGCGCCTGGACTGGCCCGGCCAGATCACCGCGACGCTGGCGGTCACCGCCCTGGTCTACGGCGTCATCGAGGGCGGCGCCGACTCCTTCACCGCCCCGAAGGTGCTGACGGCCCTCGCGGTGGCCGTCGGGGCCGGTGTCGCCTTCGTGCTCGCGGAGCGGCGCAGCGACAGTCCGATGCTCGACCTCGCACTGTTCCGCAGCCCGGCCTTCACCGCGACCACGCTCGTCGCGATGATCGCCTTTCTCGCGCTGATCGGCTTCTTCTTCCTGCTCAGCCTGTACTTCGGGATGGTGCAGCAACTCGACACCCTGCAGGCGGGCTGGCGGATTCTGGTGGTGACCGCCTGCGCCATCCTGGTCGGCGGGCCCGTCGGGCGCCTCATGCACCGGGTCTCCGCACGTGTGCTGATCACGGGCGGTCTGGTCGTCGTCTCCGCCTCGCTCTTCTCGCTGACCGGTGTCGGCGCGGACACCTCTTTCGTCTCCCTGGCCTGGCGGCTGGCGCCGCTGGGGCTGGGAATGGGGGCCGTCATGACGCCGATGACCGCGACGGCCGTGGCCTCCGTGCCGCACCACCTGGCCGGCATGGCCGCGGCGGGCAACAACGCCTTCCGCCAGCTCGGCGGTGCACTCGGTCCCGCGATCCTGGGGGCGCTGCTGACCACCCGGGCACTGAACAGCTTCCCGGCCCACCTCGCCGACGCCGGGGTGACCGGGGCGGCGGGGGAGCGGATCGCGACGGCCGCTGACCAAGGGGGACTGGGCGCGGTCGCCGGGCTCGACCTCGGGGCGGACACGGGGCGCGTCATGGGCGCCCTGGGGGAGGCCTTCCTGGACGGGCTCCGGCTGTGCCTGACGGTCGCGGGGTCGCTCACGCTGCTGGCCGCGCTGATGGCCGTCGTTCTGCTGCGCCGGCCCCGGAGCACGGGGGCGGGACACACGCAGGTCGCCGCGTCGGGTGGGGCGGGGGGCGTGGCGTCCGTCGAGGTGGCTGCGGCGGTGTCGGGGAGCGACGGGAGGCAGGGGCGCGGAGAGGTCTGAAGCGCCGGGGGCCTCAGGTCCGCGGCCCGGACCACCCCCGACCGCTGACTCGCAAGCCCGTGCCCGCTCGACGGCGCCGTGCCTGCATGCGGGCCGTGTGGCGCCGTGCTTGGACGCCGGCCCTGCGGCCCCGCGCCTGCGGCCTCCTGCCCGCAAGCCGGCCCTGCGGCCCCGCCCCCCCCGCTCGCCGGCTCCGCGGCCCCGCCCCCCCGCACGCCGGCCCCGCGGCCCCGCCCCCCCCCGCACGCCGGCCCCGCGGCCCCGCGCCCGCGCACCCCACCTTCCGCCACCCTCGTTGACCGCCCCACCATCGTTGACCGCCCCCGTTGACCGCCCCACCCCTGGGTACCCGTACGCCATGAGCACCCCCTTCCCGCCCCATGCGCTGCACGACTACGCGCTGCTGGCCGACGGAGAGCGCGGGGCGCTCATCGGGCCCGATGGCGCCATCGGGTGGCTGTGTGCGCCCACCTGGCACGACGAGGCTGTCTTCAGCGACCTGGTCGGGGGGCGGGGCGCATACGCCGTCACTCCCACCGGCAGGCACGTCTTCGGCGGCTACTACGAAGAGGGCACGCTCATCTGGCGCAGCCGCTGGGTCACCGACGACGGAATCGTCGAGTGCCGTGAGGCGCTGGCCTTCCCCGGCGACCCGGACCGGCTGGTCCTGCTCCGGCAGCTGCGCGCGGTCGCCGGGCCCGCCCGCCTGTCCGTGGTCCTCGATCCGCACAGCGAGTACGGCACCGCACCGGTCGAGTCCGTCCGCCGTAACGACGACGGAGTGTGGGAGCTGCGCACCGGGAGCCATCGACTGCGCTGGCAGGGCGCCCCACAGGCCGTCGCCGGGGAGCGGGGCCTCACCGCCGACATCGAGCTGAAGCCCGGCGAGCGGCATGAACTGGTCCTGGAGTGTGCCGTATCCCCACTGCCGGCCGGCCTTCCGAAGCCGGAGCAGGCCTGGGAGGCGACCGAAGCGGCCTGGCACGAGACGGTCCCCGCGCTCGACGACACCGTCGCACCCCGTGACGCGCGGCGGGCGTACGCCGTCCTGCGCGGCCTCACCACGCGGGGCGGCGGCATGGTCGCGGCGGCCACGACCAGCCTGCCGGAGCGCGCCGAGGAGGGTCGCAACTACGACTACCGGTACGTGTGGATCCGTGACCAGAGCTACGCCGGACAGGCCGCTGCCGCCGTAGGAGCCCACGACCTCCTCGACGCCGCCGTCGGCTTCGTCACCGCACGCCTGCACGCGGACGGCCCCCGCCTGGTGCCCGCCTACACCGTGCACGGCAACCCGGTCCCCGCCCAGCGCGAACTCGACCTGCCCGGTTACCCAGGCGGCTTCGACCGTGTCGGCAACCAGGTCGGTGAGCAGTTCCAGCTCGACTGCTTCGGCGAGGCCCTGCTGTTGCTCGCGGCCGCCGAACGCCACGGGCGTCTCGACGAGGACCACTGGAAGGCCGTCGAGATCGCCGTGCGGGCCATCGCCGACCGCTGGCGCCAACCGGACGCGGGCATCTGGGAGTTGAGCGACCGGCACTGGACCCACAGCAGGCTCATCTGCGTCGCCGGTCTGCGGGCCGTGGCCGCCGCAGCGTCCCGCCATCCACTCGCCGACACCTGCACCGCCCTGGCCGACACCCTCCTCGCCGCTGCCGACCGGACCTGCCTCCACCCCGACGGCCACTGGCAACGCACCCCCGACGACCCGTCGGTGGACGCCGCCCTGCTGCTGCCCGGCGTGCGCGGCGCCCTGCCCGCCGCGGACCCGCGCACCCGGGCCACCGTCGCCGCGTGCCGTCGTGAACTGGCCGACGACCACTTCCTCTACCGCTTCCGCCACGACGAGCGCCCTCTGGACGAGGCCGAGGGCGCCTTCCTGCTGTGCGGGTTCGTCATGGCGCTCGCTGAACACCAGCAGGGCCGGACCGTCGAGGCGTTCCGCTGGTTCGAACGCAACCGCGGCGCCTGCGGGGCGTCCGGCCTCTACGCCGAGGAGTTCGACATCGCCCAGCGCCAGCTGCGCGGCAACCTCCCGCAGGCCTTCGTCCACGCGGTGCTGCTGGAGACGGCTGCCCGGCTCGGTGAGTGAGTGAGCCGGGCAGCCGCCTCCAGCTGTTGCGGACCTGTGCCGGACGACGACCGCGAGGCCGACCGCGCGACACGGCCCGCGACACGGCCGTCGCGACACGGCCGTGGAGATGTCAGCGAGATGTCAGCCGGGCGCCCTGGCCGTGGCGGACGTCAGCCGCCCCCCGGCCCGCCACTGCCGAACGAGCCGCTGCTGCCCTCGTTCCAACGAGGCCGTTCTCGCGCCGGGCCCGTCCGGGTCGGACTGTTGCCGTGGCCCGGAAGCTCGTGCGGGGTCAGCCGGGTGTCGCTCCTGGGCACCTCGTCGGGCTCCCGGTTCTCCCTGACCTCACGGACCGGCCCGCCCTCCGGCATCCTCGGCTGTTCCTCGGGGGCGGGCGGGGGCGACTCGCGGCGCTTGACGCGGACGCCCAGCCAGAAGGCACCGATCAGCACCGCCACGACCACCACACCCGCCGCGATCACTCCGGCCGCAAGGGCGCCCCGGCCCGCGGCCATGTCCATCCATTCGGTGTTCAGGGCTTGGTTCATGCCCCGCGAGTACCCCTGGCACCCCGGGCGAACCGACTCGTCCCGCGGACGGAGGAAACCCCGGGAACACCGGGTTTGGCGGCTCGGACCGCGGCTACCCGCCCGGTGTGACGACTTCGACTTCCCAGCAGGAGCTCTTCCGGTTCCTGGAGGACCGCTTCGCGTGCGCCCAGGCGTGCACCGAGTGCGCGCGGGCCTGTGCGCTGCGTGCGAGCCTGGTCGATCCGGACGGGACCGAGGAGCAGGAGCTACTACGACGCAAGGGCATCATGTGCGCCGAGGTGTGCGACGCCACCTGCCGCGTGCTGTCCGAGGACAACCATCTCGACGAGGCCGGCATCCGTGTCCAGCTGGAATGGTGCCGGTCGGTCTGCCTGGAGTGCGCGCAGGTCCTCGACCGGCATGTCGGCGCGGAGGACGCCGCCAAGGCGTGCCGCGAGTGCGCCCAGGCGTGCACGGACTTCATGGCGACCCTCGTCTGAAACTCGCCTGTCTGAAACTCGCCTGGAAAGAGCCTCTTCCACGCCCGGGACGCTCGCCCCGCGCCCTCTCCCGGCCCTCCCCGCGCCCGACGGACCCCTCCTGGCCGTTCCCAATTTCTGGAACACGTTCTACGGTGTGCGCCGTCAGGACCGGTTCAGGGGAGCCTGGAGGCGCCGTGCATCTCGACCACACACCCGAGCAGCAGCGGCTGCGCACCGAAGTGCGCACCTACTTCGCCGAGCTCGTCCCGGACAACGCGCACGCCCGCTTCACCGACCGCGACGCCCAGAAACGCTTCTACCGGGACACCATCCGGCGCCTCGGCACGGACGGCTGGCTCGGCGTCGGCTGGCCCAAGGAGTACGGCGGCCGCGGCCTGACCGCCATGGAACAGTTCATCTTCTTCGACGAGGCCGCCCAGGCCGGCGTACCGCTGCCGCTGATGGCCCTCAACACCGTCGGGCCGACGATCATGCGGTACGGCACCGAGGAGCAGAAGTCCTGGTTCCTGCCGCGCATCCTGTCCGGGGAGATCGACTTCGCGATCGGCTACAGCGAGCCCGGCGCGGGCACCGACCTGGCCTCCCTGAAGACGCGCGCGGTGCGGGACGGTGACGAGTACGTCGTCAACGGGCACAAGATCTGGACCACCAACGGCGACACCGCCGACTGGGTCTGGCTCGCCGTGCGCACCGACCCGGAGGCCCCGCCGCACAAGGGCATCACCATGCTCCTGATGCCGACCACCGACCCCGGCTACTCGTACACCGTCATCAACACCCTCGCCTCGCACGACACCACGGCCAGCTACTACGAGAACGTCCGCGTCCCCGTCTCGCACCGGGTCGGCGAGGAGAACCAGGGCTGGCGGCTGATCACCAACCAGCTCAACCACGAGCGGGTCACCCTCGCCGCCCATGGCACCATGGCGATCCGCGCCCTGCAGGACGTGCAGCGCTGGGCCATGGAGACCAAGCTCGCCGACGGCCGCCGCGTGATCGACCTGCCGTGGGTGCGCCGCCGCCTCGCCCAGACCCACACCCGCCTCGACGCGCTCAAGCTCCTGAACTGGCGGATGGTGGGCGCCGTGGAGGACGGCACCCTCACCCCGCAGGACGCCTCCGCGGTCAAGGTCTACGGCTCCGAGGCCCGCCGGGACGCCTACGCGTGGCTCATGGAGATCGTCGCGGCGGCCGGCGCACTGAAGGAGGGCTCGGCGGGTGCAGTCCTCCACGGCGAGCTCGAACGGGGCTACCGCTCAGCGGTGATCTTCACCTTCGGCGGGGGCAACAACGAGATCCAGCGGGAGATCATCTCGTGGATCGGTCTGGGGATGCCGCGGGTACGGCGGTAGCCGGCTGTGACGAGGGTGCCTAGTGAGGCCGGCCAGGGGCGACGGGGCGGTCAGATCGGCCGCCGTCGCGGATCCGCTCACTGGCGTGCCGCGGAACCGCCTTTGACTCGTTCGCGCACCCGGCGCACCAGCTCATTCGCGGCCTGTGGCCACTGTGCGTACTGAAAGTCGAAGCCTGCCTGGGTCAGTCGGCCCGGGACGACACGGCGGCTCTTCAGCAGCAGTTCGGTGTCGGAACGCAGAGCGAACGCGCCGACCTCGGCCATCCACCTGGTCGCAGGGAGACCCACCGGTACACCCCACGCGGAGCGCAGGGTACGCATGAATGCGCGCTGCGGCAGGGGATGGGGAGCCGCCAGGTTCACCGGCCCTGCGATGTCTTCCTTGTCGATCAGGAACTCCACCGCGCGCACGAAGTCGTGTTCGTGGATCCACGACACGTACTGTTCCCCACCGGCGACCGGGCCGCCGAGACCCAGGCGGGCCAGGCCCAGCAGGACGGCGAAGACCCCGCCGGGGTCCGGGCTCATCACCATGGCCGAGCGCAGAGCGACCTTGCGCGTGGCCGGCGTTTCGGCCTGCTGCTGAGCCTGCTCCCAGGCCTTGGCGATCTCGACGCTGTACGCCCAGTAGTCCGGCACGCCCGGTTCAGCACCGCCGATCACACCGGTGGCCTCGTCGTTGGGGGCGTCGACGCGGTGCGCGTACACCGTGGCGGTGCTCATCTGCAGCCAGACCCGGGGCGGTCGGGCGGCGCCCGCGATCGCGGCGCCCACGACCCGGGTGGAGTCGACCCGGGAGTCCATCATTTCCTGCAGATTGGCCGCGGTGTATCGGCAACTCACAGTGCGTCCGGCCAGATTGATGACGATATCGCTGCCGTCCACCGCCGCCGTCCATGGCCCCAGGGTCTGACCGTCCCATTGGACCTCGCCCTCGCGCCTGGGGCGTCTGGTGAGCATCACGACCTCGTGGCCTGCGGCGTCGAGTGCGCGCTTCAGGACCGCGCCGACCTGTCCGGTGCCCCCAGGAATCACGATCTTCATCGGCTGCCCCTCCTTCGTCACGGGTGAGCCTAGACCATAGTTGAACGCGTTCAAAACTAAGGTTTGATCGCGTGATGCCAAGGGCGGTCAGGAGGGCGGCTGCGCATCGAGCACTGGACCAACGCGCGGGACATGCGGTTCATCGCAGCCGGATCGTTGCTGGTACGGCGGCCACCTCCAGTCGCCGGCCGACCTGGCGTCGACGACGTGCTCGCGGTCGACAGCCCAAGGGAGTTCGGGCGGCTGCGGCGGGATCTCCGCAGCGCCTGGAGCGTCCGGTAGCCCTGCCGACGCGTCACCACTCAACGTTCCAGCGCCCGCAGCAAAGGCGCCCCAGTCACCGACCCCCTGCTCGGCCACGAGGCCGCGGGAGTCGTCGAGGCGGTCGGTGAGGGCGTCACCGACGTCGTCCCCGGTGATTTCGTCATCCTCAACTGGCGGGCGGTGTGCGGGCGGTGCCGTGCCTGTCGGCGCGGCCGGCCCAGGTACCGCTTCGACACGGACAACGCACGGCAGAAGATGACGCTGAAGGACGGCACGGAGTCGGCGCCCGCCCGCGGTATCGGGGCCTTCGCGGAGAAGACCCTCGTGGCCGCCGGCCCGTGCACGAAGGTCCCGCAGGTCCGGCCCGAAGCGGCCGGCCTCCTCGGCTGCGGACTCATGGCCGGGCTGGGAGCCGCGCTCAACACCGCACCGGCAACCAGGCGAGAGAGCGTCGCGGTGATCGGCTGCGGCGGCGTGGGCGACGCGGCGATCGCCGGTGCCCGCCTCGCGGAGCGGCCAGGATCATCGCGGTGGACATCGACGACCGGAAGCTGGCCCCGGCCGAGACCTTCGGCGCCACACACACCGTCAAACTCCCGCGCCGCCGACTCGGTGACGGCGATCCGCGAGCTCACCGGCGGGCACGGAGCGGACGTGGTGATCGATGCCGTCGGCCGTCCGGAGACGTACCGGCAGGCCTTCCACGCCCGTGACCTGGCCGGGACCGTCGTGCCGGTGGGGGTCCCGACGCCGGACATGAAGCTGGAGCTGCCGCTACTGGACGTCTTCGCCACGCTCACCCGCTGCGCAGTTGTTCGACGTTGGCCCCATAGGCGCGAGCGAGGCCGTCGAGCCCAGCTGCCCAGCCTTGGCCGAGGGCTCGGCGTTTCCACACCGGGTGGCCGTCGACACTGTGCTGGTGGAGCTCGGCGATGGCCATGGAGCGGACGGAGGGGTCTGCGGGAGGTCCAGGCTTGCGTGGGTGAGGGACCCGCAGGTCAGGCCGGTCTCGTTCTCGCAGGTCTCCTCGAGTCACTCCGGGGCCCGGCGGAGGACCGGGCGCAGGGTCTCGATGACGCCGGGGTCGTCCACCGTGGACGGGATGGGTTCGTCGCGACCGTCGGCGATGCCGCGCATGGTCTTGCGCAGGATCTTTCCCGAGCGGGTCTTGGGCAGTGCGGCCACGACCGTGACGTCCTTGAGGGAGGCAACGGCTCCGATGCGCTCGCGCACGAGCTGGACGAGTTCGGCCTCGACCTCGCCCGGTTCGCGGCCGGTGCCTGCCTTGAGGACGACGAAGCCGCGCGGTACCTGTCCCTTGAGTTCGTCGGCGACGCCGATGACGGCGCATTCGGCGACGTCGGGGTGGGCGGCCAGGGCCTCTTCCATGCTGCCGGTGGACAGCCGGTGTCCGGCGACGTTGATGACGTCGTCGGTGCGGCCCATGACGAAGACGTAGCCGTCGTCGTCGAGGTGGCCGCTGTCGCCGGTGAGGTAGTAGCCGTCGTAGGCGGAGAGGTAGGAGCCGATGTAGCGGTTGTCGTCGTTCCAGAGGGTGGGGAGTGCGCCGGGCGGCAGGGGGAGCTTGACGACGATCGCGCCGTCGACGCCCGGGGGCACCGGCTCGCCCGCGGGGTCGAGGACGCGGACGTCCCAGCCGGGCAGGGGGCGGCTGGGGGAGCCGGGCTTGACGGGGGCGGCTTCGATGCCGACCGGGTTGGCGACGATGGGCCAGCCGGTCTCGGTCTGCCACCAGTGGTCGATCACCGGGACGCCCAGGAGCGCGCTCGCCCAGTAATAGGTCTCGGGGTCGAGACGCTCGCCGGCGAGGAAGAGATAGCGCAGGCGGGAGAGGTCGTAGTCGGATGTGAGCGCCCCCTTCGGGTCCTCCTTTCTGATCGCCCGGAATGCGGTGGGCGCGGTGAACATGGTCTTGACCCGGTACTCGGCGGCCACCCGCCAGAACTGGCCCGCGTCCGGGGTGCCGACCGGCTTGCCCTCGTACAGGACCGTTGTCGCGCCGGCCAGCAGGGGTCCGTAGACGATGTAGGAGTGGCCGACGACCCAGCCGACGTCGGAGCCGGTGAACATCGTCTCGCCCGGGCCCACGTCGTAGACGGCGCCCATCGACCAGTGCAGCGCGACCGCGTAGCCGCCGCAGTCACGCACGACTCCCTTGGGCTTACCGGTCGTTCCGGACGTGTAAAGGATGTACAGGGGATCAGTCGCGGCGACGGGAACGCAGTCGGCAGGCGGCGCGGCGGCGACCAGGTCGGCCCAGTCGAGATCGTCGGACCCCAACTCGGCTCGTTCCTGCGGGCGTTGCAGGATCACGCTCTTCTCCGGCTTGTGGGCCGCGAGTTCGATCGCGCGGTCGAGCAGGGGCTTGTACGCGATGACCCGCTTGCCCTCGATGCCGCAGGAGGCGGAGACGACCACCTTGGGGGCCGCGTCGTCGATACGGAGGGCGAGTTCGCGCGGGGCGAACCCGCCGAAGACGACCGAGTGGACCGCGCCGATACGCGCGCAGGCCAGCATCGCGACGGCGGCCTCGGGAACCATCGGCATGTAGATCACCACGCGGTCGCCGTGCCCCACACCGAGCTGCGCGAGCCCTCCCGCGAAGGCCGCCACCTCGTCCCTCAACTGCGCGTAGCTGTAGGTGCGGCGGGTGTCGGTGACGGGGGAGTCGTAGATGAGTGCGGGTTGTTCGCCACGGCCGGCTTCGACGTGCCGGTCGAGCGCGTTGAAACAGACGTTGAGCCGCCCGTCGGGAAACCAGCGGTAGAACGGTGCGCCCGAGGAATCCAGGGCGCGCTGCGGAGCGACATCCCAGTCGATGCCCTCGGCCGCCTTCAGCCAGAAGCTCTCCGGGTCCTCGGTACTGGCGCGGAAGACATCCTCGTACGTTCCCATCGCGCACTCCTTTGTGGCATCGAGGGACGGTGGTGGGACCGCGTGCGAAACGGTGTCGGACACAAGTACCGCATGCCGGCCGGTACGGTCGAGCAGCCCGCCGGAGGCCGGTCAGTGCGGCTGCTGCTCACGCGCCGAGGTGCTCACGCAGCCACTGGCCCATCTGCTGGATGGCCTGGTCCACCTCGGGTACCCGGCCCGCGCCCAGGACGAACGAGTGCTGTCCCTCGGGCATCGGGTGGACCTCGGAGGTGACCTTGAAGTCCGCGAGCCGGCGGCCGAGCTCGGCGCCGTCGTCGGCGAGGGTCTCGTACTCGCCGTAGTGGACGGTCGTAGGCGGCAGGCCGGTGAGGTCGGCGTTCGCGATGCTGATCTCGGGTGAGGTGAAGTCCACGGCGGGGTCCTGGAGCCAGGCCCCGCGGAAGAGTTCCAGCGTGCCCCGGCTGAGCATCTTGTCGTTGTCCTCGTTCTCGTCCACCGACGCGTTCTGGAGGGTGAGGTCGGTCCACGGCGAGACGCTGACGATCGCGCCGGGCGTCGCCTCGCCCTTCGCGAGCAGACGCAGCGGCAGCATCACCGCGAGGGTGCCGCCGATCGAGTGACCGGTGCTGCCGATGTTCCGCGGCTCGTAGCCCTGCGAGAGCAGCCACCGGTAGGCCGTCTCGGCATCGTCGAGCTGGGCGGGGTAGGGGTGTTCGGGCGCCAGGCGGAAGTCCACGACGAGGGAACGGGCTCCGGCAGCCTTCGCGATATGGCCTGCGGCCTTGCGGTCCGAGTGCATCGACGCGGTGACGGATCCGCCGAAGTGGAAGTGGAGCAGGGCCCGGTCGGGGGCGGCGCCTTCCGGGATGGCCCACAGGGCAGGGACGCCGCCCGCGTCCACCTCGGCGTAGGTGACGCCTTCCGGCTCGGTCGACGCCTTGTGGTTCGAGTCGACGATGTCGCGGATGACGGCCAGGTCCAGGCCGGGTGTGGCCGACTTCGCGCTCACGCTCGCCAGGAACTCCGCGAACTCGTGGGCCTCGGGGCTTACTCCCATGGTGGTGCTCCTTCTCAGCCGGGTCGGTGCGGTGGTCATGACGCTACTGGCTGAGTATAAGAAAGTAAACTTAGATGGGGTCATGCTGCGCGCTGGTGAGGCGCCAGGGTGGCGTGGATCTGGTCGCGGATGTCGGCGAGGACGACTTCGTCGCTGCGGTGCATGTGCACGCTGGCGGTGGTGCTGATGTGGATGATCGCGGTGATCACCCGCGCCAGCGTTGCCGCGTCGGCGGCACCGATGTGCTCGTCGCGGGTGAGCAGGCCGGTGATGCCGTCCTCGAGACGGGCGGCCAGGGCCAGACCCGCTTGCCGGTAGGGCTCGCCCGGGTCCCCGAAGGCCAGTTCCTGCAGGTATGTGCGGCCGTTCTCGATGTGCTCCCTCACGCACTCCACCACGGGGTGGATGAGAGCGACGACTTGTTCCAGTGCCCCCTGCCCGGCGGCGGCGTTCGCGGCGGCGAGGCCGACGTCGATGGCGGCGGCGAAGTTCTCGTTCTGCACCATGATCAGCAACTCGGCCTTCGTCGACGCGTACAGGTAGAGGGTGCCGATCGCGACGTCGGCCCGGTGGGCGATCTGCTGTGTCGTGACTCCGCTGACGCCGTGTTCGAGGAACAGCTCACGGGCTGCGGTCATGATGCGCTCGCGCTTGGCCTGTTTGGCCCGCTCTCGGCGCCCGATCGGCATGTGACCGCGTCCCATGGTGACCTCCCTTGACAATGATTCTGAGTGGACTCATGATTGAGTGTACTCGGGTTGATGGAGCGGGATGACATCAAGATGTCGACGCCGAATTAGCCAATCTGGCATCAGACCTGGATAAATAGGACGAAGAGAAGGAGTGGCGCCCCATGAGAGCGTTCGTCGTCGCCAAGTACAAGGAGCCGCTGCAGGAGGCGGACGTCCCCGAGCCCACCGTGGGGGAGCACGACGTACTCGTCCGGGTGGAGGCCGCCGGCCTGAACCCGCTGGACGAGAAGATCCGCGCCGGTGAGTTCAAGCGGATCCTGCCCTACAAGCTGCCGCTGATCCTGGGCAACGACGTCGCGGGCACCGTCATCGACGTCGGGTCGGCAGTTCGCGGCTTCAAGCCCGGAGATGAGGTCTACGCCCGGCCCGACCCGGACCGCATCGGCACGTTCGCCGAGCGCATTGCCGTCGCGGAGGGCGACCTGGCACTCAAGCCCGCTTCGATCAGCATGGAAGCGGCGGGCTCGCTGCCGCTGGTGGCGCTCACGGCGTGGCAGGCGCTGGTGGAGCGCGGGAGGGTGCGGCCCGGGCAGAAGGTTCTCATCCACGCCGGCGCCGGCGGGGTCGGTTCGATCGCGATCCAGCTCGCCGCGCACCTCGGCGCGAGCGTCGCCGCGACCGCCGGCGGTTCGAACACGCACTTCGTGCGCGCGCTTGGCGCGGACACGGTGATCGATTACCGCAGCCAGGACTTCGAGCAGCTCCTGACCGGCTACGACCTGGTGTTGGACAGCCTCGGTGGTGAGAATCTCGAGAAGTCCCTGCGGGTGCTCAGGCCGGGCGGCAAAGCCATCGGGATCGCCGGTCCCCCGGAACCCGCGTTCGCCCGCGAGGCCGGTCTGAACCCGCTGTTGCGCCTGGCGGTCGCAGGCCTGAGCCGCAGGATCCGCAAGCAGGCGAAGAAGCTCGGGGTGACGTATGAGTTCCTGCTCATGCGCTCCAGCGGCGACCAGCTCCGCCAGATCACCACCCTCATCGACCAGGGCGTGGTGCGCCCGGTCGTGGGCAAGGTGGTCGGCTTCGACGAGACCCCGCAGGCGCTGGAGTCCCTGTCCCGGGGTGGCATCCGCGGCAAGGCCGTCATCAGCAACAGCTGACTCGCCGCAACCGCGACGGGCGACACACAACACACGAGGAGAATCCGTCATGAGCAGCACCCCGAACGAGACCGTCATCACCGCCTACGCGAAGGCCCCGGCCCGCACCGTGAGCGCCGGTGGCGTCACCTACGCCTACCGCGAGCTGGGACCGAAGGGCGGCATCCCCGTCGTCTTCTTCGTCCACCTCGCCGCGACCCTGGACAACTGGGACCCCCGCATCATCGACCCCGTCGCGAAGGGCCGTCACGTCATCGCCTTCGACAACCGCGGTGTCGGGGCGTCCACAGGCCAGGTGCCGGACAGCGTCGAGGCGATGGCCGACGACGCCTACACCTTCATCAAGGCGCTCGGGTACGACAAGATCGACGTCTTTTCCTTCTCCCTCGGCGGCATGGTCGCCCAGGCCCTGGTGGTGAAGCACCCCGAGCTCATCCGCAAGCTCGTCCTCACCGGCACCGGGCCCAAGGGCGGCAAGGACATCGACAAGGTCGTCGGCACCACCTACTGGGACATCCTGCGCGCCACCCTGACCCGTTCGGACCCCAAGGAGTTCCTGTTCTTCAACCGCAACTCCACCGGCAAGGCCGCCGCGCGTGCCTTCGTCAACCGGCTCAAGGAGCGCACCGTCGACCGCGACGCGAAGATCAAGGTCAAGGCGTTCCAGACGCAGCTGAAGGCGATCCAGAAGTGGGGGCGCTCCACTCCCGACGACCTGGCGAAGATCACTCATCCCACGCTGATCGCCAATGGCGACAACGACCGCATGGTTCCCTCGGTCCTCTCCGAGGACCTGCACCGGCGCATCAAGGGCAGTGAGCTGATCATCTACCCCGACTCCGGTCACGGCGGGATCTTCCAGTACTACGAGGAGTTCGCCCCGGTCGCGGTCGAGTTCCTGGCCCGTTGAGACCTCCTCGATCCCGTTGCGGGTGCGCGCCGGCCGGCCCGGGCCTGCTCGGCAGTCCATCTCCCAGGCGTCCCGCCCACTGACGCCCCGTCGCCGACCTGCATACGTCACACCATCTGGAGCCAGACCATGAGCGAGCAGAGCACCATCCACTACGAGCGCACCTCACCCCGGATCGCGAAGATCACCTTCGCCAACCCGCCCGTCAACCTCATCGTCGGCGAGACCGTCCTGCGCCTCACCGAGATCGTCGAGAAACTGGCCACCGACCCGGACATCCAGGTCGTGGTCTTCGACAGCGCCACCCCCGACTTCTTCTACAACCACTTCGACCTGGCCGCCGCCGCCGACTTCCCCGCCCCCGAGGACGAGAATGAAGTGCCCGTCTGGACGAACCTGGTCCTGGCACTCTCCAAAGCGCCCTACATCACCATCGCGGCCATCCGCGGACGTACCCGCGGCGGCGGGAACGAACTCGCCCTCGCCCTCGATCTGCGGTATGCCAGCCGGGAGAAGGCGGTCTTCGGGCAGCCGGAGGTCGGCAGCGGACTGCTCCCCGGCGGTGGCGGCACCGAACGCCTCCCCCGCGCCATCGGACGCGATCGCGCCCTGGAAGCCATCCTCACCAGCGACGACTACGACGCCGACACCGCGGAACGCTGGGGCTGGATCACCCGTGCCCTCCCCGACAGCGAACTCGACGCCTTCGTCGACACGATCGTCGGCCGGCTCGCCTCCTTCGACCGCACCTCACTCGCCTCGGCCAAAGCCCAGATCAACCGGGCATCCCTGCCCCCGGACGCGGATCTGGTCGCCGCCTACGGCGAGTTCGCCCACTCCCTCACCCTGCCCGGGTTCCTGGTCCGCGCCGCCGGCGCACAGGCCGTCGTCGAGGAGGCCGGCATCGACTTCGAGTACCGCCTGGGGCAGTACATCGGCATCGCCAACCAGCAGCTCTGACAGCCCATCATGAAACGAACACCGACGCGGCAGACGTTGCGGCGGTGCTCGTTTGTCCTGGGGTGGCCACCTGGTTCGTCGTCGCCTCCATGCCGACCTGGAGCCGATCAGGAGCCGATCAGGAGAAGGCCAATGGCGAGAAACTCCGTGACTACCGGAAACGGCCGATGGATCGGCGCTGCTGTGGACGCGGTGGTGTTCGACGTCTTCGGCACGGTGGTGGACTGGCGCACCGGCGTCGCGAGGGAATTCGAGCACGTCGGCACCCGCGCGGCGGTGCAGGCCGACTGGCTGGAACTCACCACCGCCTGGCGCAGCCGGTACCCGCCGACACTGATGCGGGTGGTGTCGGGTGAAATGCCTTGGCGGTCGCTGGACGAACTGCACCGGATGATGCTCGACGACGTGCTCACCGAGCACGGCCTGACCGGGTTCACCGACACCGACCGGGCCGAACTCGTCAGCGCCTGGCACCGGCTGAGCCCATGGCCCGACAGCCGCGACGGTCTGTCCAGGCTGCGCGAGACCCATATCACCGCCACCCTGTCCAACGGCAGCACCGCGCTGCTCATCCACCTTGCCCGCGCCGGCGGACTGCTGTTCAACGCCATCCTGTCCGCCGAACTGATCCACAGCTACAAGCCCGACCCGAAGGTGTACCTGATGGCCGCGGACCTACTCGAAGTCCCACCGCCGCGGCTGCTGATGACGGCCTGCCATCTCGAAGACCTGCGGGCCGCCGCCGACGCCGGACTGCGCACCGCATACATTCCACGCCCGCTGGAATGGGGCCCCGGCCATCCGGCCCGACCGGCGCCGGACTGGGTCGACCTCACCGCTACCGACATCCCCGACCTGGCCCGACGACTGGCTCCATAGCAGCGGACTCGACGCCGCCAGGCCAACTCTCCTCGACTACCGCGGCAAAGTGGGACAAGCTCGTTCGACTCCTCGCCCGGCCGTGGGAGAATGAGCGGAACCACATTCGAGCCCACCCGGTAGTGACTGACGTCATAATTGACGGCAGTCAGGACCCACTCCTGGAGGACACCGCCATGTCTGTCGCCCCGCAGTCGGTCGGACGGCGCGAGCGGAACAAGCAGGACAAGCTCGACCGCATTGTCGCTGCCGCCACTGAGCTGTTCGCCGAACGCGGCGTGGACGAGGTCACGACCCAGCAGATCGCGGACAAGGCCGACATCGGCACCGGGACCCTGTTCCTCTATGCCAAGACCAAGGGCGAACTCCTCCTGCTGGTGCAGAACGCCAAGTACACCGAAGCGCTCGAGGAGGGCCTGGCGGACGCCGAGACCATCCCAGGCGTGCTGGACGCTGTGCTGGCGATTGTCCGGCCGATCGTTGTGTGCAACCGCACCCAGATCGACAACGGACGCACCTACCTGCGAGAGATGGTCTTCGGCGACCCCGAGGAGCCCCGGCACAGCGCAGCACTCGCCATCGTCGCGCAGGCCGAGGAGGCCATCGCCGCCGCACTGCGCCGAGACGAGCGGGTCACAGCGGGCGACGCCGCGACGCTGGCACACATCGTGTCCGCCGTGATGTTCCTCAGCCTGGCGACGAGCGTGAACATCGCCTTGAGCGTCGAGGAGCTCGTGCAGGACATCCGGAGGCAGATCGAGGTCCTGCTGCCTCGCTGAAGCACGGCCCCGAACCACTTGGCGTTCACTCCGGAAGCAGTTCAGCGGCCCGTTCGGCGACCTCATGCCGTAGGGCAGTCCACAGGACGCGTACGGCAGGGTGCGTCACCGCTTCGCGGCGGACGGCCAGGGTGATGGGGAGCCGGATGTCGATCTCGTCGGCGAGCAGTCGGCGCAGTCCCGTCCGTTGGGCCAGGAACGCCGGCAGGACGCCGATGCCGGCCCCCTGCTCGGTGGCTTCGAGCTGGGCGAAGACGTTCGTCGAGGAGAACGCCGGGGTCATGCCGGGAAGGTGGCGTTCGATGTCGAGGTCGCCGACCTGCAGCATCGACTCGATGTAGAAGATCAGCGGGTGCTCGCGCAGCTCGGGCACCGTCTCGGGGCGGCCGTACCGGGTGAGGTAGTCGTCACTGGCGTAGAGCCCCAGCGTGTAGTCGGTGAGGTGCTCGGTCACCAGGTGGCTGCTGGCCGGGACGCCGATGACGAGAGCGAGATCGAAGCCGGACGGGCGCAGAGCGAGCTGCCGTGTCGCGGTGATGAGTTCGACCTGGAGCCGGGGGTGCCTGCGGCGAACCCGTACGAGGGCGGGCGTGGCGAAGACGGTGCCGAAGCCGTCGGGGGCGCTGACGCGTACCGTGCCGTGCAGGGACGGTGAGTCCTGGCCCGCCACGGTGTCGACGACGCGGTCGACGGCCTCCTCGATCACGCGCGCGTTCTCCGAGACGGCGCGTCCGATGTCCGTCAGCGTCCATCCCTCCGTGCCCCGCTTGATGAGGCGCAGGCCAAGGCTCTTCTCCAGTGCGGCGATACGGCGGGACACGGTGGTGTGATCCACGCCGAGTGCGTCGGCGGCTGTCACCAGACGGCCGGTCCGGGACACCGCGAGCAGGTAGCGCAGATCGTCCGCGCGGAGTTTGCGCGGATCGACGGAGCGAGAGCCGACCTGCCGCGGAGCGGGGTCGTCGTCCGGGGAGTGGGGGCGCACGCCCTGACCGTATCTGCATTTCTGCACAGCGGCTGTGCGCTATTGGCCGTTGTTCGCACTCGGGGCGGGGCCACACAGTCAGGGCAGTGGGCGTCACCTGCCCCGCCGTTCCTGCCGAAAGGGCCGCCATGATCGCCAGCCTTTCCCTGCCGAGGATCCTGCGCGTCGGCGGCGGTGCCGTAGGGGAGCTGGGTGACGTCGTCGCAGAGCTGGGCCTGCGCCGCCCACTGCTGGTGACGGACGCGTTCCTCGTCGGCACCGGTGCGGCGGAACGACTGATGGCGACGCTCAGGGATGCCGGACTGCGGCCGCGCCTGTTCGCCGGCACCGTCCCGGATCCGACGACCGACTCGCTCGACGCGGGCCTGACGGTGCTGCGGGAGCACGGGGCGGACTCGGTGATCGGATTTGGTGGCGGCAGCCCGATGGACACCGCCAAGGCACTCGGTCTGCTGGGCGTCCAGGGAGGGCAGATGCGCGACTACCGGGCCCCGCACACCAACCTCGGTCCGGCGCTGCCGGTGATCGCGGTCCCGACGACCGCGGGCAGTGGCTCGGAGGCCACTCAGTTCACCATCATCACCGACAGTGCCACAGACGAGAAGATGCTCTGTCCGGGCCCCGCGTTCCTGTCGGTCGCCGCCGTCGTCGACTTCGAACTGACTCTGTCGATGCCGGCCCGGCTGACCGCCGACACCGGCGTCGACGCACTCACCCATGCCGTCGAGGCGTATGTGAGCCGCAAGGCCAATCCGTTCTCCGACGGCCTCGCCCTGAACGCGATCCGGACCATCGGCCGCCACCTCCGCCGCGTCTACGCGGACGGGCGGGACCTCGAGGCTCGCGAGGCGATGATGCTCGCCGCGACCCAGGCCGGCATCGCCTTCTCCAACTCCAGCGTGGCGCTCGTGCACGGCATGAGCCGCCCGATCGGCGCGCACTTCCACGTCGCCCACGGCCTGTCGAACGCGATGCTCTTCCCCGCGGTGACCGCGTTCTCCGCGCCGGCCGCCGAGAACCGGTACGCCGACTGCGCCCGCGCCCTCGGAGCCGCCGCCGACGGCGACAGTGACGCCTTGGCCGCCGACAAGCTCGTAGAGGCACTGCGATCACTGTGTCAGGATCTCGACGTGCCCACCCCTCGAGCCCACGGCATCGACAAGGACGAGTGGTTCCGCCTGTCGCCCCTCATGGCCGAGCAGGCGCTCGCGTCCGGGTCGCCCGCCAACAACCCCGTCGTACCCACCGTGGACGAGATCCAGGATCTCTACGCGCAGATCTACGCCTGACACCCGGCGAACGAGGAAGAGGAACATGATGGCCACGACAGCCAGGTCCGCGCGGACCACGAGGTGCTGACCATGACCGACACCGCTGCCGCGGAGATTCTCGCCGACGTCCACCGGGGCGTCGGCCGCATCCTGCTGAACCGGCCCAAGGCGCTCAACGCCCTGACCACGGACATGGTCGCCGCCATCGACCGCGCGCTCGCCGAGTGGGCGGACACCCCGCTGTCCGCCGTGGTGCTCGCGAGCACCAGCACGAAGGCGTTCTGCGCCGGCGGAGACATCCGCACCATTCGCGAGCACAGCCTCGCCGGTGACGCCGAGGCAAGTGAGCGGTTCTTCGCCTCCGAGTACCGGCTCAACGCCCGGATCGCCGAATATCCCGTGCCGGTCGTGTCGCTCATCGATGGAGTCTGCATGGGCGGCGGCCTCGGTCTGTCCGTCCACGGCGGCTTCCGTGTCGTCACCGAGCGCGCGGTGCTGGCGATGCCCGAGACCGGGATCGGGTTCTTCCCGGACGTCGGGGCCAGCTACTTTCTGCCGCGGCTGCCCGGCGCGATCGGCATGTACCTGGGACTGACGGGGCACCGGCTCGACGCGGCCGACACCCTGTACACAGGTCTGGCCACGCACTTCGTCCCCGCGGACGGGCTCGAGGCGGTCGGCGACGCGCTGGCCGACAACCCCGGCGACCCGGTGGACGTGGTCCTGAACCGTCTCGGCAGCCGTTCCCCGGTGGCGGAGAGCAGGCTGGCGGAGGTACGCGGGGAGGTGGACTGGGCGTTCGGCGCGGCGACCCTGGGCGAGATCGAGAAACGCCTGCGTCACCTCGACAGCCCCTGGGCGACAGACACACTGGTCGCCTTGGAGTCCGCCTCGCCGCAGAGCCTGGAGATCACTCACGCCCTGCTGTCCCGGGGCAGGCAACGCACGTTGCGCGAGTGCCTCGCCGCTGAACTCGCCCTCGCGCGTACGACCATCCGCACGCCGGACTTCCTGGAGGGGGTCCGTGCGGCCCTGGTCGACAAGGACCGTGCCCCCGACTGGCAGCGTGTGGCGCTCGGCGGACGGACATCGCCATCCTGATCATGCCCACGATGAGGAGGGCATGGCCTCGCGCCCGGGGCCGGCCGGGCAGGAGGGGCGGGTTGCGGGGACCATGCCGGACACAGGGTCTGGGGCCGGCACGGTCTCAGTCGTTGTCGGGCACCATCGAGACCACGACCTTGCCCGCCTTGGTGCGGCCCTGCTCGACGTACGCCATCGCCTCGAGCGTCTGGTCGAACGGGAAGGTGCTGTCGATGACCGGCTGGAGCTTCCCGCTGTCGTAGAGGGCGCCGAGCTCGCGCAGCTGGGAGCCGTTGGCCTGCATGAAGAAGAACTGGTAGCGCACGCCCAGCGCCTTCGCCTGCTTGCGGACCTTGCGGCTGAGCATGCTCATCACCAGGCCCATGAAGGAGGGGGCGCCCAGCTGCTTGGCGAAGCCGGGGTCCGGCGGGCCGACGACACTGATGGCCAGACCGCCGGGCTTGAGCACGGTCAGCGACTTCTCGAGGTTCGCTCCCCCTACGGAGTCCAGCACCAGGTCGTAGCCGGACAGCATCTTCGAGAAGTCTTCCTTGGTGTAGTCGACGACGATGTCGGCGCCGAGGCTGCTGACCAGCTTCTCCGTGGCGGTGCTCGTGGTGGTGGCGACCGTGGCGCCGAGGTGCTTGGCGAGCTGGATGGCCGTCGAGCCGAGGCCACCGGCACCTGCGTGGATGAGCACCTTCTGCCCCGACTGCACGTGGGCCCGGTCGACGAGGATCTGCCAGGCGGCCAGGGCCACCAGCGGCACGGCGGCCGCCTCCTGGAGGGTGAGGGAGGCCGGCTTGGGGGCGACATCGTCCATGTCGATCGCGATGAACTCCGCGAAGCCGCCGATCCGCAGGTCGCGCGGGCGGGCGTAGACCTCGTCGCCGACTTCGAGGCCGCGTACGGCGGAGCCGACCCGCGTCACGACGCCGGCCACGTCGTGGCCGAGCACGAACGGGGGCTTGTACTTCAGGAGCTGCTTGAACTCCCCGTTGCGGACCATTTTGTCCAGCGGATTGATGCTGGCGGCGCTCACTCGGACCAGGACGTCGCGGTCCCCGACCGTGGGCTCGGGCACGTCTGCGACGCGTACGCCGTCCTTGCCGTACTTCTCGACGACGAATGCCTTCATGCCGGCCGCCTCTCTGTGGGGGTTTTCCAGGTTTCGATGTGATTCTTCGCGCAAGTCGCCCTGCGCGCCCGTTCGCGTGCGGTCGGGTTGGTGTGCCGACCGCGACGCTACTTCCTGAGTATGGAAAAGTAAACTCAGGTGAGGCTGGGATCACCGCCATGGATGCGCCCAAGGGCATGGAGTTGGTGCCGGCTGTGATGGGGCTGCTGCGTTGGAGCGACTGTTGCCGTGCCGACCTGGAGGGGGCCGGCGGCCCTGCCTCGGCACCGCGAGTGCGGTGCGCACATGGACATCCGGATCCGCAGCATGTGCACGGTCGGGCTTCCGCGGCCCGACGACCGCTTGATCAGGGGGTGTTGGCCCCGGACGCATGGCCCGCGTCCGGGTTCCGGGTCAAGCGCCGGGTGGTGCGGTCAGGGCTTCGTGGGTGGATTCCAGGATCTTCTCCGACAGTTCCGTGCCTGCCGTGGCACGGGCGAGCAGGATCGCGCCGACCAGGGTGGCCACCGCGGCAAGGCCGTCGTCGGCTTCGGTGGACATCCACGCGGCGAATTTCTCGACGCCGGCCGCGTACGTTTCGCGCACCTCCCCGGCTGTGGGCTCGCGGGCCGTGTCCCCTGCGAATCCCGCGGTGGGGCAACCGGTGCCGGGCTGGTCGCGGTGCTCGGGGGACAGGTAGTAGTCGATGAGGGCGCCGCGCGCGGTGCCGTGGTCGCCCTGGGCCGTGTCGAACGACTCCAGGAGCACGTCGAGGTCCCCGAACGCGGATTGGGCCGCCTCGGCGATCAGGGCCTCCTTGGAGGGGAACTGCTTGTAGAAGCCGCCCGTGGTCAGCCCGATGGACTTCATCAGATCGGCGACGCTGATGCCGTTCACGCCGCGCTCCCGGAAGAGCTGGGAGGCCGCGGCGACCGCGCGCCGACGGTTCTCGAGCGCTTGTGCCTGCGAGACGCGACTCATCACTCACCTGCCACGTTAGATACTAAAGTGCATCTATCGTATGCGCAGCGTCGGGCCGTCGGCCGCGACGTCGAGCCCTTCCTCTGACGCGACTCCCGTTCATGCGCCCGACGAGTCTCCATCCGGACCTGGTCGGCGGCCGCCTTGGAGCCCCGTATGCGTGTCGCGCCCTCTCCGGCCGTCGGCGGTGACCGACGACATCGGGGCCGTTGACGGGATCTGGTTAGATACCTATCGTAATCTAAAGTGGGTCGGGGCCGACGCCTCGGTCCCCACTCATCCCCCGGCCCAGAAATGAGATCCATCCCATGACCACGCAGAACAAGACCGCTGTCGTCACCGGCGCATCCGCCGGCCTGGGCACCGCCTACGCGCAGCGGCTTGCCGACCGGGGCTACGACCTGATCCTGGTGGCCCGGAACACCGCGCGGCTGGAGACGCTGGCGTCGGACATCCGCAGCCGCACGGGCCGCGCGGTGGACGTCGTCACCGCCGACCTCACCGACGCGGCGCAGATCTCCGTGGTCGAGGAGCGTCTGCGGAGCGACGAGAGCATCGAGGTACTGATCAACAATGCCGGCGGTGCGCTGCTCACGCCGCTGACTGCCTCCGACGCGGCGGCCTACGAGGCGCTGATCAACCTCAATGTGACAGCGCTGACCAGGCTGACCATCGCGGTCCTGCCGGGGCTGACGGCACGCGGGCACGGCACGGTCGTGAACATCTCCTCTGCCATGGCTCTCAACATCCTGCCCGTCAGCGCCGTCTACAGCGGCACCAAGAGCTACGTGCTGACGTTCACCCAGGCCCTGCAGCAGGAACTCGCCGAGAGCCCCGTCACCGTGCAGGCCGTGCTGCCGGGTGCTGTCCGCACGGAGCTGTGGGACGGCTCCGGCGTCGACCTCGATACCTTCCCCGACGAGTGGATCATGAGCGTGGAGGACGCCGTGGACGCGGCGCTCGCCGGCCTCGACGCCGGGGAGCCCGTCACGATCCCGTCCCTGCCGGAGATCAGCGACTGGGAGTCGTTCGAGAAGGCACGTCAGGCACTCGTCCCGAACCTGTCCCGGAAGGTCCCGGCCGCTCGCTACCGCGGCTGACCTCCGCTCCCACTCCCCTGCGGGAGTCCCTTTGTGACTACGGCACGGCCGCTCCTGCGTACGACCGATGCGCCATGGCGGCGGTCAGGTGTGCGGCACACCCGCTCGCAGCGTCGACTGCTCCTCCACGCGATCCAGCCGGTCACCGCACACGCACCGATTCCCGCGAGGCAGGCGGCCCGCCACCCCGCAGCTCTCCCACCCCCATCTGAGGAAACATCCATGTTGAACGCCCTGTGGAACCCGATCGTCGCCGGGGAGTTCTCCCTGCCGCACCGACTGGCGATGGCACCCATGACGCGGGACCGGTCCACCCCGGAAGGCGTACCGACCGAGCTGAACGCCGAGTACTACGCCCAGCGCGCCTCGCACGCACTCATCATCACCGAGGGGACCCAGCCCAACGCCGACGGCCAGGGCTACCCGCTCACCCCGGGCATCTACTCCCAGGAGCACATCGCCGGGTGGCGCAAGGTCACCGACGCCGTGCACGGCGTCGAGGGACGCATCGTCATCCAGCTCATGCACGCCGGACGTATGTCCCACCCCGACAACACCCTCCACCACCGGCAGCCGGTCGCCCCCTCCCCGGTCCAGCCGGCGGGCACCATGTTCACCGCGTCCGGGCTCCAGGAGATGCCGGTACCGCGCGAGCTGTCCACCGAGGAGGTCGCCGCGACGGTCGACGACTTCCGCCGTGCCGCCGCGGCCGCCGTCGCGGCAGGCGCCGACGGCGTGGAGATCCACGGCGCCAACGGCTACCTCGTGCACCAGTTCCTCGCCGACAACACCAACCAGCGCACCGACCGGTACGGCGGCTCCATCGACAACCGCATCCGCTTCGCCGTCGAGGTCGCCACCGCCGTGGCCGAGGAGATCGGCGCCGGCCGCACCGGCTTCCGGATCTCTCCGGGCAACCCGTTCAACGACATCGCGGAGAGCGACACCCACGAGCTGTACCCGGCACTCGTGCGCGCCCTCGCCCCGCTCGACCTCGCCTACCTGCACATCGGCCACGGCGGCGACGACGAACTCCTGCACACCCTCCGCAAGCTGTGGCCGCACACCCTTGTCCTCAACCGGGCCGGCACCGACATCGCCACCCGCGCCAAGGACATCGAAGACGGCCTCGCCGACATCGTCACCGTCGGTGTGATGGCCCTCGCCAACCCCGACCTGGTCGAGCGCGTACGCACCGGCGCGCCGCTCAACACCCCCGACCCCGCCACCTTCTACGGCGGCGGCGAGGCCGGCTACACCGACTACCCCACCCACACCGCCTGACCAACCCCGCCATACCGGTCCTGGCGGGCCGGTATGGCTCAACGGCCCCACGTGTCTGAGCAGACTGCTGGTGAACTGAGCCCGGAAGCGATCGAGTTCGCGACTTCATGGCCGGGCTGGCGATTCCCGAGTCCCAGTTGGATGCGATGCGCATCGTGTCGTAGGGCGTCCATCTCAGGGCCCGGGAGCCGGAAGGCGTCACCTATCGGCAGGTGCACGCGGGTGGCGTTGCGGGAATCCGGTGCGAACCGGTCGCCGGGGGACAAGGTCGCGCTGTCCTGCCCCGACGTGCCGCACCCGAGCAGGTCGGCCGCTTCGCGGCTGGGCGGCCGAACGCTTCGGCCGCCCAGCCCGGATCATGTTGGGCCCGCGCGGTCTGACCGCTGTCCGGCCCGCGACCGCGAGGTCGATGGCTCAGGTCCGGAGACGGGCGCCCTTCCCCAGCCGGGCGGTGACGTCACGAGGGGTGAGGGCGGAGTGGTCCGCGGAGCATTCGACGACGACGCGGACCGGGGCGTCGCAGTCGGTGTGACGGACGTCCAGGACAGGCCCCTCCGGACCGAGGGCGTATGCCTCGCCCCACTGGGTCAGCGCCATCAGAACGGGCCACAGGTCCCAGCCCTTGCGGGTCAGGCGGTATTCGTTGCGGGGGCGGCTGCCGGGCTCCCGGTAGGGGACGGTCTTCAGGATGCCGGCCGAGGTCAGCTTCCGAAGGCGGTCGCTGAGCACGGCTTCCGAGAGGCCGATGTGGCGGTGGAAGTCGTCGAAGCGGCGGACGCCGTTGACGGCGTCACGCAGGATCAGCAGCGTCCATTTCTCCCCGATCACATCGAGCGTGCGCTGGACGGGGCAGTTCTCGGTGCTCGCCTCAAGCCACTCCATCCCGCCATCGTAGACGACCTGGCTTCTCCATTGACAGTCAGGTGGGGAAAAGTCTAGCTTCGCTTGGGAAAGTCAGCTGACAGTCAGAGGGAAGGGCGCTGGACCGTGGGGCGAACGCGTACGTATCAATGGGACGATCCCGCGATCTCGGCGGAGGCAGCCGGACGCATGGCCGGCATCGACTTCCTGCGCGAGGTGCAGGGGGGCCGGCTTCCGGCGGCGCCGATCGGTCACACCGTCGACTTCACCCTGGACGAGGTGGAGCCCGGCAGAGCGGTCTTCTCGCTGACGCCGGGGGAGGAGCACTACAACCCGATCGGCAGCATGCACGGCGGCGTCTTCGCCACGCTGCTCGACTCGGCGGCGGGCTGCGCCGTCCAGTCGCTTCTCCCGCATGGGATGGCGTACACCTCGCTCGACCTGACGGTGAAGTTCCTGCGGCGGGTCACCGTGGACACCGGCCCGGTGCGCGCCATCGGCACGGTCGTCAACAAGGGCCGCCAAACCGCCCTCGCGCAGGCCCAGTTGGTCGACGCGAAGGACCGTCTCCTCGCCCACGCCACCAGCAGCTGCCTGCTCTTCCCGGTACCCGCCCCTCGGGTGTGACGCCGAGGCAGGGCCCTCGGTCCGCGGGCGAGGAACAGCCGGGACGACAGAAATACTTCTCCCCCGAGCAGCGCGACACCGTCGAGGACGGCTGCCCCAACGCCGCCCTCCTCGACGAGATCGCACGCTCCACGGACACCACCCGGCAGGCCTACACCGACGGCGCGCTGACCCTCATCGACGGCTTCGTCGCCCGCTCCTGCCCCCCCCACGACCCGCCCTCGGCACGCCTGACGGCACTCAGCCTCCTCGGCCTGCTCGCGGTCATGATGGCCGGCACCCTGCAACTCTCCCGCGCCCTGACCGACCGGCAACTCGCCGACCATCTCCTCGAACAGGGCATCCACAACGCCCTCGCACTGGTAGACGCCTGACAGCGCAACCAAAGGAGAAGCCCACACGCTCGCTCGCGTCGCCTCTGCTGACTCTTTGGATTACGTTTGCAATACCATAGAATGGTGGAGTCGGTGAAGGGCAACCGGTCCTTCCGGCCGGCGAAGGAGCGTGTGGCGTGGTGCGGTACGGCAAAGAGCACAAGTCGGAGACCAGGCGGCGGATCATCGAGACGGCGGGCCGCCGGTTCAAGCAGGACGGTATCGACGGTTCCGGGGTCGCGACCCTCATGAAGGACGCGGGGCTGACCAACGGTGCCTTCTACGCCCACTTCGCCTCCAAGGACGACCTCGTCACCACGGCGATCGCCGACCAGTTGAAGGCGCAGGCCGAGAACGTCGTCGCGCGGGCCGAGCCCGGCCGTGCCGGACTCGAGCAGATCGTGCGGGGGTACCTGTCGCCCCAGCATCGCGAACGGCTGGGCGACGGCTGCCCCAACGCCGCCCTGCTCGACGAGATCGGGCGCTGCAACGACACGACCCGGCAGGCGTACACCGACGGTGTGCTGATCCTCATCGAGGGCATCGCCGAACGCATGGCACCCGAGGACCCGTCCTCCGCACGTGTGAAGGCGCTCAGCCTCCTCGGCCTGATGGCCGGGACACTGCAGCTTTCCCGCGCCCTGACCGACACTCAACTCGCCAACGAGCTCCTCGATCAGGGGGTGAACAACGCCCTCGCCCTGCTGGACGCCGGGCAGCCTGGCTGACGCACTCCGCCCGGGGCACCCTGGCTTCATCATTGACAGTCAGGTACGCCAGGGCTAGGTTCATTTCTCGGACCCAGGTGGAGAGGCAGGGGCGTGGGACGGACGCGTACGTATGAGTGGCAGGATCCCGCGATTGTGGGAGCAACCGCAGGACGCGTCTCGGGTGTGGAGGTGCTGCGCGACCTGCTCGAGGGGCGCCTGCCCCCACCGCCTCTCGTAGCCGCTCTGGACTTCGCCCTCGAGGAGGTGGAGGAGGGCCGTGTGGTCTTCTCGCTGATACCGGGCGAGGAGCACTACAACTCCCTCGGCAGTGTGCACGGAGGGGTGTACGCCACGCTGCTCGACTCGGCGGCCGGCGGGGCGGTCCAGTCGACCCTCCCGCAGGGCACCGCTTACACCTCGCTTGATCTGACCGTGAAGTTCCTCCGGCGGATCACCGCGGACACCGGCAAGGTCCGCGCCATCGGTACGGTCGTCAACAGAGGACGCCAAACCGCTCTCGCCCAGGCCGATTTGGTCGACGAGGCGGACCGCTTGCTCGCCCACGCCACCAGCAGCTGCATGCTCTTTCCGCTCCCCGCGCCCTGATCCGCTCCGGGCAAGGCAGTCGGCGACGTAGAGCGACAGAAATGGGTTGCAGCTGAAGATCGTGCACGCGAATGCTTTCCCCCATGAAGATGCACGCCAACCAGCTGACCGTGTCACCTGAGACAGTGCGCATGGTGGTGGAGCAGCAGTTTCCTGAGTGGCGGAGCCTGCCGGTCAGGCGCATCGCGGCGCAGGGCACGGTCAACGCCGTCTTCCGCATTGGCGACCGGTTGGCAGCCCGATTCCCTCTTGAGTCCGCGGACGTCGAGTCGACGCGGCGCTGGCTGCAGTCCGAAGCGGAAGCGGCTCGCGAGCTGGCAGGTCGCACGCGTTTCCCCACGCCCGAGCCAGTGGCGCTGGGTGAACCCGGGGCAGGCTACCCGCTTCCGTGGTCGGTGCAGACGTGGCTGCCCGGCGTCGTGGCCGCCGACGAGGACCCGGGCGAGTCGTCTGCGTTCGCCCGTGACTTGGCCGATCTCATCGGCGAACTGCGCGCGATCGACCCGCGTGGCCGCACGTTCGCCGGCACAGGTCGAGGAGGCGACCTGCGGTCCCATGACGCGTGGATGGAGACCTGTTTCAGGCACAGTGAGCAACTCCTCGATGTCCCTCGACTGCGCCGTATCTGGGCAACTCTGCGTGATCTGCCGCGAGGTGCGGCGGAGGACGCCATGGCCCATTGCGATCTGATTCCTGGGAACGTGCTCGTGTCCGCCGGCCGGCTTGCGGGGATTCTCGACGTCGGCGGCTTCGGGCCGGCTGACCCTTCGCTGGATCTTGTGAGTGCGTGGCATCTGCTCGAGGCCGGGCCGCGGCAGGAGCTCCGTGATCACCTGGGCAGCGACGACCTTGAATGGGACCGAGGCAAGGCGTGGGCTTTCGTTCAAGCGATGGGGTTGGTCTGGTACTACGTCAAAAGCAACCCGGTCATGAGCCGGACGGGTCGACGAACCTTGGAACGCATCGTGGCGGACAAGTGAGGGGACCTCATCGCCGCGTCGGCGGAGCGGGAGTCGCGCGGTGGTCCTCAGTGCGCGGGGGAAGGCCGCACTGGGCGCGCACTTGGAGCAGTTCCCGCAGCTGAGGGACGGCCACCGGGTCGTTGCGGTCGCGCTACGACCCCTGGGAGGCCCGCGTCGGTCCGCGTCCCGCGCGGCCACGGTGATCACTGGTCGGGTCCGTCTGCCTGGTTGCGCTCATGACCCGCCTCGCTTGGCGCGGAACGAGGTGCGCCCGTTTCGCCGCACCATGGCGATGGTGGTGGCCAGGCTGCCGCGATCCGGGTCGGGGACCGGCCGTTTCCCGAGGCGATGTATCTGGTCGGTGTGCCGGCTGATGTCCAGTACCCCGTCCAGGACCTTGAGGTCGGCGATTCCGCCCAGCAGGGCTCTCATGCCATAGCGCACCTGGTGTGCCGTGAGTTTCTCGGCCCGCCCTTCGAGGACGAGCCGGGCCGCGTGGTGATCGTCGGCCGGCCGATGCCGACCCGCCCACCCCGCGGTTCCCGAAGGTGATCACCCGACGCCGTGTGGCGAGTCCGTCGACGATGCCCGGGTCCCAGTTGTCCAGGTTTCCGGCCAGGTGGATGAGGAGGACCAGCGGCACGCCGTCCTCGGGGCCGAGTTCGCGGTAGGCGAAGGCCACCCCGTCGACGGACACGGAGCGGGTCGGCGCGTTCTTGTACGACGATCGTGAAGGGGACGGAGAATTTCGCGGTGCGCTCATGGCCAGGCCTTTCATGTAGGTGGAGCAAGTGGACGAGGGTGCTGTTCGTCCCGGGCTTCCCCGCGCCGGAAAATGCTCTGAGCGGTATGGCCGGCGACAGCGAGCCGGTAATCCAGGTGATGGGCGCGCGCAAGGCGCGCCGGGTGCGATGTCCGACGCCGGCCTCGCTGGTAGGAACCGTCGGGCGGCCTTACCGCGCGTCGTGGATGCCCGTGTGATCGACACCAGGCTCCGACAGATTGAATTACGGTCATCATTCTAAGCGGCTGGTCGACGGGCTGCAAGAGGGCGACGACGTTGGCGACGAGGTCGTTCTTGGAGGCGAAGCGGGCGTAGAACGCTCCATTGGTGAGCCCGGCGTCCGCCATCGGTGTGGAGATGCCCGGGCCGTCGATGCCGTCTGCGCTCCAAGGTGGTGCCCATGCCCGGGCGGCTGAGTCTCTGAAAGTAAACTCAAACGGCTAGAATCGTTCTCATGGATGCGCGGACCGAAGTTCTCCAAGACACCGGCATGGATCCCCGGCTCGACCGGGACACGTCGAACTGCTCGATCGCACGGACCCTTGAGGTCGTCGGGGAAAAGTGGACGATCTTGATTTTGCGTGAGGTCTGGTACGGCTCGTCCCGCTTCAGTGAGTTCGAGCGGGTCCTCGGCTGTCCTCGTAACCTGCTCGCGGCACGGCTTCGGATGCTGGTGGAGGAGGGGATCCTGGCCACCGAGACCTACAAGGAGCCGGGCTCGCGGAGCCGCCCGAAGTATGTGATCACATCCAAGGGCATGGACCTGGTGCCGGCCGTGATGGGGCTGCTGCAGTGGGGCGACCGCTACCGTGCCGACCCGGAGGGGCCGGCGGTCCTGGCACGGCATCGCGAGTGCGGTGCGCACGTCGACGTCCAGATCCGCTGCGAACACGGCCATCCGGTGCAGGCGAAGGACATCGAGAGCGTCCCCGGCCCGGCCTTTCGGCTGAGGTCGCCCGAGTGAGCTGAGGACACCTCGGTCAGTCTTCCGCCACCGGGCCGCTCTGTCGTGAACGCGCCTGATGGAGGCGGACCTTGGTGCGGTTTCCGCAACGGGACATGGAGCACCATCGGCGGTTGCGGGCCGGGGAGCGGTCCAGGAAACGCAGAGTGCAGTGGTCGGCTCCACAGACGCGTATGCGCCGGATCTCGGCGGACAGGAGCAGGTCGACGGCGTCCTGGGCGATGAGCGCCAGGGCGCGTGCGGGGTCCGCGGCGAGGGCCATGGGGCCGGCGGGTTCCAGGCGGTCGTCGGTGATGACGAGTTGCAGGGCGGGTCTGGGGGCCGCCGCTGCCGACCGGTTGAGCAGCGTCACGTCGCCGGACGTGGGCAGTCGGCCGTCGGCGACCGCCAGTACGGCCCGGTCGATGCTCTCGCGCAGCCGCCGGGCGGACATGAGAACGGCCGCCGTGGCGGGCTCGGTGGTCCCCGGTGCGAGCAGACGGGCTTCCCGGAGCCAGCCCGTCAGGTCGTCCGGTTCCCGGAGGGTTTCCACCGGAGTGGTTCTCCACCGGCTTCGGAGGGTGTTGACGAAGTCCAGACAAACCCGTCCGCCGTCCCAGATCCACATGTCGTCCGTTGCCACGCCTTCATTCTGCACGCTAGCTTAACCGCCTAAGACGGTTAGCTCGTGTTGGTTCACAGCTCAGTCAGGAAGGCGCACCCATGGGACAGCCGACAGTCACGACCGGAGTGACGCAGGTGGACGGGGTCCGCCTGCACTACGTCCGGGCCGGGGCCGGACCTCTGCTCGTCCTGCTCCACGGCTGGCCGCAGACCTCCGACTGCTGGCGGCCGGTACTGGATGAACTCGCCGCCGACTACACCGTCGTTGCAGCGGACCTGCGTGGATACGGCCTGAGCGACAAGCCCACCACGGGATACGACAAGCGGCGGATGGCAGCCGACATGGCAGGCCTCGTCGAGGCACTCGGCTTCGAGCGGGCCATGGTCGTGGGCCACGACCGCGGCGCTCGCGTGGGGCACCGCTGGGCGCTGGACCGCCCGGACCAGGTGGAGCGGCTGGCCGTGCTCGACATCGTTCCCACCCGGGAGATGTTCCGCCGCCTGGACGCCTCACTCGCCTCCGGGTACTGGCACTGGCTGTTCCACCTGCAGCCCGATCTGCCCGAGCGCCTCGTGGGACGCGACATCCGCGGGTACCTCGAGTACTTCTTCGAGCGGTGGACCTACAACCGGCACGGACTCACGGCGGACGCGGTCGACGGCTACGTCCGTGCGTTCTCCCGTCCGGGCGCCCTGCGCGCGAGCCTCGACGACTACCGCGCCATGGAGGAGGACACCGCTCTCGACGACATCGACGCCGCCGAAGGGCGCCGCCTGACCATGCCGGTGCTGGCGCTGTGGGGTTCTACGGGGCTGCCTGCCCGCCTGCCGACACTGGAGATCTGGCGTGACTACGCGGACGACGTCACCGGTGCCGAGATCCCGGAGTGCGGCCACTTCCTCCCGGAGGAGCGGCCGGAGGCCCTGCTGGTGCGTCTGCGGCCTTTCCTGGCCGGTGAGGCGAGCCGGTGAGCATGCCCCGGTGCCCCGGTGCCCCGGTGGCCCGGTGGCCCGGTGGCCCGGTGGCCCGGTGCCTCGGGTGCCCGAATGACCGGGCATGCCTGGGCGGACGACAGGCCGAGGGGCGGTCCCGCCGGAACCGGCTGAGCCACCCCTCGGTCCCACGGTGAGGGAGGCGGTGTCTCTGCCCGGTCGAGTGCCGACCCGAGGGGCGCACTGTCCGGCCTCGGCCACGGTGTGATGCCCCCGCGCGGGGAACGAGCCTGGGGAGCAGGACAGGCTGCTGAGGGGCGGCCCGCCGAAACCCGGCGGGGCCACCCCTTCGATGACGTGAAGGCCGGCGGGCGACGGCACGGGGCAGCGACAGCGAGCACCGGCATCGAGCCGGTTTGGGACGGATCGCTGGGCGGCTGCCTTTTAGGGGAGCTGCGGGTAGAGCGCGGAGACGCCTCCGGCCAGTGCGGCCTGCGCCTGGCGGGAGATGTCGTCCGCGAGGATCTCGTAGGCGCCGGCGGCGATGCCGTCGACGGCGATCCGCGCGATGTCGGCCGGGTCGGACTTGGCCGCGTCCACGGTGCGGACCATGTCGGTGTCCATGTAGCCGACGTGCAGGCCGGCCACGCGGATGTGCTGGTCGGCGAGCTGGAGGCGCAGGGCGTTGGTGAGCGACCACTCCGCGGACTTGGCGGCACAGTAGGCGCCGAACTCCGGGAAGCTGACCCAGGACAGGCCGGACAAGACGTTCAGGATCGCCCCGCCGCCGCCCGCCGCTATCTGGGGCGCGAAGGCGCGGACCATCGAGAGGGTGCCGAGGTAGTGGGTGTCCATCTCCAGGCGGACGGCGTCGAGGTCGGCGGTCAGCAGGTCGGCGCCGGTGGACGAACCCGCGTTGTTGACCAGGACCGTGACATCGCCGGTGGCCTCGGCGGCCGCCGCGACCGAGGCGGGGTCGGTGATGTCGAGCGCGATCGGCTTGGCGCCGGGCAGGTCGACCTGGTCGGGGTTGCGGGCGCCGGCGTAGACGGTGGCGCCGCGGCTGAGCAGTTCGGCGGCGAGTGCGCGGCCGAATCCCCGGTTGGCTCCGGTGACAAGGGCGGTGTGGGTGGAGAGGTCCATGGAGTGTCCCTGGTGCAGTGGATTATTGAATTACGATCATAAGCTAAATGGAGAGGGGTGGTGATCGCAAGCGCTCTGCGCGGAGAGGACGCGCCTCGCCCCACGCGCGCGACCGGCCCGCACTCGACGCGAAAAGGGGCCCGCCCTACGCGGGCAGGCCCCTTCACGGTCGGTCAAAGGCGCACTCAGAGCTTGACGATCATCTTTCCGACGGTTCCTGGCGTTCGTGTTCAGCGGAGAGCTGGACCTCCAGCCGGACTCCGTCCGCGAGGTCGGCGACCGGCTGGATGTCCGCACCCGTGACCGAGAGGTTCCACAGGGTCTTCGACGAGAGCGTCAGCGGCCAACTCGCTCCTGACCGGTGAAGTTCGGGACGCTGTGGACCGTTCTGGAACCAGGTTGATCAGGACCGGACAGAGAGCGCGGCGTGGCCGGCACGCAACGAGGACTTGTCGATCTTGCCGACCGCGTTCTTCACGATGGCTTCCACCACGAAGAACGCGGTCGGGCGCTTGTAGCCGGTAAGGCTGCGCGCGCAGAGGGCTTTCAGAGCCGACGGATCGACGGTCGACCCCGGTCGCGGCTGGACGTAGGCGACGACCACCTCTCCCCACTTTTCATCGGGTACGCCGATCACGGCGGCCTCGAGCACGGCCGGATCGCTTGCGAGCACGTCCTCGATCTCCTTGGGGTAGATGTTCTCCCCGCCACGGATGATCATGTCTTTCGAGCGTCCGACCAGGGTCAGATAGCCCTCGGCGTCGAGGTGGCCCACGTCGCCCGTGTGCAGCCGGCCGTCGACGATGACGCGGGCCGTTTCCTCCGGCCGGCCGAGATACCCACGCATGACGTTGGGGCCCCGCACGACGACTTCACCGTCCGTGCCCGACGCCACCTCGTTGCCGTCGGCGTCGACGATCCGGATCTCCTGGCCGGGGAAGGGGAGCCCCACGGTTCCGGCGCGTCGAGGGCCGGCGACGGGATTGATGGTGGAGCCGCAGGTCCCTTCGGACAGGCCGTACCCCTCGACGAGCGGAAACCCGTACCGGCCCTCGAACCGGGTCAGCAGCTCGGCGGAGGCCGGTGCGGCGCCGCAGACTCCGAACCGCAGCGACGAGGTGTCGGGCCGGACGTCGTCCGGGAGCGCCGCGAGCATGCCGTAGATCGTCGGCACCGCGCTGAAGAAGGTGGGGCGCTCCTGCTCGACGAGATCGAAGAAGGTACCGGGATCGAACCGGCCCGCGATGACGACGCTCGCGCCCACGAGCAGCGGCAGAAGGACGCTGACCACGATGCCGTTGACATGGAAGAGCGGCAGGATCAGCAGGCACCGGTCGGCCGGCCCGACCTCCAGCGCCCGGCGCCCCATCTCCACCATGGCGTCGAGGTTGGCGTGGTCGAGCATCACGCCCTTGGGCGCCCCGGTCGTACCGCTGGTGTAGATGAGCAGGGCCAGTGTCGCCGGGTCCAGAAGCGGTGCTTGGTCCGGCTCTGTTGTTCCTTCGTACAGTTCGCCGACCGCGAGTACGGCGACATCGTGCGCCATGACGGCCGTGCCGTCCTCGTCCACCAGCAGGTGCGCACCGGAGTCCTGGAGCTGCCGGACCAATTCGACCTCGGTCATGCTCGGGTTCACCGGTGTGACGGTGGCGCCGAGCCGCCAGGCGGCGAACAGCAGGACGACGAACTCGACGCGGTTCGTCAGCTGGAGGGCGACGACGTCACCGGGACCGATGCCGAGGTCCTGGAGCTGACGCGCCGCCATGCGGACCCGGTTCAGCAGTTGCGTGTTGGTGAGGGACTGATGCCCGTCGGAGACCGCGGCCCCATGGGGGTCGAGCTCGGCGCGACGGTCGGGCAGGGAAGCGAAGTTCATCACGGGCGTACCTGTCTCGGTGTGATGCGGTCCGGTCAGGGAGTCTGCGCGGCGGGTGCCGGGTTCAGCCGGCGGGCGAGGAACTCGGTCTGGTCGCGGACCAGTTGCTCGAATGTCTCGCCGGTGTAGAACTCGAAGTGGCCGGCGTCGTACCTCTTGATCTCTCCCCGGGGCGCGGTGCCCGCGTACCGGAGGGTCTGGGCGGGCGGCGTGACCGAGTCGGTGTTGCTGACGCAGAAGAGGATCGGCATGGTGACCTTCTTCGCCGCACGTCCGGGCCGGTAGGCGGCGATGGTCGGGATCACCCGTGCCGCCACCTCGTTGCGGAACGTCGTGCCGGGCGGCTGGAGCGCCTGGTAGCCGGGCAGGGCGTCAGGGGCGTTCATGAGGGCCGGTGAACCGGGGGCGGCGGCGATGGGAACCATCGCGGGCGCTCTGCCGCGGACCCTCGTCACCAGATCCCGGGCGAGCACGGGGGTCATCCTGAGTGAGGCGAGCGGGCCCAGCGCGAGCGCGGAGGCGAGTCCGTCGGTGAACGGGCACTGGGCCACGGCCGCACGCAGTTCGGGATGGCGGGAGGCGACGGTGATGGCGTGGCCGCCGCCGAAGGAACTGCCCCACACCGCGACACGGGAGCGGTCGACGTCCGGGCGGGATGAGACGTGGGCGAGCGCGGCATCCCAGTCGGCGAGTTGACGCTTGATCGACAGGAGCTGGCGCGGGTGGCCGCCGCTGTCGCCGAAATGCCGGTAGGTGAAGGCCACGGCGGCGATGCCGGCCTGCGCGAAACGCTCGGCGAAGGCGTCCAGGCGCATCTCGCGGGTGGCGCCCAGGCCGTGCCCGAGGACGACGACGGGCGGGGAGGTGACGCCCGTGGGGAGGTAGAGCCATCCGGCGCAGGTGCTGTCGCCGGAGGGGAACGTGATGTCGTGACGGGTGAAGGAGTGCGCGGTGGTCATCCTCGGATCACCGCCGCGTCGTCTTCGGCGAGCGGCGCGCGGGCACACTGCCCGAGGCGAGCGCCTGCGCGTAGGTGTCCGGCCGGTAGAGGGGGAGCTCCCCGGTGGCGTCCGTCGTCTCCATGTAGTCGAGCATCAGTTCCTGCCCCTCCTTCGACATGACTCTGGTGAAGAACTCGGCGCGTTCGACGTGCAGGCCGTCCTCCAGCGGCATCGAACCGCCGAGGTACACCGACCTCTTGGCAGCCGCCACCGAACCCTTCGGCCGCTTGCCGAAGCGTTCCGCGAGCTCGACCGCCTGCGCGAGCACCTTGTGCTGCGGAACGACCTGGTCGACGGCCCCGTTGGCGAGAGCCTCGGCGGGCGTGAACGGCTTGCCCTCGAGGATCGCGGCCAGGGACCGGTGGGTGCCGATCAGGCGAGTGAGCCGCTGGGTGCCTCCTCCGCCCGGGATGATGCCGAGGAGGATTTCCGGCTGGCCGATGAAGTAGTCGCCGTCGGCCATGACCCGCAGATCGCACGCCCAGGCGAACTCGGCGCCGAGGCCCAAAGCCGAACCGTTGAGGGCGGCGACGTAGAGGACACCGCTGGCGTTCATCCGGAGGAAGGTCGTGTGCAGACGCTCCAGTTGGAGGGCCCCGCGCATCGGGGTCCTGCGCATCACGGCCCCGAGGACACGGGACCGGTCCATGTGCTTCGCCACGCGTACGACGGCGGCGGCAGCGCGTCGTCCGACCGTAGGGCTCGCGGCGCCCTCTTCCTGCAGCCACCGCACCGCGGCATGGCTGACGAACCGCTCGGGATGCGCCCCGGTGAAGACGACGGCACGGATGCCCGGATCGCGGTCGGCCCGGGCCACCAGCTTGTCGAGCTGCTGGGCGATGTCGAGGCCGAACTCCTGATGCGGGCCGCCGTCGACCCGGACGACCAGGACGGCCCCGCGGTCTTCGATCTCCAGATGGCCCTTGTCTTTGTACGGCATGAATGTGCTCCCGTGCTGAGTTCAGAGGGAAGGTGTGCGGCGACAGGCGCGGAGTGGCCGCGTGTCGCAGCGAGAGGATCGGGTTCGCACCGGTGGCAGGAGACTGGACCAGCGCGTAAGAGGTGCCCGAGGACGGACGCCGTATCCGAGACGGCACGGCACGGCACGTGCGATGTGTACTATTGCCGTGACAAATTACATAACCAAGTTATTTCATGTGTGTCAACGGTGGAGGCGTGCGGGACATGGCAGGGCGGGCGAGGCTTGATGACGCACCGGAGCGACTCGTGCGGGCGGCCGTCGGCCTGCTGGCCGAGCAGGGGCCATCGGCCGTGAAAGCGCGCACGGTGGCTTCCGCGAGCGGACTGTCGACGATGGTGGTCTACAGCCACTTCGGTGGCATCCCCGAGCTGATGAGCGCTGTTGCCGACCATGGGTTCAGGGAACTCGGCAGAGCGTTCGCCCGGGTACCGGTGACGGAGGACCCGATCGCGGATCTCTTCGCCATGGCCCTGACCTGCCGTCGGCTGGCCCGCGAGAACCCTCACCTCTACGACCTGATGTTCGGACTGTCGACTCGGGCGACGTACCGGCCCCTGTCGGATGCGGACCTTCGCCTGAGCGGGCATTCCCCGGCCTTTCGGGAAGCCCACGCTCAGGTGATCGCGGCGTGCGAACGGCTGGTGCGGACCGGCAGGGTCGAGCGGCAGGAACCCGAGGTCATCGCCGCCCAGTTGTGGAGTTTCGTGCACGGTTACATCACCCTCGAACTGGCTGAGCACTTCGTCGAGTTCGACGACGCCGTGGCGCAGGTGCTCCTGCCGATGGGCGTGAACTTCTCGGTCGGGCTGGGTGACGAGCGGGAACGTGCCGAGGCCTCGCACGAGGCCGGCGCGCGCCTGTACGACTCGATCGTCCAAGTCCGCTGAGGCGCCGGAGGGTTGGGCGTTGCGACGGTGCGTGACTACGGCGACCTGGTCTCAGCGGCGGGGACTCCGGTGCCCGGCGTGACTTGGTCGTGCCTCCCCAACGCTGCCACCTCCCGTTCGAGGGACGGCACCGCCCGGGCCGCGAAGCGCCTGGCCCAGGGCCAGGCCAGCGGTGAATTCAGCGCTCCCTTCGCCCAGTTGGCCACCAGGACCGCGCGAGGCACATACACGCGGCTGCGTCTCCGCACGAGCCCGTCGACGATCGCGGCGGCCGCCCGGTCGGCGCTCGTGGTGACGTTGCCCGGGTAGGGCAGCCGGTTGCGCAGTCCCTGGAAGGACGGGAGGTCCGCTTCGGCGCCTCGGACGAGGTCCGTGTCGATCCAGGAGGGATGCACCAGGCCGACCGTGACCCCGAGGTGTGCCACCTCCTGGCGGTAGGTCAGGGCGAGCAGCTCGGCCGCCGCCTTGCTCGCGCCGTAGGAGGCCATCGCGGCCAGCGGCATGAACGACAGCGCGGAGGCCACGACCAGCACGTGGCCCCGGCTGCGCTCCAGATGGGGCGTCGCGTACTTGAGGGTGCGGAACACGCCGTTCAGGTTGATGTCCATCACCCGCTCGAACGACGCCTCGTCCGTCTGCCGCACCGTCCCGTACGCCACCACGCCGGCATTGGCGACGACGAGATCGATGCCGCCCATGACCTCGGCGGCCTCGTCGATCGCCGACCGTAGAGCGGCGCCGTCGCGCACATCGGCCTCACGCCACGAAGCGGCCGGGCCCAGGTCGACGGCGAGGTCGCGCAAGCGGTCGGGCTCCAGCCCGATCACGGTCACACGAGCACCTCGGGCGGCGGCGAGGCGTGCCACCTTCTCGCCGATGCCGCGTGCCGCTCCGGTGACAACCAGCCTTCTGCCCAGCAAGTCACGTTTCATGGCGGCAACATAACTTCGTTATTTACGGAACACAAGGGGCTGCGCACCGGTCACCGCTCGGTTCACCTGCTGGGTCTCACGACTGGACGAACCTATGCTGGCTGTCATGAGACGGACATCCTTTGCGCAGTGGCCCTGCTCGATCGCACGGACCATGGACCTGCTCGGCGACTGGTGGACGCCGTTGGTGCTGCGTGAGGCGTTCTACGGGATCCGGCGGTTCGACGCGTTCCAGGAGTCGCTCGGGATCGCCCGCAACACGCTGACGGACCGGCTGCGCCGACTGGTGGAGGAGGGGCTGCTGGAGAAGCGGCCGTACCAGACGGAGCCGGTTCGGTACGACTACGTGCTCACCGAGAAGGGGCGCGACTTCTACGGCGTACTGCTGGCGATGAACCGGTGGGGAGACCGCTGGCTGGCCGGGGAGGCGGGTCCGCCGGTGACGATGCTGCACGATGTGTGCGGGCGGGAGACCCATGCCGAGGTGGTGTGCGCCGCCTGCGGCGAGCCCCTGACCGCGGACAACACCCGCGCGCGGATGGGTCCCGGCTATCCACCCCATGTGGCCGAACGGCCGGACGTACGGGAGCGGTTCGCGGGCTGAGTCGCCGGCTCCGTGGTGCCTGTACTCAGCCTTGACAAGTAAGTCCGTTTACGCAACTTTACTGGTCAGGTACTCGAAGAGGATTCTAGGCAGAGGCAGGGCCGCAGGAGTATGGAGTGGACAGGCGCGCGCTATGCGGACAAGCCGACGGTCGAGGTCCACACCTGGATCGCCGCTCCGCCGGCGCGGGTGTGGAGGCTGGTCGCCGACATCGAGTTGATGCCGCGACTGAGCTCCGAGCTCCAGTCGGTCGAGTGGCTGGACGGCCGGAGCGGCCCTGCGCCGGGAGCCCGGTTCATCGGCCGGAGCAAGCATGAGGCGTTCGGGGAATGGGCCACGACGTCCTACATCGTCGAGTACGAGCCGTCGAGCACGCTCGCCTGGGCGGTCGAGGATCCGCAGCATCCGTCGGCGATCTGGCGGTTCTCGTTGGCGCCCCAGGACGGCGGCACTCTCCTCAGGGAGTGGATGCAGATGGGGCCGGGCCGCTCGGGCCTCTCCTTCGCCATTGATCGTATGCCGGAGAAGGAGCAGAAGATCGTCTTCGTACGGATGCGGGAGTTCGAGGCCAACATGACCGTCACTCTCGAAAAGATCAAGAAACTGGCCGAGGGTGCCGAGGGCACCGAGGGAACCGCGACGTCCGGCGAGGCGGGTCTCTGATGCGTACCTCCACCACGATCGAGGCCTCCGGGGGCGACTGGCGGGAGATCGTCGACTACGTCACCGAGGGGGAGAAACTCGGTCTGGACATCTGCTGGGTCGCGGAGGCATGGGGTTCCGAGGCGCCCTCGCCGTTGGGCTACCTCGCCGCGAAGACCGAGCGCATGCTTCTCGGATCGGGGATCATCCAGCTCGGTACCCGCACTCCGATGGCCATCGCCCGCGCCGCGATCACGTTGTCGCAGCTTTCCCAGGGGCGTTTCCTCCTGGGGCTCGGCCCCTCCGGACCGCAGGTGATCGAAGGGCTGCACGGCGTGCCCTTCGCCCGGCCCCTGTCGCGCATGCGGGAGACCGTCGAGATCGTCCGACAGGCCGCAGCCGGAGAAAAACTCTCGTACGACGGGCGGGAGTTCCAGATCCCGCTGCCGGGCGGGGACGGCAGGCCCATGCGCCTGTCCATGCGCGCCGAGTACGACCTCCCCGTCTACCTGGCCACCCTCTCGCCGAAGATGCTGCACCTGACCGGCGAGATCGCCGACGGCTGGCTGGGCACCAGTTTCGTACCAGAAGGCGCCAAGGAGGCGTACTTCGACCACCTGGACCAGGGCTTGGCCGCCGCTGGTCGCACCCGCTCCGACCTCGACATCTGTCAGGGTGCCGAGGTCGCCTTCGCGGACGACGAGGAGGTGCTGCGCGGGATGGTGGCCGGGCGCAAGAAGGAGTTGGCCTTCAGCCTCGGCGGCATGGGCTCCACGACCACGAACTTCTACAACAACGCCTACAGCCGCCAGGGTTGGGCCGAGGTGGCGGCCGAGGTCCGGACCCGCTGGCAGGCCGGAGACCGGGACGGCGCGGCCGGCCTGGTCACCGACGAGATGGTGCTGGCGACCACACTGATCGGAACCGAGGACATGGTGCGCGAGCGGCTGCGCGTGTGGCGCGAGGCGGGTGTCGACACCGTTCGTTTCTATCCCGCCGGCGAGACCCTTGACGCCCGCCTCGTCACCCTGGGCCGGGCCATCGACCTGGTCCGCGACATCGAGGACGAGGCGGCTCGGTAGACGGGCCATGGCGACCGAGGCGGCTCGGTAGCGACGGGCCATGGCGACCGAGGCGGGTCGGTGGTGGGAGGCCATGGCGAACCGAGGTGGCGCGTCCGGTCGCGAGGGCGAGCTGCCCCGCCGGAGCACTCTGCGCGACGCGCAGACCCTCATCACGGGAGGCGCACGTCAGGGGGGTGCGTACGTCCCACCTCGGCGAGGTGAAACATGCCGGACGGAAATGTTCCTCGCCGGGCGCGGTCTTGGCCGTACGAGATGACGGGGCCCCTCCTGGCGTCGGGCGCCGCCCGCGCGGCACGGCCCGATGCCGCCCTCGAGCCCGGTGCGCACGGCCCCGTCGCCGCCTTCGGCCCCGACGCGCTCAGGCTCGATGCCGCCGAGGCAGGAGTACACGAAGTCGACGGGGCGAGGGTCCGCCGTCGATGATGGCGGAGCGGGCATGGATCACGGCGCCGGGGCGCTGAAGCGGACGTCCGGGGAACCGCTGCCGAGGTGGTGCGCCATGTGGTCGCCTCAGTCGTCGTACACCGGTTCCCCGGCGGCGGGCGGTGGCGGATGCCACCGCTGCCGAGTTGATGACCAGGTTGTTCGATCGGAAGGAAGCCGTCCATGGACGAGCAGGGTGAGCGCTTCGACGTCGTCGTACTCGGCGCGGGCCCCGGCGGATACGTAGCCGCCATCCGGGCCGCCCAACTGGGCAAGCGCGTCGCGGTCGTCGAGGAGAAGTACTGGGGCGGCATCTGTCTGAACGTGGGCTGTATCCCCACCAAGGCCCTGCTGCGCAATGCCGAGCTCGCGCACCTCTTCACGCGCGAGGCGAAGACCTTCGGCATCAAGGTGGACGGTGAGGTCTCCTTCGACTACGGGGAGGCCTTCCGCCGCAGCCGGAAGGTCGCGGACGGCCGGGTCAAGGGCGTCCACTACCTGATGAAGAAGAACAAGATCACGGAGATCAGCGGTCGCGGCACGTTCCTCGACCCGCACACGCTCCAGGTGGCCGACTACGACGGCAACACCCGGACCATCGGCTTCGATCACTGCATCATCGCGGCCGGGGCGAGCCCCAAGCTGCTGCCCGGCACGCGCCGTACGTCGCGCGTGGTGACGTTCGAGGAGCAGATCCTGGCCGAGGACCTGCCGCAGTCCATCGTGATCGCGGGTGCCGGCGCGATCGGTGTCGAGTTCGCGTACGTGCTGCACAACTACGGCGTGAAGGTGACGATCGTCGAGTTCCTGGACCGGGTCGCCCCGTTGGAGGACGCCGAAGTCTCCGCCGAACTGGCCAAGCAGTACCGGAAGTTGGGCATCGACGTCCTCACGTCCACCCGCGTCGAGTCGATCGACGAGTCCGGCCCGCAGGTCCGTGTCACGGTCACCGGCAAGGACGGCGCCCAGCAGATCCTGGAGACGGACAAGGTCCTGCAGGCGATCGGCTTCGCCCCGAACGTCACCGGCTACGGCCTGGAGAACACCGGCGTGCGCGTCACCGAGCGCGGCGCGATCGACGTCGACGGCCGGTGCCGCACCTCCGTCCCGCACATCTACGCCATCGGCGACGTGACCGCGAAGCTGATGCTCGCGCACGCCGCCGAGGCGATGGGCGTGGTCGCCGCCGAGACGATCGCGGACGCGGAGACCATGGAGCTGGACTACGTGATGATCCCGCGGTCCACGTTCTGCCAGCCGCAGATCGCCAGCTTCGGCTACACCGAGGCGCAGGCGCGGGAGAAGGGCTTCGACGTCCAGGTCGCCAAGTTCCCGTTCACCGCGAACGCCAAGGCGCACGGTCTGGGCGACGCGACCGGCTTCGTGAAGCTGATCAGCGACGGCAAGTACGGCGAGCTCCTCGGCGGTCACCTGATCGGCCCGGACGTCACCGAACTGCTCCCCGAGCTGACCCTGGCCCAGCGGTGGGACCTCACCGTCCACGAGGTCGCCCGCAACGTCCACGCCCACCCGACGCTGGGCGAGGCGCTCCAGGACGCCGTCCACGGCCTCGCCGGCCACATGATCAACATGTAGCGGGGCGCACCCCTCCCGGCGGGAATGACCCAGCGGCGTTCTGGGAACCATCCGGAGTGACCTCGTGTTCGGGATCGGCGTGATGCTCTGGAGACAGGTGGAGGCTGTGGTCGCACCTGGGCGTACGGCAGGCACAGCGGGCTTCCAGGCCGGCGATCCCGGGCTGTTCACCCCGGACTCGGTGACCTGGCAGATGCACGGCGACCCGATGATGTGGGTCGCCGGCATCCGCGCGCTCTACCTCCAGGCCCTGCATCCGCGCGCGCTGCGCGGGGTCATGCAGAACTCCGACTTCCGGCGCGAAGCCTGGGGCCGGCTGATGCGCACCGCCAACTTCGTCGGCACCACGACCTACGGCACCACCGAGGCCGCGGAGAAGGCCGGCGCCCGGGTGCGGAAGATCCACAGCATGCTGGGGGCGACCGACCCCGACACCGGCGAACGCTACGGCGTCGACGAACCCGAGCTCCTGCTGTGGGTGCACTGCGCCGAGATCGACTCCTACCTCCAGGTCGCCCGCCGCTCCGGCTTCCGCCTCACCGACGAACAGGCGGACCGCTACATATCCGAACACCGGGTCAGCGCCCGCCTGGTGGGCCTGGATCCCGACGCCGTACCGGCGAGCCGGTCGGAGATGGCCGCCTACTTCGAGAAGATGCTCCCCGAACTCGCCGCCACGCCCGAGGCCCGCGAAGTGGACGACTTCCTGCTCCGCCCGCCGACGCACCCCCTCCTCGTCCCGGCGCGTGAGGTGCTGTGGCGGCGCGTGGCGCAGTTGGCGTACGCCGCCCTGCCGCCGTACGCCCACGAGCTGTACGGCAGGAAAGCGCCCGAACCCACCACCGTCACCCGCCAGTTGCGTGCCACCGGCGCCCTGCTGCGCTGCGTTCCCGCACGTCTGCGCTGGCAACTCCCGCCCAAACACATCCTCCGCGCCATGGCCCGCCTCGGGCCGGGCTCCCGCCCTGCCCCGTACAAACTCGGACGATAGGTCGCCATACTGGACGAGCCAGGGGAGGGCGGGGCGAACTTTACGGGGGCGGTCGCAGGAGATGGGGGACAGCAGGCTCATCCAGGGGCGGTACCGGCTGCTCGATCTGATCGGGCGCGGGGGCATGGGCGAGGTGTGGCGGGCGCGCGACGAGTCGCTGGGCCGTCATGTCGCCGTGAAGTGTCTCAAGCCGCTGGGCGGGGGGCACGACCAGACGTTCACCCGGGTCCTGAGGGAGCGGTTCCGGCGCGAGGCGCGCGTGGCCGCCGCCCTCAGCCACCGCGGCATCACGGTCGTCCATGACTTCGGCGAGTCCGACGGCGTCCTCTATCTGGTGATGGAGCTCCTGGACGGCCGCAACCTCAGCCAGCTCCTGGAGGACAACAAACAGCACCCGCTGCCCGTCGCCGATGTCGTCGAGATCGCCGACCAGGTCGCCGCCGCCCTCGCCTACACCCACCAGCAGGGCATCGTGCACCGGGACCTGAAGCCCGCGAACATCGTCCGGCTCACCGACGGCACGGTGAAGATCTGCGACTTCGGCATCGCCCGCCTCGGCCACGACGTCGACTTCACCTCCCGGCTGACCGGCACCGGCATCGCGATGGGCACCCCGCACTACATGTCGCCGGAGCAGATAGGGGGTTCCGAGGTCGACCAGCGCAGCGACCTGTACTCCCTGGGGTGTGTGCTGTACGAGATCGCCACGGGGGCACCGCCGTTCGACCTGGAGGACGCGTGGGCGATCCTCGTCGGCCACCGTGACACCCCACCCCGGCCGCCGCGCAGTCACCGCGCCGAACTCCCGGAGTACCTCGAGAAGGTCATCCTCGACCTGCTGGCCAAACAGCCCGAACAACGCCCGCGCGACGCACGTGAGCTGGGCCGCCGGATCACCCTGGGCCGCACCACCCCGGCGTACGTGCCCACCGTGGTGACCCCGCGGCCCGACTTCCGGCCCCAGGAGCCCGCCGAGCCCGCCCGCCCCCGCGAGACCCGGCTGCCGTCCTGGACCCGTGGCATGACCACCGGCCACAAGGCCACCGGCGCCGGCCTCGTCACCACACCCCCGGACGCCGGGGCCGGGCTCACCGGCGAGTGGATCGCCCGCCCCGCCGGCGGCCGCACCGACGAACCCGTGCCGGACCAGCCGCCCGTGCCCTCCGCGCAGGCACTCGCGGCACTCGCAGGACGGCACAACGCGGGACTCAGCCTCGGGCGCCTGGGCCGCTGGGCCGAGGCCGGCGAGGTGCACCGCGCGGTCGCCGCCGAGCGCGAGCACCTGCTCGGCCCCGACCACCCCGACACCCTCGCCAGCCGCTACGAGGTCGCCTTCACCCTCAGCCGCACCGGCCGCGCCGCCGACGCGCTGCGCGAGTACAAGCACGTGGCCGCGAGCAGGACCCGCGCCCTGGGTGCCGATCACCCCGACACCCTCGCCGCCCGCCAGGAGATGGCGTACGTCCTCGGCCAGTTGGGCCGCCACTTCGACGCCCACCAGGTCTACAACTCGGTGCTCACCGCGCGGGAACGCGTTATGGGCCCCGACCACCCCGACACCCTCCGCTGCCGCCACAACCTCGCCTTCAACCTCAGCAGGCTCGGCCGTCTGGAGGACTCGTACCGCATGGCCTGCGAGGTGGCCGCCGCCCGCACCCGGGTACTGGGCCCCCAGCACCCCGACACGCTGGTCACTCGCTACGAAGTCGCCTACGCGCTCGGCCAGTTGGGGCGCTGGGCGGAGGCCCTGCAGACCTACCACGAGGTCGCCGAAGCCCGCGCCCGGGCCCTCGGCCCCGACCACCCCGACACCCTCGCCGCCCGCTACGAGGTCGGCATCAGCCTCGGGCGCCTCGGCCGCAGCGCCGACGCACTCCAGCTCTACCGCGACCTGATCGAGGACCGCACCCGCATCCACGGCCCCACCCACCCCGAGACCCTGCGCGCCCGGCACGGCCTCGGCGTCAACCTCGGCCGCCTCGGCCGCTGGGAGGAAGCACTCGCCGAGTCCCGTGACGTGTGCGCGATCCGCGAACGTGTCCTCGGCGCCGAGCACCCGGACACCCTGGTCAGCCGCCGCGAGGTCGCCGTGGGCCTGGGCTGGCTGGGCCGCTGGGCGGACGCCCTCACCGAGTACCGCAAGGTGGCCACCGCCCGCGAACGCGTCCTGGGCGCCGATCACCCCGACACCCTCGCCAGCCGCAACGACGAGGCCCACTGCCTGGAGCAGCTGGGGCGGGGCGCGGAGGCGGTGGAGCTGTACCGCCGGGTGGCGGTGCTGCGGCAGCAGCGGGCCTCGGGCGCGTGACCATCCCCCGCCGGGTGCCTCCTCCCTCTGGCAGACCTAGATCACCACGTGTTACGAAGAACCATGCCTGCACACGAGGGACACCACCGCAGCTACGACGCCGTCATCGTCGGCGGGGGCCACAACGGACTGGTCGCCGCCGCCTATCTGGCCCGGGCCGGACGATCCGTACTGGTGCTCGAGCGGCTCGGGAACACCGGGGGCGCGGCGGTTTCCACGCGGCCATTCGCGGGGGTGGACGCCCGGCTGTCGCGGTACTCGTACCTGGTCAGCCTGTTGCCCAGGAAGATTGTCCGCGACCTCGGCCTGGACTTCCGCGTCCGTACGCGCAATGTCTCGTCGTACACCCCCGTGGAACGCGACGGCAGGCCGACCGGTCTGCTCGTCGGCGGCGGCGAGCGCCGCACCAGGGAGGCCTTCGCCCGGCTCACCGGCGGCGAACGCGAGTACCAGGCCTGGCAGCGGTTCTACGACATGACGGGACGCGTCGCGCAGCGGATCTTCCCCACCCTCACCGAGCCCCTGCCGACCCGGGACGAACTGCGCCTGCGGGTGGACGACGCGGAGGCGTGGCGGGTCCTGTTCGAGGAACCGATCGGTGCGGCCGTGGAGGAGCGCTTCGCCGATGACCTGGTCCGGGGTGTCGTCCTGACGGACGCGCTCATCGGCACCTTCGCCGACGCCCACGACCCCTCCCTCAAGCAGAACCGCTGCTTCCTCTACCACGTGATCGGCGGCGGGACCGGCGCCTGGGACGTCCCCGTCGGCGGCATGGGCGCCCTCACCGACGCCCTGGCCGCGGCGGCTCGGGACGCGGGCGCGGTGCTCGCCACCGGGCACGAGGCCGTACGGATCGACACGGACGGCAGCGCGGCGGAGATCACCTATCGCACGGCCGACGGCGAGGGTGCCGTCGCGGCCCGGCACGTCCTCGTCAACGCCTCCCCGCAGCAACTCGCCGTGCTCACCGGCGACCAGCCGCCCAGCCCCGCCGAGGGCGCCCAGCTCAAGGTCAACATGCTGCTCAAGCGCCTGCCGCGGCTGCGCGACAGCGAGGTCGACCCGCGCGAGGCGTTCTCCGGCACCTTCCACATCGCCGAGGGCTACCAGCAGCTGGCCACCGCCCACGCCCAGGCCGCCGCCGGCCGGCTCCCCACCGCCCCGCCCTCCGAGATCTACTGCCACTCCCTCACCGACCCGACGATCCTCGGCCCGGACCTCGTCGAGCAGGGCTACCAGACCCTCACCCTGTTCGGCCTGCACACCCCGGCCCGGCTCTTCGACCGGGACAACGACGCCGTGTGCGAGGAACTCCTCAAGTCGACCCTCGCCCAGCTCGACGCCCACCTCGCCGAGCCGCTGGCCGACTGCCTGGCCACGGACGCGGACGGCCGGCCCTGCATCGAGGCCAAGACCCCCCTCGACCTGGAGCGGGACCTGCGGCTGCCCGGCGGCAACATCTTCCACCGGGAACTGTCCTGGCCGTACGCCCAGGAGGGCACCGGCCGCTGGGGCGTGGAGACCCGCCACGCGAACGTGCTGCTGTGCGGGGCGGGCGCCGTGCGCGGCGGCGGGGTGAGCGGCGTGCCGGGGCACAACGCGGCGATGGCCGTGCTGGAGGAACTCGGCGACTGACGCGCACTGCCGCGCGGCCCGCCTTCCGGCCCTTCAGGCCCTTCAGGCCCGGATGCCGAGTCCGGCTCCTGTGCGGCTGTCTTCAGGCCCGGCTGCTGTGGGCCGTTCGCGGGTGCTTGTCGTCAGGCCCGGCTGCTGTGGGCCGTTCGCGGGTGCTTGTCGTCAGGCCCGGCTGCTGTGGGCCGTTCGCGGGCGCTTGTCCTCAGGCCCGGCTGCCGTGTCCCGCTCGCGTCCGGCTGTCTTCAGTCCGGCTGCCGTGTCCCGCTCGCGGCCCCCACCCCTCACGCCTGGCTGCCGCCGTCGACCCGGAGGACCACTCCGGTGACGTACGAGGCCCGGTCGCTCAGGAGCCAGGCCGCGGCCTCGGCGATCTCGGTCGGGTCGGCGCCGCGGCCCAGCGGTGTCTGGGCGACGAGCTGCTCGACGATGCCGGGGGAGTTCGCCTCCCATTCGTCGATCATCTCGGTCAGCGTGGTGCCCGGGGCGATGGCGTTGACGCGGATGCCTTCCGGACCGTAGGTGGCGGCGGCCGACGCGGTCAGGCTGTTGACCGCACGCTTCGCGGCGCCGTACGCGGGCAGCCAGGGGTTGGCCATCAGGCTGCCGACACTGGAGTTGTTGACGATCGCGCCGGTGCCCGCGGTGGCCCGGATCGCGGCGATCTCGGCGTTCATCGCCAGCCAGGGGCCCTTGAGGTTGACGGAGACGACGTGGTCGAAGTCGGCCTCGGACAGCTGGTCCATCGGGCCGGGCTGCTGGATCGTCGCACCGTTGTTGAAGGCGATGTCCAGCCTGCCGTACAGCTCGACGGCCCGGTCCACGGCGGCCTGGACGCTCATCGGGTCGGCCAGGTCGCACAGGACGTAGTCGGCGGTGCCGCCGGCCGCCCGGATCTCCTCGGTCACGGCCTTGAGCTGGGCCTCGGTGCGGGCGGCGAGCAGAACGCGGGCGCCCTCCCGGGCGAACAGCCGTGCGGCTGCCGCGCCGATGCCACGTCCGGCACCGGTGATGAAAGCGACCTTGTCGGCGAGCAGGGGGGTGATCGTGGTGTTGGTCATGCCGACCAGCCTTCCTCCGGCCGCGATCCCTATCCAGGCACCGGTGGTACCTGGCTGGGCGGGCGGGAACCCCCGCACACTGGGAACGTGGACCGACAAGAACTGGCCGACTTCCTGCGCAGCCGACGCGAGCGCATCACCCCCGCCGACGTGGGCCTGCCCGCCGGACCGCGCCGCCGCACTCCGGGCCTGCGCCGCGAGGAGGTGGCGCAGCTGGCGTACATCTCCACCGAGTACTACACCCGGCTGGAGCAGGCGCGCGCACCCCGCCCCTCCCTCGAGGTCCTGGCCCAGGTCGCCCGCGCCCTGCGTCTGTCGGACGCCGAACGCGACCACCTCCACCATCTCGCCGGCACCCCGCCGGGCCCGCCGCCGGGCCCCTCCCGCGAGGTGCGCCAGAGCATCGTCGACCTGCTGCACCGGCTGCCGCAGGCCGCCGCGATCGTCATCTCGGCCACCTACGAGGTCATCGCCTGGAACGACCTGGCCGCGGCGCTCATGGAGGACTTCTCCGCCCTCTCCCGCCGCGACCGCAACCTCGTCCGGCGCGCCTTCCTCGGCCCGCACCCGGAGGGACGGCGACTGTACGGGGTGTCGGACGGAGAGGAGTTCGCGCTGTCCTCGGTACAGCAGCTGCGCGCCGCCTCCGCCCGGTATCCCGACGATCGCGAGCTGACCGGCCTGGTGGCGGAACTCCTCGACGGAAGCGAGGAGTTCGCCCGGCTGTGGGCCGCCCACGACGTCGAGTCCCGCCCCACCCTGTGCAAGACCTTCGACCACCCGGTCGTCGGCCCGGTCGCCGTCAACTGCGACGTCCTGGACATCGCCGACCGCGACCAGCACGTCGTGATCTACACGGCCACCCCCGGTTCCCCGTCCGAAGAGGCGCTACGACTGCTGTCGGTCGTCGGCACCCAGCGGCTGGACGTCCCCGGCTGAGCCGCCGGTCCCCGGACGTGACGCGTCGAACAGGACGCACTCACCCGTCCGCCCCGATCCGGCGACCTGAATCTGACGGAGCATCAGAAAACCTCTTCCGTCGTCCGGTGGTCTGCGGCATCCTGCGGCCATGCAGACGGAGCTGAGCAAGAAACTGGGAGTCGAGCACGCCGTCTTCGGCTTCACGCCGTTCCCCGCCGTCGCCGCGGCCATCAGCCGGGCCGGCGGCTTCGGAGTGCTCGGCGCGGTCCGCTACACGGCCCCCGACGAACTCAAACGCGACCTCGACTGGATCGAGGCGCACGTCGACGGCAAGCCGTACGGCCTGGACGTCGTCATGCCGGCCAAGAAGGTCGAGGGGGTGACCGAGGCGGATGTCGAGGCGATGATCCCCGAGGGGCACCGGCAGTTCGTCAAGGACACCCTCGCCAAGTACGGCGTGCCCGAACTCGCGGAGGGCGAGGTGTCGGGGTGGCGCATCACGGGCTGGATGGAGCAGGTCGCCCGCAACCAGCTGGACGTCGCCTTCGACTATCCGATCCGGCTGCTCGCCAATGCCCTCGGCTCCCCGCCCGCCGACGTGGTGGCCCGCGCACACGATCAGGACGTCCTCGTCGCCGCTCTCGCGGGCAGCGCCCGGCACGCCGTCAAGCACAAGGAGGGCGGCATCGACATCGTGGTCGCCCAGGGCTACGAGGCCGGCGGCCACACCGGGGACATCGCCTCCATGGTCCTCACGCCCGAGGTCGTCGACGCCGTGGACCCGCTGCCCGTACTGGCGGCGGGCGGCATCGGCAGCGGACAGCAGGTGGCGGCCGCGCTGGCACTCGGCGCTCAGGGTGTGTGGCTGGGCTCCATATGGCTGACCACCACTGAGGCCGAACTGCCTTCACCCAAGCTGATCGAGAAGCTGCTCGCGGCCGGCTCCGGCGACACCGTCCGCTCCCGCGCGCTGACCGGGAAACCCGCGCGCCAGCTCCGTACGGAATGGACCGACGCCTGGGACTCCGCCGACGGACCCGGCACCCTGCCGATGCCCCTGCAGGGACTGCTGGTCGCCGATGCGGTGTCCCGCATCCAGAAGTACGAGGTGGAGCCACTGCTGGGCACGCCGGTCGGCCAGATCGTCGGACGGATGACCAGCGAACGCAGCGTCCAGGCCGTCTTCGACGACCTCACCCGCGGCTTCGAGAAAGCCGTCGATCGCATCAACCGCATCGCCGGAAGGAGCGGCCAGTGACGAGCACACCCCCCGCGGGCTTCTGGGCCCAGGCCACCCAAGACCCTTCGCGTACGGTGCTCATCGCCCCGGACGGCTCGCCCTGGACCGCGGGCCGCCTGCACGCCGCCGCCAACCGGCTCGTCCACGGCCTGCGCGCCGCGGGACTCGAACGCGGTGACGCCTTCGCCGTCGTCCTGCCCAACAGCGCGGAGTTCTTCACCGCGCACCTCGCCGCCAGCCAGGCCGGCTTCTACCTGGTCCCGATCAACCACCACTTCGTCGCCCCGGAGATCGCCTGGATCGTCGCCGACTCCGGCGCCAAGGTGCTCATCGCCGACGAACGCTTCGCCGCGGCGGTACGGCAGGCGGCCGACGAGGCGGGCCTCGCGGCGAGCCACCGATACGCCGTCGGCGAGATCGACGGCTTCCGGCCGTACGCCGAACTCCTGGACGGACAACCGGAGTCGGCGCCCGCGGACCGTGAGCTCGGCTGGGTCATGAACTACACCTCGGGCACGACGGGCCGCCCGCGCGGTATCCGCCGGCCCCTGCCCGGCAAGCGGCCGGAGGAGGCGTACCTCGGCGGCTTCCTCGGCATCTTCGGCATCCGGCCCTTCGGCGACAACGTCCACCTGGTCTGCTCGCCGCTGTACCACACGGCCGTCCTCCAGTTCGCGGCCGCGTCCCTGCACATCGGACACCGGCTGGTCCTGATGGACAAGTGGACCCCCGAGGAGATGCTGCGGCTCATCGACACACACAGGTGCACCCACACCCATATGGTCCCCACCCAGTTCCACCGCCTGCTGGCCCTCCCCGAGGACGTCCGGGCGCGCTACGACGTCTCGTCCATGCGGCACGCCATCCACGGGGCCGCCCCCTGCCCGGACCATGTGAAGCGGGCGATGCTCGACTGGTGGGGGCCCTGTGTGGAGGAGTATTACGCGGCCAGCGAGGGCGGCGGAGCCTTCGCGACCGCCGAGGACTGGCTGAAGAAGCCCGGCACGGTCGGCAAGGCCTGGCCCATCAGCGAACTCGCGATCTTCGACGACGACGGCAACCGGCTGCCGCCCGGCGAACTCGGCACCGTTTACCTGAAGATGAACACGGGCGGCTTCGCCTACCACAAGGACGAGGCCAAGACGAAGAAGAACCGCATCGGAGACTTCTTCACCGTCGGCGACCTGGGTCTCCTCGACGAGGACGGCTACCTCTTCCTCCGCGATCGCAAGATCGACATGATCATCTCCGGAGGGGTCAACATCTACCCCGCCGAGATCGAGTCCGTCCTTCTGCAACACCCCGCCGTCGCCGACGCCGCCGCCTTCGGCATCCCGCACGACGACTGGGGCGAGGAGGTCAAGGCCGTGGTCGAACCGGCCCCGGGCCAGACGCCAGGGCCGGACCTGGCCGCCGACCTCCTCGCCCACTGCGCCGCACAACTCGCCGGTTACAAGCGCCCGAAGAGCGTCGACTTCATCACCGAGATGCCCCGCGATCCCAACGGCAAGCTGTACAAGCGACGCCTGAGGGATCCGTACTGGGAGGGACGCTCGCGACCGGTGTGAGCCTCAGGAACGGACCCGGACGACCCGCAGCGCCGGCGACGACAGGATGTCCTTCTCGCAGAACCGGGACGTCACCCACCTCTCCGCCGAGAACAGCCGCGTCTGGTCGCTGAAGTGCGGCGAGTTCGGGTTCGAGGACTGGGAGTACGTCAGCAGGGTGCGGGCCACCGGGCAGCGGCCGCCGTCCCAGCCCACCGCCTGGATGTAGCTCGACCCGGTCGTCACCTCCGTGTATCCGCCGCCCGCCGGGTCCCACACCGGCTCGACCGGTCACCGTGTTCAGAAAGTCAACCGCGGCGGCGTCGATGAGGGCGCGCGTGCCGCATTCCACCAGGGCTACCAGCCGCATTGGCGGGTAGCCGAACTCCTTCACCTCGCTGACTTGCTTGGAGAAGTACCAGGTCACCGGGGGATCGTCCGGCACGCACTGGGTGGTGCCGTCCAGCGCGACCAGGCGCCTGCCGCGGTAGAACGAGTCCCCTGGGCCGGGGCCGCGACCGGACCGGCCAGGACCTGAAACAGCCGGCGCAGCGGTGCGGTGCCCAGCCGGCGACGGGCACGTGAGAGCGAGGACGCGCACGGACACGCCGTGCCCACCTTGCCCAGGCCGACGGTGAGCTTCTCCCACACTCCCATGTACGAGACGCGGTCGAACATCACCAGCGCGAGCGTGAAGTACACCACCACTCGCGCGGGCAGCAACCGCAGCCGACGCTCACCGGCCACCGTGGCGCGCGATGCTCATTGCGTGGATGCAGCACCTGGACGGGGCCGTACTGCGAGCAACTGCCGGAGCTCGCGCTGGGATACGTGCGAGCACTGAGTGGTGACCTTGGCGCCGCGCGTGATCATGGATGACGGGCTCTCCTCGCCAAGGTGTACATCCTTGACGACGGCCGGCAGGGGAGTGGGGCGGCTCCGAGGGCTCCGACGACGCCGGCCCGTCGTCCGGCTCCCCGGGGACCGAAGCGCCCTCTGGTTGGGGCATCGGTATCCGTGCGCTGTGCAGCTGCAGTCTGGGGCGTCTGACAGCCAGCACCTCGGCTGAACAGGGCAGAACCTGGCGTAGAGGCCGATTCATCCTGACAGTGAAGCCCGCCCTCGTGCCGCGCACTGAACAGCCGCTATCCGGCACGGACTACCTCAAGGGACACCGGCACCGCACAGTCAGTGTCCGGCTTGAGGGGCTGTGTCGCCAACCCGCGGTCCTTCAATGTCGGGCACTGCCCAGAGGCCGCGCCGGGAGTTGGACCGCGGCAGCAAATTCGTCCGGCCGTCGATCCTGGAGGTCGAGGCCGCGGAGCGCTTCCTGGCCATGGTGCCGGCCGCGGGGATGGTGAAGTTCGCGAAGAACGGCTCCGACGTCACCACTGCCGCGGTGCGCCTGGCCCGCGCCGTTACCGGGCGCCCGCGGGTGGCCATCGGCCTCGATACGGGCCTGCGCTGGTCGGCGGCGGGCGCGCAGGGCCTTTACGGCGTCGTCCCGGACCTCTCCACCTTCGGCAAGGCGCTGGGCAACGGCTTCGCGGTGTCCGCGCTGGCCGGCCGCCGCAGCAGTACCGCACGCTGTTCTTGCGCCGACTGCTCGCGGGCAGGGCTCCGCCCCGTGAGTGGTGCGTCCGTGACCCCCTACTCAGTACGCTGACCTACCCTGCTCAGGAGGGGGTGCCACCCCTGAAATCCGGTGATCGCCCGCAGCTTTGCCGGCACGGTCTCGTACGCACGAGGGGGGCTGGGTAGGATCTCGGCCGGGTATTCGATGAGAGTTGCCCTGGATTGCTGGATTGCTGGATTGCTGTTGCGTGGAGGTGCGGTGTGTTGATGGTGGGAAGGGTCGTACGGTTCGACGAGATTCGCGGTTACGGTTTCATCCGCCCCAGAGAAGGGGGCGAGGACGTGTTCATGCACGCCAATGACCTGCTTGATGAGAAGTTCCTGTACCAGGCGGGAAGCGACGTCGAGTTCTCAATGGAGCAAGGCGATAAAGGGCTGAAGGCATCCGAGATTCGCCTTATCCGGAAATCTTCGTCGAGCCAGCCGGTCGAACGCGGAACCGCGGCCGCCGCTCCCGCCTCCGCTCCGTCTCTGCCCACGCAGTACGCGGCGGATGACACGGACGAGCATGTCGAGTTGCACTCCGTCGAGGAGTTCCGCATCGATCTCACCGAAGCGCTGCTGAACAGCGACGGCAGCCTCACGGTCAATCAGCTCAAGGAAGTGCGGTCCTGCGTCATCGACCTGGTGCGCAAGCGCGGCTGGGTCGTGGACTGAGCGACCGCATTGACGCGTCGGTCCGTCCGGTGTGCCCCTGGCGCCCCAGGGGCACACCGGATTTTTGATGAGCTTTGATGAGCGCGATTCTGATCAGCGCGAGGGCCAGAGATGAAATCCCCGGCGGTCCTTTCGGCCGAGAGCACCCCCGAGTTCCACGAGCTGCACGAGCGGCTCGGGCGGGGTGAGATCGGGCAGCGAGAATTCCTTGTGCAGCTGCTGGAGGATCGCCAGCGATACGTCCAGGCCGATGGTGTCCAGCAGGGCAAACGGGCCCATGGGGTAGCCGTACCCGGAGCGGATCGCGTCATCGACGGCATCGATGTCCGCGTCCGGGTGCTCCAGCAGGCGGATGGCGTCGGCCAGATACGGGAACAGGAGAAAGTTCACGATGTAGCCGGCGCGGTCCGGACTGCGTACGGCCTGCTTCCCGAGCGCCCGGCAGAAGGCCTCCGCGGCCGCCGCCGTCTCCCGGCCCGTCGTCTCCGTGGACGCCAGCTCCATGAGCTTCATCGTGGGAGCCGGATTGAAGAAGTGCATGCCCACCACCCTCTCGGCCCGTGCGGATGCCTGGGCGCACACCGACAACGGCAGGCTGGAGGTGGTGGTGGCCAGTATCGCGGAGGGCTTGCAGACCTTTCCGAGCCGGGTGAACAGCTCCCGCTTGATGTCCAGGTCCTCGACGACGGCCTCGACGACCAGATCGCAGTCGGCCAGCAGCTCGGGATCGGTACCGGTCTCGAGCCGCGCCAGAGCGGATGTCCGCTCGTCGGGGGCGATACGTCCCCGGCGCACTCCCCGGGTCAGCGAGCCCTCGATGCCCGCCCTGGCGTCAGCCGCCTTCCCGTCGCTGCGGGCGATCAGCACCGTGGGGAAGCCGGCCAGGGCGGTCACCTCCGCAATGCCCCGGGCCATGATGCCCGAGCCCACCACGCCGACCCGGGCTATGGCGTGGCCGGGTGAATCGGCCGGCAGCGGAGGGTCGTTCACGAGGGGACAGCCCGACTCGTCGTAGTCGTAGAAACCGCGCCTGCTCTTCCGGCCGAGCCGGCCCTCGGCGAGCATGCCGGTGAGAACGGGGGAAGGCTGGAAGGAAGGGTGGCCGGTCTCGTCCAGCAGGGCGCGCAGAGCGGTGTGGGCGGCATCGATGCCGACGGTGTCCAGGAGCTGCAGCGGTCCCATCGGCAGCCCGCAGCCCAGCCGCATCGCCGTGTCGATCGCGTCGCGCGGGATATCCCCTTGGGCGAGGAGATCCACAGCCCGGTTCACATAGGCGAAGACGAGCCGCGTCGCATAGCGGGACGCGGTCGCACCCATGGGGGCCTGCTTCAGCCCCGCACGCTCCATGACCGAAGCGAGGACTTCGGCGCTGCCGCGGTCGGTCATCGAGGTGCGTACGATCTCGACGGCGGATCCCTTGGCGGGCGGGGTGAGCAGGCGCAGGCCGAGGGTCGACTGCGGGCGCCGGGAGGCCACGGCCAGGCGGGGGATCGACGACCGGACGGATGTGGTGGCCAGCACCGCGTTCGGCCGGGCGGTTTCCTGCACGGCGTCGAGGACCGACGACTTGGTCGAGAAGTCATCCGGCAACGCCTCGATCACCACGTCGGCACGGGCGAGCGCGGACAGGTCGCCGGTCACTTCGGGGCGGACGCAGCCGTCGGCCACGGCGGCGTACCGGCGCTCCGCTCTGGCGAGTGCGTCGGGATCGTGGTCGATGCCCAGGGCCGGGATGCCGGCTGCGGCGACCGCGTGCAGCATCGGCTCACCCACATTGCCCAGGCCGAGGACGGCTACGGTCGGGTCTTGTCCCGTCATGACAGTGGTTTCCCCTGTGGTTACGAGGCGTGATCGAGTGAGCGGAAGCGGTTGATGGCGTCGAGGTGGGTGGCGCGCTTTTCCTCGTCGCGGACGCCCAGGCCTTCTTCGGGGGCGAGGCAGAGGACGCCGACCTTGCCCTGGTGGAGGTTGCGGTGCACGTCGTAGGCCGCCTGGCCGGTCTCCTCCAGGGAGTAGACCTTCGACAGCGTCGGGTGGATCTTGCCCTTCGCGATGAGCCGGTTGGCCTCCCAGGCCTCGCGGTAGTTGGCGAAGTGCGAGCCGATGATCCGCTTCAGGGACATCCACAGGTAGCGGTTGTCGTATTCGTGCTTGTAGCCGGAGGTGGAGGCGCAGGTGACGATGGTGCCGCCCTTGCGGGTGACGTAGACGGAGGCGCCGAAGGTTTCGCGGCCGGGGTGTTCGAAGACGATGTCGACGTCCTCGCCGCCGGTGAGTTCGCGGATGCGCTTGCCGAAGCGCTTCCACTCCTTGGGGTCCTGGTTGTGTTCGTCCTTCCAGAACCGGTAGTCCTCGGCGGTGCGGTCGATGATGGCGTCGGCGCCCATGGCGCGGCAGATGTCGGCCTTTTTCTCGCTGGAGACGACGCAGATGGGGTTGGCGCCGCCGGCGAGGGCGAACTGGGTGGCGTAGGAGCCGAGTCCGCCGCTGGCGCCCCAGATCAGGACGTTGTCGCCCTGTTTCATGCCGGCGCCGTTCCGGGAGACCAGCTGCCGGTAGGCGGTGGAGTTGACCAGGCCGGGGGCCGCGGCCTCCTCCCAGGAGAGGTGGTTGGGCTTGGGCATCAGCTGGTTGGACTTCACCAGGGCGATCTCGGCGAGGCCGCCGAAGTTGGTCTCGAAGCCCCAGATGCGCTGCTCCGGGTCGAGCATGGTGTCGTTGTGGCCGTCGGCCGATTCGAGTTCGACGGACAGGCAGTGTGCGACGACCTCGTCGCCGGGCTTCCAGGCATTCACGCCCGGCCCGGTGCGCAGGACCACGCCGGCGAGGTCGGAGCCGATGACGTGATACGGCAGGTCATGACGCTTGGCGAGCTCGGACAGGCGGCCGTAGCGGCGCAGGAAATGGAAGGTGGGGACGGGCTCGAAGATCGCCGACCATACGGTGTTGTAGTTGACCGAGCTGGCCATCACGGCCACCAGGGCTTCGCCCGGGCCGGGTTGGGGGGTCGGCACGTGCTCGAGGTGGAGGGTCTTCCGCGGGTCCTTGGCGGCGGACTCCATGCCCTCGAAGATGTCCGTTTCCTCCTCGCGGAGGACTACGGCTCGATACTCGTCCGGGACGGGAAGATGCCCGAAATCCTCGGCAGTCAGCCCACCGGATGCAACAGCCTGGATGACCTCTTGCACAGACAATCCCTACCGTAGACGTTGCTCGGCCAACGGGAACGGTAGGGACTGGGCCGGTGCGGGAAAACCCCTATTCTCCGCATACGCCCCAAGCTGCCACTGGCCGCGGCTATTAGGGGTGATTAGGGGCTTCAGTGGAGCACGGCACTCCGGGAAGCTGCATGGGCAGCGGTCGGACTGATCCGGAGTTCCCCCGGCTCCGTCATGCCCACGGCTGATGAGCCTCTGCCGGTCGATCATCGGTGGAGGCTCAGCTGTTCTGCCGGGACTGCAGATAGTCGCTGATGGCCGATACGACGGCGTCCCGGGCGGACTGCGGGGTCACTCCCGCGGATGCCAGCGCCTGGGCCGCCGGATTGCGCCGCTCGTGGGTAATGCCGAGCAACAGGTGCTCCGTGCCGACGTAGTTGTGGCCCAAGGACATGGCCTGGGCGAACGAGGCGTCGAAGCATTTCCGCAGCGCCCCGCTCACCGTGGGCGGACGGGACGGCGCGGGCCGGTCGGACGCCGGCTCCTCCTCCAGCTCCCGGCGTATCGCGGCCAGGGAGAACTCGCAGGAGTGCAGCGCGCGGGTCGCGAGGGAGTCCTCGTCGTCCAGCAGGGCCAGGAGCAGATGCTGCGGAGTGACGGCCGCCGCGCCGGAGCGCACGGCATAGGCCTCGGCGCCGTCAAGGGACTCGCGGGCCCGCACCGTCAGCCGCTTCAGCGCCCCGATATGGAAGAGGTCCTGCAGCGTCACGCTCTCCTGCCGCGGCGCATAGCGCTGCTGCGCACCCTGCCGGCTGATCCCGAGCTGCTCCCCGATGTCGGCCCAGGAGTATCCCTCGGCGCGGACCTCCTCGACCAGGCAGCCGACGAGCCGGTCGCTGAGCCAGTTGAGGTACGACGCGACACCTTCGGCCGCCAGGAGCCGGTCGAGGCTGGTCTCCAGGCCGTCTATGCCGTCGATGTTGTCGAAGAGTTCATTGAGATCGGGAAGGGGTGGCATGCTCGCACTATGACATGTCAAGGACCAGCTTGACAAGGTGGCGCTGCGCAAGGGATACCTTTCCTATGAATGTTTCAGTGTGTGCCGAGGCTCTCGACGAGCTGGTCCCCGAGATCCTGCGTCTGTGCAAGACGCCGGGGATGTCGATCGCCGTGGGCCGGGGCGACGAGGTCGTTCTGACCAAGGCCTACGGATATGCGGACGTGGCGGCGGGGCGGGAGATGACCGCGGACACCGTGGGGCCGACCGGCTCCGACGCCAAGACGTACACGGCGGCCGCCGCCATGCAGCTGGTGGAAGCCGGCCTCCTGGGACTGGACGACCCGGTGAACGATCACCTCGACGGATGGAAGGTGATAAACCCGCTCGGCGCCCGGGAGATCACACTGCGCGATCTCCTGACGCACCGCAGCGGGATGGGGCCGACGCTCGGCTACTGCGGCCTCGAGCGTCCGCAGCCGCTCGACGAGCATCTGCGGCAGATCTTCGCCGAGGGCCGCAGCGACTTGTACGGCGGAGCCGTCATGCCCTTGTGGACCAGCCCGGTCGGCAAGCGCTACCAGTACAGCAACACGGGAATCGCCCTGGTGGGGCTGCTGGTCCAGAAACTCAACCCGGAAGGCGTCGACTTCTCGGAGTGGGTCGAGAGGCGCGTATTCGAGCCCCTGGGCATGGAATCCACCTGCTTCCCGGCGGCCCACGACGCCGAGTGCGCGCGGGCGGACCTGCTGGAGCGGCGCTCGACCGGCTACGCGACGCTGGGCGGCTACCGGTTCGAGCTGCCCCAGGTGCAGATCGGGGACTTCCCGGCGGGATCGGCCCTGACCACGCCGTCCGATCACGCGCGCTTCGTCCTCGCGCTGCTGAACGACGGTGCGCTCGGCACGCGCCGCATCCTGACTCCGGCGAGCGCCCGGGCCATGCTCACGCCGCAGGGCGACGGGGCGATTCCGGGTGAGGACCCGTCGGTGGGGCTGACCTGGAACGTCTTCAAGCACGGCGAGCCGCTGGGATACGTCGGCCACGGCGGCGAGTACTTCTGGGGCTGGAACCAGCTCACGCGTGGCTGGCCGGGCCCCCGGGTGGCCCTGGTCATCTCGACCAACCAGTGGGACCTGGGTGACCAGGGCACCTCGGACCGTCCGAGCCATCTCGCCGCCCGGCTGGTCGCGGAGATCGTCGCCGCGTGGGTGGCCGGCCGGGATCCCCGGCCCGCCCGGGAGCCGTCCGCGGCGCTCAGCTACATGGCCGGGGTCTTGATCGCCGACCGGTACAACGGCAGGCTCGGGATCGCCCGGCCGCTGACCGACGCCGAGATCGAGCACATCGCCGACACCGTGGCCGTGGAGCCGGACACTCCCTGGGACCGGGACGCGTTCTGCGAGGCCATGCGCGCCCACAAGGCGGCAGGCGGCACGCCGCGGGACATGCTCAAGCTCATGCGGCGGCAACTCACCCAGGAGCACAGCGCGCTGCTGCAGCGGCGGCTGGGCGTGCCGCACCTGGGCGAGAAGCTCAGCCCATTTCTGCGGGCCAGGGACTGACAAGGAGGCGGTGGACAGGTGGACGGTCGTGACGCGACCGTCCACCCTGTGAGATTCGGCGAATAAAACTCCACCACATCGGTGAAGAATGTGTATTTAGGCTGGGTGGGTCAACCCCAGCAACTGCGATGCGGTAGGGGTGCAAGGGCAAGCGCGGAGCGGTGACCTAAGGGGGATGTTGTGCGGGTGTCGGCGAAAGCGGAATACGCGGTTCGGGCCATGGCGGAGCTTGCCGAACTGACGGGTGAAGGGCGGGAGAAGGTTAGGGCGGAAGACGTTGCGGTGCGGCAGGACATACCCCTCCGTTTTCTTCTCACAATCCTTGGAGAGCTGAAGCAGCATCGGTTGGTGGTGAGCGGCAGGGGGCGTGATGGGGGCTATGGGTTGGCCCGCCCGGCCGCATCTATTTCCCTGGCCGATATTATTCGGTCAGTGGACGGGGCGCTGGCGAACGTACGCGACCTGCGGCTCACGGCAGTCACCTACGAGGGCCCGGCCGCCCCGCTGGTCGACGTCTGGCGCGCGGTGCGGGCGAGCCTGCGCAGGGTGCTGGAGCAGGTCACCCTGGCGGATCTGGTAGCAGGTGAACTGCAGCGACACGTACAAGAGTTGGCCGATGAGTATCTGGTCGACAACCGCCGGCGGGCGCACTCCGCCGACCCTGGCCGGCCGAGCGCGCCCGCCGCCTGCGAGCAGCGGACGGAGTACGCGGAATGAGCGGAAAATCACCGTTGATCTTGGCTGAATTAGGTCGTTCGATAGGAGATCTTCGGCCGAACTGCATCGGCACGAATTCTTGTTGCACACGACTTGCAGCGGTGGCAGTATGGCGAGCGTTCCGCTTCTCGTGACGGGGTGATCGGGCACAGCCGGTACGGTGGAGGTATGGTACATGCTGCTAGTTGGGCGTGAGAGCGAACTCAACTTACTGCAGGAGCTGAGAAAACGAGCCGAAGGCGGATCCGGGTCAATTGCAATAATTACGGGGGCGGCCGCAAGTGGAAAGACCTCACTCCTCTACTCTTTCGCCGAAGCATGTGTCTCAGAAGGTGCCGTCTTCATGGGGGCGGCCGGTTCACGAGCCGAGCGAAACCTCCCGCTCGGAGTACTCAGGCAACTGGTTCAAAATGCGGCCCTGATTCCCGGTTGCAGCGAGTGGGCAAATGCACAGATAGCCGAAATGGCACCCTTCTCCCAGGAGATCGACATCAGCTCGGACGGCATGGGGATCTCTGCCGCCCGTGTGGTGCACGAGTCCTGTATCGGCCTGCTGAAGATCTCCACCGAGCGGCCCGTGCTGATCGGCATCGATGATGTGCAGGATGTGGACGTGCCGTCCATGCAGTGGCTGCTCTACCTCGCGCGCAGGGTGCGGTCCTCGCGGATCACGATGGTGCTCAACGAGCTGTCCAGTGTGCAGCCCACCCATGCGGCGTTCCGGGCCGAGATGCTGCGCCAGCCCAACTGCCAGCCCATCCCCCTGGCCCCGCTCACCAAGCGCGGCGTCCGCCAGGTCCTCACCCAGTCCATCGGCCTCCCCGCGGCGCGGCAGCTCACCTCCGAGGTGCACCGGATCAGCGGTGGCAACCCCATGCTGGTACGGGCACTGCTGGACGACCAGCATTCCGCGGGCCATTCCGAGGACGAACTCAGAACGGTCGTGGGCAGCTCCTACGGCGAGGCCGTGGTCAGCTGCCTGTACCGGCACGAACCGAAAACCCCCGCGGTAGCCCTCGCCATCGCCCTGCTCGACGACTGGGCCACACCCGCGACGGTCAGCCAGCTCTCCGGCCACGAGATGCACGTGGTCAACCGGATCACGGCGGCCCTGACCGACGCCGGAATCCTCGCGGACGGCCGGCTGCGGCACGACCAGGCCCGCCGTGCCATACGGGACAACATCATCGTGGCCGATCCCGCCAAGTTCTACGGTCAGGCGGCGAAGGTCCTCTACGAACAGGGGGCGCCGGCGCGGATGGTGGCCAGGTGTCTGCTGGACGGGCAGACCGCCGAATCCTGGAGCGTCGACATCCTGCGCGAGGCCGGCGAACAGGCCCTCGGCGACGGGGAGCCGGCTGCCGCGACGGAATATCTCAAGCGCGCACACAAGCTGAGCGCCGACCCGGCGGACCGGGCGGCGATCCTCGCCCGACTGACCGAAGCTAAGTGGCGGACCAACCCCGCCACGACCCTGCGCTACCTCCCCGACCTGCTGGAGCTCTCCGAACGCGGACTCCTCAAGGGCCGTCAGGCGGTCCTGCCGATCGACCTGCTGATGTGGCACGGCCGCCCGGAAGAGGCCATGGCGGGCATCACCCGACTGCTCGACGCGGACCCACAAGGAGCCGAGTACGCCGCCGAGGCACAGGCGGCGCGCATCTGGCTGCCCAGCTGGTACCCGGAGTTCCCCGCGCCGGGAGGACAGGAGGCGGGAGCGGCACCGGACGCTTCCGCAGACGACAGTCTGCGGCTGCAGGCCTCACGCCTGCTGGCCGCCGTGCTGCGGCGCACGGCGGGCGCGAAGCAGGTGAACGCCGACCGCATACTGCAGCGGCATGACGTCGGCGAAACCTCCGTAGGCCCGAAGTCGATCGCGCTACGGGCGATGCTGTACGTCGGCAAGCCCGTCGAGGCGGCCGCCAAGTGCGACGCGCTGCTCGCGGAGGCGCGGCTGCGGCACGAGCGTACGTGGCGGGCTATTCTCCTCGGCGTCCGCGCCGAGGCCGCGGTGCGGCTGGGAAACCTCAACGACGCGGAGCGGTTCGCGCGGCGCGCCCTGGAGACGCTGCCCCTGGCCGGCTGGGGGGTGGCCGCCGGCGGCCCCATCGCCGCGCTCGTCCTGGCGCTCACCCACCAGGGAAAATACGAAGAAGCCGCGGACGTGCTGCGCCGGCCGCTGCCGCCGGCGGCGCTCCGGACCCCTATGGGCCTTCGCTACCTGCATGCCCGCGGGCACCACCATCTGGCGACGGGACAGCCGCAGACGGCGCTCGCCGACTTCCAGATGTGCGGCGAGCTGATGACGGCTTGGGGCCTGGACCTGCCGTCCCTGGTCTGCTGGCCCGCGGACGTGGCGCAGGCGCACCTCGCCCTCGGCAAGCCGCTGGTGGCACGGCGGATCATCGAGGAACAGCTGGCTTGCCTGGGGCCGCAGGAGCATGCGGCGAAGGGTCACTACCTGCGGATTCTCGGGGCGACCGGCGATCCGCGCACCCAGACCCGGCTGCTGCGCGAGTCCGTCGTCCTCCTGCAGCAGTCCGGGGACCGGCTGGAGCTCGCGCGGGCGCTCGCCGATCTCGGCCACGCCCACCAGATGATGGGCGAGACCACCAGAGCGCGCGTCATCGGCCGGCGCGCGTATCTGCTGGCCGAGGAGTGTGCGGCGGAGCCCCTGCGGCGGAGCCTCACCCCGAACTCCGGGCGTGGCAAGACGAAGAGCAACGTGATCGAGGTCGAGCTCCGGCAGGGGAAGGACTCCGACTCGCCGCTGAGCGACGCGGAGGAGCGGGTCGCACGGCTGGCTGCGCGGGGGCACACCAACCGTGAGATCGCAAGGAACCTGCACATCACCGTCAGCACCGTCGAGCAGCACCTCACGCGGATATACCGGAAACTCAAGGTGAAGTCGCGGGAAGCGCTGTCCGAGAAGGTGGAACTGGGTCTCGTCGATGCCAGCTGACCCATGGGCACCGGCGGGTGGGTAGGGGTTACCCCGCCCATTCTGAGGGGTTGTTGATCGGGGGTCGTCCAAGCCTAGGCTGCGTCACGTTCCGTCCGGCAAAGTCGATGAGAATGGGATGGTTCGGCATGGCCGAGGTAGTTGACGCAAAAGTAAGGAAATGCTCCGCCGAGGAATCCGTGCTGCGGGATCTCTTCCCCGGCGGCGCCATCCAGTTCATCCACTCCGAGAAGATGACCTTCGCCTCCTGGTCGTTCGAGGCCGGCACCCGGGTGCCGAGCCACAGCCATCCGCACGAGCAGATCACCCACTGTGTGGCAGGTTCGCTGGTCCTGGACGTGCCGGGCGAGGAGATCGTCCTACGCGCCGGGGAGACCGCGGTGATCCCCGGCGGCGTCGAGCACGAGGCGCGCGCCGACGAGGCCGCCCGTGGCATCGACGTGTTCATTCCCGTACGTGAGGACTACAAGAAGCTCACGGAGGGGGCCAAATGACGCAGGGCGAAGTCGCCGTCCACACGCTGGGGCCGAGCGGAACCAATTGCGAGGCCGCGGCCAAGTACTGGCTGAAGGAGCAGCACTCGGGCAAGGGCCGGGTGATTCTGCACCCCACTCTGGAACAGGCAGTTCCGGCCGTTCTCAAAGAGCCGACCCGGAGCATTCTTCTCGGCTGTGTGGTGTATCCGAAGCTCCACGAAATCGTATTCCAGAATCTCCGCTCCATGGCGCTCCGCGAGTGCTTCATGATGCCCACCCACCCCATGATCCTCGCCGCCCCGCAACAGCGGGCCGAGATCAGGACCGTGCTCACCCACCCGGCGCCGGTCAATCTCCTGGACGGCCGTGACGTCAGCATCGAGCTGGCGAGCAGCAACGCCGCCGCGGCCGCCGGATGCGCGCAGGGGCAGAGCGACGCCTGCATCACGACCCGGCCGGCCGCCGAGGCCCATGGTCTGGTGGTCATCGAGGACTTCGGCCCCGTTTCCATGGGCTTCTCCATCCATGTGCCGTACGAGACCGAGGTCCTGGCGGTATGAGCGCCGAGTTCGCACTGGAACCCGCGGACGACGAGATCGCCGCACACGCCAAGGTGGCCGCGTTCCTGAAGGAAACCGGCGTGTCCACCTGCGCCGTCGCCGACGCGCTCGACGGGCTGGGGGTTGCGAACGCGGTGCTCGACAGCGGCCTCAAGTGCCTGTCGCAGGGCGGCACCATGAGCTTCGGCGCCGCGTTTCCGGTGAGCTGGGCGCCGGTCCGTAAGGGCAGCAGCATCGTTCGCCCCGGGCCCAGCACCTGGTCGGAAGTCCGGGACTTCCTGGTGCCGGAGGTCACCGACGGCTCCGGCCGCTTCTACGTCGCCGGCGCCGGCCCGCTGGTGACCGAGGCGGCGCTGGCCGGAGGCATGTCGACGACCTATCTCATCGAGACGCTCGGCTTCGAAGGCATGGTGCTGGGCGGGGCCATACGGGACCAGGACCTGGTCGCCCAGGTCCCGGCTCCCGTCGTCGCGAGCAACTTCATCCCCACGGACACGCAGGGCGCCTATCGCGTGGTGAGCGCCGGTGACCGGTGCCTCGTGGGCAGCACGGTCATCGTGAACGGGGACTGGATCTTCACCGATGGCAACGGCACCGCCGTGGTGCCGCACGACCTCCTGGGCGAGACGCTGACCGCCGCGGCCGGGATCGAAGAGCGAGAAGCGGCCACCCTGACGCGGGTGCGTTCCGGCGAGCGACTGCCCGAACTGGTCGATGCCCTGGGCCAGATCTAGACCCGAGAGAAGATCCTGTGATGAAAGCTGTCATCGTGCCCCGGCAGGGCGGTCCGGAGACGCTGGAGTACCGTGATCACCCGGAACCCGTTCCGGGTGATCACGACCTGCTCATCGACGTGAGCGCCGTCGGCGTCAACTACCACGACATCTACAACCGCGCCGGCGTCTACGACTACGAGGTCCCCTTCGTGCCCGGCCGCGAACTGGCCGGCACCGTCGCCGCGGTCGGCGCGGCAGTGACCGGATTCGCGGTCGGCGACCCCGTGGCCACGGCGGACGTCCCGAGCCCCGGTGGCTACGCGGAGCGGGTGGCCGTCCCGGCCGAGCGCGTGGTGCCCGTACCCGCCGGGATATCACTCGAGACCGCCGCCGCGGTCCTGCTGCAGGGGCTGACCGCCGACTACCTCTGCCGGCTCACCTATCCGGTCCAGCCGGGCGATGTCGCCGTTGTGCACGCCGCGGCCGGCGGCACCGGGCTGCTGCTCACCCAGATGGTGCGCAACAGAGGAGGCAAGGTCATCGCCACCGCGTCCAACCCCGACAAGATCCCTCTGATCCGCAGCATGGGCGCCCAGGAGGTGATCTGCCGTGCCGACGCGGAGTTCGACAAGGAAACCCTCCGCATGACGGACGGACGCGGCGCGGACGTGGTGTACGACTCGATCGGCCGTGCCACCTTCGAGGGCAGTCTGGCGGCGCTCGGGCGGCGCGGTCACCTGGTGCTCTACGGCAAGTCCAGTGGCACGGTGCCGGAGCAGGACCTGCACGAGCTCGGATACCGCGGTTCGCTCAGCGTCCATGTGCCCATGCTCCCGGACTACATTCACACGCCGGAGGAACTGACGCAGGCGGCCACCGTCCTCTTCGACCAGGTGCTGCGAGGGACGCTGCGGGTGCATGTGGGCGGCACCTTCCCGCTGCGGGACGCCCGCGCCGCACATGAGGCCCTGGAGTCACAGCGCACCATGGGCAAGCTGCTGCTCCGCCGCGGCAACTGAGGAACCGCGCTGCCCCACCGCGTCCGTCAGGGAACCGTGGGGCAGCGCAGCCCGAAGAGGTCGATGGTCCGCTCCCCGTTCTGGATCCTGGTCATCAGCTCCGTCTCGTGGGCCGCCCGCTCCTCGGCATCCAGCAGCACCTGCTCGACATGTTCCCGCGCGATGACGAGCACCCCGTCCGCGTCGGCCACCACGAAGTCGCCCGGGGAGACCGGCACCCCGCCGACGTCCGTCGTCAGTCCCACCGATCCCGACTCCCGCTTGTACGCCCCGGGCATTCCGACGCCGCGGGAGAACACCGGAAATCCCCGCTCGCGCAAGGCGTCCACATCACGCGCGCCGCCATCGATGATCACGCCGGTGATCCCCTGGTACTGCGCGGCGGCGGTCAGCACCTCACCCCAGTACCCCACCAGGGCGCCGCCGCCGTTGACGGCCAGCACGCTCCCGGCCGGGCTGCGCTCGATGGCCCGGTGGACCGCCAGGTTGTCCCCGCTGCCGCACGTCACCGGCACGGCGGGGCCGCACAGCGTGGCGCCGGACCAGACCGGGCGCAGTGTCGGGCTCATGGCCCGTACGGCATCCAGTGGCCGGCCGGCCTCGTACAGGGTCGACGTGCCCAGCTTGAGCATGCGCTCCGGGGTCTCTGCCATCGGGTGACTCCTCGGCGTATCAGGGATGGTGTGGTGGTGAGCCGTGCTGTCGCGGGTGACCGCGGCTGTGGATCAGTGGGCGGGGGCGAGGGCCTGGCCGTCGTATCCCAGGGCGGTTGAGACCTCGCGCACCGCGGGCACGGTCAGCATCGGGCCGATCGTGTCCCGGTTGTTCAGCCAGCGGTTCTCGTCCGGCTTCGTCACCACCGAGACGGGACCCACGGTCTGGCGGGTGAGCGAGTCGATCGCACCCCCGGACAGGCCGAGCCATTCGCCGAGCGTCCGGGTCGCCGCGCGGCGCTGTTCCGGTGTGCCGACGAAGTCCTCGTGCCGCAGCCGGAGCACGTCGTGACCGGACGACCCGGTCTCGTCGATGACCGCGCGATGGGCGGAGTGCCACTGGAAGGCGCAGACTGCGGCAAGCGGCTCCTTGACCATGTCCGTCCACCCCGGCGGGCAGTCGAAGTTCCACCAGTGGGTGCCCCAGTCCGGGTGGACATCGCTGTAGCCGCTGATCGACAGCTCCGTGCTGACGCGGCGGGAGAAGAACCCGCGGTGATGCCAGGCCGAGATCAGCCCGTTGATCGCGGGGCCGGGCGCCCGGGTCAGATGCACCACGCGTACCCGGGCGTTGGGGAACAGGGCCTCGAAGAACGGGATCTGGTACGAGCAGCCCGGCGCCTTGATGATCAGTGTGCGGGCTTCGGCGTCCGGCCCGGCCGGCTGCCACGGGCGGGCGATGAGAAACGGCGGGACCTCCACCAGCCGTGCTCCGGGGGGCCCCTGTGGTACGGGCAGCCCGGGGAAGCGGCCGGCGACCGTAGTGGGTGCGATGTCGTAGTAATAAGGGTTGATGGACGGGTGCTTGCCGCGCACCTTGGCGATGAATTCGAGATGGAAGTCCTCGAGCGCCGAGAATTCGCTGGACCGGTTGGGCGGCGGCTTGATTTCGGCGGCCGCGTCCAGACATCGGCGAACCTGGTCAAGGTCGAACATCTCGTCCGGCCACTGCATGGACAGCCGGCGCAGCAGCCACCTCGCCAGGTTTTCCCTGTCCCAATTGTCGGAGGGATTCCCGAGCTCCTGCGCCAGCTGTTCCTCCAAAGGCTCGCGGAACGCCGCGGCGTCTGCCGGGGTGAGCGCTTCGCTGCCGTTCCGCCGCACCGGGTCCAGGCCGGCGAGGGTGAGCAGGGGAGGCGTCTCACCAGGCAAATGGACCAGTTCAGAGCAGGTGCGAAGGAGCTCGGCGAGCAGCGATGAACCGCCCCGCGGACTCGAGGCGACAACCACGACGCGACGTATTCGGTGCAAGAGCGAAGCTGTCATTCCCTGATCCCTCCATGGGGTTCTGAATGGTCGGCCCATCGCTGTTCATGAACTACCCAAGGTATTTTCAATCAGGTTCGAAGCTGTTCTGTTCGCGGTCAACCCCACATATGTTCCTCAACTTGAGGTTTCTAAAAGGGAGGGGGTGAAGGAATCCAATGGTGGTGCGGTATAGGGGGGTTGAGGGGTGAGGTAGGGGCTGGTGAGAGGCGGTATTCGTGGGTACGTTGACGGCTATTCCGGAGTAGCAGTCATTCATGCCGTGCGCTCTATGCCGGCGGCGGTGGACAGGAACGGGGGGAGCATTGACTTCCGTGCACGATGCTCACCGGGTCACCTCCAGGGACGAGCACGACGAGCACACGGCGTACTGGCGCGAGCAGCTGAGCGGGATGCCGCCGGTGCTGGAGCTGCCCGCGGACCGGGTACGTCCGGCGGTGCCGAGCTATCAGGGCGGGACGCGGTTCTTCACGGTGCGGCGTGAGGTCGTCGACGGCCTGAAGCGGCTGGCGCGGGAGGAGCGGGCGACGCTCTACATGGTGCTGCTCGCGGCCTTCAAGGTCCTGATGGTGCGCTACACCCGGC